>JALSSV010000065.1 GCA_026984045.1 Chromatiales bacterium | reverse complement strand
TGGCGGCCCTCGCCGAACAGGTAGAGATCGTAGTCCGGGATCTGGGGATCGAAGGCATAGGGATCGTGCCCTTCGTGGCGCTGGCCCTCGGTGTCGAGCCAGACCAGCTTGTAGCGGGCCGGCAGTTCGGCGGCCGGGCCCTGCCACTGGAAGAGATCGGTCTCGCCCAGCCGTTCCAGGCGCGGGCCGTTCTCGCCCAGGCGGATTTCCCGCACGCCGGGACGCAGCACGCGCACCACGGCGCGGTCGCCTTCCACGTGGGGGCCGAGCACCGCGAAGGGATCGTGATGCCGGGCCTCGAGCAGGCGTTGCAGATCGTCCTGAATGTGACTCATGGTGTCGGTTTCGTTGCCATTGCGCGCGTGTGGTAAGAGGCCGGATGGGGCAAGCGTCAGCCGTGGTGCCCGCGCCGGGACAGGAACCACAGTGTACCGTGTCGGCCGGCAAATTGCCTGTTTCCGTATTCTCGAATGTTTTGACGCTTGCTGGCAAACATAAGGCACGCCCTTGAGGCCGGTGCGACGTTTCGTGACACGCCGTGAATACGTCCCTGTAGGCTCGACGGCCCGCAGTCGCTTTGGGCATCCTGCCCTCTCGCGACACTTGTGCGTCCTGCACGTCGTCCTTGCGGCCGACGGTCACGAAACGTCGCACTGGCCTCAAGGGCTTTGTGCATATGGACAACAAGTTGTCCTTGAATTCGGAACGCTGGTATGGGCAAAGCGGCTTGCAAATCGCCCGGCCTGCTCTTATTGTGCAGGGGTAGGACAAGCGGTATCCGCGGGTCGCCACCGCGCCGGGTTCCCGATGGCGGATCGCTTTCGGCGCCTCCATTCAGGCAGGAGTTCATGGTCATCCAGGAATCGCCCCGTTTCGTCAGCCGACTTACCCGCAGCACGCTCGCCCTGATCATGGCCGGAGGCCGGGGCTCGCGTCTCAAGCATCTGACCAACTGGCGGGCCAAGCCGGCAGTGCCCTTTGGCGGCAAGTTCCGGATCATCGACTTTCCGCTCTCCAACTGCATCAATTCGGGGATCCGCCGCATCGGCGTGCTCACCCAGTACAAGGCCCATTCCCTCATCACCCACATCCAGCGCGGCTGGGGGCATCTGCGCGGCGAGTTCGGCGAGTTCGTGGAGTTGTTGCCGGCCCAGCAGCGGGTGGCCACCTCCTGGTATACGGGCACTGCCGACGCCATCTATCAGAACCTGGACATTATCCGCAGTCACAAGCCGGATCTGGTGCTGATCCTGGCCGGCGATCACATCTACAAGATGGACTACGGCGCCATGCTGGCCGAACACGTGGAGAATGCCGCCGACGTGACCGTGGGCTGCATCGAGGTGCCCCTCGAAAAGGCCCACGCCTTCGGGGTGATGACGGTGGACGACGAGGGGCGGATCGTCGATTTCGAGGAAAAGCCGGCCAACCCGAAGCCCGTGCCGGGCAAGGAGGACGTGGCCCTGTGCTCCATGGGAATCTACGTCTTCAACCGGGCCTTCCTGTTCGAGCAATTGATCAGGGACGCCGATACCCGCAACTCCAGCCACGACTTCGGCAAGGACATCATCCCCGCGGTGATCCGCAACTACCGGGCCTTCGCCTACGACTTCCTCGACAAGGAGACGGGCACCCAGGCCTACTGGCGGGACGTGGGCACCGTGGATGCCTTCTGGGAGGCCAACCTCGAGCTTATCGGCGTGACCCCGGAGCTGAATCTGTACGACACCCAGTGGCCCATCTGGACCTACCAGGAACAGCTCCCGCCGGCCAAGTTCGTGTTCGACGACGACGACCGGCGCGGCATGGCGGTGGATTCCATGGTCTCCGGCGGTTGCATCATCTCCGGCGCGGTGGTGCGCCATTCGCTGCTGTTTTCCTCGGTGGTGGTCAACTCCTGGTCCACCCTCCAGGATGCGGTGATCCTCCCGGAGGTGACCATCGGCCGCCATTGCCGGATCCGGCGTGCCGTGATCGACAAGGGCTGCCACATTCCCGACGGCATGGTGATCGGCGAGGATCCGGAAGAGGACGCCAGGCGCTTCCACGTCACCCCCGGCGGGGTGGTGCTGGTGGTGCCGGAGATGCTGGGGCAGGAACTGCACCATGTCCGGTAGGCTGAAGGTCGTTCTCTACTGGCACATGCACCAGCCCGAGTACCGGGATCTGCGCAGCGGCGCCTATCACCTGCCCTGGACCTACCTGCACGCCATCAAGGACTACGTGGACATGGCCGCGCACCTCGAGTCGGTACCCGAGGCGCGGGCCGTGGTCAACTTCGCGCCGGTGCTGCTCGAGCAGATCGAGGACTATGCCCGGCAGGTGGATGCCTTCCTGCACAACAGCCAGGCCATCACCGACCCCCTGCTGGCGGCGCTGGGCGAGCCGGCCCTGCCGGGGCATCCCGAGCAGCGGATCAGCCTGATCCGCGCCTGCCTGCGAGCCAACGAACAGCATCTCATCAAGCGGTTCCCGCCCTACGCGCGCCTGGCCACCTATTCCCGCTGGCTGCTGGAGCATCCCGACTCGCTGGTCTACGTTTCGGATCAGTTCCTGGCCGATCTGCTGGTGTGGTATCACCTCGCCTGGCTGGGCGAGACGGTGCGCCGGGAGGATGCCCGGGTCAAGGTGCTGCTCGACAAGGGTCAGGTCTTCTCCCTGCACGACCGGCGCGAGCTGCTCGGCATCATCGGTGATCTGCTGCGCGACATCATCCCCCGCTACCGCAAGCTGGCCGAGCGCGGCCAGGTGGAGCTGTCGGTCACCCCCTATGCCCATCCCATCATGCCGCTGCTGCTCGACATCCACAGCGCCCGCGAGGCCATGCCCGAGGCACCGCTGCCGCATCTGGCCGAGTATCCCGGCGGCGAGGAGCGGGTGCGCTGGCATCTGGAGCAGGGCATCCACACCTTCGAGCGCTGCTTCGGCATGCGGCCCCGCGGCTGCTGGCCCTCCGAGGGCAGCGTCAGTGACGCCACCCTCCGGCTGCTGGGCGAATACGGCTTTCACTGGACCGCCAGCGGCGAAAGCGTGCTGCGCAACTCCCTCCATGCCGCCGGCATGGAGGCGGCGGGCGAGGGCGAACAGTGCATCCACAAGCCCTACCGGCTGGAAGGCGCCCAGCCGGTGATCTTCTTCCGCGACGACGGCCTTTCCGATCTCATCGGCTTCACCTATTCGGGCTGGCATGCCGACGACGCCGTGGCCAATCTGATCGGCCATCTGGAGAACATCGCCGAAGCCTGCCGCAACGAGCCCAACCGCATGGTCTCCATCATCCTCGACGGCGAGAATGCCTGGGAGTACTACCCCGAGAACGGTTACCATTTCCTGCAGGCGCTCTACCGGCGCCTCGCCAGCCACCCCGATCTGGAACTGACCACCTATTCGGAATGCCTGCGCCAGCACTGCGCCATCACCACGTTGCCGCACATCGTGGCCGGCAGCTGGGTCTATGGCACCTTCTCCACCTGGATCGGCGAGCCCGACAAGAACCGTGGCTGGGACATGCTGGGCGATGCCAAGCACCGCTACGATGCAGTCATCGATCGCCTCGACGGTGAACACCGGCAGCGGGCCGAGCGGCAACTGGCCATCTGCGAAGGCTCCGACTGGTTCTGGTGGTTTGGCGACTACAATCCGGCCGAGTCGGTGAGCGACTTCGAGCACCTGTTCCGCCTGCACCTGTCCAATCTCTACCAGATCCTGGGCGAGGAACCGCCGGGTTACCTCTCCGAAGTCTTCACCCACGGCACCGGCGCGCCGGCCATGGGCGGGGTGATGCGCGGCGGCAAGCAGCCTGGTTGATGAATCCCGATACGTCCCAGCCCCTCGTTCTGGATCGCCGCCGGGCCGGGATCCTTTTGCATCCCACCTCACTCCCGGGGCCCCGCCCACACGGTGAGCTGGGAGCCGAGGCCCGGCGTTTCATCGACTTCCTGGCCGCCGCCGGCGTCAGCGTCTGGCAGGTACTGCCCCTCGGGCCAACCCATGAGGATGGCTCTCCCTATCAGTGTCTCTCGGCCCATGCCGGCAATCCCGATTTCATCGATCTGGACGGCCTGCAGGAACGCGGCTGGCTGCCGCCGGGATTCGAAGCCGACCGCCGCGAGGTGTGCCTGGCCCAGGCCTGGGCGGGCTTTCAGCAGCACGCCCACGCCGACCAATGGGAGGCGTTCAAGGCCTTCCGACATCGCCACCGCCACTGGCTGGAAGACTTTGCCCTGTTCATGGTCCTGCGCCAGCGCCATCCTCACGGCAGCTGGGCGGACTGGCCCCGTCCCTTGCGCGATCGCCAGGCCGCGGCCCTGCAACGGGCCCGCGAGGAAAACGCCGAGGCCATTGAATTGCAGGCGTTCATCCAGTACCTGTTCTTCTCCCAGTGGGGGGCGCTGCGCGATTACGCCCGGGAACGGGGGATCCGCCTGTTTGGCGACATGCCCATCTTCGTGGCCTGGGACAGCGCCGACGTCTGGGCCCACCGGGAACTGTTCAAGCTCGATGCCGAAGGCCGACCGGAAGTGGTGGCCGGCGTACCGCCCGACTACTTCTCGGCCACCGGCCAGCGCTGGGGCAATCCCCACTACCACTGGGAGCGCATGGAGGAAGACGGCTTCCGCTGGTGGATCGAACGCATGGGTACCCAGCTCGAGCTGTTCGATCTGGTGCGCATCGACCACTTCCGGGGCTTCGAGGCCTGCTGGGAGATCCCGGCCACGGATGAGACCGCCGAGCATGGCTGGTGGGCGAAGGCCCCGGGCGAGGCGCTTCTCTCGCGTCTTTTCGCCGTGTTCGGCCAGTTGCCGCTGGTGGCCGAGGATCTCGGCATCATCACTCCCGAGGTGGAGGCCCTGCGGGATCGCTTCGGCCTGCCGGGCATGAAGATCCTGCAGTTCGCCTTCGACGGCGGGCCGGAGAATCCCTACCTGCCCCACAACGTCATCCCCAACAGCGTGATCTATACCGGCACCCACGACAACGACACCACTCTCGGCTGGTACTGCCAGAACGAAGCGCGCCTGCGCCCCCTGCTCGCCGACTACCTGGGCTGCGAACCGGCCGACATGCCCTGGCCGCTCATCCGCCTGGCCCTGGCCAGCGTCTCCCGCCTGGCCGTCCTGCCCCTGCAGGACGTGCTGGCCCTCGGCAGCGAACACCGCATGAACACCCCCGGTACCGCCGAGGGCAACTGGCGCTGGCGTTTCACCTGGGAGTGGGTGCCGGAGGACGCCGCCGGCCGCCTGCGCCACCTGGTGCGGCTTTTCGGCCGCCTGCCGGCGTGAGGGAATTCGCATTGCTTGGAGACGAGCGAATTGTGAACGGTGTCACAAGTTCACCATCGATACCCTGATAACCTTTTTTTGGTTCCCGCCATCGGGGAATCGATGAAAAATCCAGATCCAGGCCAGGGACCGGCGCAACCAGCGGACACCCGTGGCCGACATTTCAAGGAGGAACATCCCATGGGCAACGTCCTCATCAACGGCCGCACCGCCGTGCACGCCGATTCGGGCGGCACCGTCAGCAGCCCGGACGTGTGCAAGACCCCGGACAAGTGCCGCCCCCAGGCCTACCGCAACGTGGCCAAATCGGCCGACGCCGCGCAGACCGCCGGCACCGTGTTCATCAACGGCCAGCCCGCCTGCCACAAGGACAGCATCTTCGCCACCAGCTCCGGCGACGAGGGCGGTTCCTGCGGCGGCGTCCGCTCGGGCACCATCAAGGGCAAGGCCGAGTTCGTCACCGCCTCGCCCAACGTCATGATCGAAGGCATCCCCGCCGTGCGCCAGGGCGATCTGATGGTCTCCAACAACCGCAACACCCCGCCCATGCCCCTGATGCAGCCGGGCGCGGGCAAGCCCCCGGCCCTGGCGATCGAAGGCGGCGCGGCGCTGGACGAAGGCGACCAGCCCGAGCGGATCGACTTCACCCAGGCCGGGGAACACGCCGGCCTGGAAAAAGGCCTCGGCGGGGAAGGCCACGATGACTGACACCGCCGTCAACCCGGCCTACGCGCGCATCCACCGGGGCGAGTGCCTGGAAGTGCCCCTCGGCGCCGGGGAGCAGAAGGGCCGCAACCGGGAACTGATCATGCCCTCCCGGGGCACCGGCAAGGTCTTCCTCAAATACAAGGACACCCGCTTCACCTGGTACAACCTGCCCCTGGGCAAGGCCGCCACGCGAGGGCGGGACGAAGCGCCCACCCCCGAGAAGAACGTCCTCGTCCCCGTCCTGCCGCGGGTCTACACCACCCCCGAGCCGGACCCGGCGAAATGCGCCGTGCCCCGCGCCCCCGGCTGGCTCTACATCTTCAAGGGCGGCTACCTCTGGCGCGAACTCGAAGTGCTGCCCCAGGGCCGGTTCCGTGACGTCAACCTGCACAAGTACGCCGGCCGGGACGTGCGCCCGGCCACCGTCGAGAAGGACGACCGGATCCTCCTGCCCTACCGCCTCGACGACGTGGAGCAGGACATCCGCATGGCCTATGCCGACGTGCAATGGTCCTGGGCCCGGATCAACATGCTCGGCGGCATGGATCCGGACGACTTCCGCCTCCACCCCGACCACCTGCCGCCCATGCCCGAAGAACAGGGCTACACGCAGGACGTGATCGCCGAACAGCAGGCCGCCCGCCTGCAGCAGATCGACCTGTCCGGCTTCGACGCCGGCTTTCCCGTCCAGCCCCCGGAAGGCCGCAAGGCCCGCGTCGAGAACGTCGAACACGCCAACGACCGGCTCATCCACATCCGCCTGCACCGCAAGGCCAACATCCCCGTGGTGTATCTCGACGATCCCCTCGGCGTCGCCCGCGCCCTGGCCGCCGAGCATCAGAACGCCTGGCGGAATCTGGCCGAATACATCGAGGAGCTCGCCGATCCGGCCAACCGGCACCGGCATCCCTATGCGCCCTGGTTCGATTCGGCGGTGCTGGCCAACCAGTACTTCTTCGTCGAACACCCGGAAGTGGAAACCGCCAACGTCGAAACCTACCCCGGTCAGCCGCGCCAGGGCGAATGGGAGCAGGCCCGGAAACTGCGCGCCGAATGGCGCAAGCGGCTGAGCCTCGAAGACATCCAGACCGCCCTGGGCACCCGGCGCCGGGCCGAGTTGCGCGCGCGGATCGTCGAAGCCCGCGACGCCCTCGTCGCCTGGCTGTCGCCGGAAAACGAACATTTCCCCCAACTGCTGGCGGCCTGGGACGACTACTGCACGCTGCCCGCCACGGACCGTCTCGCCCACGACGGACCGCACAGCGGCCAGCGCTACGAACTGGCCAACCTGCTTCTGGCGAAACTGGGCGACCACGAATACAAGCTGGATCTGCACCTGGAAACCGAACCGCCCAGCCAGAAACGGCTGCTGGAAATCGAGCGCAACAGCAGCGGCAGGCGCCTGCTGGCCCGCATCGGCGGCCTGCTGGAAGGCCACCCGCTGCATGCGCGTTTGTTTCTGCCAGCGGAAACCGGTTCCGCCACCGGGAATACCATGAGCGGAAATCTCCCGGCCGCCGCCTTCTCGCCCCTCATCGATGCACACACCCTGGCCCGGCTCGGCCGGCGAAGCGCCGCCTTTCTCGTCGGCTTTCTGGAACACTATGCCGGCATCGCGGCCGAGGCGCGGTATTCCTCCCTGCAAACGTCGCTGGTCGAACTGCTCGTGGAAGCCGGGCTGGTTCCGCGGGTGGCGAAAAAGGACGTCGACCTCGGGGCATTTCTCCGTGGCCGGCTGCCCGACGAGCTGGCGGCCGAATTCGACATCGCGGCCATGCGGCTGCGCGAGGTGGAGCGTGACATTCCCTATCCGGCCCGGCGCAGGTTCGATGGCGGCGATGCGCAGACCGCGCAAGGCCCCGGCGGCCCAATCATCATTGAGGACAACAAGGGCAACGTGGTGGGCAGCACCAGCCTTGCGGCCTACCGGGAGGGCAGGGGCCTTTCCCGGACCCGCATGAAGAAACGCTTCCGGGAACGTTCGTTCGACCGCGTAAACGTCGAGGTCTGGCTCTGGCGCAAGGTTCGGGGACTGCCCGCGCTGGCCGAAACCCTCAAGGACGAACACGGCATCATGAAGCTGCTGTTGCCCATCGTCGTCGTGCTGGAGGGGTGGAATTTGCAGAATGCGCTTGTCGCGTTTCGAAAAGCTTCACCGGAGGATAATGATAGAACTCGTTTGGCAAACGAGTTTGGCAATGCCATCGCCGACACATTGGCACTGGCCGCGTATCTGAATGAACTCAGGGTCAACCAGCAAATCATCATTGCAAATTCGACATTGAAAATTCTCAGACGAAAAATTGCCACAGCGTCGTTTTGGGCCGGAGGTTTGGGTCTTGTCGCCAATGTGTACAGCGCCGGCCTCTCCTTTCAGGACATGCTGCGCAACGCCCACGAGGGAGACGATGCGGCCATCGCCCATGGCGTGATGACCCTGGGCTTCGCCGCTGGCGCCGTCGGCAGCGGCTTGCAGGCCACGGGGGCGGTGTACTCCCTTCTGGGGCTCGAGGCGAGCGGGCTGCTCGCCTCGGGGATCGGCGCCGCGGGTACCGTTGCCCTCATTGGCCTGGGCGTCGTGCTGGCCGGCGTGGCCCTGCTGATCTGGGTCTTCCGCGAAGACACGCCCCTGGAGGAATGGCTGGCCAACGGACCTTTCAGCGTTGCCCCGCCGGCGGAGGATGAGCTCGCGTTGCCCACGGGCGCGGCGCCCGACCGTGCCGGCCGTTTCGCGGGCTACCGGCCCGGCGATCCGGTCGAAAGCCGGTTCCACGTCTGGTACCTGCAACCGCGCAGCGCCCATGACGACCTGCTCGACGCCATCTGCCGCCCAGTGGCCGATCTGCGGGTGAAGACCCCGCTCACGGGCGAAAGCCGCGCCGAGCTGGCCGTCCATCTCCCCAACTACATCGAAGACCAAAGCCGCCTGTTCGTGGAATGGTGGGAGATCACCCGCCACGGCGAACGCCGGCGGGCGGAGGAGCGCAATCTGCGGATCCGCACCGGCTTCGGCAACGGCCCGCGCAGCGTGCGCCAGTGGCTGCCCGTCCCGCGGGACGTCCGGCGCATCGAGGTGCGGCTGTGGCTGGACTTGTACGGAGACGGTCGTTACCGTCTGCCCCTGGCGCCCCTGCGCTGGACCGGGGAAGAGGCCGAAGCCTGGCGAAAGGCGGCCGTGGAGGGCGCCATCCGGCCGGCCGGACGGGTGAGAGTGAGCGGCAAGTCACCGGATACCGGAGAGCCATCCATAACGGCCGCCCGGGGCCTGGAGCCCATCGAACTTTCCGCGGACGCCGAATACAAGGGGATGCGCGCGCTGTGACCGTGAAACGCCTTCGGCCCAGAAGCATCCACCCCCGCCTGCGGAAGAAGGGCTTCTGGCAGCGGTACATGGAAAAGTACGGCATCCGCAAGCTGCCACGGGAGATCACGCGGCCATTCGAAGTGGTCGGCGCTGAAGAACTCGACGACCGTGAGCTTCGGATCTCCCCGAGCTGGGGGATGGGGATGTGGCTGTATCTGTTGCGGAATTTTTCGCTTGTGGCCGCAACGATGGGCGGTGCTGGGCTATTGGTTCGATCGTTCGATGACGATACGAGTTTCTGGCTGTTTGTCGTTGGGCTGAGTTTGGCGTTACTTTTTTTTATTGCATCCCGTTTGCTCAAACCCCGCCAGGTGGTTTTCGACCGCACGACTGGCATGGTCCGCACGCCGGCCCATCCGCTGCTGTTCCGGGAGCCAACGGAGACGCCGTTCGAGGAATGGGAGGCGGTTTCCACGTTTCACTATACCCAGATCGGTTCGCCCACCTTTCGGTTGTTCGTCCGCAACACGAAAATCCGCTATCCCGTGCTGATGGGGGTGTCGGCGACTTTCGACGAGGTTCTGGGCATGTGGTCCTTTCTCCTGCAATACATGAAGAAAGACGCCCCGCTGCCGGACGTACCTGATCTGGAGCAATATCCGAACCGGACCAAGGGGCTTGGCACCTGGGAGGAATGGGAGCTTGCCAGCCGCTGGCCGGATTTCGTGGACCCGTACGAGGAAGCCGTGGACCGGATGGAAGCGGAACAGAAGAAGAAAAGCGAAACCGGGGAAGCGACCGAACCGCTACCGCCCGGCAAGCCATGAACATCATTGTCCATGAACAGGCCAGCCGCAACCGCCCCTGCCGTATGCCGGATGCATTGCAGCGCAATCCGGGGCGCGGCGTCAACCCCGGATTCCGGCCCTGCGGGCCTGCATCCGGGCTACACGGTGCGGGAATGGCGGCCCCTGCCGGGCGAGGAAGCGGCCCGGCCGGCCGAGCCCGACAGGGTGGACCCGGCCGTCCCCGGCTGGGTGTATGCCGAACAGCAGGTGAAGCCCGCATGAAGACCGTCACCTACGCCCCCACGGCCTGGGACAGCACCCGCCCCCGGGACCTGCCGCCGCTGGACGAGACGCGCCTGAGCGCCACGGAGCGGGCCATCCGCCGCTGGCCCCTGCAGGGCAAGGGCGTGCAGTGCCGGGAGTTCCTGCCCGGCACGTTTGCCCATCTTGGGGTGTCGGATTTCCAGGAGATGGATGAAGATGAAATCAGGCAGATACAGGAAGAGGATCTTGCGAAAGGTGAGGCGTTGACAATCGTGTGGGGTTCCCTGCGCAACCCCGTCCTCGTTCTCAATGCGATAGGGAGGGTGGCGGTCTTCTTCGCCTTTGCGGGGGGGGTTCGGTTCGTTGATCATGTTGTTCACATTTGGTTTCGACCCGTTTGTATTGAAAACCTTTTTGTGGTCAGTACCACCCCCACTTGCAATCTATT
>JALSSV010000064.1 GCA_026984045.1 Chromatiales bacterium | reverse complement strand
GGCTATTTACTCGTTCCCGGCCCGGTGGCAGGATGTGGCTGCCAGCCAAACCAGCTCAGGATGTCCATGAACACCTTGTTCCCGGCGAGTTTCCCGTTTTCCCCCGCGCGACGTGCCCCCGTTCCCACCCGGGAGGGCGTCGGGGCGTGAGTTTTGGCCAGCGAGGGGAAAACGTGCGGTGTCTCCTGCGCGGCGGGCTGACCCTGTGGCTGGGGCTGTTGCTCACCGCCTGTGGGCCGCAACCCTGGAACAATCCCTATCCCGCCGCCGAGCGTGGTCAGAACATCCTCTATTCCTCCTTCAGCGAGCGGCCCAAGCACCTGGATCCGGTACGTGCCTACAGTTCCAACGAATACGTCTTTCTCGGCCAGATCTACGAGCCGCCCCTGCAGTATCACTTCCTCAAACGCCCCTATACCCTGGAGCCGCTGACTGCGACCGCGATGCCCGAGGTGGCCTATTTCGATCGCGATGGCCGGCGCCTGCCGGACGACGCGCCGGCATCGGACATCGCCTGGAGCGAGTACACCATCCACATCCGGCCGGGGATCCGCTATCAGCCCCATCCGGCCTTCGCCCGCGACGCGCAGGGACGCTACCGTTATCTCGATCTTTCGCCCGCGGATCTGGAAGGGATCCGCACCCTGGCGGACTTTCCCCATACCGGCACTCGGGAACTGGTGGCGGCCGACTACGTCTACCAGATCAAGCGCCTGGCCCATCCGCATACCCATTCGCCCATTCAGAGCCTGATGGCCGACTACCTCGCCCACCTCGGCGAGTACGGCGACACCCTGCAGGCCGCCCTGCAGGCGCAGGAGGCGGCCGGTGGCCATGCCTGGCTGGATCTGCGCGACTATCCCCTCGCGGACGTGGAGGTGCTGGATCGCTACACGTACCGCATCCGGATCCGCGGCAAGTATCCGCAGATGCGCTACTGGCTGGCCATGCCCTTCTTCGCCCCCATGCCCTGGGAGGCAGATCGTTTTTATTCGCAGCCGGGCATGGCCGAACGCAACCTCACTCTCGACTGGTATCCCGTGGGCACCGGCGCCTACATGCTCACCGAGAACAATCCCAACCGGCGCATGGTGCTCGAGCGCAATCCCAACTTCCATGGCCAGACCTATCCGCGCGAGGGCGAGCCGGGAGATCGCGCCCGCGGCTGGCTGGATGATGCCGGCCAGCCGCTGCCCTTCGTGGACAAGGTGGTCTACAGCCTGGAAAAGGAGTCGATCCCCTACTGGAACAAGTTCCTGCAGGGCTACTACGATGTCTCCGGCGTGAGCTCCGACAGCTTCGATCAGGCCATCCAGTTCAGCGCCGCCGGCGAGGCGGCGCTGACGCCCATGCTGCGCGCCAAGGGTATCCGCCTGGTGACGGCGGTGCAGGCCTCCATCTACTACATGGGCTTCAACATGCTCGATCCGGTGGTGGGAGGCGATTCGCGGCGGGCGCGCCTGCTGCGCCGGGCCATCTCCATCGCCGTGGACTACGAGGAGTACATCGCCATCTTCGCCAACGGCCGTGGCATCCCCGCCCAGGGGCCGATCCCGCCCGGGATCTTCGGCTACGAGGAAGGCCGCGAGGGCATCAATCCCTACGTCTACGACTGGCGGGACGGCCGGCCCGTGCGCAAGTCCATCGCCGAGGCCAAACGCCTGCTGGCCGAGGCGGGCTATCCCCACGGGCGTGACGCGGACACCGGCAAGCCGCTGATCATCCACCTGGACGTGACCGGTGGCGGCCCCGAGGACAAGGCGCGTTTCGACTGGCTGCGCAAGCAGTTCCGCAAGATCGATCTGCAACTGGTGATCCGCAACACCGACTACAACCGCTTCCAGGAGAAGATGCGCAAGGGCAACGCCCAGCTCTTCCAGTGGGGATGGAACGCCGACTATCCCGATCCCGAGAACTTCCTGTTCCTGCTCTATGGCCCCAACGGCAAGGTAAGGCATGGCGGAGAGAACGCGGCCAACTACGCCAATCCCGAGTTCGATGCCCTGTTCGAGCGGATGAAGAACATGGACAATGGCCCCGAGCGGCTGGCCCTCATTCGCCGCCTGGTGGGCATCGCGCGCCGCGACGCGCCCTGGATCTGGGGCTTCCATCCCCGCCAGTTCACCCTGCATCATGCCTGGTATCACAACGCCAAGCCCAACCTCATGGCCCACAACACCCTCATGTACCGGCGCATCGATCCCGCCCTGCGCGAGCGGTTGCGGGCCGAGTGGAACCGGCCGGTGCTGTGGCCCGTCTGGCTGTTGTTCGGCAGCCTGGCGTTGACCCTGATACCGGCCTTCGTGGCCTGGCGGCGGCGCGAGCGGGCCTCGGCCCGGGAGAGGATCTGAGCATGCTGGCCTACATCGTCCGCCGCCTGCTTTATGCCATCCCGATCCTCATCGGGGTGAACCTGCTCACCTTCACCCTGTTCTTCGTGGTCAACAGCCCCGATGACATGGCCCGCATGCACCTGGGGGTGAAGCGGGTCACCCCCGAGGCCATCGAGAAGTGGAAGGCCGAGCGCGGTTACGACAAGCCGTTGCTGTACAACGCCGGGGCCCAGGGTCTGCAACGGTTCACCGACACCATCTTCTTCACCAAGTCGGTCAGCCTGTTTGCCTTCCGCTTCGGGCGCGCCGACGACGGCCGTGACATCGCCTGGGACATCCGCCAGCGCATGTGGCCCTCGCTGGCCATCGCGGTGCCGGTGTTCCTGGCGGGGATTCTGGTCAACATCAGCTTCGCCATGCTGCTGGCCTTCTTCCGCGCCACCTACATCGACGTGTGGGGCGTGGTGCTGTGCGTGGTGCTGATGTCCATCTCCACCCTGTTCTACATCATCGGCGGCCAGTACCTGGTGGGCAAGCTGCTGCACCTGGTGCCGATCTCCGGCTACGACGGGGGGACCAATGCCTTCAAGTTCCTGATTCTGCCCATCGTGATCGGCGTGGTGAGCGGGATCGGCAGCGGCACCCGCTGGTACCGCACCATCTTTCTCGAGGAGATCAACAAGGATTACGTGCGCACCGCCCGCGCCAAGGGGCTCTCGGAGCCGCGGGTGCTGTTCCGCCACGTGCTCAAGAACGCCATGATCCCCATCCTCACCGGCGCGGTGGTGATCATTCCCCTGCTGTTCATGGGCAGCCTGTTGCTGGAATCCTTCTTCGGCATCCCCGGCCTCGGCAGCTATACCATCGACGCCATCCAGGCCCAGGACTTCGCCATCGTGCGGGCCATGGTGTTCCTCGGTTCGGTACTCTACATCGCCGGCCTGGTGCTCACCGACATCTCCTATACGCTGGTGGATCCGCGGGTGCGGCTGGAGTAGGGCATGGACGGACTGTGCCGCCTTTTCTGGAAACCCGCCCTGGTGGTCTTTCTGCTGGGCCTGGCCTGGCGTCTGTTGCCCGGGGCCTTCGGCGTGCTGCCCGTCTATCTGTGGACCGATCGGCTGATTTTCCTGTTGCTCGCCGGGGCCCTCTTCCTGGGCGCCTGGATCCGCCATCGCGAACATCTGCGCCAGCCCTGGCGGCAGGTCTTCCGTCAGCGCCGCGCGGCGGTGGCGGCGGTGGTCCTGCTGGCCTTTCTTGCCACCGGCCTGCTCGACTCGGTGCACTTTCGCAAGCCCCTGCCGGCGGTGGATGGCCAGCGCGAGACCCAGTACGCGGTGGAGGTGGTGACCCTGCTCGACGGGCTGCTGGCGACCCTGCGCCAGGGCACCGAGAAGACCTATTCGGCCCCCTTCGCCATGACCCTGCTTTCGCGCGAGACCGTGACCCTGCCCGACGGGCGGCAGGTGCGCCTCCATCCGCGCCTGCGCCACGGCGGCGCCCATCTGGCCGATCCCGCCGAGCGCCTGCCCGACATCCTGCGCACCGGCCTGGCGGGCCTGGCGCTGGGGCTGGGGCTGACGCTGTTCGCCGCCCAGCTGCTGGCCTGGCGGCTGGCCCGTCGCTGGCAGCAGAGCGTGGGGGTGGCGCTCGGGCGCATCCTGCGGGGGCGCACGGAGCTGCCCTGGCGGGCGATCCTCGTCACCCTCGGCCTGCTGCTGGTGACGGTCTGCCTGTTCGCCCTGTGGAGCCGCCACTGGCACGTCTTCGGTACCGACAAGGTGGGAGAGGACGTGCTCTATCTGGCCATCAAGAGCATCCGCACCGGGCTGGTGATCGGTACCCTCACCACGCTGGTGATGCTGCCCTTCGCCATCCTGCTCGGGATCATGGCCGGCTACTTCCGCGGCTGGGTGGACGACGTGATCCAGTATCTCTACACCACCCTCAGCTCGATTCCGGGCGTGCTGCTCATCGCCGCCGCGGTGCTCTCCATCCAGGTCTACATCGCCAACCACCCGGATCTGTTCGAGACCGCCACCGACCGCGCCGATCTGCGCCTGCTGGCCCTGTGCGTGATTCTCGGCATCACCTCCTGGACCACCCTCTGCCGTCTGCTGCGGGGGGAGACCTTCAAGCTGCGGGAGATGGACTACATCCAGGCGGCCACGGCCTTCGGCGTGGGCCACTTCACCATTCTCGGCCGACACGTGCTGCCCAACGTGCTGCACATCGTGCTGATCATCGTGGTGCTCGACTTCAGCGGCCTGGTGCTGGCCGAGGCGGTGCTCTCCTACGTGGGCGTGGGCGTGGATCCGGCCACCCTCTCCTGGGGCAACATGATCAACGGCGCCCGCCTGGAGCTGGCCCGCGAGCCGGTGGTGTGGTGGTCGCTGGCGGCGGCCTTCGTGTTCATGTTCGCCCTGGTGCTCTCGGCCAACCTGTTCGCCGACGCCGTGCGCGACGCCTTCGATCCGCGCCTGCGGGAGCAGCCGGCATGAGCGGCGACATCCTGCTCGAGGTGCGCGATCTGCGGGTGACCTTCGGCCAGGGGGCGCGGGCCGTGCGTGCCGTGGACGGTGTGGACTTCCGCATCCGCCGCGGCGAGACCTTTGCCCTGCTGGGCGAGTCGGGCTGCGGCAAGTCCATGACCGCCCTGGCCCTGCTGCAACTGGTGCCGCGCCCGGCCGGGCGGATCAGCGGCGGCGAGGTGTGGTTCGACGGCCGGGATCTGCTGGATCTCTCCGAGCAGCAGATGCGCGGCGTGCGCGGCCACCGGATCAGCATGATCTTCCAGGAGCCCATGACCTCCCTCAACCCGGTGATGACCGTGGGCGAGCAGATCGGCGAGGTGCTGGCACAGCATCTTGGGCTGCGCGGGCGTGCCCGGCGCGAGCGGGCCGTGGAACTGCTGGAGGCGGTGGGCATTCCGGCGCCGGCGCGGCGGGTGGACGACTATCCCCACCAGCTCTCCGGCGGCATGAAGCAGCGGGTGATGATCGCCATGGCCCTGGCCGGCGAACCGGATCTGCTGATCGCCGACGAGCCCACCACTGCCCTCGACGTGACCATTCAGGCCCAGGTGCTGGACCTGCTGGCGAAGATCCAGGAGGAGACGGGCATGGCCATGCTGCTCATCACCCACGATCTCGGCATCGTCGCCGAAACGGTGGATCACGTGGCCGTGATGTACGCCGGGCAGATCGTCGAGGCCGCAAGCCGCCAGGATCTCTTCGGTCATCCCTTGCATCCGTATACCCGCAAGCTGTTCGCCGCGGTGCCCGATCGCCGCAAGCGCGGCCGGCGTCTCGAAACCATCAGCGGCACGGTGCCGCCGCTCAGCCGGCATTTCACCGGCTGCCGTTTCGCCGAGCGCTGCGACGAGGCCTGGCTGCGCTGCCACGAACAGACCCCGACCTGGATCGAGCTGGCAGAGGAGGGCGAGCCCCACGGCGTGCGCTGTCTGCGCTACCAGCCGGGCATCGATGCGCCGCGCGTGGCCCGTCCCCCGGTCGCGAGCGAGGTCGCCGAGGCGCCGGCCGGCGAAGCCGAGCCGCTGCTCGAAGTGCGCGATCTGAAAGTCCACTTTCCCATCCGCAAGGGCCTGTTCAAGCGGGTGGTGGGCCACGTGTACGCGGTGGACGGGGTGGATCTGCGCATTCCCGCCGCGCGAACCCTGGCCCTGGTGGGCGAGTCGGGATGTGGCAAGACCACCACGGGCAAGGCCCTGCTGCGGCTCATCGAACCCACGGCCGGCGAGGTGCGTTTCGACGGCACCGATCTGCTGCGCTTGTCACCCCCAGAGATGCGCCGCCTGCGATCGCAACTGCAGATCATCTTCCAGGATCCCTTTTCCGCCATGAATCCACGCATGATGGTCCGCCACATCGTCGAGGAAGGCATGCGCGCCCAGGGCATCGTCCGCACTCCGGCCGAGCGGGCCCGGCGGGTCGCGGAACTGCTGGAACAGGTGGGCCTGCCGCCGGAAGCGGCGCAACGCTATCCCCACGAGTTCTCCGGCGGTCAGCGTCAGCGGATCTGCATCGCCCGCGCCCTGGCGGTGGAGCCGAAACTCCTCGTCTGCGACGAACCCACCTCGGCGCTGGACGTCTCGGTACAGGCCCAGACCCTCAACCTGCTCAAGGATCTGCAGCAGCGTCTGGATCTTGCCTACCTGTTCATCACTCACAACCTCTCGGTGGTCGCCTACCTGGCCCACGACGTGG
>JALSSV010000063.1 GCA_026984045.1 Chromatiales bacterium | reverse complement strand
GGCCGTGATGTACCTCGGCCGCATCGTCGAGCAGGGCCCGGTGGACGCCATCCTCGACGATCCCCGCCACCCCTACACCCGGGCGCTCCTCTCCGCCGTCCCCACCCTCGACACCGACGGCCGCGAAATCATCCGCCTCGAGGGCGAACTCCCGTCCCCCATCGAGCCGCCCTCCGGCTGCCACTTCCACCCCCGCTGCCCTGATGCCATGCCGGTCTGCTCAGCAAGCTATCCCGAACCCGTCACCCTCACCGACGGACGGGTCGTGAAGTGCCACCTCATCGATGGGTGAAAATCCAACGCAAAGACGCGAAGGCGCAAAGGACGCGAAGCAGGATGGCTTGTGATGGGACAGACTTCGTGGATGGGACAAGTGGGCCGGTTCTGTTGCGCCTGAACCGGTCTGCCACTCCAACAATCTTTGCGATCTTCGCGCCTTCGCGTCTTTGCGTTGGATTGTTCGTGACGGTGCTCAGCTCGACTGGGCCGTCACGTCCACGTAGACAGTGAGGCGTTGGCCGGGCTGGAGATATTTGCCCCGGGGCAGGTTGTTCCATTTGCGCAACTGGTTGATGCTGACGCGGAACTTGCGGGAGATGCGGGCGAGGGAGTCACCCTTGCGCACGCGGTAGCCGATGCGCCTGGTGACACGGCGTTGCGGCGGCGGGGTGAAATTCACGGGGGTCAGCCGGTCGGCGGCGGCCTGGCCGCGGCGGGACCAGATGACCAGTTTCTGGCCGGGAACGAGGGGATCGCGCGGCGCCATGCCGTTCCATTTTGCCAGGGCGCGCACGTTCACGCCGTGGGCGCGGGCCAGATCCCAGAAGGTGTCGCCCGGCCGCACGATGTGCACGACCTTCCGGCCCTGGTGGCGAATGTTCTGCATGCGCTTCTGGCGCTGATCGGCGCTCAGGCGATATTCACGGGCGCTGCGACTGGCGACGGGGATCATCAGGCTGTGCCCGGCGCGCAGGCGTGAGCCGCGGATGCCGTTCACCCGCTTGAGGGTGGCGATACTTACGTTGTGCCGCACGGCGATGGTGCTGAGGGTGTCGCCCTGGCGGATGCGGTAGCGGACCCAGCGGATCCGTTTCTCCGGCGGCAGGTTCTTCAGTCCCTCGGCGAAGGCCTCGACCCGATCGCGGGGAATGAGCAGGATGTGGGGGCCATCCGGCGCGGTCGCCCAGCGGTTGAAGCCGGGGTTCAGGCGGTAGAGTTCGTCCAGCGGGATCTCCGCCAGTTCGGCCGCCCGGGCCAGATCGATCTGGGCGTCCAGGTGCACTTCCGCCAGATAGGGCCGATCCGGGATCGGCGGCAGATTCAGGCCGTATTTTTCAGGGGCCGCGATCAGCTTCTTGAGGGCCAGCAGCTTGGGCACGTAGGCGCGGGTTTCACGGGGCAAGCGCAGGTGGAAGAAGTCGGTGGGACGACCGCGCCGGCGATTGTTGCGCACGGCCCTGCGCACCGTGCCGGAGCCGGAGTTGTAGGCGGCCAGGGCCAGCAGCCAGTCGCCGTCGAATTCCCGGTAGAGATTGTCCAGCAGGGCGATGGCGGCGCGAGTGGAGGCCAGCACGTCGCGTCGGCCGTCATACCACCAGTTCTGTTTGAGGCCGTAACGCCGGCCGGTGGACGGGATGAACTGCCAGATCCCGGCAGCCCGACCATGGGAGTAGGCGAAGGGCTGGAAAGCGCTCTCGACGATGGGCAGCAGGGCGATCTCGTTCGGCAGGCCGCTGTCCTCCACCATCTCCACGATGTGTCGCAGGTAGGGGCGGGCCCGTTCGGCCACCCGCGCCATGT
Source organism: Chromatiales bacterium (assembly GCA_026984045.1). GTDB lineage: Bacteria > Pseudomonadota > Gammaproteobacteria > UBA6429 > Thiohalophilaceae > JALSSV01. The sequence continues at coordinate 143,626 of JALSSV010000063.1, read as the reverse complement.
AGGCAGGGTGCCGGGCGTACCAGTCGAGCTGGGCCTTTACGCGGGGATGCTCCACGTCGGGCAGACCGAAACCGGCCCGAATCCGCGCCCAGAGATCCACGGGCGTGGTGGACGCCGGCGGCGTTTCGGTGGCCAGGCGGGCCTGTTCCGCGGGCCAGAGGGCGGCGGGGTAATCGGCGTCGGCCGGCAGGCTGGCGGTTTCGGCCGTGCTGGGGGCGGGTGCCTCCGGCGCCGGTGCGGGCCGCAGGGACAGGGTGTTGCAGGCGGTCAGCAGGGCGAACAGCGGGAGCAGGAGGAGACGGGGCATTTTTTCTTGTTGGTCCGTGATTTGGCGGCAAAAGCTCGTGGAACATGGTAAAACGGTTGCCGGAAGACCGCAAACCGGTGGTCATCATAATCCAAACCGGCGACGGGAACGGGACCCATTTGGCATTTGGCATGCGCAAGCGGACGAAAAGGCACCGGCAGCCCTACGCCAGCCGTTGCGCCCCCGGCCTCAATCCCTGGCAGGCGCTGGATCGCTGGTACGCCACACCGCTGGGGGAGGAGATGCTGGAAACCGAGCACGGCCAGCTTGGGGAGGTGCTGGGCAACCTGTTCGGATATCACCTCCTGCAGCTCGGCAGCCCGGCACAGCGCGCCTTTCAGGATCACAGCCGGGTTTCGCGGCGGCTCCTGATGGATATCCGTGGCGGCGTCTGCGATGGGGAGGAGCCCGGCCTGTTCCGGGGCGAGGCACCGGCGCTGCCGGTACGCGGTGACAGCCTCGACGTGGTGCTGCTGCCCCATGTGCTCGAGTTCACCTCGTCTCCGCACGAGGTGCTGCGCGAGGTCGAGCGGGCCCTGGTGCCGGAGGGCCATGTGGTGATCCTGGGATTCAATCCGCTGAGCCCCTGGCAGTTCTGGCGCTGGACGCTGGGCTGGCGAGGGCGCCTGCCCTGGTGCGGCCGTTTCTACAGCGCCGCGCGGGTGCGGGACTGGCTGGCGCTGCTGGGCTTCGAAGTGACGGTGCTGCGCCATTATTTCTGGCGCCTTCCCGTGCAGCATTCGGGTATCCTTCACCGCCTGGCCTTCCTCGACCGGCTGGGCCGGCGGCTCTGGCCGATCCTGGGTGCCGGTTACGTGCTGGTGGCCCGCAAGCGGGTCAGCACCCTCACGCCCATTCGACCCCGCTGGCGTCCCCGGCGGGCGCTGCGGCCGGCCGGGGTGGCGGAGCCCACCCCGCGCAACCCGACCTGTTCAACGGAGAACGCCCCTTGAGTGGAAAAGTCGAAGCCTTCACCGATGGTGCCTGTCGCGGCAATCCCGGCCCGGGCGGCTGGGGGGTGGTACTGCGTTACGGCGACACGGAAAAGGAACTGTATGGCGCCGAGCGCGAGACCACCAACAACCGCATGGAGCTGATGGCGGCCATCCAGGCCCTGGAGGCGCTCAAGCGTCCCGTGGAGATCCACATCACCACCGATTCCCAGTACGTGCGCAAGGGCATCACCGAATGGCTGGCCAACTGGAAGCGCAACGGCTGGCGCACCGCCGCGAAGAAACCGGTCAAGAACCAGGATCTCTGGCAACGCCTCGACGCCGCCACTCGTACCCACGACGTGCACTGGCACTGGGTCCGCGGCCACAGCGGCCATCCCGAAAACGAACGGGCCGACGCCCTGGCCAACCGCGCCATAGACGAACTGCTGGCCAGCGGATCAATGGCGCGAGGGACGCGGGCCGAGTGAGAAAAGCGGATGGGTTTTCGCTTCTCGTGAGGGATGATTATGCTTTGCCGTTGCGTTAACCTTCACTTTTCTCCTTTCTCTTTTCGCCTGAATCTGAACTGATGCGGCAAATCGTCCTCGACACCGAAACCACCGGCCTCGAACCCGAACAGGGTCACCGGATCATCGAAATCGGCTGTGTGGAGCTGATCAATCGGCGGCTGACCGGCAACACCTATCACCAGTACATCAATCCCGAGCGGGAGATCGATGCCGGCGCGGTGGAAGTGCACGGCATCACCAACGAAGCCCTGGCCGACAAGCCGGTGTTCGCCGACATCGCCGAGGAATTCCTGCATTTCATCCGGGGGGCGGAACTGATCATCCACAACGCGCCGTTCGACGTGGGGTTCATCAATCACGAGCTGAAGCGGCTCGATCCGGATCACCCGCCGCTGGAATCCTTCTGCACCATCCTCGATACCCTGGCCCTGGCTCGCGATCGGCACCCGGGGCAGAAGAACAGCCTCGACGCCCTGTGCAAGCGCTACGAAATCGACAACTCGGCCCGCGAACTGCACGGGGCCCTGCTGGATTCGGAGATCCTGGCCGAGGTCTATCTGGCCATGACCGGCGGCCAGGTACGCCTGACGCTCGGCGGCGAGAGCGACCTGCCGGGCCAGACCACCGATCCCCTCCGCCCCGTGCGCCGTGACCGTCCGCCCCTGCGCGTGCTGCGCGCCAGCGACGACGAACTGGCCGCCCACGCCGAACGTCTTGCCGCCATCGACAAGGCCAGCGACGGGAACTGCCTGTGGCTCAAGGAGAAGTAGTCGGGTTGGCTGGAAGTAAACGCAGAGGGCGCGGAGACGCAGAGGGCGCAGAAATTGATCATTGTGAGCGATTATTAAACGTCTCAAGATTGTGCAGACACAAACGGCCCCGGTCAGGGGCGGTTGTCGTTATTTGATTAACCCCCCGCAGGGTGCGCTGCTGCGCGAGCGCACCCTACAAAGCTACGGGGCGAGTCGTAAACAATTTTGAGACGATCAATAAACCATCTCTCTGCGCCCTCTGCGTTCCTTCCACCGTGGTGCAGCGAAGCCCCTCACCCTGGCGCGCCACTCAGCCACAGATGCACTGCGATGCTGGCCGCGTAGCCCAGGGCCACGGCCCAGCTCCAGCGCAGGTGGCCGAAGAAGGTGTAGAGGCCGCGGGTCTGGCCCATGAGGGCCACGCCGGCGGCCGAACCGATGGACAGCAGGCTGCCGCCGACGCCGGCGGTGAGGGTGACCAGGAGCCACTGTTCCAGGCCCATGTCGGGGTTCATGGAGAGCACCGCGAACATGATGGGAATGTTGTCCACGATGGCCGAGAGCAGCCCCACCAGCACGTTGGCGGTGGTGGCGCCGAGGCCCGTGTACATCCAGGCCGACGCTCCGGCCAGGTAGCCGAAGGCGCCAAGGCCGCCCACGCACAGGATCACGCCGTAGAAGAACATCAGCGTGTCCCACTCGGCGCGGGCCAGTTGCTGGAAGATGTCGAAGGGTGGCGAGCGGGTCTCCTCGCTGCGGACCAGATCGGCCAGTTCCGGGCCGGCGCGGGAGTCGGGCGGCAGGCGGCCGTTGAGGCTGCGGCGTTTCAGGTAGTAGCCGAAGAACTTGAGCACCCCGAGGCCGGTCATCATGCCCAGTACCGGCGGGAGATCCAGCAGGTTGTGCAGGGTCACCGTGAGAGCGATGGTGCCGAGGAACAGGGCGATCACCACCAGGCCGCCTTCGCGGATCACCGGCGTCTCGTCCACCGGCTCGGGACAGGTACGGGGCAGGGCCAGGAAGAGAATCACCGCCGGCACCAGCCAGTTGACCAGCGCGGGGAGGAACAGCCGGAAGAAGTCCCAGAAGCCCACCACCCCTTTCTGCCAGACCATCAGGGTGGTGATGTCGCCGAAGGGGCTGAAGGCCCCGCCGGCGTTGGCCGCCACCACGATGTTGATGGCCGCCAGGGTGATGAAGGGCCGGTTGCCGGGGGCGATGGCCATCACCACGGCCGCCATGAGCAGGGCGGTGGTGAGGTTGTCGGCCAGCGGCGAGATGAAGAAGGCCAGCAGGCCGGTGATCCAGAACACGCTGCGCAGGGACAGGCCGCGGCTCACCAGCCAGGCGCGCAGGGCATTGAAGACCTGCCGTTCCTCCATGGTGTTGATGTAGGTCATGGCGGCCAGCAGGAACAGCATCAGTTCGGCAAACTCCCGCAGATCGTGACGCAGAATGGCCGTGGCTTCCTCACCCCGGCCCACGCTGTGATAGGCGATGCTCACCAGGATCCAGATGATGCCTGCGGCCACGATCACCGGCTTGGACTTGCGCAGATGCAGGAATTCCTCGCTCACCACCAGGGCATAGGCCGTGACGAAGACGAGCAGGGCCATGATTCCCAGGGAATGGCTTGAGAGGGCCAGGGAGGCCGGGGTGTCGGCCGCATGGGCGCCCAGGGGCAGGCCCAGGAGGGCGAAAAGGGCCATATAACGCCACAAGAGATGTGGAAAAGACGCCTCGTTCGGGCATGACGATTGCCGGCTAAAAGGTGGAATATGCAAGAAAAACAGTCGCTTGCAGTGTTCTTGGGTTTTTTTGGCCAATTTTGGATTTTTTCCTCAAGTTTGTCCGCCGGATGCCGAAAAAAACAGTGAACGGCAGGTTGATACCCAGATTTTGCGGTTCATGGCAATCTTTCCTCCCCCTGCGCAGAAATTGCGCACTTCCGGCCCCGAACCACCCTCGGGGCTTTTTTTTGGCCGGCCAAGGGTGTCAGCATGGTCAGATCGCTGCACGGGTGCCTATAATCCCTTGACAGGCTGTTGAAAAACCCCGTTCACGGGCTTTTTCAATCCGGGGAGGGAAAACGCGGTTTCCCGTCCCTCACATTTTCAATGCCTTTTCGTCATTGAAAATGGCGATGCCTCCCTGCATCGCGCACAGGCTGTCGAAAGACAGGAATCTTCAACAGCCTGTTGACGAATGGGAAAACGATAGCATCACGACACAAGGGAAGGCCATGACCTATCGCAAGGCTGGCGTCGAGGTGGTGGAAGAGGGAGAGCAGCCGGTCATCCGCATCCACGGCCAGTTCGATTTTCTGCTCAACGCCGCATTCCGTGACGCCTACCGGCGCTTTCCGCCCGAATCCCGTTTCGTTCTCGACATGACCGACGTGGAGGCCATCGACAGCTCGGCGCTCGGCATGCTGCTCATGCTGCGCGAGTACGCCGGCGACGAGTCGGCCCGGATCGTGTTGCGGGGGCTGGGCGAAGACGTGCGCCGGGTGCTGGAGTTGTCCAATTTCGACCGGCTGTTCACGCTGGAGTGAGGTTCAGGCGTTTGCTTCCGGATGGATGACGATCCGCCGTCCGTCCACCGTGATCAGGCCGTCTTCGGCCAGGCTCTTGAGCACCCGGCCGGCCATCTCCCGCGAGCAGCCTACCAGCCGGGCCAGTTCCTGGCGGGAGAGGCGCAGTTCCATGCCATCCGGATGGGCCACCGCTTCGGGGCCCCGGCTCAGATCCAGCAGCACCCGGGCCACCCGACCGGCCACGTCCATGAACGCCAGTTGCCCGAGCCGGCGGCTGGTGGTGAGCAGCCGCCGGGCGATCTGCATGCCCACGGCCGTGAGAAGCGTGGCCTGATCCGCCTGCAGGGTGGAGGCGAAGAGCTGGCGCAGCCGGTCGTAGCGGATGTGGGCCACCTTGCAATGGCTGCGGGCCCGCACCAGGGTATGGCGCTCACCGGTTTCGTAGAACAGGCCGATTTCGCCGATGAAGTCGCCGGGGTTCAGATAGGCCAGGATGATCTCGTGGCCGGGATCCGTTTCGTCTTCCAGCAGGACCGTGGCCGTGCCCTCCACCAGGTAGTAGAGCCGGTCGGCCGGATCGCCCCGGCGGATGATGAGGTGACGGGCGGGAAACAGCTCCTCCCGGCAACAGGCGAGAAAGCGTTTCAGGGCGGCCGGATCGATCTCGGTGGCCGGTTGCCAGTGAAACAGGGGCGGGGCGGAGGGCGATCGGTTCATGGCGCAGGAATCCTGGGGCTTTCCCTGCATTGTCGTCCGTTTGCGACCAAGGTTTAACCTGCATTTTCATCCGCCGGCGGGTAAAATGTCCCGGTTTCACACTTCATGACCGGAATCCGCCTCTTTCCATGACCATTCGCACCCGATTCGCGCCGAGTCCCACCGGCTACCTGCACGTGGGCGGCGCCCGTACCGCGCTGTATTCCTGGCTCTATGCCCGCAAGCATGGCGGCAAGTTCATCCTGCGCATCGAAGACACGGATCTCGAACGCTCCACGGCCGAATCGGTCAATGCCATCCTCGAGGGCATGACCTGGCTGGGCCTCGAATACGACGAGGGTCCGTTCTACCAGACCGACCGCTTCGCCCGTTACGACGAGGTGATCGAAAAGCTGCTGGCCGAAGGCAAGGCCTATCGCTGCAGCTGCAGCAAGGCACGGCTGGATGCCCTGCGCGAGGAACAGATGGCGCGCAAGGAAAAACCCCGGTATGACGGCCACTGCCGCAACCGCGACGTGTCGCCCGACGAGCCTCACGTGATCCGTTTCCGCAACCCGCAGGAAGGGGAAGTGATCATCGAGGATCTGATCCGGGGCCGGATCATCGTCAGCAACCGCGAACTGGACGATCTGGTCATTCGCCGCACCGACGGTTCGCCCACCTACAACCTCACCGTGGTGGTGGACGACTGGGACATGGGCATCACCCATGTGATCCGCGGTGACGATCACATCAACAACACCCCCCGCCAGATCAACATTCTCAAGGCCCTGGGCGCGCCAATCCCCAAATACGCCCATGTGCCCATGATTCTGGGAGAGGACGGCTCGCGCCTGTCCAAGCGGCATGGCGCCACCTCGGTGATGGAATACCGCAATCTCGGCTATCTGCCCGAGGCGCTGCTCAACTACCTGGTACGGCTGGGCTGGTCCCACGGCGATCAGGAGATCTTCTCCATCGACGAGATGATCGAATATTTCGAGCTGGAAAACGTCAATCGTGCGCCGTCCACCTTCAATCCCGAGAAGCTGCTGTGGCTCAACCAGCAGTACATCATGAAGGACGATCCGGCGCGCATCGCCCACCTGCTGAGTCCGCACATGGGCGAGCGCGACGTCGATCCGACCGAGGGGCCGGATCTGGTCGAGGTGGTCAGGCTGTTGCAGGAGCGGGCCGGCACCTTGGTGGAGATGGCCGATCAGGCAATGTTTTTCTACCGGGACTTCGAGGACTACGATCCCAAGGCCGCCAAGGCCCACCTGCGGCCGGCGGCCCGCGAAGCGCTGGAGGCCTTGCGTGCGACCCTGGCCGACCTCGAGGACTGGAGGCCTGAAGCCATCCAGCGCACCATCGAGCAGGTGGCAGGCAGGCTGGGCGTGAAACTGGGCAAGGTCGGCATGCCCCTGCGGGTGGCCGTCTCGGGACGTGGCGCCTCGCCGAGCAACGATCAGACCCTGGCCCTGCTGGGCCGGGAGAAGACCCTGCAGCGCATCGATCGGGCGCTGGACTTCATCCGCAAGCGCGAGGCGCAAAGCGCCTGAGCCCCCTCCGCAAACCTTCCCACAGGCAGGCAAATCAGGAACACCATGAGCAACGAGACGCCCGAACGGCCGAGCAACTTCATCCGCCAGATCATCGAGCACGATCTGAAGACCGGCAAGCACCAGACCGTGGCCACCCGTTTTCCGCCGGAGCCCAACGGCTATCTGCACATCGGCCATGCCAAGTCCATCTGGCTGAATTTCGGCATCGCCGCCGATTACGGGGGCACCTGCAATCTGCGTTTCGACGATACCAACCCCCACAAGGAGAACATCGAATACGTGGAAGCCATCCAGCGCGACGTGCGCTGGCTCGGCTACGACTGGGGCGAGCGCCTCTACTATGCCTCCGACTACTTCGAGCAGCTCTACGACTATGCGGTGCAGCTCATCAGGAAGGGCAAGGCCTATGTCTGCGACCTGAGCATGGAGGAGATCCGCGAATACCGCGGCACGCTCACCGAGCCGGGGCGCAACAGTCCCTGGCGGGATCGCAGCGTGGAGGAAAACCTGGATCTCTTCGCCCGCATGCGCGCCGGTGAATTCGAGGACGGCAGCCGGGTGCTGCGGGCGAAGATCGACATGGCCTCGCCCAACCTCAACCTGCGGGACCCCATCATCTACCGCATCCGGCGTGGCGCCGTGCATCACCAGACCGGCGCCGAGTGGGTCATCTATCCCATGTATGATTTCACCCACTGCCTGTCGGACGCCATCGAGGGCATCACCCATTCCCTCTGCACCCTGGAGTTCGAGGATCACCGGCCCCTCTACGACTGGTTTCTGGACGAGCTGGAAACCCCCTGTCATCCCCAGCAGATCGAGTTTTCGCGCCTGGTGCTCGAATATACGGTGGTCAGCAAACGCAAGCTGACCGAACTGGTGGAAGAGGGCCACGTGGAGGGCTGGGACGATCCGCGCATGCCCACCCTGGCCGGCATGCGCCGCCGGGGCTTTCCGCCCGAGGCGATCCGCGACTTCTGTTCCCGGATCGGCGTCACCAAGTCGGAGAACTTCGTGGAGATGGCGCTGCTGGAGAACTGCGTGCGCGACGCCCTCAACGTCAGCGCGCCCCGGCGCATGGCGGTGCTGCATCCGCTCAAGGTGGTCATCACCAACTATCCGGAAGGGCAGCATGAAACCCTCACCGCCCCCAATCACCCCCAGAACGAGGCCATGGGCACCCGCGAGCTGACGTTCGGCCGCGAGCTGTACATCGACCGCAACGACTTCGTGGAAGTGGCGCCCAACAAGAAGTGGAAACGCCTGGTGGCCGGTGGCGAGGTGCGGCTGCGCAACGCCTACGTGATCCGCTGCGACGAGGTGATCAAGGACGAGGCGGGCGAGATCATCGAACTGCGCTGCAGCTACGATCCCGACACCCTCGGCGCCAACCCGCCGGATCGCAAGGTCAAGGGCGTGATCCACTGGGTGGAGGCCGGGACCGCGGTGCGCGCCGAAGTGCGCCTCTACGACCGCCTCTTCGATCATCCCACCCCCGAGCGGGCCGGCCCCGACAGAACCTGGAAAGACTGCCTGAACCCCGATTCCCTGCGCACCCTGACCCACTGCTACCTCGAAGCCAGCCTCGGCGAGGCCGCCCCCGGCGAGACCTTCCAGTTCGAGCGCGAAGGCTACTTCTGCCGCGACAGCGGCCACGAAGAACCGATCTTCAACCGCACCATGACCCTGCGCGACACCTGGGCCAAGATTGCGCGCCAAGGCGCGTAATCCGGAACGAGGGACGAGGTAATTCGGGGTTCGGAACCGCGGCTTGTCCTTGTCCCCCGTTACCTGTCCCGTTTCTTTGCGGCCTTCGCCGCGCCTGCCGATCGCGGTTGCTTGGGGCGGCTGGCAATCAGCGCCCGATCACCGTCAGCGTGGCGTCCAGGTTCAGATCGTCGCAGTGGGCGAGAAAGGCGTCCCGCAGGCGGGCGATCGACTGATCGGCGGGCACGCCGATGACCATGCGCATGGAGAACATGGGTGTGCCGGTATGGGCGGCGGGCTGGCTCTCCGTTTCCAGCTCCACGATGTTGATCTCGCGCTGCGAGAAGAAGCGCGCCAGCTCGTGCACGATGCCCGGATGATCCATGGCCACCGCGTCCACCCGGCAGGGCACGAGATCGGTACGCTCGGACGGCGGGGTGGTGGTGCGGGCCAGGAGCCGCATGCCGAGTTGTTCCTCGAGGGCGGGCAGATCGGCCAGGAAGGCGTCGACGGCCGCGCTCTCGCCGCGGATCAACAGCATCACGGCGAACTCGCCGCCCAGAACGCTCATGCGGCTGTCCTCGATGTTGAGCCGGCGCGAGGCAAGGGCCTTGCTCAGGGCGTCGACGATGCCGGGGCGATCCTGGCCCAGGGCGGTCATCACCAGTTGTTCGGACACGGCGTCATTCTCCTTCGGTTGAGGGGGGCGCGGCGGACCGCTTGCCCGGGCGGGCTGCTCGCAACGCTTCACGGAATGCCGCAGCGGCCGGATCGTTCTCCCGTGGCGCCCACGGCGCGAAATCCTCGTCCGGGGTGGGTGTGTACGGCCCTTCCTTGATCTCCAGGACCACGGTACCCGATGCCCGGCAGTCATAGGTGTGCCAGGTGCCCGCCGGCAGTTCCACCGCACGGGTTTCCGTGGGCGACAGGCAGAGGCGCTGCCAGACCCGTCCGTGGTCGTCGAAGATCAGCAGATCCAGCGCACCACTGACGAGGAGCAGGAACTCCCACTTGGGCGGCTGCAGGTGCCGGTGGGGCGGAATGTAGGTTCGGGGCTCCAGGGCGATGAACAGGCGTTGAACCGGCGCCTCGAGGCTTTGATGCACGTTGTGGTGCGCTCGCCCGCGCGGGGTTTCACGGGCCGTGGCGACGAGGGCTTCCAGCATCCGGGCATCGAATTGCTTGACGGGATCGTTCATGGCAGTGCGGGTTGGTGCAGGAAAACGGATGGTATCCCAGGGCGGGATTGCCGGCCAGTGAAGGCCGCCAAAGGGGCCTGCAGGTGGTGAGCAAGAGCGCGAACGTGCCCCGCATGCGCACAAAAAATCTGCCCGCAGGGAGTTGACTTGAAAGGCGCTCTCGCGTAAATTGCGCGCTCTCGATTCGGGGCCATAGCTCAGCTGGGAGAGCGCTACAATGGCATTGTAGAGGTCGGCGGTTCGATCCCGCCTGGCTCCACCAGATTCCGGCAAGGGTTCGCACTGGAGAGACGCCATGCGCACAGGACGCCTCGCCGTTTATACCGGCATCGCCATGACGACCGTTGGCCTGGTCGTTGGCTTCACGGCGATGTTCATGGGCAGGCAGGAGACGGCCATCAACGGGCTGACCCTGGTTCCCTTCGGCTTCGTCGTCATGCTGGCCGGCACCGTCGCCGCCCAGCTTGGCGGACGCAGCGACGACGAAAACTGAACCGTTTTTCGTCCCCATCGTCTAGTTGGCCTAGGACACCGCCCTTTCACGGCGGCAACAGGGGTTCGAATCCCCTTGGGGACGCCATCCACGCAAGGCTCCGACCGCAAGGTCGGGGCCTTTTTGCTTTGTGTTTCCCGCTTTTTCCCGAAACGGCTTGATCCCCATCGCCAAAACGGATTAAATAACTGACCAGTCAGTCAGTATCCATATTTGCGAAGGGGATTCGAAGCATGGCCGAAGTGCAACGCCGACAGCGTCGCAAGGAAGACCGTCCGGGCGAGATCCTGGAGGCGGCCCTTGCGCTGTTCGCCGAAAAAGGCTTCGCCGCCACCCGGCTCGACGAGGTGGCGCGGCGGGCCGGGGTCTCCAAGGGTACCGTATACCTGTATTTCGCCAGCAAGGAAGAACTGTTCAAGTCGCTGGTGGAGGCCATGGTGGTGCCCGAAGTGGAGCGGGCCGAGTTCTTCGTCGCCCAGCACGAGGGGCCGGCACGCGAACTGCTGGTGCAGCTCGTCCGCCAGTGGTGGGAGACGGTGGGTGAGAGTCATCTGTGCGGGGTGCCCAAGCTGGTGCTGGCCGAGGCGGGCAACTTCCCGGAACTGGCACGCTTCTACACCGAGCGGGTGATTACCCGTGCCAGCCGCCTGATTGCCTCGGTCATCGAACGGGGAATCGGCACGGGCGAGTTCCGGCCCTGCGATCCGCTGCTCACCGGCCGTCTCCTGATCGCCCCCCTGGTGTTCGCCACCATCTGGAAACAGTCACTCTCCCGGTTCGATGCCATGGACACGGCGGCCTTCGTGGATCAGCACATCGATCTGTTCCTGCACGGCCTGCTGGCCGGGGAGGAGACGCCATGAGGCGAAATGCCCGCTTGTCCCTCGTCCTGGTCCTGCTTCTGGCTGCGGCCTTGCCGGCCACGGCCGCGACGCAGGACGTCCCCGCGTTGACCTACGAACAGGCCCTGCAGGCCATCCTCAAGACCTATCCCACCCTGGCCATTGCGGCCCTGCAGGTGGAGAAGGCCCGGCAGGAACAACTGCGGGTGGAAAGTTCCCTGGGCTGGGTGTTGCAGGCCAATGGTGGGCTCAGTCGCGACGTGACCTTTCTGGGCACCCCGTCCGATGTGGCTTCGATCAGTGCCGGGCTGCAGCGGCGCTTCGCGTCCGGGCAGAGTGTCGGAGTCAGCGGCCGTTACCGTTACGAGGACAGTGAACTGGTCTTCAGCCCGGCCTATCCCAACCCGGCTCACAGCACCGGGCTGGATCTCGACTACCGCATCCCCCTGCGCCGCGGTCAGGACAATCCCGAGTATCACCAGGGGCTGGTGAGCGCCGAGGCCCGCGTGCTGCTCGAGCGAGCCAGTCAGCTTGCCGTGCGGGAACAGCTGGCCCGGCAGACCCTGGAGCTGTTCTATGGCCTGGCGACGGTGCGCGCCCGTTACGAAACCGCCCGGGCCGGCGTCGAGCGGGCCCGGCGCCTCAAACGCTACATCCGCGAGCGATACGATCTGGGGCTGGCCGAGGACAAGGATCGCCTGCAGGCCGAAGCCCAGTTGCAGCGGCAAATCTCCGACATGCGCAAGCTGGAAGTGCTCTGGGAACAGATGCGCACCAACCTGAACCGGCTCATGGGGCGCCCCTGGAAACAGGCTTTCCTGCCCCGGGTGAAACCGGTATGGCAGACGGCCCTGCCGGGCGAGGAGACCCTGCCGGCACTCCAGCAGGAGGCCGAGGCCAACAGTCCGGATCTGTTGCGCAACCGGGCGCGGGTGCGACTGAACACGGCCGAGCTGGAACGCCGTCGTGACGCGCGGCGGGATCAGCTCGACGTGGTGGCCTCCATCGGCACCCGCACCCTCAACGGGGCCAGCGGAATTGGTGATGTCGGTGAAGTGGACGTGGCGGGCGGGATTCGGCTGGAATACCAGAACGCGCTCGACAAGCGGGGCTTCGACGCGGCCATCTATCAGGCGCAACTGGATTTGCGCATGGCCGAAGAGGACAGCCGCAAGGTGCGTGACGATCTGCGCTACCGGCTCGCCGGTCTGGTCGGCGAACTGAGCGCGGCACGCAAGGCACTGGATGCCTACGAGACCCGTCTGCGCAGTGAACAGCGCAAGTTCGATGAAGCGCTGGAACTCTATCGTGAGGGCCGTTTCACCACCGATCGCCTGATCCAGTTCGAGAACGAGTTGCAGGCCGCCCGTTTCGCCCTCCAGCAACAGCGGATCGAATATGCCCAGCGGGCCCGGGAGTTGGACATCCTGCGTGGGCGAATCTGGCAGCATGTCGATGTGCACGTGAACGGGAGCACCACGCCATGATTCGTTTCTTCGCCGAGCGCGGTTTGCTGATCAATCTCGTCTCGCTGTTTCTGCTGGGGCTGGGGATTTGGGCCGGGCTCAAGATCAACCGCGAGGCCTTCCCCAACGTCAATCTCGACAAGGTGCAGATCGACAGCCGTTATCCCGGCGCCACGCCCGAGGAAGTGGAGCGGTTGGTGATCACGCCCATCGAGCAGGAACTCAAGTCGGTGGATGGCATCGACAAGATGACCTCCATCGCCTTTCCCGGTTCGGGGCGCATCATCCTGGAACTGGATCCGGAAGCCTCCAACCGCAGCCGGATCGTCAGTGACGTACAACTGGCGGTGGATCGGGCCAGCCTGCCCAGCGATCTGCCCAGTGATCCCTCGGTGCTGGAGATCGACGGCAAGATGATCCCGGTCATCAACGTGGCCATCTCGGCGCCGCGCAGCCCGCTGGCGCTCAAGCGCCTCGGCGACCGCATCGAGGACGATCTGCTGGCCATCCCCGGCGTGGGTCGGATCCAGGTCCAGGGAGATCGGCGCCAGGAGATCCGGATCACCGTCGATCCCCGCAAACTCCAGAAACACCGTATCGCGGTGGGGGACATCCAGAAGCTGCTCACCGGCTGGAACCTCAATGCGCCCGGTGGCGAGCTGGAGACGCCGGAAGGGCAGAAGGCAGTGCGCATCGTCGGCCAGTTCCAGAAGCCGGACGACGTGCGCACCCTGGTGCTGCGGGCCAACGAACGGGGCGAGGGCGTGACCCTCGGCGACGTGGCCACCGTGACCGAGGACCTGGAAAAGGCCCGTTTCTACTACGAGATGATGGGTACGCCGGCACTCAACTTCATCATCATGAAGAAGTCCCATGCCGACATCATCGACACGGTGGATCGCATCCATGCCTATCTGGCTACCCTGCACGACCGCTATGGTGACGACATCGAACACACCACCTTCCAGGATTTCTCGGCCAACACCCGTCTGCGCCTGGGTGTGCTGACCAACAACGGCCTGGTGGGGCTGGTGCTGGTGTTCTTCTCGCTGCTGCTGTTCCTGCGCCCCTCGGTGGCCCTGACCACCACCTGGGGGCTGCCCATCGTCTTCGCCTCGGGCCTGTTCGTGCTCTATGCCACCGGCATCACCATCAACCTGGTGTCGATGCTCGGCTTCATCATGGTGCTGGGCATGCTGGTGGACGACGCCATCATCATCGGCGAGAACATCACCTGGCACATGGAGCAGGGCATGGAACCCCACACGGCGGCGGTGCGTGGGGCGAAGGAACTGCTGGGGCCGGTGACCGCCACCGTGATGACCACCATCGTGGCCTTCGTGCCGCTGATGTTCATGTCGGGGCTCATCGGCAAGTTCATCGTCTCGATCCCGGTGGTGGTGATCACCCTGCTGGTCTTCTCCTGGCTGGAATCCTTCCTGATCCTGCCCAACCACGTGCGCCACTTCACCAATCCGGCGCACAAGGTGGGGGAGCGACGCTGGCTGCAGTGGCTGGAGAACGTCTATGCCCGGGTGCTGGCCTTCGCCGTGGACTGGCGCTGGCTGACCCTGCTGGTCTCGGTGGCCATGCTCGCGGGGGCGGTGATGCTGGCCAAGCGCATGCCCTTCGTCCTGTTCCCGGCCACCGGCATCGATCAGTTCGTGGTGCGCATCACCGCGCCGCCCGGCACCAGCCTGGAGCAGATGCGTGATCACCTGCGCAAGGTCGACGTGGCCATCCGTGAACACATCGATCCGAAGTATCTCGAGGCGACCCTGCTCTCCAGCGGCCAGATCGCCAAGGACGGCGGCGATCCGCTCACCCAGCGCGGCAGCCGCTTCGGCCAGATCCGGGTGACCTACATCCCGGCCGTCTCTCGTCCCGAGCACGACGTGATCGACGATCTGCGGCGGATTTCCCACATCGTGCCGCCAAAATTCCCCGACCTGGTCATGGCCTTCGACGAGGTCAAGCACGGCCCGCCCACCGGCCGCGCCCTGGAAGTGGAAATCAGCTCCAACGACAACCGGGTCAACGAGCGGGTGGCCAATCGCCTGATGGCCCGGGTGCAGGCCATCGACGGCGTCACCTCGGTGGAGAGCGGCCTGGAACGGGGCGAGGACGAGCTGCGTGTGGTGCTGGATCGCAAGCTGGCCGCCTACGTGGGGATCGACCTGGCCACCGTGGCCAGCCATGTGCGGGCGGCCATCGACGGCCTGCGGGTGAGCACCACCCGGATCGGCACCGAAGAGGTGGACGTGACCATCCATTACCCTGACGATGGCCGCGAGAAGCTGCAGCAACTGCTGGATCTGAAACTGCCCAACTTCCGGGGCGGGCTGGTGCCCCTGCGCAAGCTCGCCCGCCTGGTGACGGAGCCGGGCTACACCACCATCCGCCACGTGGCCGGGATCCGCGTGGTGAACGTGGTGGCCAACGTGGACGAGGCCGTGATCACCCCCGATGCGCTGAATGCGCAAGTGAAGGCCAGCGAAGCCGAATGGCTGGGCGAGGAGGCCGGCAAGGTGAAGATCAAGTACGGTGGAGAAGAGGAGAAGAACGAGGAGTCGGTGCTGGATCTGAAGATTTCCTTCCTCTTCGCCCTGGTGGGGATCTTCTTCATCCTGGCCATCCAGTTCAACAACCTCACCTACCCGCTGCTGGTCATGCTGGCGATTCCCTTCGGCATCATCGGGATCATCATCAGTTTCTGGCTGCACGATCACTTCTGGCAGCCCATGCCGTTGTCCTTTTTCGCCCTGATGGGCATGGTGGCCCTGACCGGAGTGGTGGTCAACAGCTCACTGGTGCTGCTGGTGTTCGTGCAGCGCGCCCTGGCCGACGGAATGGCGCTGCGCGAGGCCATCCTTCTTGCCGGCCGGCGCCGCCTGCGCGCGGTGATCCTCACCGCCACCACCACGGTGGTGGGTCTGTTGCCCACCGCCTACGGCTGGGGCGGCTCCGATCCCTTCGTCATGCCCATGGCCCTGGCGCTCTCCTGGGGCCTGATGTTCGCCACGGTGATCACTCTGTTCACCATTCCCGCCGCCGCCGCGGTGGTCTTGCGCCGGCAGGCCGGGAAAGCGGCGAGGGACGACAGGTAGCCCGGTTGCGGATCCGAAGGAACGGAATCCGGGGAAAGGATCCCCGGATTTCGCTGCGCTTCATCCGCGCTACCAGGCCGATGGTTGATCGGTAGGAGCGGCGCCTCGCCGCGACCATCCGGTAGCCGGGGCAGGGTAGTTGGTGGCGGTGCATAGTACCGGGCAGCTTTTCCCAGCTACCCGGTCCCAGCTACCTGCTACCCGCCTGTCGCGGCGAGGCGCCGCTCCTACCGAGCCGGGGAAGTCGGCGGTTTTTTCCTCTTTTCTCCTGCCTCTTTCCTCTGCCTTGTGCTCAGTCGAAGTAGAAGAACTCCATCTGCGTTCCCGCCAGTTCGATGATGTCGTGTTCCTTGAGCACGGTGGCGGCGGTGGTGATGGGTTTGCCGTTGAGCATGGGCACGTCGTTGGCGCGGCGCAGCTTGTTGCTCTTGAGGCCGGAGATGGTGTAGTTGTCGGCGTTGCGGGCGATCATGGCCATCTTGATGCCGTTGAAGCCGATGGTGTTGAAGGGCTTGCGCAATTCCAGCACCTTCTTGGCCATGGGGCCGTTGAGAATCCGCACGCCGGCCAGACGTTCGCCCCGAGGGGCGCTGGGGGCCTTGACGGCGTTGGGATCGATGACCTGGGTGTCCTCGATCTCGGCCTGGATGAACATGGTGGGTTCGTATTCGGTCTGTTCGTCTTCGTAATAGGTGAACTGGTAGTTGCCGATCTGAATCACGTCGCCGTGCTTGATCAGGGTCTTGGCCACGCGCGCGCCGTTGAGCAGGGTGCCGTTGGTGCTGCCCAGGTCGTCCACGTAGGTGTGTTCACCCATGGTCACGATCAGGGCATGGCGGCCGCTGACGGTCAGATCGTTGAGCTGGATGTCGTTGCCATGCTTGCGACCGATGCTGATGCTGTCCTTGTCGATGGGAAATTCCCGCACGACGGCGCCGTCGAGAGTCATGATGAGCTTGGCCATGTTCGTTTATCCTGTCGGTTACGTCGGTTTTCAACAGTCTGTATGTGGTTTCAGCCGGCGGGCGACTCGTCGGCCTGGGCCGCGGTCGTCTCGCCGCTTTCGGTATCGGTTTCGAAATCGTCCCGGAACTGTTCGAATTCGGCCTTGTTGCGGGCCTTCATGTAGGCGTCCTCGCCGCTGATGAGCTTGGCGTCCAGCAGGCGGCGCAGGGCGGTGTCCATGCGCTGCATGCCCTGCATGGCGCCGCTCTGGATCACGTTGTCGAGCTGTTCGGTCTTGCCTTCGCGGATGAGGTTGGCGACCGCGGCATTGTTGATCATGATCTCCAGGGCCGCAACACGCCCCTTGCGGTCGGCGGTGGGCAGCAGTTGCTGGGAAATCACGCCCACCAGCGAGGTGGAGAGCATGGTGCGCACGAAGGCTTCCTCGCCCGGCGGGAAGACGTTGATGATTCGATCCACCGAGGAGGCGGCACCGCTGGTGTGCAGGGTGGCCATGACCAGGATGCCCATTTCTGCGGCGGTCAGGGCCAGGTGAATGGTTTCGAGATCCCGCAGTTCGCCCACCAGGACCACGTCCGGATCCTCGCGCAGGGCCGAGTGCAGGGCGCTGGCGAAGGAGGGCGTATGGCTGCCCACCTCCCGCTGGGAGATGAGGCAGTTGCGGTTCTTGTGCAGGAACTCCACCGGATCCTCGATGGTGATGATGTGGCCCTTGCGCTCGCGGTTGATGAAATCGATCATCGCCGCCAGGGTGGTGGACTTGCCGGAGCCGGTCGGCCCGGTGACCAGGATCAGGCCCTTGCGCTGGCGGCAGAAGTTCTTGAGCACCGGCGGCAGGCCCAGCTTCTGCAGGCTCTGCACTTCGGTGGGAATCACCCGGAACACGGCGCCGATGCCCCGCAGGTGTTCGAAGACGTTGACCCGGAAGCGGGCCAGCCCTTCGGCCTCGTAGGCGAAGTCCACGCCGTTTTCCTGCTCGAAGTGCTGGCGCTGCAGGGGTGTCATGATCTCGTAGAGCAGATCCCGCGTCTCGTCGGCGGTCAGTTCCCGGTACTTGACCGGGAAGGTCTCGCCGTTGAGCCGCAGCCGTGGGGGGTTGCCCGAGATCAGATGCAGATCCGATCCCTTCTGCTTGACCACCAGTTCCAGGAAGGCGTTGATGCGGGCCATGGCGTCTCAGCTCACCGCCAGGTTGACCTGGGGCAGCAGCTCCGGGTTGGTGACGAAGCGCTGGAACTGTTTCTTGTCGGTGGCGTGCACGTAGGCGTCGTCCGGGTCGATTTCCTTGCGCTGGATGGCCTCCAGCAGGGCCTGATCCATGAGCTGCATGCCCAGCTCGCGGCCGGTCTGGAGGCTGGCGGGGATCTGGAAGATCTTGCGGTTGAGGATCAGGTTGGCGATGCCGGGGGTGTTGACCATGATTTCCAGGATCGCCCTGCGCCCGCGGCCGTCGGCCGTGCGCACCAGCTTCTGGCTGATCACGCCCTGCAGGTGCTGGGCGAGGAAGGTGGCGGCCAGCGGCTTCTGCTCGGTGGGCATGGCGTCGATGATCCGATCCAGGGTCTTGACCGCCGAGGTGGTGTGCAGCGTGCCCAGCACCAGATGGCCGGTTTCGGCCGCGGTCATGGCCAGGCCGATGGTTTCGGGATCGCGCAGCTCGCCCACCAGGATTACGTCCGGATCCTCGCGCAGGGCGTCGTGGAGCCCTTCGCTGAAGCTCTTCACGTGCACCCCCACGCTGCGCTGCACCACCAGCGATTCCTTGCTCTCGTGCATGAACTCGATGGGATCTTCCAGGGTGATGATGTTGTAGCGGCGGTTGCGGTTGAGCCAGTCGATCATCGCCGCCAGGGTGGTGGTCTTGCCGGTGCCGGTGGCGCCGGTGACCAGGATCAGCCCCTGGTTGGCATGCAGCATCTTCTCGACCACCGGGGGCAGCCCCAGTTCGGCCATGGTGGGGATCTTCGGCGGAATCACCCGGAACACCCCGGCCACGCCGGTCATCTTGCGAAACAGGTTGACCCGGTAACGTCCGCCGTCCTCGTCCACGTAGGACATGTCGAGATCCTCGCCCTGGTCGAAGACCGTCTGCTGTTCCGGTTCGAGGATCTCGTAGATCAGGTCGTGCAGCTCGTCGCGGCTGAGATCCCGGTACTTGATGGGCTGCAGCTCGCCATGCAGGCGGATCATGGGCGGGGTGCCCACTGCCAGGTGGATGTCGGAGCAGCCCTGCTCGCGGCCCAGCTTGAGAAAGGCATCGAGGCGGGCCATCAGGCGGCGGCCTCCTGCACGTAGGTTTCCAGATCCTTCTGCAGCTCGTCGATGGTCTGGTAGCGCTTTTCGGGGTCCACGTGGATGGCGCGCATGATGATGGCATTGAGCTTTTCGTCGATGGCCGGGTTCTTCTCGCTGGCGGGGGGCGCCTTGCCTTCCACGTGCTTGAACAGGGTGGCCATGTGATCCTTTTCCTTGTAGGGCGGGCGGCCGGTGAACATCTCGTACATGACGATCCCCAGGCTGTAGATGTCGGTGCGGGTGTCGATGGCCCGGCCGCGGACCTGCTCGGGCGCCATGTAGGTGGGGGTGCCCACCAGGATACCGCTCTTGGTGATTCGCGAGCCGTCGCCCTGGCTGGCGGCCGCGGCGAGGCCGAAGTCCACCAGTTTCACCAGGTCGTCCTTGTTGACCAGGATGTTGGCCGGCTTGATGTCGCGATGCACCACGTTCAGGTGATGGGCCACCGACAGGCCCTTGCAGATGTCGATCAGCAGGCGCAGGTTGCGGGCGAAATCCTTGGTGCGCTTGGCGCGGATCTCCTGGGCCAGGGAGTGGCTCTCGAAATACTCCATGGAGATGGCGTAGGACTTGCCGATGGTGATGAAGTCGTAGATCCGGATCACGTTGGGGTGGGTGATGCGCCGGGTGAAGCGCAGTTCGTGCACGAAGCGCTGGATCACGCTCTCGTCGGCGGCCATGTGGGCATTGAGGAACTTGAGGATGATCTGTTCCTGGACCATGGTGTCCTCGACCAGCATCACCACGCCGAAGGCGCCCTTGCCCACGGTGCGGATCACCTTGTAGCGGTCGTCGAGGATGTCGCCCGGCTTGAGGTTGTCGGCGTCGACGATGATCTCGGAGGGCGGCGTGGCCGCCACTTCGGCGGAAGGCGGCGGCTGGCTGGCGACCCGGGTGGCGTCGGAGGGTTCGCCCGAGGACGGTTCGGGCGCGCCGCCGCTGGCGAAGCGGGCCACCACGGTCTTCATGGTGGCGTTGCCCACGTCGGCCACGTCGCGCTTGGCGCCCACCAGGGCCTTGCGGATGGCTTCCTGGACCTGTTCGTAGTGGGCTTCGTCGGTGAGCTGCTGGAGGGCCCGCATGGCTTCCTTCTTGGTCACGTCGTCGGGGTGGTTGAGCACTTCGATGAGCGGTTCGATGGCCGCCGGGTCGCCCAGCTCGGCCAGGGCCTTGATGGCGATGCTGGCCGATTCGGGCTGTTCGCGCAGCATTTCCACCAGCGCCGGCACGGCCCGCTTGTCGCCGATCTTGGCCAGGGCGTCGGCGGCCCGTTCGCGCACCCACCAGTCCTTGTCCTTGAGGGCGCCGATCAGATGGGTGACGGCCCGCTCGTCCTTGATGGAGTTGAGGATCTCCACCGCGGTGCGGCGCAGGAACTCGTCCTTCTCGTTGATCAGGCCGATCACGGCATCCACCACCTTGGGGCCACCGATGGAGCCGAGGGCGTCGGCGGCCCGCACCTTCACCCACCAGTCCTGATCGCGCATGGCGTTGAGCAGATCCTTGATGGCGCGGGGATCGCCCACCTCGTTGAGCACTTCCACCGCGGCGCGGCGGATGTATTCGGAATCGTCCTGGAGGATGGGAATGAGGTACTTGACCGTTTCCGGATCGCGGATGCTGATCAGGGTGTCGATGGCCTTGGCCTGGACGGTGAGATCCGGATCGCGCAGGAGCTGGACGATGGGCCGGGCGGGCACCTTGACCTGGAGCCGGCCGAGCCCCTCGATGGCGATCTGGCGCACGCCCTTGTGGCTGTCCTTGAGCAGGTTGAGCAGGGCGTCGCGCACCGGCTCGGTACTGAAGCGCGACAGGGTGCGGGCCACGTGCAGGCGGACCACCGGATCCTTGCTGCGGCTGTAGCGGATCAGATCCGGGATCATGTCGGGTTTGGCCACCTGGTCGAGCACCCGGAAGACCATTTGGCGCACGTCCTTGTCGACCCGTTCGAGCAGGCCGAGCAGGGTCCGCGCGTTGAGTTCGTCCTTGTGGGCCAGGAGGATCTGCACCAGGGCCGCCTTGGGGATGTCCGGATCCTCGAACAGATCGTACAGCCGGTTGGCGTCGAAGGAACGGGCCCTGGCCAGTACCCGCATCACGCCGGTGACGATGCGCTTGTCCTCGTCGGCCAGGCCGTCGATGTATTCGGGCAGGGTCTTGTTGTCCAGCAGCTGGATCAGCAGGCCCTCGATGTGCGGGTTGTTGGGGGCGTCGGCCAGCGCCTCGATCAGTTTGGGAATGGCGCTGCGGCCGGTGCTCTTGATTTTGGCGATGGCTTCCCTGAGTTCCTGGGGCGAGGCGTGCTGGGCCCCGATCAGCACCCCGATGGCTTTGTTGATCTTGAAGGAACCCAGCAGACTCATGATAGCGTGTTCGCGGCCTCAGCCATTGCCTGGCGTGGTGACATGGATGACGTAGGCCTTGTTGACCAGGCAGATCCCTCCCTCCGGCAGATGCAGGCGCAGGAAACGCACGTCGGGCCGGTTCAGGTAATCGAACAGCCGGGCCCGGTCGGCGGGCAGGATTTCGCGGATTTCCCCTTCCAGGCGGCTGCCATCCATCAGATCCAGCCGGCAGGGCAGGATGGTCAGGTGCGCACTTTCCGGCAGGGCGTCGTCGGCATATTCCACCCGCACGATGGCGCGGCGATTGTAGAAGCGCAGCTCGGCGGGATCCTCGCGATACAGGACGACGAAGGGGCTGTCCTGGTTCAGCACCTCATCGGGCCGTTCCGGGCCGGCATGGTGGACGCTCTGCTCGCGCAGGAACAGCGAGCCGACGACCCGGCCTTCGGGGTGTACCCAGAGATTGACCTGCTTGCGGATCTTGGGAATCTTCAGATCCGGGTTCTCCATCGGCCTTCCGTCCTCTTGTCTCCCTGCCTGTAATGGATTATATCGGTATCTCTAATATTTTGAAATTTTTATGTATTTTGGACTGCGCCGGAAGTCGCTCCGGGGCCGAGTCTGGACAAGCTGTCGCCGGGTGTCTGTAGGTCATTGGTTATAAACCGAAAAAATGCCAGACGCCCGGCCGCGCTTGCAAGGGGCATGCAGATGACGCAATCTTTTCCCGTGATTGGCGCCGTCTCCACGAGGATATTGCGGATGTCCGATACGCCAATCCCCATTGCCGACGGGGGGCTTCCTTGGCCGAACTGATTATCAGACGGGGGCCCGATTCGGGAACCCGCGTCAAGCTGGCTGACGAACTGGTCATCGGGCGCTCTTCGCGGGTCGGCAGCGGGCTGCGCGAGGGGTTTCTGAGTCTCGGAGATGCCGAGATCAGCCGCCGCCATGTGCGCCTCTTCCGGGACGGGGCGCGCTGGTTCGTCGAGGATCTCGGCTCCACCAACGGCACCCTGATGCACGGACGCTTTCTGCGGCCGGGACAGCCCCGTGAGCTGGCCGACAGCGACGAAATCTTCTTCGGCAACACCCAGGCCGTGTTTCGCCTGCGCAGCGTGCCGGAGGCGACGGACACCGGCCAGATGGCCGACTTCGATCTGGCCGCGGGCAGCGACGGCGAGGGGCTGGCCATCGTCTCCGAGCGGGATTTCCAGCCGGACGTGAGCATGGTGGTGGATGCCTCCCGCCTGCTGCAGCGCCTGCGCGGGGCCGCACGGGAGGAAGAGGCCGCGGCCGACGATGCCCTGCTCAAGCGCATGCAGGCCATCGTGCAGGTCAGTGTGGCACTCGGGGCCATCACCGATCGGCAGGAACTGTACCGGCGCATCGCGGATCTGCTGTTCGAAATCTTCTCCGGTGCCGAGCGGGTCTTCGTGGTGGCCCTCGACCGCCGTTCCGGACGCTACCGGACCCTGGTCCGCCGCTCCCGGGAGGGCGAACTGGCGACCGGCGAATACGCCCTGTCCCGGACCATCGTGCGGGAAGTGGTGGAGCAGGGCAATGCCCTGCTGCTGATGGATGCGCTGGAGGATCGCCATTACGGGGCGCAGGACTCGGTGGTGAACCTGGCCATTCGCAGCGTCATGTGTGCTCCCCTGCTGCACGACGAGGAAGTGCTGGGGCTGATCCAGGTGGACACCCGCCAGGGACCGGAGGCCTTCTCCAGCGAGGACCTGGAAATCCTCACCGGCATCTCCGCCCAGGTGGCCATCGCCATGAAGAACGCCCGCCTCTACGAGGACATCGAGGGGCTGTTCGAAGGCTTCGTCAAGGCCTCGGTGCAGGCCATCGAAGCGCGGGATCCCACCACCGCCGGCCATTCCTTCCGGGTGGCCGACTACACCGAACGCCTGGCCATGGCCGTGGATCGGGCCGATCTGCCGGCGCTGCGCGCGGTGCGTTTCGACCGCGAGCAGATCCAGGAGATCCGCTATGCGGCCCTGCTGCACGACTTCGGCAAGGTGGGCGTGCGCGAACGGGTGCTGACCAAGGCCAAGAAGCTCTATCCCTACGAACTGCGTGAACTGCGCCTGCGTTTCCAGTATGCCAAGGCCTGCTTGGAACGCCAGGCCTGGCGCGATCTGCTCGATCTTTCGCAAGCCGGCACCATGAGCCCGGCGGAATTCCGCCGTCACCGGGAGAAAGTGGAAGCGCAGGTTCGGGAGGAGATCCGCAAGCTGGATCGCTTTCTCGAGACCATCATCGAGGTCAACGAGCCCGATTACTACTACGACAAGAACACCGGTCGCCTGCAGGCCATCCGCGAATACCGCTTCACCGATCGGGATGGAGCATCCCTGCCCCTGATCGGCGACTACGAGTTCTCGGTGCTCAGCTTCGCCCACGGCAGCCTCAACCCCGAGGAGCGGCGGGAGATCGAATCCCACGTGAGCCACACCTTCGAATTCCTGAGCCTGATTCCCTGGACGCGGCCGCTGGCCCGGATCCCGGAAATCGCCCATGCCCACCACGAAAAGCTCGACGGCACCGGCTATCCGCTCGGGCTTTCCGCCGAGGAAATCCCCGTGCAGTCGAAGATCATGGCCATTGCCGACATCTTCGACGCCCTGACGGCCGGGGATCGTCCCTACCGCGAGGGGATCAGCACCGATCTGGCGTTGGCCATCCTCGACAACGAAGTGAATGAGGGCAAGCTGGACGGCGACCTGTTCCGGATCTTCGTCGATGCCGGCGTTTACCGCTCCCGGCTCGGCTGAATTCGCCGTTTTGCCCGCCTTCCCGCGCTGTTGTCAGACTGTCAAAGCGACTTGTGGCTGCCGTCGCAGAAGGGTGGGGTGGCGGTATGCTTGCACAGACACAGGGCCACCTGCTGTTTTTCCTTGATCTCGAAGGCCACCGGCTCGATGCCGGTGCCCTCGTGGGCGCCGTCGCAGAAGGGCTGGTTCTTCGAACGGCCGCAGGCGCACCAGTAATAGGTGCCCGGCTCCAGCTCCATGACTTTCGGTTCCTTTGCAGCAATGACGGGTTCACTCATGACGTTCTCCTTGTTGTGGCTTTGCAATGTCGGCACGGGACGGATGAAGGGATACCTTGGCCCGGATGCAGCGCAAGCGCAATCCGGGAGGCCGGAATGCCGTGGCGTGTCTATGGTCCCACGAAGCGCCCGGCCCCCGAATAATGCCGCCGCCACCACGGATCGTCCAGCCGGGCGGTGGAGACGCGCTTGCCGCTGGCGGGGGCATGGATGAAGCGGCCCTCGCCCAGGTAGATCCCCACGTGGGCGATGCGCCGCCCACCGGTGCGGAAGAACACCAGATCGCCGGGGCGTAACTGGCGGCGGGAGACGGGCCGTGAGGCGTTGTACTGGGCGCGGGTGGTGCGCGGCACCGTAATGCCGACGCGGTGAAAGGTGTACTGGACGAAGCCGCTGCAGTCGAAGCCTTCCCGGGGCGAGCGGCCACCATAGCGGTAGGGCGTGCCCAGCAGATCCATTGCCGTGGCCAGCAGGCGTTCCCGTTCCGCCTTGCCGCCGGCAGCGTCGCGCACGGGCGCGCTGCTGCAGCCGCCGAGCAGGACGAGGCCGAACAGGAGGAGGGCGAGGGCAAAGCGCGTTGCGGTCATGGGTTTCTGTTTAGCCCAGGTGGGCCGGCAATGCAAACCGGGAGGTTATCCCTGCAACATGAAGGTTTCGTATTCCAGCCGCGCCAGTTGCCGCGAGAGCAGAGCCAAGCCCACCAGGCTGGCGAGAATCACCGCCGCGGCAAAGCCCAGCCCGTAGAATTCGGGGCCGGCCAGCAGCGTCAGCCAGGTGAACAGGACGTTGCTGGCCAGAAACAGCAGGCACACGGAAAAGGCGATCCAGAGCAGGTCGAGATAGAACAGGACGTTCAGGATCGCCAGCAGCAGGACCTGAACGCCAACCCCCACCAGATCGATGTTGAACAGGGTCAGATACAGCCGGGAGATGCCCAGGGCGTCGAGAATGTGGGGGGCGAGCAGGAACAGGATGACCACGGTCAGGCCCTGGATCTTGAAAATCTCGTAGATTCCCTGGCGCACGATCTGCACCATGCGTTGCTTGTACTGGCGGATGTGTTCCAGCGTGTCGCCTTCGCGTACCGAATCGTAGAAGCGATCGTAGATCTCGGCGAAGTCGGTCTCGATGCGCACCAGGAACACGGCCATGCCCGGGATGATGGAGAGGTAGGCAAGGAAGATGGGAATGTCATAGATCACGGAGGCACGGAAGGGGCCGATCACCGCTTCGGAAGTGGCCGGATTGAACCAGAACATGAACTTGTCGGCCCAGATGGCGAGATTGTAGAACAGCCCCGTGCCGGCCAGGCTCCAGTACACCTGCCGCCGGTCGAGAAAGCGGTATTCCACGAACCGTTCTCCGGGATACTGGCGGATCACCAGCCACAGCAGCAGGAACAGCAGCAGGGCCTGACCGCTGAGAAAGCCGAACATCAGTCCGGCCAGGCCGGTGCCCTGTTCGGCCAGGAACAGGGCGGCCACCACCGAGGTGGCATAACCGGCGAGGAACACCAGCAGGATGATCCGGTAGGACTTCATGCCGGCCAGAAACACCACCACGATCCAGATGTCGCTGAGCACCACGAAAGTGGCGAGCAGACTCAGTTCGTAGAGAGGCGGGGCCTGGAAGCCCGACAGCAGCACCGGGATGCCGATGGCCACGGCCGCCAGGCTGGTGAGCGTGAGGGCGCCCATCAGGTTGGGCACGACCACCTCGGATCGTTCTTCGAACAGGCGATCGGCGAGAAACCGCGTAAACAGCAGTTGCAGGATGCCAGTGAGGATCAGGGATCCGGCCATCAGCCAGGTGACCGAGACCAGGAACTGAACCACCTCGCCCCGATCGCTGCTGGTGCCAAGGCTCAACAGGCCGATGAGCAACACGCCCACGATGGACAGTACCCACGGCCCGGAGCTGATCAGGCCGGCATAGCCGTAGGCCTCAAGCAGGCCGAGGTAGGATTCCTTGCGCAGGAGGCGGCGCAGCTCGAAACCGATCCCCGCCATCAGTCTGTCCCTTCCGTGGCGGGCTGGCCGAGGCACTGGCGGTAGAGTTGACGGTATTCGTCGAACATGCGGCGCTGGTCGTAGTACCGTTCCACCCGCGTGATCGCGGCCCGGCTGGCGGCCTGCCAGCGTTGGGGATCGTCGAGCAGGGCGATGGCGGCCGCGGCGGTCTCGTCCGGGTTGGCGATGGGCACCACCGCCCCGGCCGTGCCGATGGCCCGATCCTCATCGCCATTGCCCTCGATGAGTTCGGCGCAGGCGCCGACCTCGGTGGCCAGGGCCGGCACGCCGGCGGCGAAGCCTTCCAGGATCACCAGGGGCAGGGCCTCGGAGATGGAGGTCAGTACCAGCAGCCCGATTTGCGCCAGGATTTCCTCCACCTTGCGAAAGCCCAGGAATTTCACCTTGCCTTCCAGGCCGAGGCTGGTCACCAGGTTGCGGCATTCGCGGGCGTATTCCGGATCCTCGTCCTCGGGTCCGATGATCCAGCCCTCGGCGCTCGGAATGGCATTGCACACGCCGCGCATGGCGCGGATGAAGGTCTTGATGTCCTTGATGGGCACCACCCGTCCGATCAGCCCCAGGATCGGCGGCGGGGTGGCGGGCCGGGTCTCGCGTACCGGCAGGAAACGCTGCACGTCGATGCCGTTGGGAATGATCCGGCAGCGGGCGGGATCGGCCCCGTCGGCGATCTGGCGCTGGCGGTTGCCCTCGTAGAGGGCGACGATGGTTTCGGCCGAGTCGTAGGCCATGCGTCCCAGGCCTTCGAAGAAGCGGATCCACAGGCGCCGGATGTAGCTCACGTCGTCGTCCAGGGTGCCGCCGAAGGTTTCCCGGGCGTCGCTGATCCAGTCGGCCTGGGCCAGATCGATCTTGCGCTCCTTGGTGTAGATGCCGTGTTCGGAGAGCAGCAGCGGCAGGCCCTTGCGGCGCCGGGCCAGCACCCCGAGCATGCCGGCATAGCCGGTGGACACCGCGTGCAGCATGCGCGCCGGCGGCAGGCGATCGGCGATTTCCGCCAGCAGGAACAGGGGGCCGTGCATGGTGCGCACGGTCCAGAAATAGTCCACGAAGGAGGGATCGGTGCAGAACCGTTCGTAGTGTTCGGTGATCTGCTCCCAGGCGGCTTCGCTGAACAGGAAGTCCTCCCGGGTGAGCGCATCGGGCTGCCCAAGGCCGCGAAGGGCCGGATCGAGCACCGCCTCGGGCAGAGGCTGGCCGCGGCGGCGCAGCGCGGCGTGCATTTCCATCGTGACGGCGAAGGCCTGCCGGTTGCCGATCCGGGGGCGGGCCACGATCTTGCGCCAGGAATCGGTGAGATAGTGGCACTCCAGGTGGCAGACGTTGTCGGGGAGGGGGTACTTGATTGCGCCGTAGTTTTCACGGCTGCCGCCCAGGAAGATCAGCGAAAAGCGCAATTCCGGGAAGCCCCGGATGATCTGGTGAACCCAGCTCGACACGCCACCGCTGACGTAGGGGTAGGTCCCTTCGAGCAGGAAGACCACGTCGGCCGGCTCGCGGCGGTCGATCACCTCCTGCCAGTTTCTCATGCGGACACACCCCAGAAGCGGGCCACCAGTGACAGCGGCGGTTCGGCCAGCACCTGCGGCTCGAGGCGTTGCAGACAGGCCTGCACGGCCGCCCAGTCCCGGCGCAGGTAAGCCGTTTCGGCCAGATAGGGCAGCACGTCGGCCTCGCCCATGCCGCGCTCCAGCGCCTCGCGGAAGGCGGCCTCGGCCTCGTCTCCCCGGCCCAGCTTCAGCAGCACTCGCCCGCGCTGGTAGAGCAGTCCCTGTTCCCGGCCGAGCTGGGCGATGGCCGCATCGCCGTGTTCGAGTACCTGCTGGAGAACGTGTTCGTACACGTCGCCGGAGGCCAGGCCCAGATAGGCCAGTTCCCAATACTGGTTGGCCACCTGGCGATGGAGCAGTCCGGCCCGCTGACCGCTGGCGGTGGCCAGTTCGTCCAGGAGGCGGCGGATCTGCTCGTTGATGCGTTGCTCCTTGCCATCGAGCAGGGAATAGGCCAGCAGCCGCACATCGTCTTCCGGGTCCCGAAGGGCCACGCGCAGGATCGGCACCGCATCCTGATCCCGGAGCTGGCGGGTAGCCATCACGGCCTGAATGCGTTTTTCCGGATCCGGGGCGTTGCGCAGGATGCCGATCAGGCCGCCGCTGCCGTACAGCGGCTGTTCGCTCACGGCCAGCGGCCGGAAGGGCAGTTCGGGAATCTCCACCGTCACGAAGGGCGAGGGGGATTCACGGCGGGGCAGGTAGAGGGCCGCGAGAATGCCGAACAGCAGGCCGGGAATACCAAACACGGGAATGCTGGCACACAGCACGAACAGGGTCACGGCGCTGCGCCGGCGCGGTCGGCGATAGGGCCGGGGAAACAGCCGGAACAGCACCAGGGCCGTGCTCATGGCGGCCGCCAGGTGCAGCACGAGAAACACGGGCCAGCCGCCGGAGGCGAGCGGCACCCCGGGAAGCAGGCTCAGCGTCCCGGCCAGGTCAAGCGTCAGGGCGGCGAAGATCAGCGTCGGTGCGCCCAGCGATGGCCACGGTTTCACGCAGGTTCTCCAGTAGGGTTTCCGGTTCGTCGCGTCGTTGCAGAACATGGCTGACGAGGCGGATGCCCAGTTCCGCCATGCCCTGTCCGAAGCGTTCCGCCAGGGCCCGTTCCATGCGCTGGCGGTAGGGGGTGAGTTCTTCCGGGTGAGTCAGCGGCATCAGCAGGAAGAGCAGATGAGGTGCCTCTTCCGGTTGCCAGATCCGGTCGAGGCCGCGGGTTTGAGCGATGAACAGCTGCTGCATCTGCGCCGCGTCGGGATGGGCCGGGGGAAAGGCGATGGCCACCACCAGGGCTGGCAGGCCGTACTGGCGATGATCGGCCAGGGCCCGGCGCAGCTCGGTCATGAAGGCCGAGGATTCCGGGTCCGCTTCCGTACCGAGCTGGCGTTGCGCGGCAGCCAGGATGTCGCCGATGTGCCCGCCGAGCACGGCGAACAGCCGCAGGTTTTCCTCCTGCAGGGCGATGAAGGGCATTTCGCGGATGCAGACGATGCCCCAGATTTCGCCGCTGACATCGACCAGCGGCACGACGGCCAGAAGCTCCCGTTCGGCGGCCTCTTCGTCGTTCAGCCGTTCCTGGGCCAGGGTGGCCATGCGGCCTTCCACCAGCGCACGACGCACCATGGGATCGAAGGGATCCACGGCGCCGATCCGGCCGATCATGGCCAGCGGCCGGATCACCATGCGCCGGTTGCGCACGGCATACAGGCCGGCCACCTGCACCCAGCCGAAGGCGGTAAAGATGGCCATGATGCGTTGCGCCTGTGAAGCCAGATCGTCACCCCTGCCCAGGGAGAGATGCTTGCGCAACTCCAGAAGCGCGCCCCGCAGGGAATGGCCGGACGCGGCCAGCCGGTGTTCGAGGCGATCGTGGGACACCTTGAGCAGGTGGTAGTTGCGAGTGAACTCGTCCAGGCGCAGGCGCTGGTAGTCGTTGATGACCCGTTGCTGGCTGAGACGCCGGTTGTAGCTGTCGGTGAACTCGCCGCTGAGCATGCCGATGATCAGCATGCCCACGGCCATTTCGGCCGGGAAACGCGGCCCCGTGAACACCCCTTCCTGCCAGGCCAGCGCCAGCAGGGCGACCAGCAGCAGGGCGGAGAGGAAGCCGTGGCTGAAGCCGTAGCGCAGCGCCGGCAGGAGCGGCGCCAGGATCAGCCAGGGAAATCCGGCCCGCAGGAAGAAGGGATCGTCGGGATCGATCCAGAAGCCGGCCAGCAGGAAGACCAGCAGGATGAGCAGGGTCTCCAGCCAAGCGCCTATGCGGCGCCGCCGGGCGGTCATTTGCCGTGGATCGGGGAACAGGATTGACATGCCTGGATTGACTCAGGGCACAGGCGCAGCGGAATCCAGGCGCAGGGCATCGAGCAGGCCGTCGATGACTTTGGCCGCCGTGCCGGCGAGGTTGGCATAGCCCCAGCCGGTACGGGCGCCGGAGGCGGCCCAGACCACGTGTCCGCTCGGGATCTCGATGATGCGCAGGCTCAGGCCCACGGCCGGCTCGCCGTCGAGACCGCTCTTGTAGCGCCATTCCTCCACCGAGCCGGTCACGGCATAGCGGATCCGTTCCCGGCGCGCCCAGGCGAGTGCCTCGTCGAGCCGAACGTGGTCATCGAGCAGGGGCAGCGCTTCCTTTTGCTGTGGCGTCGGGGCGAGCAACGGCGACACGCCGCGAGCGCGCAGCGCGGTTTCCACCAGTCGCCGGGCCCGTTCGCCGGCACGTGGCGCTTCGGAGAGGTTGACGATGGGCAGCAGTGCCCAGCGGGCGTCACGGGGCAGGGTGACGCCGTTCTGGACCTGTTGGCTGGAACAGGCACTCAGGAGCAGGAGTAACGGAAGCAGCCAGCGTTTCATGGGGATGTTCCTCGGTTTGCGGGCGATTTTACCGTGATCATGGTTCGATCTGTCTTGATGGTTATTGAAAAGATGCATTTTCAGCGGCCGAAGAAATAGCGGTATTGCACTTGCAGCCGGGCGTTGGCCTGGCCGGCGACGACGTTGAGCACGTCGCTGTAGGCAACGCCCAGACTCAGTTCATCGGAGCCCAGCAGGCGGGTGCCGAGCGAGGCTTCCAGGGCATAGCCCAGCCGGTTTTCCGGCCACACCGGTCCCACCCAGCCATCGAGCCGGTAGCGCAGGCCGCCGACGCGCGGGGCGCGATCGGCAAGCGCGCCCCGCGCGAGTGACCCTCCCAGGCCCAGGGCCGCATAGTCGGCCGGAATCACATCCGCCACCGTGGCGCCGGCGGGCAGGCGGGCGGCCATGTCCGCGGGGAGGATGGCGGCCAGATCGTTGGCCATCCAGGTGCCCTGCAGGCGGATCTGCAGATCGTTGGTGCCCATCGCCAACTGTTCGCCGAGGCTCGCATCGAGGAAGCGGCCACGGGCGAGCGGGTGGTCGCCGCGGCTGCGGAAGTCGTGCCGACCGAGCGCGATTTGCAGGCTCGTGCGTCCGGTAAGGGGCTGGTACCAGGTCACTCGTTCTTCGTTCTTCAGGGCGTCGGCACGGATTGCCTCGCTGGCGTCGCTGCGCAGGCCGCGACCGGCCTCGAGCCGCAACTCGCCCTCGCGGGCCAGGCGGAGACGCCAGCCGAGGCGCCTCAGCGGCGTTGTGCGATCGTCGCGCCGGTTTTGGCCGTATTCGAACCACAGGCGATGGCGGCGTCCCTGCCATTCGAGCCCGCCGGCGAGGATCCGTTCCGTGTTCCGGCCGGTGAGATCGTAGCGGGCCGGATCGAGCTCCAGGCGGCCGGTCTCCAGCCGCCCGTGAAGCGAAAGGTTGCGGCGGCTGAAGCGCAGGGAAAGCGCCTGGGTGAAGATGTCCAGCGCGCCGATCCGCCGACTCAGGTGGGCGGCGGTGAGGCTGGTGGGCAGATCGCGGTACAGTTCGGCGGACCAGGCGGTGGCGGCCTGCCGCGCGTCGCTGCCGCCTGCATCGCGCACCTGGGACAGGGCCAGCGCCAACGCTTCGTTGCGCCGTCCCAGCCGGGCCAGCCCCCGGACCCGGTCGAGCGGCGAAAGTCCCGGGCCCTCCAGCAGCGCGGCGATGCGGCTCGGATCGTTGTCCAGCAGGGCCAGGCTGATGGCCTGCCAGGCCGGCTGGGCCAGGCGGGACGCCTGGCGTTGCAACAGCCAGGCGCGAGCCCGCACGTCACGCTCTCCACTCAGATACCAGCCGGCCAGGAACACCGCATCGAGCCGGTCCCCGGCCAGGCCGGTGATCAGTGGCTCGAGACGGGCGAGGCCGAATTCCCGCTGCAGGGCCTGCAGCAGCGCTCGGTCGGTTTCGTCCAGCTTGCGCCGGGTCAGCAGATGTCGACGCAACCCGCCGCTGCCGAGATCCAGGGCGTGGCGGCGCACGCGAAAGGCCGAGTCGCGCCGTCCCAGGGCATCCAGGGTGTCGGCCCAGGTCAGCAGCCAGAGCGGATCGCGGGGATCGAGCCGCACCCGGCGTTCGATCCAGGGCAGGGCACGGGCCGGTTCGCCCAGCGCCGACCAGCCGGCGGCGAAGGCCGGCCAGTAGCGGCTGTCGTCCAGGGCCTCCTGCTGCCAGGCGAGCAGACGGCGGCGCAGCGGTGCATGCTGCCGGGTGTCGATATACAGCCACAACAGCCCCAGCCGCGCCTCGGGCCGGCGCGGGTTGCGTGTCAGCACCCGTCGGTACAGCGCTTCGGCATCGCGGAATTGGCCATGGCGCTGTTTCCAGTCGGCGATCTCCAGCAGGGTCGTCACGAGTTGGCCCTGGGTATCGGGGAGATTCATTGCCAGTTTCAGCAACCTTTCCAGGGCCGCAACATCGTCATGCCGGGCGGCCACTTGCAGGCTCAGCCACAACAGGTTCGGATCGCCCAGTTGTCGCCAGCCGTGCAGGCCCACTGCGGTGGCCCGTTGCACGTCGCCGCGCCGGTCGGCCAGACGGATCAGCCGTTCGTGGATGATGCGGATCCGTTCCCGGATGTCATCGTCGGGATGGGCCGTTGTCAGCCGGTGGTTGGCATACATGGTATAGAGTCGGGCGTAGAGCCGTTCGGCCAGGGCGAGATCGCCATGCCGGAAGGCCAGCTCCGCGTGCAGGGCGCCGTCGGCGGGATCGCGGAAGGCCAGGGGGGTGCGGATCCGCTGTGCTTCGCGCCACGCCTCCTTTTCGCGCAACAGCAGCCAGAAGAGGCGCATCCGTTGCCGGTGCAGCGCGTCGCTTGCGCCTTCCCGGCGTTGACGCTCGGCCAGTAGCGCCAGCGCCCGCTCCTCCCGGCCGGTCTGCACCAGCAGTCGCAACCGTGCTCGCCACGCCCGTGCGTCGTCAGGATGCCGCTCGAGCAGCCGGCTCAGCACCGTCAGGGAACGTTCCGGTTCGCCGCGCTGTTCGTAGAGACTGGCAAGGCGCAGCAGCTTGCGCCGCGAAAGGTGCCCCGTGTGCCGTTGCTCGCGCCGCAGGCTGGCGATTTCGGCATCCGGATCGAGCAGCATGCGCGCCAGACGGCGCACTTCCCCCTCGACGGCAGGCCGGCCGTCGGCGAGACGCTGCCAGGCAGCCAGCGCGCCTTCCGGATCGCCGTTCCATTCGAGGATCCGCGCCAGGCGGAGCCGGTCTTCGCGCGTGGCGTTCGGGTGCCCGGCGACCCGTCGCGCCAGCCGGGCGGCGGTCTCGAGTTGGCCGAGTGCCAGTTCGATGTCCCGCTGGCGGCGCAGGGCGGCGAGGTCGTTCGGGTGATGGCGCAGATAGCGACGGTTCCAGCGGGCCGCGTCCTGCTGTCGGTTGACCTGCAGGGCCACGTCCACGCCACGCGCGAGCAGATCCGACGCATCCGGCCAGCGGGCGAGAAAGCGCCGCGCCAGGCGCAGGGCCCGATCGGGTCGGGCTGCAGCCAGGGCCGCGTCGATGGCTGCGATGGCCGCTTGCCGGTCGTCGCCCGTTTCGGCGGCGCGGGTGAAATCGGCGCTGGCGGCCAGTGGCTCGCCGGCGGCCAGCGCCCATCGGCCTGCGCGTCGCCACCACCGGGGAGCTGTCGCTGTTTCGTCGCGCGCGATCAGGCGCGCGATCCCGGCTGCCAGGCCGGGTTCGCCGGCCTGCAGGGCCAGTTCCGCCAGGCGGGCCAGTTCGGTACGTACCGCCTTCGAGGCAGGCAGTTCCGCCAACATGGGCAACAGCGTCTCGCGCAGGTGATCACGACCATGCCCCGGCGTGCCGGCCATGACCTCGCGCAGGCGCAGCTCGGCCTGCAACAGACGCGCCTGGCTGGCGAGTTGCGGTGCCTTGGGCGGCTTGCGGTCCAGGAGGCGTGCGGCTTCGTCCAGCTGGCCGAGCGCCAGCAACTGGCGAACGAGGTTCAGGCGCAGATCGTCCCGCTCGGGGTCGCCGCGCAACACCGCACGCAGATAGGCGAGCGACAGCGCATCCGGTTTCTCCATGGCCTGGCGGGTCTGGAAACGGGCCTGTTCCGGCAGCAGGAACCACAGCACGGTCAGGACCACGAGCAGCATGATTGCCAGGCCCACCGGACTGACCAGGCGTTCGCGGTCACTGGCATTCGAGGGTGCCATCGAAACGACTCGTCTGAAGACCGAAGAAAACCCTGCCGCTGCGGGCCGCGCGGGTAACGGGCTTGCCGCCCGTGCGGGATTGCAGCCGGCAACTTTGCTTGATGCCGGCGATTTCGAAACGCAGCGGCACGTGGGCGGTCAGTGCCAGATGGATGCGGCCGTTCCTTTCTCTTTTCCAGGCCCGCAAGTGGCCGTTGGCCTGGCGCAGGTAGGGGTGGGTGGCCGAGGGTTTGTCCGTCAGGGCAATCAGGGGGTGCAGATCGGACAGATGCAGATACAGGCCGTCGTGCAAGCGGCGCATGCCGGCCACGCCCCGGCTGCGATCGAGATCGATGCCGCCCTTGCGCAGCCGCAGCGAGCGGAGGCGTCCGATCCCCCGGTATTGCAGCCGCCCGTCCAGGCGCCGGGCGAGGCTGATGCGGCGGAAGGCCTTTACCAGCGGCACGTATTCGCTGACGAACACGGGGGTGGTTTCCTGTTTCTCGACCCACGCGTAAACCTGCTCGAGGGCGTGCAGGGAAGCGATCTTGGTGCCCGAGTAGAAGTGGTAGTAGATGTCGATGGGTTTCAGGCGCCGGGGACGGTCGGTCATCTCGAAGGTTTCGATGACCTGGCGGAAACCCCAGAAGGGGCCATGCCAGTTGTGGGTGTAGATGTTCTCGTTGGTGATGGGGGCGTAGACTTGCACATGCCGTCCCAGCGGCCGGGCCATGGGCGAGACGGCTTCGAGCAGAGGCAGGGCCTTGCGGATCGCGGTATCGCCGCCGTTCATGTTGAGATAACCGGCTTCGTCCAGCAGGGCGATGGCCGATGCCGGCGGCAGGCAGTCGCCGGTCCAGAGGAACACCCGGGCCCGCTTGCCGGCTGGCAACAGGCGGTTCACGTAGGCCAGCGAGCCGAGCAGTTCCCGGCGCAGGTTCAGCCGGTAACCGGGAATCGGCAGGGTCACGTCGCCGCCGGCGGGCTGGCCTTCGCGAAAGCGGTGCCATTCGAAGGGATGGCTGAAGCCGTGGCTGGCCGCTTCCACGTGGGGCAGGGCGAAGATGCGCCGGGCAATCGCTTCCAGTTCTGGCGAATCCTTGGGATAGAGCCCATCGGGGCTGATTTCCCCTTCCACTACCGAGACGGTATGCGGCACCCGAAAGCGGGCGAGAATGCGATTCAGGATGACTTCGGCGGCCCACTGACGGCCCCAGAATTCGGCCCGGCTGACGAAGGCGTCGCCATCGATGTGGTTGAGCCACAGGCGCCGTCCGTTCAAAGTGGTGACATCGGGCAGGGGCAGATCGGGCAGATGCAGGGCCTGGTGGATGAGCACGAAGGGATCCGGCAGCCAGCGGTTGCGGTTGTCGAGATCGGTGTCGACCACCCACGGGGAAAGGGCCAGTCCGCCCCAGCGGCCCGTGACCACGGTGGCCAGCTCGGTTCCGTGTGCATTGCGTACCCGCAGATGAACGCGGTTGCCACTGCCCGGCAGGGGCAGGACGCCGGAAATTCGTTCCAGACGGGCGGGGACCGGCGCTTCCAGGCCGATCCACTCGGCATGGTTCGCAGACTGCCACGGACCAGGATCGCTGGAACTGATGCCCTTGAGCCCCAGGCGGGTGAACAGTTCCGAATCCGGCGGGATGCCCGGATCCCCCAGGAGCAGAAACGGCACCCCTTCCCGATGGCGGTCGCGCAGCCAGGCCGCGTAGCCCGGCGTCGCCTCCGGCCCGGCCAGCCAGGCGATGACGCCCGCATACCTGCCTCGCAGGGGGCCGGCGGGCAGGCCGGTGGCGAGGTCGTGATAGACAGGCACGTAGCCGAGATATTCCACCGGCATCGCGGCAAGCCGGTGGATGGGGGTATCCGCCAGATTTGCCTGGAACGCATGCCGGCTGTCGTAGAGCATGAGCACTTCCCTGGGCAGCACTTCCACTTCGCCCACGCCGACCATGTCCTGGCCGATGCTGGAGATCCAGGGAGTGAACCCGAGCTCATGGATGCGGCGGGCCAGCTCCCGTGCTTTCTCCCGCTCGCCCGGCGGGAGGTAATCCAGGACCACGATGTCGAGATCGGGGCGCAGGGCGCGGGCCTCGCGCAGACGGGCCAGCAGCCAGTGCCGATCTTTTTCGCTTACCGGCCCGTAGCGCCGGTTTTGCGCATCCCAGCCGGCGAACAGGGATTCGGCCACCAGGCCGTCGATCAGGGGTGCGATGCGGGGCAACACCTCGAAGCCCCGGTTGACGAGGATCCGGGCCGAGGGAAACGTCTGACGCAGTTGCGTGAGGAGCGCCACCAGGCCCGCCTCCTGGCGGCGCCGGGCGACTCCGTCGGAGAGCGCCAGGCGGTAGCTGTCCAGGGTATCGAGAAAGAAGCCGCGGTAACCGGCTTCCCAGAGGGGCCGGAAACGGTGTTGCAGCAGCCATGTCCGCCAGGCCGGGTTGGCCAGGTCGAGAATGGCGCCGCCCCAGTCGGGGTTGTGGCCGAGGAACCAGGCCGGATTCAGCTTGCCGAACCAGGCCCGTTCGGCATGCACTTCACCAATGCTGACATAGGCCAGCAGTTCCCGGCCGTTCTGCTGGAAGTCCGCAATGGCCGTCGCCGGCAGATTTTCCGGCTCCACGATCAGCCGGTCGAAGTGGCGAAGCAGATGCAGGGGGGGATCCGGCGCATACCAGAAGGCCACTGTGGGAGCCGCCATGACCGGCAGTGCCGGCAGGCCCCATGCCAGCAGCACAATCAGGAGCCGGGATTTCACGAAGCGTATCGCAGGCCACAGAGCGCGGCGCATCGCCTGGCAGCGCGGCGAATTTTCCGGTCGGGAGTGGTGCGGGTGGGGGGGGATCGATGCAGCCGAATCATGGATAACCTTCTGAAAATCCGAGTGTTTATATTAGCTATTGAAGATATTTGAACACAATCTGACAAACTGCATATTCGACGATTTCCGGGAAGTGAATTTGTGAATGAATTTAAAAATACACTTATAAAACAAAAGCATATAAAACGATATTGAAGTGTAATATCAATAATGGATAATGCCCTGTGATGAATTGTTGAGCACTATCGAACACACATGGCGGCTACGCGGATCCGCGCCACGAATCCGAATGCTCTCGATCCACCGGTGGTTGCCGCCGGTTCCTGTGCTATCTTCCCCATCCTGCCCTGCGTTGCGAAGCGGAGTCGAATTGCCATGAGCCTGCCTGCCCTGATCCTGCTTGCCGTGATCCTGGTCGTGGCCATCTATGCCGTGTTCCTCTACAACAACCTCGTGTCGCTCAAGCACGGGGTGTCCAAGGCCTGGTCCAACATCGACGTGCTGCTCAAGCAGCGCCACAACGAGTTGCCCAAGCTGGTGGAGGTGTGCAAGCAGTACATGCAGTACGAAAAGGACACCCTGGAGAAGATCATCCAGGCCCGCTCCGCGGTGGCCTCGGCCCGGGACCGGGGCGACATTCCCGCCCTGGGGCAGGCGGAAACCCAACTGCGCCTGGGTCTCGGCAATCTCTTCGCCCTGGCCGAGAACTATCCGGAACTCAAGGCCAACGAGGGTTTTCGCCAGTTGCAGGCGCGGATCAGCCAGCTCGAGGAGTCCATCGCTGATCGGCGCGAGGTCTACAACGAGGCGGTCAATCTCAACAACGTGCGCATCGAGCAGTTTCCGGACGTGCTCATCGCCCGCCTGTTCCATTTCACCGCCCGCCCCCTGCTCGAGTTCAGCGAGGCCGAGAAGCGCGACGTGGACATGAAACAGCTCTTCGGCAACGCCTGAGCCGCCGATTTCCCTCATGCTGGCCGACTGGCATGCCTGGATCCTGCATGCGCCGCCGGACAGTTTCTGGCTGTGGACGGGCCTGCTCGCCCTGCTGGCGCCGTTTTCCGGCTTCCTCGCCCTGCGCGCCCTGCGCCGGGTACGGGCCATCGAAAACACGCCCACCTCGAAGATCCGCTCCGCCCACCAGGGCTACGTGGAGCTGATCGGCACCTGCGAGCCGGCCGCCGACCCCCTGCGCACGCCGCTGACCGGCAGCCCCTGCGCCTGGTATCACTGCACGGTGGAGCGTTACGTGCGCTCCGGCAAGCATTCCCGCTGGAAGACGGTGCGCGAGGTGCGCAGCGAAGCGCCCCTGAAACTGCTCGACGGCACCGGCGAGTGCCTGATCGATCCGCGCGGCGCCGAGGTGCTGCCCCGCACCCGCCG
Source organism: Chromatiales bacterium (assembly GCA_026984045.1). GTDB lineage: Bacteria > Pseudomonadota > Gammaproteobacteria > UBA6429 > Thiohalophilaceae > JALSSV01. The sequence continues at coordinate 104,519 of JALSSV010000063.1, read as the reverse complement.
GATCTGGTATGGCAACTCGGTGGTGCCTTCGGGTGGCGCAGCGAGCGGCCTGCGCGGGATCGTCGGCGGCAGCCGTTACCGTTATACCGAAGAGCGCATCGACGCCGGCGATCCCCTCTATGCCCTCGGCGAGTTCGTCACCCTCGCGGCCGGCGACGGCGAGGATCTGCACACCGCCACCGGCCGCCTGCTGCGGGCCTGGAAACAGGATCCGCAAACCCTGCTGCACCGCTTCGACCGCGACGGCGACGGCCGCATCGATCCGCAGGAGTGGGAGGCGGCGCGGGAAGCGGCCCGCCAAGCGGTGCTGCGCGAGCGGCTCGAGAACGCCGGCCGGCCGCCGCTGCACACCCTGGGGCGCAGCCGCGACGGTCGGCCGTTCATCCTTTCCGTGCACGGGCAGCGCGCCCTCGGCCGCCGCTATCGCTGGCAGGCGCTGGGCTGGACCTGCGCCTTCGTGCTCACCGCGCCGGCGGCCCTGTGGATGCTCCTCGTGCGCCTGGGCAGCGGTTGAGATCGGCATGGCGAAGAAGAAATCCGCCCGGCGCAAGCCGGTCACGCCCCGCCGGCGCCGGCAGCGCAGCGCAAAGCAGCGGGCAAGCCGGCGGCCCGTGTCGCGTCGCTGGGGCCCGCGCTGGCGAACGGTGCTCATCGCGCTGCTGGTGTCGGCCCTGGCCTGGACCGGCTGGCTGGACTACCGGATCCGCAGTGAATTCGAGGGCAAGCGCTGGGCGCTGCCGGCCACGGTCTACGGTCGACCCCTGGAGCTGTATGCCGGGCAGCGGCTGAGTCCCGACCAGTTGCGTGCCGAGCTGGAACGGCTCGACTACCGCCTCGACCAGGCTCTCGACGCCCCGGGCAGCTTCCATGTCCGCCGTGGCCGTTTCCGCCTCCACAAGCGGGCCTTCCGCTTTCCCGACGGGCCCGGTCCCGCCCGCCGCCTGGAGATTGTTTTCGACGGCGGGCGCATCGGGCAGGTGCGGGATCTCGACAGCGGAGCCACGGTGGATCTGGTGCGCCTCGAGCCACCGCGGATTGGTGGGATCTATCCGGCCCACCGGGAGGATCGCATCCTGATCCGGCTGGAACAGGCGCCACGGGAACTGCGCGAGGGGATCATCGCGGTGGAGGACCGCCGTTTCCGTTCGCATTTCGGCATCAATCCCCGGGCCATCGCCCGCGCCCTGTGGGCTAATCTGCGCGCCGGGGCCACGGTGCAGGGCGGCAGCACCCTTACCCAGCAACTGGTGAAGAACTTCTTCCTCAGCAACCGGCGCAGCCTCTGGCGCAAGGCCAACGAGGCGGTGATGGCCATCCTGCTCGAATGGCACTACGGCAAGGACGAAATCCTCGAGGCCTACCTCAACGAGATCTACCTGGGCCAGGATGGCGACCGGGCGATTCACGGCTTCGGCCTGGCCAGCCGTTTCTACTTCGACCGGGAGGTGGGGGAACTGACGCTGCCCCAGATCGCCACCCTCATCGCCCTGGTGCGCGGGCCGTCCTGGTACGATCCCCGCCGCCATCCCGAGCGGCTGCTCGAACGGCGCAACCTGGTGCTGCGGATCCTGGCCGAACAGGGCGTGGTGGCGCCCGCCCGCGCCCGAGCCGCGGCGCGCACGGGGCTCGGCATCCGGCGCGGCCGCCTGACCGGCGGCCGCTGGCCCGCCTACCTGGACCTGGTGCGCCGGCAACTGCGGCGCGACTACCGGCAGGCGGATCTCACCTCGGAAGGCCTGCGCATCTTTACCGCCTTCGATCCCCTGGTGCAGGCCGCGGCGGAACGGGCCCTGACCACGCGCCTGCGGGCGCTGGACCGGGCCCGTGGCCTGGGCGGAAAGCTGCAGGGTGCCGTGGTCGTCACCGACACCCGCACCGGCGAAGTGCTTGCGGTGGTGGGAGATCGGGATCCCCGCTATCCCGGCTTCAACCGGGCGCTGGATGCGGTGCGGCCCATCGGCTCCCTGATCAAGCCGGCGATCTACCTCACCGCCCTGCGGCGCGCCGACTACAGCCTGTCCACCGCCATCGACGACGGCCCCATCCGCATCCAGGGGCCCGATGGCAGGGTCTGGTCACCCCGCAATTACGACGGCCGTTCCCACGGCACGGTGCCCCTGTTCCGGGCCCTGATCCACTCCTACAACCAGGCCACCGTGCGCCTGGGCATGACCCTGGGTTTCGAGGCCATCGCCGACACCCTCGAGCGGCTCGGCGCCACCCGCAAGGTACCGGCCTATCCCTCCATGCTGCTCGGCGCGGTGGGCTTCACGCCCTACGAGATGGCCGCCATGTACCAGACCCTGGCCGCCGGCGGCTTCCGCACGCCGCTGCGGGCCATCCGCGCGGTGACCACCGCCGACGGCGAGCCGCTCGGCCGCTATCCGCTCGAGGTGGAGCAGACCCTGGAGGCCGCGCCGGTGGCGGCGCTGGTCAGCGTCCTGCGCGAAGTCACCCGCAGCGGCACCGCCCGCTGGCTGCGGGAACGCCTGCCGGGGCTGGACGTGGCCGGCAAGACCGGCACCACCGACGATCTGCGCGACAGTTGGTTCGCCGGCTTCAGCGGTGATCGCCTGGCCGTGGTCTGGCTGGGCCGCGACGACAACGGCCCCATTCGCCTCAGCGGCAGCCGAGGCGCCCTGCGGGTGTGGGGCGATCTCTTCGCCGCCCTGCCCACCACCGGCCTCCTGCCCCCGGCCACTGACGCCGTCGAGTATCATTGGGTGGATGCCGAAACCGGCCTGCTTGCAGATGCCGGCTGCCCCGGCGCGGTGGAGCTGGCCTACGTGCGCGGCACCGCGCCTGCCGAGCGTGCCGACTGCGCCACCGGCCGCGCCCCCGCCGGCGACGGCGGGGGCCCCTTCGACTGGCTGAAGAGGCTCTTCCGGTGAGAATCCTGATCCTCGCGCTGACCTTGCTGTTCCTCGTTGCCTGCACCCTCGCGCCGCCGGGCGGGAAAGGCTTTCGCGCCGGCCCCGCCGATGCCGCCGCTGCCGTGCCGCCCCCGCCCGGCACCAGCCGCGCCGTGCTCACGCTGATCGCCCAGGCCCGGGACGCCATCGAGGCGGGCGACGCCCTCACCGCCGCCGCCCGCCTGGAACGGGCCCTGCGCATCGAGCCCCGCAACCCCGTGCTGTGGCACTACATGGCCCGCCTGCGCCTGGCCCAGGACAAGCCGCAACAGGCCGCCGGCCTGGCCGCCCGCGCCAACAGCCTCGCCGGCGACGACCGCCGCCTGCAGGCCGCCAACTGGCGCCTCATCGCCGAAGCCCGCGACCGCCTCGGCGACCCCGCAGGCGCCCGCCGGGCCGAAGCCGAGGCGGAACGGCTCGAGGCGGGGCGCTGAGTCGGGTTCGGTGGAAGGAACACGGAGGGTGTACTTGATGTTGGACAATCCGTAGGGCGGGTCAAGCGAAGCGGACCCGCCATATTCATTGATCGTCTCCCCGGCATGGCTGGTATGAAACAGCACCAGTCTTCCTTCAAACAAGAATCTCCGTGTATCCGTGCCCTCCATGTTCCTTTCCAGGATCTCCCGAAAAATGGCACCACCCCCGCGCCCCGTCGTATACTCTCGCCCATGTCCGAACCCAAGCCCCGCAAGCCCGCTGCGCCGGAGGCCGCCGATGTCTATTCGGTGGATCGGCTGATCAGCGAAACCCGGCGGTTGGCGGCCGAGTACCGGCGGGCCACGGGCAAGTCGCTGGCGGTGAGCGCGGAGATCGCGCGGCACGATGCCTGCCGGCTGCTGGCGCTGGAGCCGGTGGACGGGGTGGGGGGCTACGATGCCCTGGATCCGGCCTTCGCCCCGCCGCGGCGGGTGCAGATCAAGGGCCGGGCCATCTTCGACGAGCGCAAGCCCGGCCAGCGGATCGGCCAGCTCAAGCTGGATCAGGACTGGGACGTGGTGATGCTGGTGCTGATGGACGAATCCTTCGAAACCACCGAGATCCTGGAAGCGGATCGTTCGGCGGTGATCGAGGCTTTGCAGGACAGCGACGGCAAGCCCCGCAGCCGCCGGGGGGCCATGTCGGTGGCCCGCTTCCGGCGCATTGGCCACCTGGTGTGGACGCCGCAGGAAGGCCGGATCACCGACGAGATCCTCGACAACCGCGCCTGATCGATCTTGGATTCCCCTGCCGACATCCTCGCCGCCAACGGGCCGCTGGCCGCCCGCGTGGACGGCTTCGCCCCGCGGCCCGAGCAACAGGCGATGGCCGAGGCGGTGGCCGAGGCCATCGCCGACAAGGCGGTGCTGGTGGCCGAGGCGGGCACCGGCACCGGCAAGACCTTCGCCTACCTGGTGCCGGCCATGCTCTCGGGGCGCAAGATCATCATCTCCACCGGCACCCGCAACCTCCAGGATCAGCTCTTCCACCGCGACGTGCCGGTGGTGCGCGAGGCGCTGGCGGTGCCGGTCTCGGTGGCCCTGCTCAAGGGGCGGGCCAACTACCTGTGCCTGCACCGCCTGGAACTGGCCGAGGAGAGCACCTTCGCCAGCCGCACCCAGGCCCGTCTCATCCGGCGGATCCGTGACTGGGCCCTGCGCACCCGCAGCGGCGACATCGCCGAGTGCGCCGACATCGACGAGAACGATCCCGTCTGGCCACAGGTCACCTCCAACCGCGACAACTGCCTGGGGCAGGACTGCCCGGACTACGAAGACTGCCACCTGATGCAGGCCCGGCGCGCCGCCCAGGCAGCCGACATCGTGGTGGTCAACCATCATCTGCTGTTCGCCGACATGGCGCTGCGCGAGGAAGGCGTGGGCGAGCTGCTGCCGGCGGCCGATGCCTTCGTCATCGACGAGGCACATCAGTTGCCGGAGACCGCCACCGGCTTCTTCGGCGAGGCCGTCTCCGCCAATCAGCTTCTGGAGCTGGGCCGCGACGTGCGCGAGGAGTACATCAAGGCCGTCAACGAGGGGGAAGGGCCCTTGCCGGCGGCCGACGCCCTGGAGAAGGCTGCGCGGGATTTGCGCCTGGCCTTGGGCGAGGCGGGCGAGCGCCGCGAGTGGTCGGCCTTCGCCGGGCGCGAGGCGGTGGAGAAGGGCATCGCCGCGGTGCGCGCGGCCCTGGACGAACTGCAGGCGGCGCTGGCGCCGCTGGCCGAGCGGGGCAAGGGGCTCGACAACGTGCACCGGCGCAGCGCCGAGCTGGGTGAGCGCTTCGCGCGGCTCACCGGCCCCACGCCCGAGGGCCACATCCACTGGCTGGAGATCCACAAGCGTTCCTTCACCCTGCATCTGACGCCCATGAACGTGGCGCCGGCCTTCCGCGAGCAGATGCAGGCGCTGGAGGCGGCCTGGATCTTCACCTCGGCGACCCTGGCGGTGGGCGAGCGCTTCGATCACTTCACCGAGCAGCTCGGCCTCGAAGCGGTGCGCACCGCCAAGTGGGACAGTCCCTTCGACTACCGCCACCAGTCGGTGCTCTACGTGCCGGAAGGCCTGCCCCAGCCCAACGATCCCGGCTACACCCATGCCCTGCTCGACGCCGCCCTGCCGGTGCTCGAGGCCAGCCGCGGGCGCGCCTTTCTGCTCTTCACTAGCCACCGCGCCCTGCGCGAGGCGGCCGACCGCCTGGAGCTCGAGACCGACTACACCCTGTTCGTGCAGGGAGAGGCCCCCCGGGGCGAGCTGGTCAGCCGCTTCCGGCGCAGCGAGCGGGCCCTGCTGCTCGGCACCAGTTCCTTCTGGGAAGGGGTGGACGTGCGCGGCGAGGCCCTCTCCTGCGTGATCATCGACCGCCTGCCCTTCGCCTCGCCGGGCGATCCGGTGCTCCGGGCGCGCATCGACCGGATGCGGGAGGAGGGCGTCAACGCCTTTTTGGACTACCAGCTCCCGCGGGCCGTGATCGCCCTCAAGCAGGGCGCCGGCCGGCTGATCCGCGACCGCTCGGATCGCGGCGTGCTGATGGTGGGCGATCCGCGCCTGGTGGAAAAACCCTATGGCAGCCTGTTCCTCGATTCCCTGCCACCCATGACCCGCACCCGCAAGCTCGAAGTGGTGCAGCGCTTTTTCCGCCTGATGGACGAAGGGAGCCTGCCGCCGGCGAGGGAGGCGGGGGGATGAGGATCCTGGCCATCGACACGGTCACCGAAGCCTGTTCCGCGGCCCTGTGGATCGACGGCGAGGTGCGCGAACGCTTCGCGGTGGAACCGCGCCGCCATACCGAGCTGATCCTGCCCATGGTGGGGGCGCTGCTGGCTGAGGCCGGGATCGAACTTGGCGATCTCGATGCCCTGGCGGTGGATCGCGGTCCCGGTTCCTTCACCGGCGTGCGGGTCGGGGTGGGCGTGGCCCAGGGGCTGGCGCTGGCGCGGGATCTGCCGGTGCATCCCGTTTCCAGCCTGGCGGCGCTGGCCATGCAGGTAACGGCGCCGGGACTGGCGCTGCCGATGATCGACGCGCGCATGGACGAGGTGTACTGGGGCGTGTACCGGCGCCGGGGCGAGACGGTCGAACCGGTCGGCGAAGAGCACGTCACCCCGCCGCAGGCGGTACGCTTTCCCGACGAAGGCCCGCTCGCCGCTCTCGGCACCGGCCTGCACGCCTTTCGGGAACGGTTCCTGACCCTGTACCCCGATCTGCACATCGCCGATCGGCCCGACGAGCCGGCCCTGCCCCATGCCGCCGACGTGGCGCGCCTGGCCGCGGCGCTGCCCCTTGAGGCGGCCGTGCCGGCCGAGCAGGCCCTGCCCGTGTACCTGCGTGACCAGGTGGTGCAGCGGCCCGCCTGATCCCTTTGTGCCGGCAGTCATTGACAGCGTTGGACGAGTCACATATAGCTGTTCCGGATTTCCGAATGCCCGAGGCTGTTGGCCCGGTATCCGGCACGCCCTCAAGGGCTGTGTAGCTGAAACAAACCCGATGTTCCGGAATTCGGAACAGCCATTCGGGATTGGCATCCATTCCCCATTCCACGCAGGTGCCGCCATGAAACTCCTGTTCCCCCTTTTGTTCCTGTTGGCCCTGAACCTGCCCCTGGCGGCCGGCGCCGCCGAGACGGCGGCGGCTTCCGACCCTCCTGCCCCCACGGAACCGCGGATCTATGTCAAGCGCGTGAAGATGGATTTCGCCCGCGCCTACCAGCGGGTGTTCACCGGCCTCGAGAACAACGGCTATTTCGTGATCCTCGAGCCCAACATGGGCAGGAATCTCGCCCACTTCGCCCAGCGCTGGGGCGAGAACTACAACCGCAGCATGCTGGAGCAGTTTCGCAGCATCGTCTTCTGCAACGGCTGGTACGCCAACGAGATCGGCAACCGGGATCCGGACCTGCTGGCCCTTTGCCCGCTGCACCTCACGCTGATTCACAAGGAAGGCATCACCTCGGTGCTCTTCGTTCGCCCCTCCCAGGTCGCCGCCCACAGCCCCGCGAAGGCCGTGGCCACGGAACTGGAACAGGACATCGTGCGGGTGATCGAGGAGGCCTTGAGCCGGTAGGCAGGGTTTTCCCGGCCGGCAAATTGGGTTTGTCCTGGCAGTTGTCGAGTTGGTCGCGGCGAGGGCGCCGCTCCTACGGGGATGGCACCATGTAGGAGCGGCGCCCTCGCCGCGATACCGTCCTCGTCTCTTTCCTCTTGTCTCCTGCCTCTGCCTTCAAACCAACAACTTCACCAGCACCGCTTCATACACCCGCGACAGCAGTTCCAGATCCCCCACGGCCACCCGTTCGTCCACCTGGTGGATGGTGGCGTTGAGCGGGCCCAGTTCGATCACCTGGGCGCCGGTGGGGGCGATGAAGCGGCCGTCGGAGGTGCCGCCGGAGGTGGAGAGGGCGGTGTCGTAGCCGCACACCTCGCGCACCGCGGCGCGGGCGGCGTCCACCAGCTCGCCTTCGGGGGTGAGGAAGGGCTGGCCGGAGAGCTGCCAGTCGAGGGTGTAGTCGAGGCCGTGGCGCCCCAGCAGGGCTTCCACCGTCTCGCGCAGTTGCGCGTCGGTCACTTCGGTGGAGAAGCGGAAGTTGAACTGCACCGTCAGCTCGCCGGGAATGACATTGGTGGCACCGGTGCCGGCGTTGATGTTGCTCACCTGGAAGGTGGTGGGCGGGAAATGTTCGTTGCCCCGGTCCCATTCGGTCGCCACCAGTTCGACCAGGGCCGGGGCGAAGGCGTGGATGGGGTTGTCGGCCAGGTGGGGGTAGGCCACGTGGCCCTGCTTGCCGTGGACGACGAGGGTGGCGCCGAGGGAGCCGCGCCGCCCGTTCTTGATGGTGTCGCCGAGCCTGTCGCTGCTGGTGGGCTCGCCCACCAGGCACCAGTCGATCTTCTCGTGGCGTTCCTCGAGCCACTGCACCACCCGCACGGTGCCGTCCACCGCCGGGCCTTCCTCGTCGGAAGTGATCAGGAAGCCGATGGACCCCTTCGGCTCGGGATGCGCGGCCAGGAAGCGCTCGGTGGCGGTGATCATGGCTGCCAGCGAGCCCTTCATGTCGGCCGCGCCGCGGCCCCAGAGCATACCGTCGGCCACGGTGGGGGAGAAGGGCGGGTGGGTCCAGGCCTCCTCGGGGCCGCTTGGTACCACGTCGGTGTGGCCGGCGAAGACGAACAGCGGCCCGCTCGTGCCACGGCGGGCCCAGAGGTTGCTCACCTCGCCGAAACGCAGCGGGTGCAGCTCGAAGCCCAGCGGGGCCAGGCGGTTGCTCAGGGTGAGCTGGCAGCCGGCGTCCTCGGGGGTCACCGAACGGGCGGCGATGAGTTCGCGGGCCAGATCCAGGGTGTCGGTCATGAAAGGCGGGCCTCCCAGTCGGCAGGATCGAAGCCCACGGTCACGTTGCCGTCGGGCCACTCGACCACCGGGCGCTTGATCAGGGTCGGCTCCTTCTGCATCCATTCGAGCGCGCTGACTTTGTCCAGCGTCTCGCGCACCGCCGGGTCCAGCTTGCGCCAGGTCTGGCCGCGGCGGTTGAGCAGGCTTTCCCAGCCCGCGGCCTCGGCCCAGCGGCGCAGGGCCGCCGGGTCGAGCCCCTCCTTGCGAAAATCATGGAAGCGGTACTCGACGCCGTGTTCCGTCAGCCACTTTCGGGCCTTGCGCACGGTGTCGCAGTTGGGGATGCCGTGGAGGGTGAGCACTCAGATGTCCCGCAGCAGCTCGTTGATGCCCACCTTGCCGCGAGTCTTCTCGTCCACCTTCTTGACGATCACCGCGCAGTAGAGGGAATAGCTGCCGTCCTTCGAGGGCAGGTTGCCGGAGACCACCACCGAGCCGGCCGGCACGCGGCCGTAGTGGATCTCGCCGGTTTCGCGATCGTAGATCCTGGTGCTCTGGCCGATGTAGACGCCCATGGAGATCACCGAGCCTTCCTCCACGATCACGCCCTCGACGATCTCGGAGCGGGCGCCGATGAAGCAGTTGTCCTCGATGATGGTGGGCGCGGCCTGCAGGGGTTCGAGCACGCCACCGATCCCCACGCCGCCGGAGAGGTGCACGTTCTTGCCGATCTGGGCACAGGAGCCGACGGTGGCCCAGGTGTCCACCATGGTGCCCGAATCCACGTAGGCACCGATGTTGACGTAGGAGGGCATGAGGATCACGCCGGGCGCGATGTAGGCCCCCTGGCGCACGCTGGCCGGCGGCACCACCCGCACGCCGTCGTTGCGGAAGTCGCGGGAGTTGTAGTCGGCGTACTTGGCGGGCACCTTGTCGAAGTAGTTGGTGAAGCCGCCCTTCATGAAGCTGTTGTCGTTGATGCGGAAGGACAGCAGCACCGCCTTCTTCAGCCATTCGTTGACGACCCACTTGCCGTCTTGCTTCTCGGCCACGCGGGCCTCGCCCTTGTCGAGTTTCTCCAGGGCCTCGGTGACCGCCTCGCGGACGATGGTATCGACGTTGCGCGGGGTGATCTCGGCGCGGTTCTCGAAGGCGGTTTCGATGATGTTCTGAATGTCGCTCATGGATGGGATCTCCGGTTGGGCGGCGGAAACGGGGCCATTATACGGTGTCTTCCGGCCGTCGTTGCTTCGGGTTGGGTTTGATTTGTCAGAGGGATTCGGTGAACCGGCGGATGCGGTGCGCCGCCTCGATGCATTCGTCCAGCTCCGCCACCAGGGCCATGCGCACCCGCCCGGCGCCGGGGTTGCCGCCGGCGGTCTCCCGCGAGAGGAAGCTGCCAGGCAGCACGGTCACGTTCTCGGCGGCATAGAGGCCGCGGGCGAACTCGGTGTCGGGGATTGGCGTCGGCGTCCACAGATAGAAGCCGGCCTCGGGGCGCTGCACGTCGAGCACCGGGGCCAGGATCTCCAGCACGGCGTCGAAGCGTTCCCGGTAGTGGCGGCGGTTTTCGGCCACGTGGGCCTCGTCGCCCCAGGCGGCGATGCTGGCGGCCTGATGGTGGGGCGGCAGGGCGCAGCCGTGATAGGTGCGGTAGCGCAGGAAGCGGGACAGCACCTCGGCGTCGCCGGCCACGAAGCCGGAGCGCAGGCCAGGCAGATTGGAGCGCTTGGAGAGGCTGTGGAACACCACGCAGCGGCGGAATTCGGGGTTGCCGGCGGCCACCGCCGCCTGCAGCAGCCCCACCGGCGGGTGGGCCTCGTCGAAGTGGATCTCCGAGTAGCATTCATCGGCGGCGATGATGAAATCGTGCCGCTCGGCCAGCTCAAGCCCCTTGCGCAGGGTGTCGAGGCCCAGCACGGCCCCGGTGGGATTGCCGGGCGAGCAGAGGTAGAGGAGCTGGCAGCGGTCCCAGACGGCGTCGGGCACGGCGTCGAAGTCGGGCACGAAACCGTTTTCGGCCGTGGTGTCGAGGTACACCGGTTCGGCGCCGGCCAGCAGGGCCGCCCCTTCGTAGATCTGATAGAAGGGGTTGGGCAGCAGCACGGCGGCGTCTCGGCCGCGGTCCACCACGGCCTGGGCGAAGGCGAACAGCGCCTCGCGGGTGCCGTTGACCGGCAGCACCTGGGATTCGGGGTCCACGCCGCCCGCGGGCAGCCGGAAGCGCCGCTCCAGCCAGCCGGCGATGGCCTCGCGCAGGGCCGTTTCCCCCTTGGTCAACGGATAGCGGGCGGCGCCATCGAGGGCCTCGCGCAGCGCCTCGAGCACGAAGGCCGGCGCCGGCTGGCGTGGCTCGCCGATGGACAGGGCGATAGGGGGCCGGTCGGCGGGGGGCGTGACGCCGGCCTTGAGGGCCTGCAGTTTCTCGAAGGGATAGGGGTGCAGTTTGTCGAGATCCGGGTTCATGGTTTCGATTGCGGCGCGGCAAAGCGGCGGATTATACGCGTCCCGGCGTCGGGACGACCACCGCCGCCGTTCCCGGTACAATGCCGGCACGTTCCGAGGAGTCCGACTCGCCATGCCGTCTTCCCGCCTCTTGCCCGTGCTGGGGCTGCTCACCGCTGCGACCCTCTGGGGCGTGTTCTGGTATCCGCTGCGCCTGCTCGAGGCGCAGGGCCTGTCGGGGTTGTGGAGTTCCCTGTTCCTCTATGCCGGGACGGCCGCGGCCTGGCCGTTCCTGTTGCGCGGGCGGATGGGCGAGTGGCGGCGTGCGCCGCTGTGGCTGCTGCTGGTGGCCCTGGGCAGCGGCTGGACCAACATCGCCTTCGTGCTGGCGATGCTCGAAGGCGAGGTGATGCGGGTGTTGCTGTTGTTCTACCTCTCGCCCCTTTGGGCGACGGTGCTGGGCTGGCTGTTCCTGCACGAGCGGATCGACGGGGCGACCCTCGGGATCCTGGCCTTGGCGGTGGCCGGCGCGGTGATCATGCTCTGGAACCCGGCGCTGGGCCTGCCCTGGCCGGCCAGCCGCGCCGACTGGCTGGCGTTGTCTTCGGGCTTTGCCTTCGCCGCGCTCAACACGGTGCTGCGCCATCTGCAGGGGATTTCGGTGCAGGTGAAGACCGTGGCCGGCTGGCTGGGGGTGGTGGTGATGGCCGGGATTCTGCTGCTGGCCGGGCAGGAGGCGCTGGCTGCCGGTCTGCCGGCGGTGGAGGCCGCCCTCGGGCTCGGCGCCACCTTCCTGGTGCTGATGACCCTGTCGGTGGTCTATGGCGTGACTCACATGCCGGTGCAGCGCTCGGCGGTGATCCTGCTGTTCGAGATCGTCGCCGGGGCGGTGTCCTCCATGTGGCTCACCGACGAGACGCTGAGCCCGGCCGAATGGTTCGGCGGCGCGCTGGTGATTCTGGCGGCCTGGCTGTCGGCCAGGCGGGTGCACTGAATCGCTGTTCCGGATTCCGGAAATACGCTTGATGGAAGCACAGAGCCCTCGCGGCCGGTGAGACGTTTCGTGACCGTCGGCCGCAGGGACGATGTGCAGGATGCACAAGTGTCGCGATAGGGCAGGACGCCCGAAGCGACAGCGGGCCGTCGAGCCTACAGGGATGTATTTACGGCGTGTCACGAAACGTCTCACCGGCCGCGAGGGCGTGTCAGATGTTTTGCCAGGAATTGAGTACGGTTCGAGAGTCTGGAATGGTGATTTTCAGTGGCATGCCATGTCTGGTGCCGGACCGGAAGAAATTAAGGTTAGGATGGGATCGTTTGAGGAGAGTGGGATGTTCCAAATCGAACGCATTCTGCACGTCAGCCTGCTGGTGGCCGATACGGATCGGGCGCTGTCCTTCTACCGGGACGTGCTGGGCCTGGAAGTGGATGCCGGGCGGCCGGACCTGGGTTTTCCCGGGGCCTGGCTGAAGGTGGGGGAGGCCAGCATCCATCTGCTGGAACTGCCCAATCCCGATCCGGTCACCGGTCGGCCCGAACACGGCGGCCGCGACCGGCATGTGGCGCTGGCCGTGGGCGATTTCGACGGCCTGGTGCGGGCCCTCGACGCCGCAGGGGTGCCCTATACCCGCAGCCGCTCGGGCCGGCCGGCGATCTTCTGCCGAGACCCCGACGGCAACGCGCTGGAGTTCATTGGCACAGAGTGAAAGGAGGCGCGGCGCCCTCGCCGCGATTCAGGCAGCTTCGAGGGCCTTATCGATCTGCTGGCGCAGGCACTGGCGGGTGGCCTCGTCGAGAGGGCGGCCGCGGGCGTCCACCAGGTAGAAGAAGTCTTCGGCCTTTTCACCGAAGGTGGCCACGCGGGCGTTGCGCAGTTGCACGTGACAGTCGTGCAGGGCCTGGGCGATGCGCGAGAGCAGGCCGGGCCGATCCACGGCGCGCACCAGCATGCGGGTCAGCTGGCGGGCCGCGTCGTCCTCGAAACGGATCTCCGGCGGAAAGTCGAAGTGGCGGATCTGGCGGGGCAGGCTGGCCGAGGGGGCGGGAATCCGCGCCGCCGGATCGGCCAGGGCCTGCTGCAGGCGCCGCTGCAGATCGGCCCCGCGCTCGGCGCCCAGGGGGCAGCCCTCGGCGTCCACCACGCGGAAGGCGTCGAGGGCGTGACCGTCCTCGGTGTCGAAGATCCGCGCATCCATGATCGAGGCGCCGGCCCGCTCCAGTACCCGGGTGGCGAGCAGGAACAGATCGGGCCGGGTGCGGGTGTAGAGGAACACGTCGGAGCCGCCGCGGGCGCGGTCGCGCACCAGCACCAGCGGCGCTTCCCGGTCGGGGCGGCCGAGGATGGCGGCGGTGTGCCAGGCCACTTCCTCGGGCTGGAAGCGCAGCAGGTATTCCTCGCCGAGCTGTTGCCAGAGCCGTTCGGCGACGGCCGGGTCGAGGCCCTCGGCGGCCAGGCGTTCGCCGGCCACGCGCCGGGTTTCGCGGATCCGTTCCGACTGCAGCACCGGGTTTTCCAGGCCGCGGCGGAAGGTGTCGCGGGTGGCGTCGTAGAGCTGCTTGAGCAGGGCCCCCTTCCAGTCGTTCCAGACCTTGTCGGAGGTGCCTCGGATGTCGGCCACGGTCAGCAGGTAGAGATGGTCGAGGCGGTTCTTCTCCCCCACCTTTTCGGCGAAGGCGTGCACGGTGTCGGGATCGGAAATGTCCTGGCGCTGGGCCACGCTGGACATCAGCAGGTGGTTGCGCACCAGCCAGGTGACCAGAGCCGTGTCGTAGTCGGAGAGGCCGTGGCGCCGGCAGAAGGCTTCGGCGTCCACGGCGCCCAGCTTCGCGTGGTCGCCGCCGCGGCCCTTGGCGATGTCGTGATAGAGGGCAGCGATGAGCAGCAGCTCCTGCTTCGGGATGGTCTGGATCAGCTCGCTGCAGAAGGGGAACTCGTGGCGGAACTCGGGCACCGTGAGGCGGCGCAGGTTGCGGATCACCATCAGGGTGTGTTCGTCCACGGTGTAGACGTGGAACAGGTCGTGCTGCATCTGGCCGACGATCTGGCCGAATTCGGGCAGGTAGGCGGCGAGGATGCCGTAGCGGTTCATGCGCCGCAGTTCGTGGGTCACGCCTTCGGTCTGGCGCATGATTTCCATGAACAGGCTGAGGTGGCGCAGATCGGCCCGATAGTCGGGATCGATCAGTTCCCGGTCGCGGCGGATCAGGCGGATGGTGTTGGCACGCACGCCCTTGAGTTCCGGGTGCTGCTCCAGCAGCAGGAAGACCTCCAGCAGGGCGAAGGGATAGCGGCGGAAGACCTTGTCGTGGGTCACTTCCAGAAAGCCCTTGCGGGCCTGGAAACGGCGGTTGATGGGCTGCGGCGCGGCGTCTTCGTCCGGCTGCAGGATCTCTTCCTGGAACAGTTGCAGCAGCATCTCGTTGAGCCGCGACAGTTCCATCACCGTGCGGTAGTACTGCTTCATGAACTGTTCCACCGCCAGTTTCTGCGGGGTGTCGCGGTAGCCGAACTGGCGGGCCAGCTCGCGCTGGTAGTCGAAGAGCAGGCGATCCTCGCGCCGTTTGGCCAGCACGTGCAGGCCGAAACGCACCTGCCAGAGGAAGGCCTGGCCCTCGTGCAGCAGGCGGTGTTCGTCGGCGGTGAGGAAGCCGTGATCCACCAGCTCGGCCAGGGTGTCGGCGCCGAAGTGGCGCTTGGCCACCCAGCCGATCATCTGGATGTCGCGCAGGCCGCCCGGGCTTTCCTTGACGTTGGGCTCGAGGTTGTAGCCGGTGTCCTGGTAGCGGGCGTGGCGGGCGATCTGCTCCTCCCACTTGGCGGTGAAGAAGGTCGGGCCGGGCCAGATGTGCGCGGGGCTGCACAGCCGTTTCTGTTCCAGATAGAGATCCCGCGCACCCAGCAGCAGGCGCGATTCCTGGATGTTGGTGGCCACGGTGATGTCGCGGGTGGCTTCACGCACGCACTCGGCCACGTTGCGCACGCTCTGGCCCACTTCGAGGCCGATGTCCCAGAGGAAGGTGAGAAAGGCCGCGATCCCCTCGTGCCAGGGATCGTCCTCGTCGCGGATGAGGATCAGCAGATCGATGTCGGAGGCCGGATGCAGCTCGCCGCGGCCGTAACCGCCCACCGCCACCAGGGCGAGGTCGGGCGAGTCGTCGGGCAGGTACAGTCGCCAAGCCCGCGCGAGCAGGGCATCCACCAGCGCGGCGCGGGCCGGCACCAGCTCGGTGGCCGCGCGTCCGGCATGGAAGCGCTCCACCAGCACCGCGTTGGCAGCCTTGAGCGTGTCCCGGAACAGGGGCAGGGGCGCCTCGCCCGCGGCCAGCGCGGCATCGAAGCGTTCGGCATC
This sequence comes from Chromatiales bacterium, assembly GCA_026984045.1. Taxonomy (GTDB): domain Bacteria; phylum Pseudomonadota; class Gammaproteobacteria; order UBA6429; family Thiohalophilaceae; genus JALSSV01. The sequence goes on along the minus strand of JALSSV010000063.1, from coordinate 89,012 downwards.
GAACAGCTCCGCGTCGAGCGGGGCGGGCATCAGAAGTCCTCTTCCTCGGCCCGTTTCGTCAGCACCTCGTGACCGGTCTCGGTGACCAGGATGGTGTGTTCCCACTGGGCCGAGAGGGAGCGATCCCGGGTGACCACCGTCCAGCCGTCCTTGAGCAGTTTCACCTGCCGCTTGCCGGCGTTGATCATCGGCTCGATGGTAAAGGTCATGCCCGGCTCCAGCACCAGGCCGGTGCCGGGGGTGCCGTAGTGAAGCACCTGGGGATCCTCGTGGAACTTGCGGCCGATGCCGTGCCCGCAGTATTCGCGCACCACCGAATAGCGGTGGGATTCGGCATGCTGCTGGATGGCGTGGCCGATGTCGCCCAGGCGGGTGCCCGGCCGGACCTGGTCGATGCCGATGCGCAGGCATTCGTAGGCCACCCGGCACAGGCGCCGGGCCTCGCTCGAGGGCTCGCCAACGAAGAACATCTTGCTGGTGTCGCCGTGGAAGCCGTCCTTGATCACGGTGATGTCGATGTTGACGATATCGCCGTTCTTCAGGCGCTTCTCGTTGGGGATGCCGTGGCAGATCACGTTGTTGACCGAGGTACAGATGGATTTCGGGAAACCGTGATAGTCCAGCGGCGCGGGAATGGCCCGTTGTTCGTTGACGATGTAGTCGTGGCAGATCCGGTCCAGCTCGGCAGTGGTGATGCCGGGCTGCACGTGGGGTTCGATCATCTCCAGGACCTCGGCGGCCAGGCGGCCGGCGACGCGCATCTTCTCGATGTCTTCGGGCGTCTTGATATTTACGCTCATATAATTTGTGGTCTTGTGTGGGTGAACTGGCCTGTCGGCCATTGGAGTGCGACAGGGGAGACAGGTTCCCGGCAGGCGGTGTGGCAGGCGGGGGTCCGTTGTCGTTCAAAGCCGTTTATGGTATAAAGCGCGCGCGTTTTACGCAAATCCAAACCGCCGATGACCGGTGGCCAGACCACCGGTCATCGGCGAAATTCACACATGTACCGTCACGTCTGCCCGGGTGCCCCGGAAGGGGTTGGCAGATGGGGTACATGGAGGTCCAACCCGTACAGGAGAGACGCTCAATGACTGACGTTACCATGCGCCAGATGCTCGAGGCTGGCGTGCACTTTGGCCACCAGACCCGTTTCTGGAACCCCAAAATGGCTCCCTACATCTTTGGGGAGCGCAACAAGATCCACATCATCAACCTGGAGAAGACCCTCCCGCTGTTCGAGGACGCCATGAACTTCCTCGGCGCCCTGGCGGCAAAGAAGGGCACCATCCTGTTCGTGGGCACCAAGCGCGCCGCCCAGGACATCATCCAGGAAGAGGCCCAGCGCTGCGACATGCCCTACGTGAATCACCGTTGGCTGGGCGGCATGCTCACCAACTACCAGACCGTCAAGAAGTCCATCAAGCGGCTGAAGGATCTGGAAGCCATGGAAGCCGAAGGCGGCTTCGAGGGGCTGAGCAAGAAGGAAGTGCTGCAACTGTCCCGCGAGCGGGCCAAGCTGGAGCGCAGCCTTGGCGGCATCAAGGACATGAACGGCCTGCCCGACGCCCTGTTCGTGATCGACACCGGTCACGAGAAGATCGCCGTGCAGGAGGCCAAGAAGCTGGGAATTCCGGTGGTCGGCGTGGTGGACACCAACAATGATCCGGATCCGATCGATTACGTGATCCCCGGCAACGACGACGCCATCCGCGCCATCACCCTCTACGCCCAGAGTGCGGCCAAGGCCATTCTGGAAGGCCGTGCCTCGGCCGCCACCGGCCGCGCCGCCGACAAGCCGGCCGAGGAAGGCAGCAAGCCGGCCCGCAAGAAGGCCGTGAGCAAGAAGGCGGCCGAGAAGCCCGCCGAGAAAGCACCGGCGGCCGAGGGCGAGGCCGCGTCAGCGGAAGCGGCGCCCGCCAAAGCCGAGGCCCCGGCCGGCGAATAACCGGCACGTCCGCAGCGGAAAAAAAGGGGGGCGTGCCCCCCTTTTTCGAATCCGCATCTTCACCGAACACTTCGAACATCTTTACGCAAGAGGATACGCACATGGCAATCACTGCAGCAATGGTCAAGGAACTGCGTGAGCGCACCGGCGCCGGCATGATGGAATGCAAGAAAGCCTTGGTCGAAACCGAGGGGGACATCGACGCCGCCATCGAACACCTGCGCAAGACGGGCATGGCCAAGGCCGACAAGAAGGCCGGCCGCACCGCCGCCGAAGGCCTGGTGGCGATCAAGCTCTCCGACGACGGCAAGCGCGCCGCCATCGTCGAGGTCAACTGCGAGACCGACTTCGTGGCCAAGGACGAGAACTTCCGCCACTTCGTCGATGCCGTGGCGGAGCAGGTGCTGGCCAACAATCCGGCCGATCTCGACGCCCTGCTGGCGCTGCCCATGCCCGGCGAGGAAGGCCAGACCATCGGCGAGGCACTCAAGGCCCTGATCGCCAAGATCGGCGAGAACATGGCCATCCGCCGTTTCGCCATCATCGAGGCCAGCGGCCAGCTCCATACCTACATGCATGGCAACCGCATCGGCGTGGTGGTGGATCTGGAAGGCGGCGACGAAACCCTGGGCAAGGACATCGCCATGCACATCGCCGCCAGCCGCCCGATGACCGTTTCCGAGGCCGAGGTGCCCGCCGACGTGATCGAGAAGGAGAAGGAAATCTTCGCTGCCCAGGCCGCCGAGAGCGGCAAGCCGCCGGAGATCATCGAGAAGATGATCGGCGGGCGCATCAAGAAGTTCCTCAAGGAAGTGACCCTGCTCGGTCAGCCCTTCGTCAAGAATCCGGATCAGACCGTGGCGCAGTTGCTCAAGGACGCCGGTGCCACAGTCGCGGCCTTCACCCGTTTCGAGGTGGGCGAGGGTATCGAGAAGAAACAGGAGAACTTCGCCGACGAGGTGATGGCCCAGGTCAAGGGCTGAGGCGGCGCCATGGCGTCCCTGAAATACCGCCGGATCCTGCTCAAGCTCAGCGGCGAGGCCCTGCTGGGGGGGCAGGATTTCGGCATCGATCCGCAGGTGGTGCAGCGGCTGGCCGGGGAAATCCGTGAACTGCACGCGCTCGGCGTGCAGATCGCCATGGTCATCGGCGGCGGCAACATCTTCCGCGGCATCAGCCTCTCGGCCGGCGGCACCGATCGGGTCACCGGCGATCACATGGGCATGCTGGCCACGGTGATCAACGCCCTGGGCCTGCAGGATGGCCTGGAGAGCGCCGGCCTCGAAGTGCGGGTGATGTCGGCCATCCCCATCCACGGGGTGTGCGAGGATTACATTCGCCGCCGGGCCATCCACCATCTCGAGGCCGGGCGCATCGTGATCTACGCGGCCGGCACCGGCAATCCGTTCTTCACCACGGACACGGCCGCCAGCCTGCGGGGCATCGAGAGCAATGCCGATGTGGTCATCAAGGGAACCAAGGTCGATGGGGTCTATTCGGCGGATCCGGTTCGCGATCCCGATGCCGTTCTCTATGAACGCCTGACCTATGACGAGGTCATCGCGAAGAAGCTGGCGGTCATGGATACGACGGCCATCGTCCTGTGCCGGGACAACCGCATGCCGGTGAAGGTCTACAACATGAACAAGCCGGGGGCCTTGCTGCGCGTGGTGCAGGGCGAGAACGAAGGCACCCTGGTGGAATGAGGAAAGGGGAAGACGCATGATCGAGGAACTGAAGAAGGACGCCGAAACCCGCATGAGCAAGAGCGTCGAAGCGCTCAAGCACGAGCTGGCCAAGCTGCGTACCGGGCGGGCCCACACCAGCCTGCTGGATCACATCACGGTGGAGTATTACGGCTCCAGGGTGCCCCTGTCCCAGGTGGCCAACATCAACGTCTCCGATGCCCGCACCCTCACGGTCACGCCCTGGGAGAAGCCCATGGTGTCGGTGGTGGAGAAGGCCATCCGCGATTCGGACATGGGCCTGAACCCGGCCACGGCCGGCGAGGTGATCCGGGTGCCCCTGCCGCCGCTGACCGAGGAGCGGCGCAAGGACATGATCCGCATCGTGCGTCAGGAAGGCGAGAACGCCAAGGTGGCCATCCGCAACATCCGCCGGGACGTGCTGGGCGACATCAAGCAACTGCTCAAGGAAAAGGAAATCACCGAGGACGATGAACGCCGCGCCGAGGGCGAGATCCAGAAGATCACCGACAAGTACGTGGCCGAGGTGGACAAGCTGGTGGAGGCGAAAGAAAAGGATTTGATGGAAATCTGAATGAACCGGTTGGCCCTGCCGGCGATGACGGAGTGAGAACTTGAGCGATTCGAAACTGACCGATGCAGCCCGTCGTTGCCTGGAACAGCTTGGCCCCGAAGGGTTGCCCCGCCACGTGGCCATCATCATGGATGGCAACGGCCGCTGGGCCCAGCGGCAGCACAAGCCGCGGGTGGCCGGCCATCGCGCCGGCGTGGAGGTCGTGCGCCAGCTCGTGCAGACCTGTGGCGAGCTGGGCATCGAGGTGCTCACCCTGTTTGCCTTCTCCAGCGAGAACTGGCGGCGCCCGGCCAGGGAAGTGGGTTTCCTCATGGAGCTGTTCCTCATGGCCCTGGAGCGGGAGGTGCGCAAGCTGCACCGACACAATGTCCAGCTGCGCATCATCGGTGAGCGCAGCGCCTTTCCCGAGAAGATCCAGCAGCGCATCGAGGAATCGGAATTTCTGACCCGCAACAACACCGGCCTCAAGCTCAACATTGCCGCCAACTACGGCGGGCGCTGGGACATCACCGAGGCTGCCCGGCGACTGGCCGAGCAGGTCCAGGCCGGGGAACTGGATCCGGCCGAGATCACGCCCGAACGCCTGGCGGAACGGCTCTGCCTGCACGATTTGCCCGAGCCGGATCTGTTCATCCGCACCGGTGGCGAGCAACGGATCTCCAATTTCCTGATCTGGCAGCTGGCCTATACGGAACTCTACTTCACCCCGGTGCTCTGGCCCGATTTCGACCGTGAGGAGTTCGAGAAGGCGCTCATCTCCTTCTCCCATCGCCAGCGCCGTTTCGGTCAGACCGGCGAGCAGGTGGAGCGTCAGCGGAATGCTTAAACAGCGGGTTCTCACCGCGCTGGTGCTCGCGCCGCTGGCCCTGTGGGGGATCGTGGCGCTGCCCGAGACGGCCTTCAATCTGGCCTGGGGCGCGCTCGTGGCCCTGGCCGCCTGGGAATGGGGCCGGCTGGGGGGGCTGTCGGCGCGCCTGGCCGTGATCTACGCCCTGTTCATCGCCGCACTCATCGCCGTGCTGTTCGTGGTCCCAGCGGCGTCACGCTGGCAGGCGGCGGTTCTGTTGCTGGCAGGCCTGTGGTGGCTGGGGTTGCTGTTCCGGCTGGCCGGCTTTCGCCATCGTCCGGTGCCCCACGGCGTCCATCCGGTCTCGGCTCTGGCCAGCGGTATACCGGTGCTGCTCGGGGTCTATTTCGCCATCGTGCTGCTGCGCCACAGCGCCGGTCTGGGCTATCCCTACATCATTCTGCTCATGCTGCTGGTCTGGGGTGCCGATACGGCAGCCTATTTCGCCGGCCGGGCATTCGGCCGTCACAAGCTGCTGCCCAGCGTCTCCCCCGGCAAGACCTGGGAAGGGGTAATCGGCGCGCTGCTGGCCGGTCTCGTGATTGCCGCCGCCGGTGCCTACTGGTTCGACTTGCCGGGGGAACGCTGGCCGGTCTTTTTCGCCGTGGCCCTGGTCACGGTCGCCTTCTCGGTGATCGGAGATCTGAACGAAAGCTACTTCAAGCGGCGCGCCGGCGTGAAGGACAGCAGTCACCTGTTGCCGGGGCATGGTGGCATCCTGGATCGAATCGACAGCCTCACGGCGGCGGCGCCGATCTTCCTCATGGGACTCAACCTGCTGGTGCGCACGCCATGAAGCGACAGGGCATTGCCGTCCTCGGCTCCACCGGCTCCATCGGCCTGAGCACCCTCGACGTGTTGCGCCGTCATTACGATCGCTATCGCGTGGTGGCCCTGACCGCCTTCAGTCAGGTCGAGCGCCTGTTCGAACAAATCCGTGCGTTTCGACCCGAGGTGGCCGTGATGGTCGAGCCGACGGCCGCGAGCCGGCTCGCCGACCGGGTTCGCCAGGCCGGCCTGCCCACCGAAGTGCGCTCCGGCGCCGCGGCGCTGAGCGAGGTGGCCAGTCACGAGGCGGTGGAGCAGGTCATGGCCGCCATCGTCGGCGCGGCCGGACTGCTGCCGACGCTGGCCGCCGCCGAGGCCGGCAAGCGCATCCTGCTGGCCAACAAGGAAGCCCTGGTGATGTCCGGCAGTCTGCTGCTCGAGGCCGTCCAGCGAAGTGGCGCCCGCTTGCTGCCCATCGACAGTGAGCACAACGCCATCTTCCAGTGCCTGCCTGAGCACTTCGAGCAGGGGCTGGAGCAGGTGGGCGTGGATCAGATTCTGCTCACCGGCTCCGGTGGCCCGTTCCGAACCCTGCCTCTGGAGGCGCTGGAACACGTGACTCCGGCGCAGGCCTGCGCCCATCCCAACTGGAGCATGGGCCGCAAGATTTCCGTGGATTCGGCCACCATGATGAACAAGGGACTGGAACTGATCGAAGCCTGCCTGCTGTTTCGCACCACGCCGGATCGGGTGCGGATCGTGGTTCATCCCCAGAGCCTGATCCATTCCATGGTGCAGTACGTGGACGGTTCGGTCCTGGCCCAGCTCGGCCAGCCCGACATGCGCACGCCCATCGCTCATGCCCTGGCCTGGCCGGAGCGGATGACGGCCGGGGTGGAACCACTGGACTTCTGGCAGGTCGGAAATCTCGACTTCGAAGCACCCGATCCGGAACGCTTTCCGGCCCTGCGACTGGCTGAAGCCGCGGCCCGGCAGGGGGGCACGGCACCGACGATCCTCAATGCCGCCAACGAAGTGGCCGTGGAGGCCTTTCTCGAGATGCGGATCCCGTTCACCCGGATCGCCGAACTGGTCGAAGCCGTGATGAACCATGTCGAGCCGGTGGACGCCAGCGATCTCGAAACCATTCTGTACGCCGATCGGCAGGCCCGCGAGGCGGCGCGTGACCGGCTCGCGCAAGAGGATACAAAACCGTCATGAGCATTCTCGTCAGTCTGCTGGCCTTCCTCGTCGCCATCAGTATCCTCATCGCCGTGCACGAGTTCGGTCATTTCTGGGTGGCGCGCCGGATCGGCGTGAAGGTGCTGCGCTATTCCATCGGCTTCGGCAAGCCGCTGTGGCGCCGGACCCTGCGCCGCGACGATACCGAATTCGTCATCGCCGCGCTGCCCCTGGGCGGCTACGTGAAGATGCTCGACGAACGCGAAGGCCCGGTGCCGCCCGAGGAACGGCACCGGGCCTTCAACCGCCAGACCCTCTGGCGGCGCTTCGCCATCGTCTTCGCCGGACCGGCCTTCAATTTCCTGTTCGCCATCCTGGCCTACTGGCTGATGTTCGTGGTCGGGGTCAGCGGGGTGAAGCCGGTCATCGGGGCGGTGACGCCGGCCAGCCCGGCGGCGCTGGCCGGCCTCCAGCCCGACGAGGAAATCGTGGCCGTCGCCGGCCGCCCGACCCCGGTCTGGGACGTGGTGATCCAGGAGCTGGTCAGTGGCATCGTCGATGGCCGCCGCCTGCCAATGACCGTTCGCACGCCGGAAGGCACCACGACCGAGGTGGAGATCGATCTGGGCAAGGTGAGCGGCAAGCTCGAACCGGGCGAGCTGTTCGAACGGGTGGGCTTCCGCCCCTGGGCTCCGCCCATCGAACCGGTGGTGGGGCAGGTGGTGCCCGATTCACCGGCAGCCCGGGCGGGCTTGCAGAAAGGGGATCGAATCCTGGCCGCCGACGGCAAACCCATCGAAGACTGGCGGGACCTGGTCGAGCATGTGCGGGCTCGCCCCGATCAGGCCATCACCCTGCGTGTGGAACGGGATGGGCGGCCGATCGAGCTGATTCTGCACACCGCCAGCCGGGAGCAGGATGGCCAGATCATCGGCTGGATGGGCATTGGCCCCCAGCCGGTGTCGTTGCCGGAGACGATGCGCACGGAATACCGCTATGGTCCGCTGTCCGCGGTGGCCCGCTCGCTCGACAAGACCTGGCGCGACACGCTGCTGACCCTGAAGATGTTCGGCAAGATCCTCACCGGCGAGGCCTCGGTGCGCAATCTCAGTGGCCCCATCAACATCGCCGTGTATGCCGGCGTCTCGGCCAGCGCCGGATTTTCCCGGTTCATGGAATTCCTGGCCACCGTCAGCCTGGGCCTTGGGATCATCAACCTGTTTCCGATCCCGGTGCTCGATGGCGGGCACCTGATGTTCTATCTGGTGGAGATGGTCACCCGGCGTCCGGTTTCCGAGGCGGTGCAGGAAATGGCCACCCGCATCGGGCTGGCCATCCTGCTGGCCCTGATGCTGTTCGTGTTCTACAACGACATCGCCCGACTCCTGCAACCCTAAATGAACCTGCCACATAACAGAACATGGTTTATCGTTTGCGCGGAGCCCTCTGGGACAGGGAGTCGTTTCGTGACCGTCGGTCGCAGGGATGCGGCCGTCGAGCCTACAGGGAGGTATTCACGGCGTGTCACGAAACGACTCCCTGTCCCAGAGGGCGGTATTGGGCTCGGACACCCTTGCTTAAGTGATCCGGTATTTGGAACTTCCATTTAGAACAAGAATTGCTGCCAAGATGCCACGCTTTCTGTCTGTACTCGCCTTTTTGCTGCTGGCCTTGCCGGCACTGGCCTTCGAACCGTTCACGGTCAAGGACATTCGTATCGAGGGCCTGCAACGGATCTCGGCCGGGGCCGTGCTCAACCAGTTGCCGGTGCGCATCGGTGACCGGGTAGACGAGAATCTCAGCGCCCGCATCATCCATGCCCTCTACAAGAGCGGCTACTTCAAGGATGTGCGACTCGAGCGGGATGGCGATACCCTGGTGGTGTTCGTGGCCGAACGGCCGTCCATCGCCGAAATCACCATCTCCGGCAACGATGCCATTCCCACGGAGCAGATGCGGGAAGCCCTCAAGCAGATTGGCCTCAGTGAAGGCAAGGTGCTCAATCGGGCCCTGCTCGACAAGATCCAGCTCGAACTGGAACGCCAGTATTACAGCCTCGGCAAGTACGGTGTGCAGATCAAGGCCACGACCACCCCCCTGGCACGCAACCGGGTGAAAGTGAGTATTGAAATTGCGGAAGGGGCGGAAGCCAGCGTCTACGCCATCAACATCGTCGGCAACAAGGCATTTTCCGATCGGGAACTGCTGGCGCACATGAAACTGAGCCAGCGCAGCCTCTTCACTGGCGGCGCCCGGTATTCCCGGCAATTGCTGGCCGCGGATCTGGAGACCCTCAAGTCCTGGTATCTGGACCGGGGTTACATTCATTTCAACATCGAGTCCACCCAGGTTTCCCTGACACCGGATCGGCAGGACGTCTACATCACCATCAATGTCACCGAGGGGGCACAATACCGGGTGCGCGAGGTGAAGCTCGCGGGCAAGCTGATCATTCCCCGGGCGGTCGCCCGTTCCCTGATCACCCTGCAACCCGGTGAAGTATTCTCGCGCAAGGAAGCGGTTGAGAGCACCAAGCGGATCAGCGACCGGCTGGCGGAAATCGGCTATGCCTTCGCCAATGTCAACATCATCCCCGACATCGATGACAAACGGCGTACCGTGGGGGTGACCCTGTTCGTCGATCCGGGTCAGAAAGTCTATGTGCGGCGGATCAACATCAGCGGCAACACCAAGACCCGCGACGAAGTGATTCGCCGCGAGCTGCGCCAGATGGAAGGGGACTGGATGTCTACCAAGAAGATTTCCCTGTCCAAGACCCGTCTCGATCGTACCGGTTTCTTCGAAACCGTCGGGGTGGAGACACCGGCGGTACCTGGCACGCCGGATCTGGTGGATGTGAATTTCAAGGTGGCCGAGCGCCCCACCGGCAATCTCTCTGCCGGGCTGGGCTATTCCGATACCCAGGGGGCCCTGTTCAATTTCTCCATCAGCCAGGAGAACTTCCTGGGCACCGGCAAGCGGGTCAGCATCAATGTGGACAACAGCCAGGTCACCAAGAACTACAGTTTCAACTACAACAATCCCTATCACACCCTGGACGGGATCAATCGCGGTTTCAGCATCTACTATCGCGCCATCGATGCGGCCCAGGCCCAGATTTCCAATTACACCACTGACAGCTATGGCGCCAATCTGAGCTATGGCTTCCCCCTGAGCGAAATCGACTCGTCACGGATTACGGTGGGTTACGAGAACTCGAAGATCGTGCTGGGGGATTCGCTGGTCTCGCAGGATGTGGTTGATTTCGTGGCGGAAAACGGGGATCAATATGGCTATTTCCCGGCCATTTACTCCTGGACGCGGGATTCGCGGAATCGGCGAATCCTGGCGACCCGGGGCGGGACCACCCGTTTCTCGACGGAGGTCGCGATACCGGGCGGAGATTTGGAGTATTATAAGGTCAACCTGCAGCACCTGCAGTATTTCCCCGTGAGCAAGCGGATTACCCTGCTCACCAAGATCAATCTTGGTTATGGTGACGCCTTCGGGGAAACGAGTCGCCTGCCGCCCTGGAAGAAATATTATGCCGGCGGCAGCCGGACCGTGCGCGGTTACGAGGCCAACAGCCTGGGTCCCGTGGATCCCGTGACGGGGGTGCGAACCGGGGGCAACCGGAAACTGATTGGCAACCTGGAACTGATTCTGCCCAATCCGTTCACCGAGACGGAAGGCTCGACGCGACTGGCCGCCTTCATCGACATGGGCAACGTGTATGGCAAGGCGGAACCGGTCACTGCCGACTCCCTGCGTTTCTCGGCAGGACTCGGGCTGCTGTGGCTGAGCCCGGTCGGTGCGTTGCGATTCAGTTACGCGGTACCGTTCAACACTCAGGATGGTGATAGACTACAGGCTTTCCAGTTCACCATGGGATCGGCATTCTAGACATGAAAAAGATCACGCCCCGTCTTGTTACGCTGTTGTTGTCCGGGCTGCTCATGGGCCTTGCCCCGGCAACATGGGCCCAGGAGGCCCGCCTGGCCTTCGTCAACACCCAGCGGGTGATGGACAAGGCGCCCCAGGCCAAGGCGGCCCGGGAACTGTTGAAGAACGAATTCGCGCCGCGGGATCAGAAGATCGTGGCCATGCAGAAGGAACTGAAGAAACTGGAAGAGGATCTGGCCCGCAATGCCCAGATCCTCAGCGACAGCGTGCGCATTGCCCGGGAGCGCAAGATCACCAGCCTCAAGCGTGACATCAAGCGGGCGCGGGACGAGTTCCTCGAGGATCTCAATCTGCGCCGCAACGAGGAACTGGGCAAGCTGCAGAAACTCATCTCCGATGCCATTGTCAATGTCGCCCGCGAATCGGGCTATGACATCGTGCTGGGCGATACCGTTCTGTATGCCAGCGAGCGAGTCGACATCACCGACAAGGTGCTCGAGCGCTTGCGCAAGCAGGGCGGTGCCACGCCGGCGGCGGGCAAGGATCCCGGACTGAACGCCCGCTGATGGCGCTCACGCTCGCGGAACTGGCCACGGCGCTCGACGCCGAACTGCGGGGGAGTGGCGAAGCCACCGTCCAGGCCGTCAACACCCTGGAGGCGGCTGGTCCGGGGGATCTGTCCTTCCTCACCCAGGGCAAGTATCGCGAGGCCCTGCGCCGCACGGCGGCCACGGCCGTGATTCTGTCGCCGAAGGAAGCGGAACACTGCCCGGTCAATGCCCTGCTGGTGGACAATCCCCATGCCGCCTTCGCCCGGGCGGCCACGCTGCTCTATCCGATCGAACGGCCGGTCCCCGGCATTCATCCTTCCGCCGTGATCGGAGAAGGTTGCCGGATCGCCGACGATGTCGCCATCGGCCCCCACTGCAGCATTGCCAATGGCGTCCGCCTCGCGGCCGGTTGCGTGATCGGGCCCGGCTGCGTGATCGAAAGGGATGTGGCAATCGGCGAAGGGGGGCGACTGCTGGCCAATGTCACCATCCAGGCCGGTTGCCGGATCGGCAAGCGGGTGCTGATCCATCCCGGGGCGGTGATCGGCAGCGACGGCTTCGGCCAGGCCGACGACGGGGGTCGCTGGCTGAAGATCCCCCAGGTCGGGCGCGTGCTCATTGGCGATGATGTGGAAATCGGGGCCAATGTCTGTATCGATCGCGGTGCCATTGCCGATACCGTGATCGAAGATGGAGTCAAGCTGGATAATCTGGTGCACATCGCCCACAATGTGCGGATCGGCGCCGATACGGTGATCGCGGCCCTGAGCGGCATCGCCGGCAGTACCACCCTGGGCCGACACTGCATGCTTGGCGGCGAGGTGGGGGTGGTGGGGCACATCACGATTGCCGACAACGTGGTCCTCACGGGCCGGGCCGACGTGCGCCAGAGCATCAGGGAACCCGGGGTCTACGCCTCGGGCACCCCGCTGGAGCCGGTCCGGGAATGGCACCGCAACCAGGCCCGGTTCCGCCAGCTCGATGCCATGGCGCGCCGGTTGAAGCAACTCGAAAAGCGACTCGCAGAACTCGAAGGAAAGGGGTAGGAACTTGAACACGCTCGACATCCACGACATCATGCAACATCTGCCGCACCGGTACCCTTTCCAGTTACTGGACCGGATCCTGGATTACGAAGTCGGCAAGACCCTCACCGCACTCAAGAACGTCACCAACAACGAACCGTTCTTCCAGGGACACTTCCCTGGCCGACCGATCATGCCCGGCGTGCTGATCCTGGAAGCCATGGCCCAGGCCACCGGCATTCTGGCCTTCAAGACCGCCGGCCACGTGCCCGATGGCAGTTCCCTCTACTACTTCGTCGGCATCGACAATGCTCGCTTCAAGCAGCCGGTGATTCCCGGTGATCAACTCATCATACAGGTCGATTTCGTAAGAGAGAGGCGCGGCATCTGGAAATTCGATGGCGAGGCCCGGGTGGACGACAACGTGGTCTGCAGTGCCGTGCTCATGTGTGCGGAGCGGAACGTGGAATGAGCGTCGACACCCGGGCGCTCGTCGATCCGGCAGCACGGCTGGCCGAAGACGTCCAGGTCGGCCCGTTCAGCATCATTGGCCCCGAGGTGGAGATCGGCCCGGGCAGCGTCATTGGCCCGCACGTGGTGATCCAGGGCCCGACCACCATCGGCGCCAACAATCGGATCTTCCAGTTCGCTTCCCTTGGCGAAATCCCCCAGGACAAGAAATATCACGGCGAGGACTCGCGCCTGGAAATCGGCGATGGCAACACCATCCGCGAATTCGTCACCATCAACCGGGGCACGGCGGAGGGGGGCGGCGTCACCCGAATCGGCGACGACAACTGGCTGATGGCCTACATCCACATCGCTCACGACTGCCAGATCGGCGATCACACCATCTTTGCCAATGGCGCGTCCCTGGCCGGCCACGTGGTGGTCGAGGACCACGCCATCCTGGGCGGTTTCACTCTGGTCCACCAGTTCTGCCAGATCGGCGCCCATGCCTTCTGCGGCATGGGCAGTGCCATCAGCAAGGACGTGCCGCCCTTCGTCATGGCCGACGGCAACCCCGCCCACGCCCGCGGCCTCAACCTCGAAGGCCTCAAGCGGCGTGGCTTCGACAAGGAAACCTTGCAGAACCTGCGCCGTGCCTACAAGCTGATCTACCGCTCTGGGCTGACCGTTCGCGAGGCCGTCCAGCAGATCCGGGAAACCCTCGCCGACGACCAACACGCCATGCAACTGGCCGACTTCCTCGCCCGCGCCGAACGGGGCATCGTGCGTTGAGGGTTCGTTTCGCGGCTCGCGCCGCGCCTGCAGCGATCAAATCGTCGATTTTCCGTAGGAGCGGCACAAGCCGCGAAAACAACGTCACGCCGTTCCACCCCCCTGCAATCGTTGCACAAGATCCCGGTAGGAGCGGCGCCCTCGCCGCGAACAGGAAGGGACGAGTGTCGAGAGATGAGGGACGAGTAAAAGTTTTGTTTTCGGCTTCGATTTTCCTTGCGCGTTCCTCGCTCGTTGGTTTCTGTTCGCGGCGAGGGCACCGCTCCTACGTGGATTTGTTTCCCCTTTCCAGCATCGCCAGGGTCAGCGCCACGATGTCGCCGTCTTCCGGCGGGGTGCCGAGGATGTCCCGTACCCGAGCCAGCTGCTGCCGGTACTCCCGGTTCACGTTTTCATCCTCCAGCATGGGCAGCAGATCGGCGGCGATGCGCTCCGGCGTGGCCTCGTGCTGCAGCCTTTCGGGTACCAGGCGCTCGCCGGCGACGATGTTGCAAAGGCCCACGTGTTCGAGCTTCACCATGCGGCGGACGATCTGCCAGGTGAGCCAGGCCAGCTTGTTGATGATGACCATCGGCGTCGTGGCCAGGGCGATCTCCAGGGTCACGGTGCCGGAGACGGTAACGATGGCGTCACAGGCGACCGTGACTTCCGGGGTGCGATCGCGGATTACCGGGATGTCGAGATTCCGGATTTCTGCCTGCCAGGGTTCGAGATCGGTCTCGCTGAGGGTCGAGGCCAGCGGGAGGAGGAATTTCACGTCCGGAAGCGTTTTCCGGATCTGCTCCGCGGTGGCCAGGATCACCGGCAGGAGACGGCGCACTTCACTGCGGCGGCTGCCGGGATAGAGGCCCAGTACCCGATCGGTGTCACCCAGGCCGAAGCTTTCGCGAATGGCGGCACGATCCCCCTCGAGGGGGCGTTCCTCGGTGATCAGGGGGTGCCCCACGTAGCGCACCGGCACGCCGTGCCGGCGATAGAAGTCGGCCTCGAAGGGAAACACCACGGCCATCATGTCGACCCGCTCGCGGATGGTCCGGACGCGGCCCTCGCGCCATGCCCAGACCTGTGGGCTGATGTAGTAGAGCACGGGGATCCCCAGTGCCTTCGCCGTTTTGGCCAGGCGCAGGTTGAAGTCGGGATAGTCGGTGAGCACGATCAGATCGGGACGCCGTTCACGCAGCAGGCGTTGCATCCGTTCGAGGGCGCCGAAGATGGTCTTGCGATGGGCCAGCACTTCCCAGAGGCCGACGACCGCCAGCTCGGCCGAGTCGATCAGGATTTCGGCGCCGGCGGCGCGCATGTCCTTCCCGCCGATGCCGTAGAAGCGCACGTCGGGCCGGTGCTCGCGCACGCCACGCACGATGTGGGCGGCGTGCAGATCGCCCGAGGCTTCGCCGGCGACGATCAGGATTTCCGGCATTGCGATCTCAGACGAAGACCTGGTGGATGGTCGAAACGATCGTCTCGATCTGCGCGTCGGCCAGCTCCGGGAAAATGGGCAGAGACAGGCAACGGCGGCTCACGTCTTCGGTGACCGGCAGCGAGAGCCCCGCGCATTCGTCGGCAAAGACCTTCTGCTGATGCAGGGGGATGGGATAGTAGATGGCGCAGGCGATGTCCGCCGCCTGTAGGGCCTTCTGGATGTCGTCACGCCGCTCCGAGAGCAGGGTGTACTGGTGATAGACATGGGTCCCGAGGCCGTCTTCCACCGGTGGCGTGACCACGTCCTTCAGGGCCTCGCTGTAGGCGTGGGCGGCCCGCCGCCGGCCCTGGTTGAACTCGTCGATGTGGCGCAGCTTCACCCGCAGGATCGCCGCCTGCATCTCGTCCAGCCGCGAGTTGTAGCCGATCTCGTCGTGGTGGTAACGCACCTTGCTGCCGTGGTTGCGCAGGCTGCGCAGGTGTTCGGCCAGGGCGTCGTCGTTGGTGGTGACCATGCCGCCGTCGCCATAGGCGCCGAGGTTCTTGCTGGGGAAGAAGCTGTGACAGCCGGCCAGGCCGATGCCGCCGGTCATGCGGCCGTCGATGTCGGCGCCGAAGGACTGGGCGCAGTCCTCGATGACTTTCAGATCGTGCTTCTCGGCCAGCGCCATGAGCGCCGGCATGTCGGCGGGCTGGCCGAACAGGTGGACCGGGAGGAGGGCGCGGGTCCGCTCGCTGATGGCGGCGGCCACCTGATCCGCGTCGAGGTTGAAGGTGTCGGGCCGGATGTCCACGAACACCGGCGTGGCGCCCACGTAGCGGATGGCCTCGGCGGTGGCAATGAAGGTGAAGGCGGGCGTGATGACCTCGTCACCGGGGCCGATGCCGGCGGCCCGCAGCGCCAGATGCAGCGCATCGGTGCCAGAGGCGCAGCCGATGGCGTGTTTCACGCCGAGATACTCGGCCGCTTCCTGCTCGAAGGCCTGCACGTTGGGCCCGAGGATGAAATGGGTGCTCTCCAGCACTCCGGCCAGTTCGGCGTCGATTTCCGCCTTGAGACGCTGGTACTGGTTTTTCAGATCCACCATGGGAATCATCGTTTCGACTCCTGCTTGCTGGGCGGCCGTTTCAGGTCCGGCCGAGAATGTCGGTGATGGTAAAGGCCGTCTCGAGGGCCCGCAGACCGTCCTCGCCGCTGACCACCGGTGGCTTGCCTTGTCGGATGCTGTCGAGAAAGGCGCGGATTTCGGCCAGCAGGGCGTCGCCCTGTTCGAATTCCATTTCCTGGCTGTCGATTTCGGGTATGCCGGGGAACATTTCCCCCTCCCCGCGCCGGTGCACGCCGAGGGTCTTGTTCTGGAAGTCGATGGTCAGGTAGGCGTCGTCCTGGAAGATGCGCATCTTGCGCTCGCTCTTGAGGCTCACCCGGCTGGCGGTGACGTTGGCCACGCAACCGTTCTCGAACTGCAGGCGCGCATTGGCCACGTCGGTGTCCCGGGAGAGTACCGGCACCCCGTTGGCGCGGATCTCGGTGACCGGCGAACGCACGAAATCGAGGATGATGTCGATGTCGTGGATCATCAGATCCAGTACCACGTTGACGTCGGCACCACGGGGATTGAAGGGGGCAATGCGGTGGGATTCGATGAACCTGGGCCGCTCGAGCACGTCGGCCAGGGCCACCACCGCCGGATTGAATCGCTCCAGATGCCCAACCTGGAACACCACGCCCCGTTTCCGGGCCAGATCCACCAGTTCGCGGCCCTGTTCGAGACTCGAGGTGATGGGCTTTTCCAGCAGCACATGCACCCCGGCATCGAGGAAGTGTCGCGCCACCT
The DNA here is from genome assembly GCA_026984045.1 of Chromatiales bacterium. Taxonomy (GTDB): domain Bacteria; phylum Pseudomonadota; class Gammaproteobacteria; order UBA6429; family Thiohalophilaceae; genus JALSSV01. Next base: position 72,009 of record JALSSV010000063.1, on the reverse strand, counting down.
CGTAATGCTTCTGGGTGGGGACCACGATACTCACGGCATCGACCTGTTCGGGCAGTTCGCGATAGTCGTCGATGGCCCGGGTGGAAAGTTCATCGGCAACGCGGCGGGCGGCCTCGTCGCTGGTATCGCAGACGGCAATCAGTTCCGCGTCGTCGAGGGCGGCATATTTCTGCGCGTGGAAGCGGCCGAGGTAGCCCACGCCGACCACGGCCGTTCGGAGTCTGGACATCTGGCGGGATCCGTGTGGAATGTTGGTCAAAAAATGCGCACAGTCCACGTTTCGTGGCTTGTGGCCGTGCCCTGAATGTAGGAAACTGGCGGTCATAATAGTCTCATTTAACCGCCTTACAATCAAACGGATACCAACGGGAGGCAGGGTGGTCGGCGGAAAGGGTACGGCAGGCGTGGACGAGGCAGGGCGAGGGCCCCTGGCCGGCCCGGTGATCGCCGCCGCCGTCATTCTCCCCGACGGGCACGGACTCGACGGCCTGGCCGATTCCAAGCAACTGAGCGAGGCGCGCCGAGAAGCCCTGGCCACGCAGATCCGCCAGGTGGCCATCGCCTGGGCCATCGGCCGTGCCGAGGTGGACGAAATCGATCGGCTCAACATTCTCCAGGCTTCCCTGCTGGCCATGCGCCGGGCGGTGGACGGCCTGACGGTGCGACCCCGGCGGGCTCTCATCGACGGCAACCGCTGTCCCGAACTGGACTGCCCCGCCGAAGCCATCGTCAGGGGCGATGCCACGGTGCCAGCCATCAGCGCCGCCTCCATCCTGGCCAAGGTCACCCGGGACAAGGAGATGCTCGCTCTCGACGAATGTTATCCCCAGTACCAGTTCGCCCGGCACAAGGGCTATCCCACCCGGGTGCATCTCCAGGCCCTGGCCGAACATGGCGTCAGCCCCGTGCACCGGCGCAGTTTCGGACCGGTGCGCCGGCTACTGGAGACCAATGAATCATGAGAACCGCCTGAGGAAGCCCCATGTCCATTCCGCTCATCCTGCGCCTCGATGTCACCGGCCAACCGGTCAAGTGGATCGACTGGCAGGAAGCGGCCTGCCTCTATGCCCGGGAGCGGGTGGCCTGGACGGCAGGGGAGCACAGCTTTTCCCTCACCGGCGGCATCCGGCGGCGCGATGGGGAACGCAGCCGCCTGGAAATCAACTCCATCATCGCCGTCCGGGGCGAGTTCCGCCGCCAGCTGTCCCTGGTGCCACCGCTCAACAACACCGAACTGTTCCTGCGGGATCAGCTCCTGTGCCTGTATTGCGGAAAACCCCACCGGGCCAAGGAACTGACCCGAGACCACGTCGTGCCCCTGTCCCGGGGTGGCATCGATTGCTGGAGCAACGTGGTCACCGCCTGCCGGCGCTGCAACGCCCGCAAGGGCAACCGCACCCCCGACGAAGCCGGGATGCCCCTGCTGGCCGTGCCCTACATCCCCAATCTGGCCGAATACCTGCTGCTGAAGAATCGCCGCATCCTGGGCGATCAGATGGCGTTCCTGAAAATGCAGATCCGCCACTGATCCCATCGCTGTTCCGGATCCATCCGGGCGGTCTTCCACCGACTGTGGAAAAAGCCCCTCCCTGGGCTTTTCCCACCCGGCAACGGAAACGCGGTTTTCCGTTCCTTCCCGTTTTCAATGATCTGGCGTCACTGAAAACGGCGATGCCTCCCGCACTGCACACAGGCTGCCGAAAAACGGCGTTTTTCAACAGCCGGTTGAGGCATCTTCACGCCTCTCACCACAGGCACGGAAATTCGAAGCGGCGATTCATTCCTTGTCGGTTGGCTCGGCCGCGTCTTCGTCACTGATCGCGGCCAGGTCGATGTCCAGGGGCAGGCCGTCGAACTTGCCCAGATGCGGGTTCGTTTCATGCCGCTGGCGTTGTGCCTGGCGGGGCTTGCGCAATTTGGCCTTGCGCCGCTTGTAGGTGACCCACTGCAGTTCCTTGATGGCTTCCTTGAGGATGTCCCGATCCACATGCTTGCGACCCTCCGCGAAGGCGATGATCAGGGCCGTGTCACAGAGAATGTTGATGAGGCGGGGGATCCCGCCGGTATAGCGGTAGAGGATGGGCATCAGGTCGTTTGGAAAGATATCCAGATCCCGCGCGCCGGCCGTTTCAAGGCGGTGTCGGATGTAGGCGGCCGTTTCCTCTTCCGTCAGGGCGCGAAGATGGAATTTCAGGCGGATGCGCTGGGTGAGCTGCTCCAGAGGCTTGCTTTCGAGCAGGATCTTCAGATCCGGTTGGCCGACCAGGATGATGTTGATCAGCTTTTCGTATTCGTATTCGAGACCGGACATCAGCCGCAACTCTTCCAGCGCCTTGGGGCTGAGATTCTGGGCCTCGTCGATCACCAATAGCACCCGCCGGCCTTCCAGATACTGTTCGAGCAGGAACTCGGTGAGGGAGTTGATCATCTCCACCTTGTCATGACCCTCGAACCGGATCCCCAGATTCATGAGCACGGCCTTGAGCAGCTCGATCTCGTTCAGCAGGGTATGGTGGATCTTGCAGACGATAACGTCCTCGTCCACCTCCGACAGCACCTTGTTGAGGACGGTGGTCTTGCCCGAGCCGATCTCGCCGGTGATAACCGCAAAGCCGTCCCGGTTCCAGATGGCGAAGTCCAGGTAGGTCTTGGCCTTGGCGTGCTTGTTGCTGAGGTAGAGATAGTGAGGGTTCGGCGTGAGCCGGAAGGGTTCTTCCTGGAACTGGAAATGTTCGAGATACATGGTACGTGTCGTTGTCTTGGTAATCGCGCGGGTTCGGGGATGCGTTGGCAGCCTGTTGGAGGTTACAACAACCGGCTTTCGATGTTGTGACTCGTCGGGCGTAGCAAGGTTCCGACGATGCCTGCTCAGGCGCTGCGCCGGGCGTAACCTTCCCCGGCGGCCAGCTTGTATTCCCAGTTCAGGGCCGTTTCCACGATGCGGCGCAGATCGTCGTAACGGGGTTCCCAGCCCAGCACCGCGCGGATGCGATCGGCCGCGGCGATCAGGAAGGCCGGATCGCCGGCACGTCGCGCCTCCTCGCGAATGGGGAAGTCCACCCCGCTGACCTCCCGCACCATGGCGAGGATTTCCCGTACGCTGTAGCCATGGCCGTAACCGCAGTTGAGGGTAACCGATTCCCCGCCGGCGCGTAGATAGTGCAGGGCCCGGATGTGGGCGTCGGCCAGGTCCGTGACATGGATGTAGTCGCGAACGCCAGTCCCGTCCGGGGTGGGATAGTCCGTGCCGAAGATGGAAACATGGCTGCGCTTGCCCACCACCGCCTCGCAGGCCACCTTGGTCAGCAGCGTGGCGCCCGGGGTGGACTGGCCAATCCGGCCTTCCGGATCGGAGCCGGCCACGTTGAAATAGCGCAGACTCACGTGGCGCAGATCGGAGATGGCCGACAGATCCCGCAGCATCCATTCCGACATGAGCTTGGAAGTGCCGTAGGCATTGATGGGGGCGGTGGGGGTCTCCTCGGTGATCCGCTCGGCCTCGGGCATGCCGTAGACGGCGGCCGTGGAGGAGAAGATGAAGTGGCGTACCCCGGCCTTCTGTGCGCATTCGAGGAGATTGCGCGTGTTGCAGGTGTTGTTGCCGTAGTATTTCAGGGGGTTGGCTACCGACTCGGGCACCACGGTGTGGGCCGCGAAGTGCATGATGGTGTCCACCCGGTGTTCGGCGAGCAGGCGTGATACCAGCTCCCGATCTCCCGTGTCGCCAACCACCAGCTGGCCATGAGTCACGGCCTCGGGAAACCCCTTGATCAGGTTGTCGAGAACGACGACCGTCTCACCCTGTTCGCCCAGTTGCTTGACCACATGGCTACCGATATAGCCGGCACCACCGGTGACGAGGATCGTGGGGTTGCTCATTTTTTGTTCAATCCCGGATTGGAAGGGTTCTGGAAAGGCCCCATGCTACCGACATGCGCCCAAGGATAGAATAGATATTTTGGTATGGGCGGTGAGTGATTGCATCGCTCCGCGTTCCCCCGCAGACTTGTCGCATGTCCACGCCCGATTTCGTTCATCTTCATCTGCATACCGAGTATTCACTGGTCGACGGCCTGATCCGCGTCAAGCCGCTGGTGCAGGCCGTGGCCGGGGCCGGAATGCCGGCGGTGGCGGTGACCGATCAGGGGAACCTGTTCGCCATGGTCAAGTTCTACCGGGCGGCCCTGGCGGCGGGGATCAAGCCCATCGTGGGGGTGGATGCCTGGCTGGAGAACCCGGAGGAGGGGGGACAGCCCTTCCGGCTGGTGCTGCTGTGCAAGGATCTGGTGGGTTACCGGAACCTGACTGAGCTGGTCTCCCGCGGCTACATCGAGGGCCAGGAGCGGGGGATGCCGATCCTGCGCCGGACGTGGCTGGCCGAGCACCGGGAGGGGCTGATCGTGCTCTCCGGGGCGAAAGGGGGCGACGTGGGTCAGGCGCTGCTGGCCGGCAACGGGGATCTGGCCCGGGAGCGCATCGATTTCTGGCAGACCCATTTTCCCGACCATTACTATCTGGAATTGCAGCGCACCGGCCGGCCCGGCGATGAGGATCACCTGCACGCGGCGGTGGATCTGGCCATCGAGCGGGGGCTGCCGGTGGTGGCCACCAACGACGTGCATTTCCTGCGGCCGGAGGACTTCGAGGCCCACGAGGCGCGGGTCTGCATCCACGACGGGCGGGTGCTGGACGATCCCCGCCGGCCGCGGCGCTTCTCCGAACAGCAGTATCTGCGCACGCCCGAGGAGATGGCCGAGCTGTTCGCCGATATTCCCGAGGCGCTGGAGAACACGGTCGAGATCGCCCGCCGCTGCAATCTGGAGCTGACCCTGGGCAAGAACTACCTGCCCGACTATCCCATTCCCGCCGGGCTGACGCCCGGCGAGTTTCTGGCCAAGGAAGCCCGCCGGGGGCTGGAAAAGCGCCTGGAGCGGACCCTCGACCCGGCCGCGCCCGACGCCGGGGCGCGCCGGCGGATCTATGAAGATCGGCTCGAGACGGAGCTGGAAGTCATCAACTCCATGGGTTTCCCCGGCTACTTCCTGATCGTGGCCGACTTCATCCGCTGGGCCAAGGAGCATGGCATTCCGGTGGGGCCTGGGCGCGGCTCGGGGGCCGGCTCGCTGGTGGCCTACGCCCTGACCATCACCGATCTCGACCCCATCGCCTACGATCTGCTGTTCGAGCGCTTCCTCAATCCCGAACGGGTCTCCATGCCCGACTTCGACGTGGACTTCTGCATGGAGGGCCGCGACCGGGTGATCGAGTACGTGGCCGAGCATTACGGCCGTGAGAAGGTCTCCCAGATCATCACCTATGGGTCCATGGCCGCCAAGGCGGTGGTACGCGACGTGGGCCGGGTGCTGGGCCATCCCTACGGCTTCGTGGACCGTATCGCCAAGCTGATCCCCTTCGAGATCGGCATGACCCTGGACAAGGCCCTGGCCCAGGAGGAGCAGCTCCGCGAGCTCTACGAGCAGGACGAGGAGGTGCGCGCCCTGATCGATCTGGCCAGGTCCCTCGAAGGCCTGGCCCGCAACGCCGGCAAGCACGCCGGCGGCGTGGTCATCGCCCCCTCGAAGCTCACCGACTTCACCCCCCTGTACTGCGAACAGGGCTCCAGCAGCGTGGTTACCCAGTTCGACAAGGACGACGTGGAGGCCGTGGGCCTGGTCAAGTTCGACTTCCTGGGGCTGCGCACCCTGACCATCATCGATTGGGCGGTGCAGACCATCAACCGGGAGCGCGAGACGCGCGGCGAGCCGCCGGTGGACATCTCGGCCATCCCGCTGGACGACGAGGCGGCCTTCCGCCTGCTCAAGGAGACCCGCACCACCGCGGTGTTCCAGCTCGAATCCCGCGGCATGAAGGATCTCATCAAGCGCCTGCAGCCCGACAACTTCGAGGACATCGTGGCCCTGGTGGCCCTGTTTCGGCCGGGCCCCCTGCAGTCGGGCATGGTGGACGACTTCATCAACCGCAAGCACGGCCGGCAGAAGGTGGAATACCCCCATCCGGACCTGGAGCCCATTCTCAAGCCCACTTACGGCGTGATCCTCTACCAGGAACAGGTGATGCAGATCGCCCAGGTGCTGGCCGGCTACAGCCTCGGCGGCGCCGATCTGCTGCGCCGCGCCATGGGCAAGAAGAAGCCGGAGGAGATGGCCAAGCAGCGCGAAATCTTTACGCAAGGCGCGCTGGAGCGAGGCGTGGACGAGAAGGTCGCCACCCACATCTTCGATCTGATGGAGAAGTTCGCCGGCTACGGTTTCAACAAGTCCCACTCGGCCGCCTACGCGCTGGTCTCCTACCAGACCGCCTGGCTCAAGGCCCATTTCCCCGCCGCCTTCATGGCCGCGGTGCTCTCGGCCGACATGGACAACACCGACAAGGTGGTGACCCTCATCGACGAGTGTCACGACATGAATCTGGCGGTGGAGCCGCCCAACATCAACCAGTGCCAGCACCGCTTCACGGTCCGTGGCGACGAGACCATCATCTACGGCCTCGGTGCCATCAAGGGCGTGGGGGAGGCGGCCATCGAGGCCATCATCCGCGAGCGGGAGGCCAACGGCCCGTTCCGGGATCTGTTCGACTTCTGCCAGCGCGTCGAGCTGAAGAAGGTCAATCGCCGCACCCTGGAGGCGCTGATCATGGCCGGCGCCCTCGACGTGTTCGGCGAGAATCGCGCCACCCTCATGGCCTCGCTGCCGGCGGCCCTCAAGCTGGCCGAGCAGCAGAGCCGCAACCGCGAGGCGGGCATCGACGATCTGTTCGGCATGGCCGCACCGGTGGTGGACGCCGAATCGGGCCAGTACCTGCGCCAGCCCGACTGGCACGAGGATCAGCGCCTGGCCTGCGAAAAGCAGACCCTGGGCCTGTACCTCACCGGCCATCCCATCGACCGCCATCTGGACGAGCTGGCGAAGTTCACCACCGGCCGCATCGTCGATCTCAAGCCGGATCGGGATCAGACCGTGGTGGTGGCCGGCCTCATCATCGCCATGCGCACCATGAACACCCGCCGTGGCGACCGCATGGCCTTCATCACCATCGACGACCGCAGTGCCCGCATCGAACTGGCCGTGTTCTCCGAGGCCTATCAGCGCCACCGCCACCTGCTGGCCAAGGACAAGCTGATCGTGGTGGAAGGCGAGGTGAGCGTGGACGAATACAGCGGCGGCTACAAGATGAGTGCCCGCAACCTGTTCGACCTGGAACAGGCCCGCGAACACTTCGCCCGCAAGCTGGTAGTGGCGGTGGACGAGCGCCGCGCCGGCAACGGTTTCGTGCCCGGCCTGCAGGCCGCGCTCGGCCCCTACCGCGAAGGGGGCTGCCCGGTGGTGCTCGACTACCGCGCCGCAGACGCCCGCGCCGAAATCGTCCTTGGCCGCGACTGGCGCGTGCGCCCGGCGGACGAACTCCTCAACCGCCTGCGCGAAATGGTGGGCGAGGAGGGGGTTCGGGTGGAGTACTGAGTTCCTTTCGGTGATGGTGGAAGTCACACCGAGGACGCGGAGACGCAGAGTGTGATTCGGGGGGCGAGACGTATCTCACGACATTCAACCCTGCCCATGCTCATTCACCAAATGGGGAAACTCGGTGTCCTCTGCGTCTCTGCGCCCTCCGCGTTATTTGCAGACGGCTTGCCGAAGCCCCTTTTACCGGCATCCCCCAATCGAATCCTTCCCGCAGCGCCGGCCGTCGGTCCAGATGGCGCCGTCGTGAACCGCGGCCTGTGTTCCGTGACAGGAAGTGATAGAATCTGCCCGAGATGTGCCAGATTTTAACAAATTGCCGGAGGAATGCCCGGTAAGATATTGATATTCATGCCCGGAACCTTTTCATGAACCTCAATTTCCTGGATTTCGAACAGCCCATCGCCGAGCTGGAGGCCAAGATCGAGGAGCTGCGTTACGTGGGCTCCGACAACGAGATCAACATCAGCGAGGAGATCCAGCGCCTGCAGACCAAGAGCCGGGAACTGACCGAGTCGATCTTCGCCAACCTCAAGTCGGCCCAGATCGCCCAGCTCGCCCGGCATCCCCAGCGGCCCTATTTCCTCGACTACGTGGCACGGATCTTCACCGACTTCGAGGAACTGCACGGTGACCGGGCCTTCGCCGACGATGCCGCCATCGTCGGTGGCATGGCCCGGCTGGAGGGCCGCCCGGTGATGCTGATCGGCCAGCAGAAGGGCCGCGACACCAAGGAAAAGGTGCGCCGCAACTTCGGCATGCCGCGCCCCGAGGGCTATCGCAAGGCCAAGCGCCTGATGGAGATGGCCGAGAAGTTCAAGCTGCCCATCCTCACCTTCATCGACACGCCCGGTGCCTATCCCGGCGTGGACGCGGAGGAGCGGGGCCAGAGCGAGGCCATCGCCCGCAACCTGTACGTGATGGCGGCCCTCAAGACACCCATCGTCAGCACGGTGATCGGCGAAGGGGGCTCCGGGGGGGCCCTGGCCATCGGTGTCTGCGACCGGCTGATGATGCTCGAGTATTCCACCTATTCGGTGATCTCGCCCGAGGGCTGCGCCTCGATACTGTGGAAGAGTGCCGAGAAGGCCCCCGAGGCCGCCGAGGCCATGGGCCTGACGGCGCCGCGCCTGAAAGAGCTGGGACTGGTGGACTTCATCATCAACGAACCCCTCGGGGGTGCCCACCGCGATCCGGATGCCACCGCCGCGGCGGTGAAGACGGCGCTCATCGAGTCGCTCGAGCGACTCGAAACCATCCCCATCGACAAGCTGCTGGATCAGCGCTACGAGCGCCTGATGAAGTACGGCAACTACAACGAGTAGGATGCCGCGCCCGGGCTTCAGCCTGAGCCGCCTCGACGCCGCCCTCGCCCCCCTGCCGCGGCAAGGGCGCTGGTGGATCGGCTTCAGCGGCGGCTGCGATTCCGCCGTTCTCCTCCATGCCCTGAGCCGCCTGCGCCCTGCCGGGGTCACCCTCAAGGCCCTGCACGTCGATCACCGCCTGCATCCCGAATCCGCCGCCTGGGCGGCCCATTGCCAGCGCTTCGCCGCGGCGTGCGGGGTCCCTTGCCGGGTCATCGAAGTGGATGCCGCGCCCGCCCCGGGTGAGAGCCCGGAAGCGCGCGCCCGCGAGGCGCGCTACGCCGCCTTTGCCGGCGTCCTGCGAGCGGGTGACCATCTGTTCCTGGCCCATCACCGTGACGATCAGGCCGAGACGGTGCTGCTGCGCCTGCTGCGCGGCGCCGGCCCCGAGGGGCTGGCCGGCATGCCCGTTTCCCGGCCGCTGGGGGCGGGCCGGCTGTACCGGCCCCTGCTGGACTTCACCCGCGCCGAACTGCAGGCCTGGGCTCGACGGGAAGGGCTCGAGTGGATCGAGGATCCGGCCAATGCCGGCACCGATCCCGATCGCAACTTCCTGCGCCACGAGATTCTGCCGCGCCTGCGTTCGCGCTGGCCGGCGGCCGATGCCGCGCTGGCGCGGGGCGCCCGCCTGCAGCGGGAGGCCGCCGATGATCTGGCCATGCAGGCGGCGGCCGACTGGGCAAGCCAGGCCGAAACGTCGCCCGATCGGATCGCCGTGGCTGCACTCCGGGCTCTGCCGGCGGCCAGGCAGCGGCGCCTGTTGCGCTACTGGATCGGCCGGATCAACGCCCGGCCGCTGCCCGATGCCCGGCACCTGCAACGGATCCTGGAAGAGGTGCTGACCGCCGCCCCTGACGCCATGCCCGAGGTCCGCTGGCCCGGCGCCCGGATCCGGCGTCATGACGGCAGGCTCTGGCTGTTGCCGGAGACGCTGCCGGCCAGGCCGTCCGCGCAGCCCTGGGATTTGCGTCAGCCCCTGCGGCTCGGTGATGGCCGCTGTCTGGCGGTGCGCGAGATCACGGGCGAGGGTCTGCGCGCCGATCTGCGCGGACGGGAGGATATCCGCATCGAATTCCGCCGGGGCGGCGAGCGCCTGCGCCCGGCGGGACGGGGTGAATACCATCATGCCCTGAAGAAACTGCTCCAGGAATGGCGTGTGCCTCCCTGGGAGCGGGCGCGCCTGCCGCTGCTGTATGTGGGCGAGGCCATCGCTGCCGTGCCCGGTTACTGTGTCTGTGCGCCCTTCGCCGCCGGGGCGGGGGAAACCGGGCTGGTGATCGACGTGCGCGGTGGCGAACGCGATTGAAACCCCGTCCGAAAACGACGACAATATCCCCCCGGCGACGGCGCCGGTTTCCGCACCACCCCCGGCGTCCCTCTTTCCCGCAACCGGCTGGGCCTTTCATGACCAAATACGTCTTCATCACCGGCGGTGTCGTCTCCTCGTTGGGCAAGGGCATCGCCTCCGCCTCGCTGGCCGCGATCCTCGAAGCCCGGGGGCTCAAGGTCACCCTGCTCAAGCTCGATCCCTACATCAACGTGGATCCGGGCACCATGAGCCCCTTCCAGCATGGCGAGGTCTTCGTGACCGAGGACGGCGCCGAGACGGATCTCGACCTGGGCCATTACGAGCGCTTCGTGCGCACCACCATGACCCAGAAGAACAACTTCACCACCGGCCGGGTCTATTCTCACGTGATCAGCAAGGAGCGCCGGGGCGACTACCTGGGCGCCACGGTGCAGGTGATCCCCCACATCACCGACGAGATCAAGCGCCGCATCCGGGCCGGGGCCGAGGGGCACGACGTGGCCATGGTGGAGATCGGTGGCACGGTGGGCGACATCGAATCGCTGCCGTTTCTCGAGGCCATCCGCCAGATGGGCGTGGAGGAGGGGCGCAACAACGCCCTGTTCATCCATCTCACCCTGCTGCCCTACATTCCCACGGCTGGCGAGCTCAAGACCAAGCCCACCCAGCACTCGGTGAAGGAGCTGCGCTCCATCGGCATCCAGCCCGACATCCTGATCTGCAGGGCCGACCGGCCCATCCCCGAGGACGAGAAGCGCAAGATCGCCCTGTTTACCAACGTGGAGGAGCGGGCGGTGATCGCTGCCCTCGACGTGGACAGCATCTACAAGATCCCCATGCTGCTCTCCGCGCAGGGGCTGGACGAGATCGCCGTGGACAAGTTGCGCCTGAGCGCCCCGCCGCCCGATCTCTCCGAGTGGCAGGCGGTGATCGACAAGCTCGAGCATCCCACCGGCCAGACCACCATCGCCATGGTGGGCAAGTACATGGATCTCACCGAGGCCTACAAGTCCCTCTCCGAGGCGCTGATCCACGCCGGGATCCACACGCAGACGAAGGTCAACATCCGTTACGTGGATTCGGAAGACATCGAGCGCGAAGGCACGGGCTGTCTCGAGAAGGTGGATGCCATCCTGGTGCCCGGCGGCTTCGGCGAGCGGGGCGTGGAAGGCAAGATCGCCGCGGCGCAGTACGCCCGCGAACACAAGGTGCCCTACCTGGGCATCTGTCTGGGCATGCAGGTGGCGGTGATCGAATACGCCCGCCACGTGGCTGGCCTCGAGGACGCCCATAGCAGCGAGTTCGACAAGGACACCCGCCATCCGGTGATCGCGCTCATCACCGAATGGATCACCCACGACGGGCGCGTCGAACAGCGCGACGAGAATTCCGACCTGGGCGGGACCATGCGCCTGGGTGGCCAGCCCTGCAAGCTCAAGCCGGGCTCGAAAGTGCATGAAATCTACGGCAAGGACGTGATCGTGGAGCGCCACCGTCATCGCTACGAGTTCAACAACAACTATCGCGAGCCGCTGGAGCGCGCCGGCCTGCGGATCGTCGGCACCTCGCTGGACGACAGTCTGGTGGAGGTGATCGAGCTGGGGGATCACCCCTGGTTCATCGCCTGCCAGTTCCATCCCGAATTCACCTCCACGCCACGGGACGGCCATCCCCTGTTCAGCGGCTTCGTGCAGGCGGCCCGGGCCCACGGCGAGCAGCACGTCCAGCAGGCGGCCAACGAATGAAACTCTGCGGTTTCGAGGTCGGCATACACCGGCCCCTGTTCCTGATCGCCGGCCCCTGCGTGATCGAAAGCGAACAGCTCGCCCTGGATACTGCCGGCGAGCTCAAGGCGATCACGGACGCCCTGGGGATCCCCTTCATCTACAAGTCGTCCTTCGACAAGGCCAACCGCACCTCCAGCCGCAGTTACCGCGGCCCGGGCCTGGCCGAAGGCCTGCGCATCCTGCAGAAGGTGAAGGACGAAATCGGCGTGCCGGTGCTTACCGACGTGCACGAAGACACTCCGCTCGAGGAAGTGGCCAGCGTGGTGGACGTGCTGCAGACCCCGGCCTTCCTGGTGCGCCAGACCAACTTCATCCAGAACGTCTGTCGCCAGGGCCGACCGGTCAACATCAAGAAGGGCCAGTTCCTCGCCCCCTGGGACATGGCCAACGTGGTGGCCAAGGCCCGCGAGGTGGGCAACGAGCAGATCATGGTCTGCGAGCGGGGCGTCTCCTTCGGCTACAACACCCTGATCTCCGACATGCGCGGCCTGGCCATCATGCGCGAGACCGACTGCCCGGTAGTGTTCGACGCCACCCATTCGGTGCAGCAGCCGGGCGGGCAGGGCACCTCGTCCGGCGGGCAGCGCGAGTTCGTCCCGGTCCTGGCCCGTGCCGCCGTCGCCGCCGGCGTGGCCGGCGTGTTCATGGAGACCCATCCCGATCCCGACCAGGCCCTCTCCGACGGTCCCAACGCCTGGCCCCTGCCGCGCATGGGCGAGCTGCTCGAGACCCTCAAGGTCCTCGACCAAACCGTCAAGGCCCGCAGCTTCATCGAGGAGACGCTGTAACGAACCGGAACATCGTGTAGGAGCGGCGCCCCGCCGCGACCAAATGGGTAGCGGGTAGCTGGGGCCGGGTAGCTGGGAAATTCGTCGATGCTTTTCCCAGCTACCCGCTACCCGTCCCCAGCTACCGCATAGTCGCGGCGAGGGCGCCGCTCCTACCCGAAAGATTCAACAAGAACCCAAAACCTTCGATTGTGAACCAGGAGCATTCATGTCCAACACCAGCAGCATGATCAAAGACATCGTTGCCCGCGAGATCATCGACTCCCGGGGCAATCCCACCGTGGAGGCAGACGTGATCCTCGAATCGGGAGTCATGGGCCGGGCGGCGGTGCCCTCGGGGGCTTCCACCGGCGAGCGGGAGGCCATCGAGCTGCGCGACGGCGATCCGGAACGCTATGGCGGCAAGGGGGTGCTCAAGGCCGTGAGCAACGTCAACGGCGAGATCCGCGAAGCCCTGCTGGGCCGCGATGCCGCCGATCAGGCCGGCCTCGATCAGACCCTGATCGATCTGGACGGCACGCCCAACAAGGCGCGCCTCGGCGCCAATGCCATTCTCGCCGTGTCCATGGCCTGCGCCCGCGCCGCGGCCGCCGACGACGGCAAGGCCCTCTACGAATACCTGCACACCGGCGAGGATTTCCGCATGCCGGTGCCCATGATGAACATCATCAACGGCGGCGCCCATGCCGACAACAGCGTGGATCTGCAGGAGTTCATGATCATCCCGGTGGGCGCGCCGAGCATGGCCGAGGCCATCCGCTATGGCGCCGAGGTGTTCCACACCCTGAAGAAGGTGCTGCACGACCGGGGCATGAACACCGCCGTGGGCGATGAGGGCGGTTTCGCGCCGGATCTGTCCTCCAACGAGGAGGCCATCGAAATCATCCTCGAAGCCATCGACAAGGCCGGCTATACCGCAGGCGAGGACATCGCCATCGGCATCGACGCCGCCAGCAGCGAGTTCTACCAGGACGGCCAGTACGTGCTGGCTTCCGAGAACAAGTCGCTCTCGGCCGCCGAGTTTGTCGATCTGCTGGAAGGCTGGGTGGACAAGTACCCCATCATCAGCATCGAGGACGGCATGGACGAGAACGACTGGGACGGCTGGGCCTTGCTCACCCAGCGTCTGGGCGACAAGGTGCAGCTGGTGGGCGACGATCTGTTCGTCACCAATACGGAAATCTTCCAGCAGGGCATCGACAAGGGGATCGCCAACTCGATCCTGATCAAGGTGAACCAGATCGGCACCCTCAGCGAAACCCTGGCGGCCATCGCGATGGCCAAGCAGGCCGGTTACACCGCCGTCATCTCCCACCGCTCCGGCGAGACCGAGGACACCACTATCGCCGATCTGGCCGTGGCCACCTGTACCGGGCAGATCAAGACCGGCTCCATGTCCCGCTCCGATCGGGTGGCCAAGTACAACCAGCTGCTGCGCATCGCCGAGCGGCTGGGCGACAAGGCGGCCTATCCCGGTCGGGACGCCTTCGGCCAGCGCGGCTGAGATGCGCTGGCTGGTCGCCACCCTGCTGATCCTGCTGGTGCTCCTGCAGTACGATCTGTGGGTGGGGGAGGGCAGCCTGGCGACCGTCTGGCGCCTGCAAAAGGCCATCGAGGCCCAGCAGGCGGAGAACGCTACCCTCGAGGCCCGCAACCGCGCCCTCGAGGCCGAAGTGCGGGATCTCAAGACCGGCACCGAAGCCATCGAGGAACGCGCCCGCAGCGAACTGGGCATGGTGAAGGAGGGCGAGACCTACATCCAGGTGATTGAGGGCGAGGACACAACGTCGGAATGATGATTTCAACGCAAAGACGCAAAGGCGCAAAGGGCATTTGGGTTAACCGCCACCAACAGATGTTCTTTGGACCCTGGGTCCGCGGGTTCGCGTCCGGCCTTCTTCGCGGTATCCCAGTCACATTCATCAAAGAAAAGCCTTTGCGTTCTCTGCGCCTTCGCGCCTTTGCGTTGAAAACCCCTGTCCGGAATCCGTATCCATGACCGACCTGTGGATCGTCATCCCCGCCGCCGGCGTCGGCAGGCGCATGGGGGCCGACGTGCCCAAGCAGTATCTGGCGTTGCAGGGCAAGCCCATTCTCGTGCATGCCATCGAACGCCTGGCGGCCTTGCCGGGCGTGAAGGGCGTGATGGTGGCCATTTCCGAGACCGACGAATACTGGCCTGCGCTCGATCTGTCCCTGCACGTGCCCCTGTGGACCTGCGCCGGCGGCGTCGAGCGCTGCCATTCGGTGCTCAATGCCCTGACCGATCTGGGCCTGCACGCGGCCGACGAGGACTGGGTGCTGGTCCACGACGCCGCGCGCCCCTGCGTGCGCCATGACGATCTGGAGAAGCTCCTCGCCACCCTCGAGGCCGACGCGGTGGGCGGGCTGCTGGCCATGCCGGTACGCGACACCATGAAACGGGCCGAGGCCGACGGCCGGGTGGTGACCACCGAGCCACGGGAAGGCCTGTGGCATGCCCTCACGCCGCAGATGTTCCGCCTCGGCCTGTTGCGCCATGCGCTGGAGGAGGCCATCGAGGCCGAGGACCTGGTCACCGACGAGTCGGCGGCGATGGAGCGGGCCGGCTACCGGCCCCGCCTGGTGGAAGGCCACGGCGACAACATCAAGATCACCCGGCCCGAGGATCTGGCCCTGGCCGAGTTCTTTCTGCAGCGGCAGGCCGGCGCATGATCCGGATCGGCCAGGGCTTCGATGCGCACCGCTTCCGCGAGGGCGGACGCCTGGTGCTCGGCGGCGTCACCGTTCCCCATACCCACGGCATGGAAGCCCATTCGGACGGCGACGTGGTGATCCATGCCCTGTGCGACGCCCTGCTCGGGGCCCTGGCCCTGGGCGACATCGGCCAGCACTTCCCTGACAGCAGCGAGGAGTATGCCGGCATCGACAGCCGCATCCTGCTGCGCCACGTGGTTTCCCTGGTGGGCGAGCGGGGCTTCCGCCTGGTCAACGCCGACATCACCATCATCGCCCAGGCGCCCAAACTGGCCGCCCATCTGCCGCAGATGCAGGCCATCCTCGCCGCGGATCTGCAGACCACACCCGACCGCGTGGGCCTCAAGGCCACCACCACCGAGCACATGGGCTTCACCGGCCGCAAGGAAGGGATCGCCGTGCTGGCCGTGGTTCTGCTCGATGATGCCTGACGACATCTCCCGTCTCGACAGCCTCCCGCATGCCCACGGCGGTCCCGCCGGCACCGGCCTCCTGCGCGCCGCGCCGGAGGATTTCGAGGTGGAGGAAGTGGCCGGCTTCGCGCCCGACGGCGAGGGTCAGCACGTGCTGCTGTGGGTACAAAAGCGCAACGCCAATACCGACTGGCTGGCGGGGCAACTGGCCCGTTTCGCCGGCGTGAAGCGCCGCGACGTGGGCTATGCGGGGCTCAAGGACCGCCGGGCGCTCACCCGCCAGTGGTTCAGCGTGGATCTGGCCGGGCGCGACGCGCCCGACTGGTCGGCGCTGGCGATTGAGGGCGTGACAGTGCTGCGCGCCGAGCGCCACCGGCGCAAGCTGCGCCGCGGGGCGCTGGCGGGCAACCGGTTCCGGATCGTGGTGCGGGAAGTGGCGGCCGACCCCGACATCCTTGGGGCCCGGCTGGAGGCGGTGCGCCACCGCGGCGTGCCCAACTACTTCGGCGCACAGCGCTTCGGCCGCGACGGCGGCAACCTGCAGGCGGCCGAGGCCATGTTCCGCGGTCGGCGTGTCCGCGACCGGCACCAGCGTGGGCTGTATCTCTCCGCTGCCCGCGCCTGGCTGTTCAATGAAATTCTTGCCATTCGGATCACCGCCGGGAACTGGAACCGGCCGCTGGCCGGCGAGGTGATGATGCTCGCCGGCAGCCGCAGCCACTTCCTCGTCGAGGAAACCGATGCCGCGATCCGCCAACGCCTCGACGCCTTCGATATCCATCCCAGCGGTCCGCTCTGGGGCCGCGGCGAACTGCCCACCCGCAGCGAGGCGCGTGCCCTGGAGGCCGGCCTGCCGGAGCGCCATCCCATTTTCTGCACCGGCCTCGAACAGGCCGGCCTCGAACAGGAACGCCGCCCCCTGCGCCTGCCGGTCCCCGATCTGCAATGGTCCCATGATCCCGACGCCGGTACGCTCACCCTCACCTTCAGCCTTCCCGCCGGTGCCTACGCCACCACCGTGCTGCGTGAAATCATCGAGGTTCGGTGAGGCAGATCCAACGCAAAGGCGCAAAGCTTTTTGTCTCGGCAGCTGCCGGGTAGGTACCTGTAGGGGGTAGGCCGGCTCAAGCGCAGCGGACCCGGCAAAAATGATGTCAACCCGCCATGGCGGCTCCGCTGCGCTTGAGCCGCCCTACGGTGCTTTGCGTTCTCTGCGTCTTTGCGCCTTTGCGTTGAAAATACACCCTTGGATTGGCCTCGGTTATCCCCGCCTGAGCAACACGTAGATCGCCCCCGTCCCGCCATGCGCCGGAATGGCGGAGCAGTAGGCCAGCACCGCGTCCACCTGGCGGAGCCAGTGATCCACGTACTGTTTGAGAATGGGCCTTTTCTGGTGGGAGCCGCGGCCCTTGCCGTGGATGATGCGCACGCAGCGGCAGCGCCGGGCGCGGCAGGCGTGCAGGAATTCCGACAGGGCCTGGCGGGCCTCGAGGCGGGTGAGGCCGTGCAGATCCAGCTCCGCCTCGATGGCCAGCTCCCCGCGGCGCAGGCGCCGCAGGAGCTTGTGCTGGAGGCCGCTGCGGGCGAACAGCAGCTCTTCGCCGGTTTCGAGATCGGTCGGATCCACCGGTTCGGAGAGCAGATCGTCGATCACCTGCGCCTCGTCCCGCTCGCGCTGCAGCGGGCGGGGCGGGGGGCGGCGCTTGCGGGCCGTGATCCGCGGCGCGGCCTCCAGGCGCCGGGTGCCGGCCACCGCCTGGCGGAACAGGGCGCGATCCTCGTCGCTGATCTTGTCGTCGGACATGGGGAAGCTGCGGTGGCCGGAGGGCCGCCCATGTTGCCCCATCCGGCGTTCGGGATCAAAGCCCCGGCGGCGATGAGCGGCGGCAGGTTTTCCGGTATAGTTGCTGGCGACGAACGCCCGGCAGGAACGATTCACCCAGCATGCGGATACTCTTGAGCAACGACGACGGCTACGAGGCGCCGGGCATCCGCGCCTTGGCCGCCCGGCTCCGGGAAGTGGCGGAGGTCACGGTGGTGGCCCCGGATCGGGATCGCAGCGGCGCCAGCAATTCCCTGACCCTCGACTGGCCCATTCGCGCCCGGGAGATGCCCGACGGGGTGATCCGGGTGGACGGCACGCCCACCGACTGCGTGCACCTGGCCATCACCGGACTGCTGGCCCAGGAACCCGACATGGTGATCTCCGGCATCAACGCCGGCGCCAACATGGGCGACGACGTGCTCTATTCGGGCACCGTGGCCGCGGCCATGGAAGGGCGTTTCCTCGGCCTGCCGGCCATCGCCGTCTCGCTGGTTGGCTCCGAAGCCACTCATTACGACACGGCCACGGAGATCGTCCTGCGCCTGGTGGAGAATCTGCGCCGTCATCCCCTGCCGCAGGACACCATCCTCAACGTCAACGTGCCCGATCTGCCGCTGGATCGCATCCAGGGCATCCAGGCCACCCGACTCGGCCATCGCCACAAGTCGGAGCCGGTGATCCGGGAGACCGATCCCCGCGGCCGGCCCATCTACTGGGTCGGGCCGGCCGGCGCCGAGCAGGATGCCGGGCCCGGCACCGACTTCCACGCCCTGCGTCACGGCTACGTCTCGGTCACCCCCCTGCAGGTCGACCTCACCCGCCACGAGAGCATTCCGCCCCTGGGCGACTGGCTGGAGGGCCTGGCATGAATTCCTCGCAGGATCTGCAGGGGATCGGCATGACCTCCCAGCGCACCCGCGACCGGCTGGTCCGGCGCCTGCGCGAGGCCGGGATCCGTGACGAGCGGGTGCTGGAGGTCATCGCCACCACCCCGCGCCACATTTTCGTCGACGAGGCCCTGGCCAGCCGCGCCTACGAGGATACCGCCCTGCCCATCGGCTTCGGCCAGACCATCTCCCAACCCTACATCGTGGCCCGCATGACCGAGGCCCTGCTCGAGGACGGCGTGCCGCAAAAGGTGCTGGAAGTGGGTACCGGCTCGGGCTACCAGACGGCGATCCTGGCGCAACTGGTGCCCCAGGTGTACACGGTGGAGCGCATCGCCGGGCTTCAGGATCAGGCCCGGGAGCGTTTGCGCCGGCTCGGCCTGCGCAACGTCCATTACAAGCATGCCGACGGCACCTGGGGCTGGAAGGAACACGCGCCCTATGATGGCATCCTGGTCGCCGCGGCCCCGGAGGAGGTGCCCCGGGAGCTGCTCGAGCAGCTCGCCGACGGCGGCCGCCTGGTGATCCCCAGCGGGCCGCCGGGCCGGCAGCGCCTGCGCCTGTTCACCCGCCACGGCGACGACTACGAGGAGCGTTTCCTGGGCTGGGTGACCTTCGTGCCCCTGCGGGCGGGAGCCACCGAATGAAACCGTTCTCCCGGCTGATGGAAAAGGTGCTGCACTGGTCCGAGCATCCCCATGCCACCTGGTATCTGGGGGGGCTGAGCTTCGCCGAGTCGTCCTTCTTTCCCGTCCCGCCCGACGTGATGCTGATCCCCATGGCCCTGCGCCGGCCGCGCTGCGCCTGGTTCTTCGCCACCGTCGCCACGTTGGCTTCGGTCCTGGGCGGAATGGCCGGTTACGCCATTGGCCTGTTCGCCTTCGAGCAGGTGGCCCCGCTCCTGCATCAGGCCGGTTACTGGCCCAAATACCTGGCGGTGCGCGAGTGGTTCGCCACCTGGGGGATCTGGGTGGTGTTCCTGGCCGGTTTCTCACCCATCCCCTACAAGCTGTTCACCATCACCGCGGGGGTGGTGACCATGAGCTTCCTGCCTTTCGTACTGGCCTCCCTGATCGGGCGCGGTGCCCGATTCTATCTGGTCGCCTGGCTGATGAAGCTGGGCGGGGCACGCATGGAGGCCGTCATCCACCGTTACATCGATCGCGTGGGCTGGATCCTGGTGGCGGCCGGCGTGGTGGTCTTCCTCGTCTACGGGATTTGATGGCACGCTGGCGCTTTCTGCTGCTTTCGGTTCTCCTGTCCCTGGCGGCCTGCAGCACGCGCTTCGTCGACTATGGCGAGGGTTATTCGCACCAGCATGGCCGTTCGTCTCCGGCAGCACGGCGCACCCTGCCAGCGAAAGGCCGGGTTCCCCAGCCCGATTATCATGTCGTGCGCAAGGGCGAAACGCTCTATTCCATCGCCTGGCAATACGGCCTCGATTACCGCACCATGGCCGCGCGCAACGGCATCCGTCCGCCCTACACCATCTATCCGGGTCAGCGCCTGAAGGTGAAGGCCATCCGTCAGGCATCGAAAAGTGCGAAAAGCGTCACAAAACCCCCGGCGGCGAAAGGAAGCCGTGCCGGCACCGGCAAGACAACCGCGCGTCAAGCGCCCGCCCGCACGGCGCCGGTGCGCCTGCATTGGCAATGGCCGGTACGCGGCAAGGTCATTCGCCGTTTCGAGGCGGGCGATCCCCGTCGCCAGGGAATCGACATCGCCGCTCGCGCCGGCACGCCGGTGCGCGCCGCGGCCGCCGGCAAGGTGGTCTACAGTGGCAATGGATTGCGCGGTTACGGTAACCTTGTCATCATCAAGCACAACGACATCTGGTTCAGTGCCTACGCGCACAACCGGCGTATCCGGGTCCGGGAGAACGACGAGGTCAAGGCCGGACAGACGATTGCCGATATGGGATCCACGGGAACCAATCGGGTCGAACTGCACTTTGAAATTCGCCGCAACGGCAAGCCGGTGGACCCGCTTCGCTACCTGCCACCAGAAGGGTAAAGAGGAGAGTCGATGGTCATGGAAACAGGAGACTCGGGCAAGCCTGCCGACGGCCAGGACACGGAGGTGGATGTCCTGCCGGAAGGGGCCCCCGACCCCGTGCTCGCCGACGAGAGCGATGAGGTCGTGCCGCCCGTCGCCGAGGAAGAGGGGGTCGAGGAAGACCCGGTCCGCTATGCCCCGGGGGCTATCCCCGATGGCCAGCTCGATGCCACCCGCCTGTATCTCAACGAAATCGGCTATTCCCCCCTGCTCACCGCCGAGGAAGAGAAATACTACTCCCGTCTGGCCCTGAAGGGCGACATGGCCGCCCGCCAGAAGATGATCGAATGCAACCTGCGGCTGGTGGTGAAGATCGCCCGGCGCTATCTCAATCGCGGCCTGGCACTGCTGGACCTCATCGAGGAGGGCAACCTGGGTCTGATCCGGGCGGTGGAGAAGTTCGATCCGGAACGGGGCTTCCGTTTCTCCACCTATGCCACCTGGTGGATTCGCCAGACCATCGAGCGGGCCATCATGAACCAGACCCGCACCATCCGCCTGCCCATCCACGTGGTCAAGGAGATCAACATCTACCTGCGGGCCGCCCGTCACCTGGCCCAGACCCTCGATCACGAACCCTCGGCGGAGGAGATCGCCGAGATGCTCGACAAGCCCATCGACGAGGTCAAGCGCATGCTCGGCCTCAACGAGCGCATCGCCTCGGTCGACACGCCCATGGGCCATGATGCCGACAACCCCCTGCTCGACGCCATCCCCGACGAGAACAACGTGGATCCGGTGATCCTCCTGCAGGACGACGACGTGCGCGCCAACCTCGACAAGTGGCTCAACCAGCTCAGCGACAAGCAGCGCGAGGTGGTCGAACGCCGCTTCGGCCTGCACGGCTACGACGTCTCCACCCTCGAGGAAGTGGGCAACACCATCGGCGTGACCCGCGAACGGGTGCGCCAGATCCAGATCGAGGCGCTGAAGAAGCTGCGCGACATCCTGGAGAAGGAAGGCTTCTCGGTCGAGGCCCTGTTCAAGTAGTTCGGATTTCGCTGCGCAACACTTCAGCCGCCGGGTTTTTGGCCGACAAAGCTGCTATTGCAGATACCCGATCGCGCGGGCGGGGGAGCCGGCTCCGGTGGCCACGCGCGACATTGCCCGGACAGGCCCATGCCAGCCATTTGCCACTTCGATACGTTTGCGTCGGCCGAGATTGGTCAGATCCTGAAGGACTGGGCCCGGGCAAAACCCGACGGCGCCGTGCTGGCCTTCGTGGCCGAGGCGGCGCGCGACGCGATCCCCGGCCTGCAAGCGCTCTGCCGGGAAACCGGCCTGCCCCTGGTGGGTGCCCTGTTTCCCGAACTGGTGTTCGGCGACCGCCTGCACCGCCAGGGGCTGCTCCTGATCCACCTGGAGGCGCTGCCGGCCTGGGCGCTGGTGGAAGGTCTCACCGCCAGCCCGCCCGCCGACTCCCCGGCCCTCGAGGCCATGCTGAAGGTGGCCGACGCGGTCTCCGGGCCCACGCCCCGCGGCACCCTGATGCTCCTGTTCGACGCCCTGGTGCCCAACATCGAAAGCTGGCTGGCCGCCCTCTACCGCCGTCTCGGACGCGGCGTGCACTACCTGGGCGCCAATGCCGGCAGTGAAACCTTTCAGCCCATGCCCTGCCTGTTCGATGCCGAGCGGGTGGTGACCGATGCCGTCCTGGTCTTGGCCCTGCCGACCCTGCCGGGCGGCGTGCTGCAGCATGGCTATCAGCCTCCGCGGCAGCTCATCACGGCCACCGCCACCGAGGGCAACCGGATCATCACCATCGACTGGCATCCGGCCCTCGAGGTCTACCGCGGCCTGGCCCGCAAGCGTTATGGCGTCACCATCACCCCGGAAAACTTCTACGAATACGGCGTGCATTTCCCCTTCGGCATCATCCGGGCCAGCGGCGAGGTGCTGGTACGCATTCCGGTGGCCATCGACGAGGCAGGGGCACTGGTGTGCATCGGCGAGGTGCCCGAAAACGCCATTCTCACCCTGCTGTCGGCCGAGGCCGTCTCTTCCGAGGCGACCGTGAACCACCTGATCGGCGAACTCGGGGGCGCAGGCCGGGATTTCCGCCTCACCTTCTATTGCGCCGGCCGGCGCCTGCACGATCCCGCCAGGGCGCGGCAGGAACTTGCGCACCTGGCCGCGCAAAGCGCGGTGCCCCTGGCCGGTGCCCTGTCGCTGGGCGAGATCGGCAGTTCCACGCGGGACGGCTATCCGCTGTTCCACAATGCCACCCTGGTCTGCGCCGACTGGAAGGGGCCATGAACCAGGAACTGATTCTGGGCATCCTCTACGAACTGGCCATGATCCTCAGCGGCGAGGTGCGTGCCCGTCCCCTCACCGAACGCTTCCTCCAACGGCTTTTGTTCCACACCGGGTTTCCCTGCGGCCTCTACCTGCGCGACATCGACGTGCTCGGGGACAGCGACCGGGTCCGGGCCCGCCTGGACACGGTGATCGGCGATCCGCGGCTGGCGGACCAGCGCGGGCGGTTCCTGGAACTGCCGCAAGCCCTGGTGCAGGGCGCCGCCGAGCTGTACAGCGATTCGGCGCTGCTGGCTGCCGGTTTCGGTGCGGCGGGCGGCTGGCGGATGGCCCTCAAGCTGCCGATCGACCCACGCAGCGCCTTCCTCCTGCTGGCCACCCGTCCGGTGACCAGCGAGGCCCCGCTGACGACCATGTTCACGCCGGTGTTGCGCAATTTCGGCCGGGTGCGGGAGCTGTGCCGCGAGAACGAGGTGCACATGCAGAAACTGGAACGGGCCAACCGCGAGATGGAGGCTTTCATCTACTCGGTCTCCCACGATCTGCGCGCCCCCCTGCGCGCCATGTTTCACTACAGTGACATCGTCATCGAGGAAGCCCTGGCACAGCTCGCGCCGGAACACCAGGACTTCCTGCAACGGATCCGCCGGGGCGCCGGCCAGATGGAGACGATCATCGACGATCTGCTCAAGCTGTCCCGCTCCACCCGCGCCACGCTGGCGCGCAAGCCGGTGGATCTGTCGCAACGGGCCGAGGTGATCCTGGCGGAACTGGCCCGCCAGGCCCCGGAACGCCAGGTCGAGATCCGCATTCAGCCCGGGCTCGTGGCCGAGGCCGATCCCGACCTCATCGGCGTGGCCCTGCGCAATCTGCTCGAGAATGCCTGGAAGTACACGTGCCGCGAGCCGGCCGCGACGATCGTCTTCGGCGGCGAGACGCTGGGCGAGGCGCAGGTATTCTTCGTGCAGGACAACGGCGTGGGTTTCGACATGCGCTATGCGGAGAAACTGTTCATGCCCTTCCAGCGCCTCCACGGCGAGCACGAGTTTCCCGGCACGGGGATCGGCCTGGCCACGGTGCAGCGCGTCATCGAGCGCCACGGCGGCCGGATCTGGGCCGAATCGGCGCCGGGGGAGGGGGCCGTGTTCCGGTTCACCCTCCCGGCATCCGATTCGCCGGCGATCAGCCGTCCGGCGGCAACAGGGCGGCGATCACCAGGCGGTCCTCGCCGGCCAGGATGTTGAAGGTGCGGCAGGCCGCGGGGGTGTCCATCACCTCGAAGCCGATGCCGGCGGCCTGCAGGGGGCGCAGCACCTCGGGCGCCGGAAAGCGCAGGCGGGTGCCGGTGCCGACCAGCACCACCTCCGGTTCGTGGGCCAGCAGGGCAGCGAGGTGTTCGGCCTCGAGAGCGGCAAACTCGCCCGGCGGCCAGTGCGGATCCACGAAATGGCGCCCCAGCAGGCAACTGGTGGCGGCGGTCGCCAGGCCCGTTTCGGCATCGTAGGGCAGATCGCCGGCCAACTGACGGGGCAGGGCCAGGCGGATGGCGCCCGCCTCGTAACCCTGGACGCGGATTTCCGCTGAATTGTCGAGGACGAATTTCATCGGGGACTCCCAACCGTCAGGTAAAAATGGCCGTCCCGAATTCCTTGTTTTCTGCTTGCTACACGCACAGAGCCCTTGGAGTCGGGGAGACGTTTCGTGACCGTCGGCCGCAGGGACGCGGCCGTCGAGCCTACAGGGATGTATTCACGGCGTGTCACGAAACGTCTCCCCGACTCCAAGGGCGAACCAGATGCTGAACCCGTAGCCAGAAGTCTTTTGGAAATTCGGATTGGCGACTTTGGCAACAATTGACCTGCCGCCCGTCAGCCGGTAATGTTACCAGCTTTTGTGGAGGCGGCCCGCCATCTGTCCGATCCGGGCCGTCATGCGCTCAAGTCATTGATTTTCAGCCGGGTTCCTCTTGAACGACGATTTTCCCAGAATCAAGCGTCTGCCGCCGTACGTCTTCAATATCGTCAACGAGCTGAAGGCGGCCGCCCGTGCCCGTGGCGAAGACATCATCGACTTCGGCATGGGCAACCCCGACCAGCCCACCCCGCGGCACATCGTCGACAAGCTGGTGGAAGTGGCCCAGCGGCCCGATACCCATCGCTACTCCCTGTCCCGGGGCATCCCGCGCCTGCGCCGGGCCATCGCCAACTGGTACCAGAGCCGCTACGACGTGCAGCTCGACCCCGAAACCGAGACCATCGTCACCATCGGCTCCAAGGAAGGCCTCGCCCACCTGGCCCTGGCCACCGTGGGCCCCGGCGATGCCGTGCTGGTGCCCAATCCGGCCTATCCGATCCACCCCTACGGCTTCATCATTGCCGGCGCCGACATCCGCCACGTGCCCCTGGTGCCGGGCATGGACTTCTTCGAGGAACTGGAAAAGGCCATCAAGGATTCCTGGCCGCGGCCCAAGATGCTGGTGCTCAACTTCCCCGGCAATCCCACCACCCAGTGTGTGGATCTGGCCTTCTTCGAGCGGGTGGTGGCCATCGCCCGCGAGCACCGGATCTGGGTGGTGCACGACCTGGCCTATGCCGACATCGTCTTCGACGGCTACCAGGCCCCCTCCATCCTCCAGGTGCCGGACGCCAAGGATCTGGCGGTGGAGTTCTACTCCCTGTCCAAGAGCTACAATATGCCCGGCTGGCGGGTCGGCTTCATGTCGGGCAACGCCAAGCTGGTTGCGGCCCTGGCGCGCATGAAGTCCTATCTCGACTACGGCATGTTCACGCCCATCCAGGTGGCGGCCATCACCGCCCTGGAAGGCCCGCAGGACTGCGTGCGGGAGATCGCCGAGATGTACCGCAAGCGGCGCGACGTGCTCTGCGACGGCCTCGAGTCGGTGG
This sequence comes from Chromatiales bacterium, assembly GCA_026984045.1. Classification (GTDB taxonomy): domain Bacteria; phylum Pseudomonadota; class Gammaproteobacteria; order UBA6429; family Thiohalophilaceae; genus JALSSV01. Next base: position 46,208 of record JALSSV010000063.1, on the reverse strand, counting down.
GCTGGCAGGTGGAGAAGCCGAAGGCCACCATGTTCGTCTGGGCCAGGATCCCCGAAGCCTACCGCGACATGGGTTCGCTGGAGTTCTCCAAGCTGCTGCTCAGGGAGGCCAAGGTGGCCGTCTCGCCCGGTATCGGCTTCGGCGAATACGGCGACGATCACGTGCGCTTCGGCCTCATCGAGAACGAACATCGCACCCGGCAGGCGATCCGCGGCATCCGCGACATGTTCCGCCGCACCGGGCAACCCCATTCAAACGCGCAATAAGGCAAAGAGGAAGAACACGTGGAAGCGGTAAAGGTCGGTTTGCTGGGACTGGGCACGGTGGGCTGCGGCACGGTCACCGTGCTGGCGCGCAATGCGGAGGAGATCACCCGCCGCGCCGGACGCGGCATCCGCATCGTGCAGGCCGCCGCGCGCGATCTGGACAAGCCCCGGATCTGCGAGACCACCGGCATCGATCTGACCACCGATCCCTTCGCGGTGGTCAACCACCCCGACATCGACATCGTGGTGGAACTGATCGGCGGCGACGGCCTGGCCCGGGAGCTGGTCATGCAGGCCATCGCGCAGGGCAAGCACGTGGTCACCGCCAACAAGGCGCTGATCGCCAAGCACGGCAACGAAATCTTCGCCGCCGCCCAGGAAAAGGGGGTGATGGTCGCCTTCGAGGCGGCGGTGGCCGGCGGCATTCCCATCATCAAGGCCATCCGCGAGGGCCTGGCCGGCAACCGCATCGAATGGCTGGCCGGGATCATCAACGGTACCGGCAACTTCATTCTCACCGAAATGCGCGACAAGGGGCGTGACTTCGCCGACGTGCTCAAGGAGGCCCAGGAACTGGGCTACGCCGAGGCCGATCCCACCTTCGACGTGGAAGGCATCGACGCGGCCCACAAGCTCACCATCCTCGCCTCCATCGCCTTCGGCATTCCCCTGCAGTTCGAGGCCACCTACACCGAGGGGATCAGCACCATCACCCGCGAAGACGTGGCCTACGCCGAGGAGCTGGGCTACCGCATCAAGCATCTGGGGCTGACCCGGCGCACGGACGAAGGGGTGGAACTGCGGGTGCATCCCACCCTGATCCCCGAACGGCGACTGATCGCTAACGTGGACGGGGTGATGAACGCCGTGCTGGTGATGGGCGACGCCGTGGGGCCCACCCTCTATTACGGCGCCGGCGCCGGCGCCGAGCCCACCGCCTCGGCGGTGGTGGCCGATCTGGTGGACGTGGTGCGGGTGCTGACCTCCGATCCGGAGAACCGCGTGCCGCATCTGGCCTTCCAGGCCAACGCCCTCTCGGATCTGCCCATCCTGCCCATGGCCCGGGTGGAGACCGCCTACTACCTGCGCATGCTGGCCGAGGATCGCCCCGGCGTGCTGGCCGAAGTGACCCGCATCCTCGGCGATGCCGGGATCAGCATCGAAGCCATCATCCAGAAGGAACCGCGCCCCGGCACCGACAAGGTGGACATCATCCTCCTCACCCACCGGGTGCGCGAAGCCAGCATGAACGCCGCCATCGACGCCATCGAAGGCTTGCCCACCATCCACGACAAGGTGGTGCGCATCCGCGTGGAAAGCCTGGGACGGGACTGAACAAACGGTTTCAACGCAAAGGCACAGGACAAACCCGTAGGAGCGGCGCCCTCGCCGCGACAGATTCTGTACATTCAGTATCGACTTCAAATCACCAGGAACCGGATTCGCATCCGGCCCATGAACACCAACACCTTTGCACCCTTCGCGCCTTTGCGTTGAAAGAACTTCATCATTTCGGGAGCCAACGACATGCCATTTCGCAACCGCTACACCGGCCTCATCGACAAGTACCGCGATCGCCTGCCGGTGCACGACGATACCCGGATCATCAGCCTGGGCGAGGGCAACACGCCCCTGATCCGGCTCAACAACATTCCCCGCGAGATCGGCGCGGAGGTGGACATCTACGTCAAGTACGAGGGCCTCAATCCCACCGGCTCCTTCAAGGATCGGGGCATGACCATGGCCGTGACCAAGGCGGTGGAAGAGGGCAGCCGGGCCATCATCTGCGCCTCCACCGGCAATACCTCGGCCGCCGCCGCGGCCTATGCGGCGCGCGCCGGGATCCGCGCCTTCGTGCTGATCCCCGACGGCAAGATCGCCCTCGGCAAGCTGGCCCAGGCCATGATGCACGGCGCGGTGGTGATCCAGATCCGCGACAACTTCGATGCCGGCATGCAGCTGGTCAAGGAGGTGGGCGAGGAAGCGCCGGTGACCATCGTCAACTCCATCAACCCCTATCGCCTGCAGGGCCAGAAGACCGCCGCTTTCGAGATCCTCGAGGAGCTGGGCACGGCGCCCGATTTCCACTGCATTCCCGTGGGCAATGCCGGCAACATCACCGCCCACTGGATGGGCTATACCGAATACCACGACCACGGCATCGTCAACAGCAAGCCGCGCATGGTCGGTTACCAGGCCGCCGGTTCCGCGCCCTTCATGCGCGGCCGGATGGTGGACAACCCCGAGACCGTGGCCACCGCCATCCGCATCGGCCACCCCCAGAGCTGGGACAAGGCCTGGAAGGTGAAGGAAGAATCGGACGGTTGGTTCGACGAGTGCACCGACGAGGAAATCCTCGCCGCGCAGAAACTGCTGGCTGAGAAGGAAGGCGTGTTCTGCGAGCCGGCCTCGGCCACCTCGCTGGCCGGCGCCATCAAGGACATCAAGGCAGGCCGGATCCCCGAGGGGAGCCGCATCGTCTGCACCCTGACCGGCCACGGTCTCAAGGATCCGGACACCGCGATCCGCCAGAGCAGCGACGGCCCCATGCTGACCATCGACGCCACGCTCGACCAGGTGAAGAAGGCCATTCTCGACAACATGGCCTGATGTTCCCGCCGGTCGCGATTCGGCTGCATCGTGCCTGAGGCCGCCGCCCGCTTCGAGATCTTCGTCCCCGGCCTGTTCACGCCGCAACCGGCGCTGCGCGCCCTGCCGGCGGCCGAGCGGCCCGATCTCGGCGATCTGGAGACGGCCCTGGCCCGCGCCGACGTGTTCCGCGCCGCGCCGGACAGTGTCGGCGGCATGCTGGCCCGCCTGTTCGGCTGGCCCGAAGGGCCGCTGCCGCTGGCGACGCTGTCCGCCCGCCAGGATGGCCTGGGCGGGGAGAGCGGCGTGTGGCTGCGGGCCGATCCGGTGTGCCTGCTGCCGGATCGGGACTGCCTGCGCCTGGTCGATGCCCGCCCCCGGCTATCGGCCGACGAGGCCGCGGCGCTGGTGGCGGCGATCCGGGATTACCTGGCCGCGGAGGGCTGGCACATCGCCGCGCCCCATCCCGGGCGCTGGTATCTGCATGGCGAGGGCGAGATCCCGGCGGCGGGCTCGCCGCTGCCCGAAGTGGCCGGCGAGGACATCGCCGCCCATCTGCCCGCGGCCGGGCCGTGGCGCCAGCGGCTCAACGGCATCCAGATGTGCCTGCACGATCACCCCGTCAACCGCGAACGGGAGGCCCGGGGCCTGCTGCCGATCAACAGCGTGTGGTTCTGGGGCGCGGGACGCTGGGTGCCGCCGCCGGCCCCCCGCTGGCAGCGGATCTTCACGGACGATCCGTTGCTTGCCGCCGTGGCGGCCGGCTTCGGCATGGCCCACCATCCCCTCGAGGCGCTCGGGACGAGCGCCGCGCCCGGCAAGGTCCTGGTGCTGGACACCCGGCTGTGGCCGGCCGATGTGCGCCGCGATCCGCTGGCCTGGCTGGCGGGAGTGGCCCGTTTCAACGACGAGATTCTGCGTGTTCTGACAAGAAGAATGAACGAAGAGAAGTTTGCCATGCGGCTGCACGACGAACATGGCCGCCGGTTCCATCTGAGCCCCCGGCAGCGCTGGCGCTTGTGGCGCCGCGCGCGCCCCATCGAGACCCTGGGCCGCCCATGACCGGTTCGCCACGCCTCGTTCGCCGGACGGTTCCCGACCCCCTGCCGGATCTGGGGGATCTGCATCCCGTCTTGCGGCGGCTGTATGCCGCGCGGCGCGTGACCTCGCCCGCGGAGCTGGAGTACGGCCTGGCCAACCTGCTGCCCTGGCAGTCGCTCAAGGGCATCGACGCCGCCGTGGCCCTGCTGGTGCAGGCACTCGAAAAGCAGCAGCGGGTGCTGGTGGTGGGCGATTTCGACGTGGACGGCGCCACCAGCACGGCGCTGGCCATCCAGGCCCTGCGCATGCTGGGGCTCGAACAGGTGGACTACCTGGTGCCCAACCGCTTCCGGTACGGCTACGGCCTCACGCCGGCCATCGTCGAGGTGGCCGCCGAACGCCGGCCCGATCTGATCATCACCGTGGACAACGGCATCTCCAGCCTTCAGGGGGTGGAAGCGGCCAACGCGGCCGGCTTCGACGTGCTGATCACCGATCACCACCTGGCCGGCGACACGTTGCCCCCGGCGGCGGCCATCGTCAATCCCAACCAGCCCGGCGACGAATTTCCCAGCAAGGCCCTGCCCGGGGTGGGGGTGATCTTCTACGTGATGCTGGCGTTGCGGGCCACGCTGCGCGAGCAGGGCTGGTTCGATGCCGCGAACCGCGAAGAGCCCAACCTGGCGGTGCTGCTGGATCTGGTGGCGCTGGGCACGGTGGCCGACGTGGTCCCCTTCGACTACAACAACCGGATCCTGGTGGCCCAGGGCCTCGCCCGGATCCGCGCCGGCCACGGACGGCCCGGCATTACCGCCCTGCTGGAGGCCGGCGGGCGGGATCCGGCGCGCCTGGTGAGCAGCGATCTGGGCTTCTGCGTGGCGCCGCGGCTCAATGCCGCCGGCCGGCTCGACGACATGTCGCTGGGCATCGAATGCCTGCTCAGCCCCGATCCCGCCACGGCCCGGGAACTGGCCAACCGCCTGGATCGCCTCAACCGCGAGCGGCGCGACATCGAGGACGACATGCGCCGCGAAGCCATGGCCCTGGTGCGCGACATGCAGCTCGACGACGAGGGTCTGCCCGTGGGGCTGTGCCTGTTCGACGAGAACTGGCACGAAGGTGTGGTGGGGATCGTCGCCTCTCGGCTCAAGGATCGCCTGCACCGGCCGGTGATCGCCTTCGCCCGCACCGGCGACAATGGCGAGATCAAGGGTTCGGCCCGCTCGGTGCGGGGCCTGCACATCCGCGACGCCCTGGATGCGGTGGCGGCCCGGCATCCGGGGCTCATCACCCGCTTCGGCGGCCACGCCATGGCCGCCGGGCTGAGCCTGCCGGCCGATCATTACGCCGATTTCGCCGCCGCCTTCGATGCCGAGGTGCGCCGCCATCTGGCGGAGTCCGACCTCCACGGCGTGCTGCTGACCGACGGCGGTCTGCCGGAGGACGAGTTCGAGCTGGCCACGGCCGAATCGATCCGCAACGCCGGCCCCTGGGGGCAGGGCTTCGAGGAGCCGCTGTTCGACGGCAAGTTCGAGCTGGTCAACCGCCGGGTGGTGGGCGACCGGCATCTCAAGCTGACCCTGCGCACCCTGGTCACCGGACGGCTGGTGGACGCCATCGCCTTCCACACCCACGACCGCGACTGGCCCCCGGAGACCCAGTACATCGAGGCCGCCTACCGGCTGGACGTGAACGAATTTCGCGGCCAGCGCTCGCTGCAACTCATCATCCAGCACATTCAACCGCTTTGATAGTTGTGGGCAGAGGGCAAATGGTGTTCCGAATTCCCGGAACATTTTTCGATATTGTCACTGCATCGGACTCACGGGCTTTGTGCACGCTACAAGCAGATTTCCCGGAATTCGGAACGGCTCATTGGCAGGGGGCCGCCACCGCCCAGACCTCGAAGTGCGTTCGTGAAGCAATGCATCAGCATGGCTGAACACAACCGTCCCCGGCTTTTGGTGTAGAATTGCGGACTTTTACCGTGGTGAGGAATCCATGCTCGAAGTCAATCCCATCCGTGCGAAAATCCAGGACATGCAAGGGCGCGTGGATGCCCTGAGGGGGTATCTTTGACTACGATGCCAAGCGTGAACGTCTGGACGAGGTCGTCCGCGAACTCGAGGATCCGGACGTCTGGAACGACCCCGAACGGGCCCAGGAACTGGGCCGGGAGCGGGCCAAGCTGGAGGAAATCGTCCACGGCCTGGACGAGCTGGGCACGCGGCTGAGCGAGGCCGCCGAGCTGCTCGAGATGGCGGTCGAGGAGCAGGACGAGGACACCATTGGCGAGATCGAATCGGATCTGAACGCGCTGGAAAAGCAGCTTTCCCAGCTCGAGTTCCAGCGCATGTTCTCGGGCGAGATGGACGCCCACAACGCCTTCATGGACATCCAGGCCGGCTCCGGCGGCACCGAGGCCCAGGACTGGGCCAACATGCTGCTGCGCATGTACCTGCGCTGGGGCGAGAAGCACGGCTTCAAGACCGAAATCGTCGAGCTGTCGGAAGGCGAGGTGGCCGGCATCAAGAGCGCCACGGTGAAGTTCACCGGCCCCTATGCCTACGGCTGGCTGCGCACCGAGACCGGCGTGCACCGCCTGGTGCGCAAGTCGCCCTTCGACTCGGGCAACCGCCGCCACACCTCCTTCGCCTCGGTATTCGTCTATCCCGAGGTGGACGAGAGCATCGAAGTGGAAATCAACCCGGCGGATCTGCGCATCGACACCTACCGCGCCTCCGGTGCCGGCGGCCAGCACGTGAACCGCACCGATTCGGCGGTGCGCATCACCCACCTTCCCACCGGGATCGTGGTCCAGTGCCAGAGCGAACGCTCCCAGCACCAGAACAAGGACCACGCCATGAAGCAGCTTCGCGCCAAGCTCTATGAAATGGAGCTGCAGAAGCAGCTGGCGGAGAAACAGGCCCAGGAAGACGCCAAGGCCGACATCGGCTGGGGCAACCAGATACGCTCCTACGTGCTGGACCAGTCCCGGGTCAAGGATCTGCGCACCGGCGTCGAGACCAGCAACACCCAGGCGGTCCTCGACGGCGACATCGACGCCTTCATCGAAGCGGCCCTGAAGCAGGGGTTGTGAGCATTTGGAACATCCAACGCAAAGGCGCAAAGACGCAAAGAACGCAAAGTTTGTGTATTGCCAGATACAGTTCGTACATCACGACAACCACAATGGCTCATAAACAATAAATCTTTGCGTCCTCTGCGCCTTCGCGTCTTTGCGTTGAAAAACGACACCATCAAGAGAATCGAAATGACCGACAAGCAGGACGAAAACGCGCTCATCGCCCAGCGCCGGGCCAAGCTCCAGGCCCTGCGGGAGCAGGGCGTCGCCTTTCCCAACGACTTCCGCCGCGACGTGATGGCCGGCGAGCTGCATGCCGAATATGGCGACAAGAGCCTGGAAGAGCTGGAAGCCGAACCCCGGCGGGTGGCCGTGGCCGGCCGCATGATGCTCAAGCGGGTGATGGGCAAGCTCAGCTTCGCCACCCTGCAGGACATGTCGGGCCGCATCCAGCTCTGGATCGAGCGCGACACGCTGCCCGAGGGACAATACCAGGCCTTCAAGAGTTGGGACATCGGCGACATCCTCGGCGCCGAAGGTGTGCTCACCAAGACCAAGAAGGGCGAGCTGTCGGTGCGGGTGGACAACCTGCGCCTGCTCACCAAGTCGCTGCGTCCCCTGCCAGAGAAGTTCAAGGGCCTCACCGACACCGAGGCGCGCTACCGCCAGCGCTATCTCGATCTCATCATGAACGAGGTCTCCCGCGAGACCTTCCGCATCCGCACCCGGATCATCGATCACCTGCGCCGCTTCCTCATCGACCGGGGTTTTCTCGAGGTGGAGACGCCGATGATGCAGGTGATCCCCGGCGGCGCCACGGCCCGGCCCTTCATCACCTATCACAATGCCCTGGACATGGAGCTCTACCTGCGCATCGCGCCCGAGCTATATCTCAAGCGTCTGGTGGTGGGCGGTTTCGAGAAGGTCTTCGAGATCAACCGCAACTTCCGCAACGAGGGCCTCTCCACCCGCCATAATCCCGAATTCACCATGCTCGAGTTCTACGAGGCCTATGCCGACTACCGGGATCTGATGGATCTCACCGAAGCCATGCTGCGCGATACCGCCGAAAAGGTGCTGGGCAAGACCCTAATCAGCTATCAGGGCGAGCTCTACGACTTCGGCAAGCCCTTCGCCCGCATGACGGTGAAGGAGTCGATCCTGCACTTCAACCCGGACGTCACCGACGCCGATCTGGAAGACCTGGACCGGGCCCGCGCCGTGGCCGAACGGCTCGACATTCCGCTGAAGGACAACTGGGGGCTGGGCAAGGTCTGGATCGAGATCTTCGAAAAGACGGTGGAGCACCGGCTGATGGATCCCACCTTCATCACCGCCTATCCCACCGAGGTCTCGCCCCTGGCCCGGCGCAACGACGCCGATCCCTTCGTCACCGACCGCTTCGAGTTCTTCGTTGGCGGACGCGAGATCGCCAACGGCTTCTCCGAGCTCAACGACGCCGAGGATCAGGCCGAGCGTTTCCGCAAGCAGGTGGAAGAGAAGGCCGCCGGCGACGAGGAGGCCATGTTCTTCGACGAGGACTACATCACCGCCCTCGAACACGGCATGCCGCCCACCGCCGGCGAGGGGATCGGCATCGACCGCCTGGTGATGCTGTTCACCGACTCCCCCTCCATCCGCGACGTGCTGCTGTTTCCGCACATGCGCCCGGCGGAGACCGCCGGGCGCAGTGGCGAGGGACAAGGGCCGAGGGACGAGGAAGGCTGAAGGCCGTTACCGAAGTGCCGCGGTGTGGCCGGGTTTTCAACGCAAAGGCGCAAAGACGCAGAGAACGCAAAGGGATTTTTTGTGTAGGAGCGGCGCAAGCCGCGATGAATGACCATTCCCCGTAGGAGCGGCGCCCCCGCCGCGATTATGCGGTGGCTGCTGAATGAAAGTTCCAAATACCAGACCATGGTTCATTGTGTACACTGAGCCCTCTGGGACAGAGACTCGTTTCGTGACCGTCGGCCGCAGGGATGCGGCCGTCGAGCCTACAGGGATGTATTCACGGCGTGGCACGAAACGAGTCTCTGTCCCAGAGGGCGGTGTTGAAATCGGGCACGCTTGCCTCAGTGGTCGGGTATTTGGAACTTCCATTTAGCTGGTAGCTGGTAGCCCGCCTCACCCCGAAAGCGCTGCCCGCACGTCCTCGATCTGCGCGCTGGTCTCGTCCATTTCCACCACGCTCACGTCGGTGGCGATCCCCAGGCGCTGGAAGGCCGGCACGCTGGACCAGTCCACCGCGGCCAGGGGGTGATCGCTGCCGAACACGCTCTGCAGGTTGGCGGCGATCACCACGTCCACGTAATCCGCCGCGCCGCCCGGATCCCGTTCCAGATCCTCGTGCTCGGCGGCCACGGCCACCAGTTCCGGGGGGAACAGCCACTTGGTGAGGATGGCCGCGCCCAGGCGGGTGTGGGCCTTGCGGATGATCCGATCCAGCATCGCCTCGTCGGCCAGCAGTTCGGGATAGTCCTCGGCGCGGGTGAGGATCGGCAGGACACCGATGTCGTGCACCAGCCCCGCGAGCAGAGCCTGGTCGGGCTTGAGATCCGAGAACTGGCTGGCCAGGGCCTGGCTGATGGCCGCCACTTCGGTGCTGTGTTCCCAGGTCTGGCGCAGGCGCTTGTCGGTGGCGTCGGTGGTGGCCTGGAACATCTGCTCCATGGCGATGCTGGTTACCAGGTTGCGTACCATGTCGCTGCCCATGCGGGTCACCGCGGCCTCCACGCTCTCGATCTGGCGGCTGGCCCGCAGCAAGGGGCTGTTGGCGATCTGGATGAGGCGGGCGGAGAGGGCGGCGTCAGAGGTGATCACCTTGGCCACGTCCATCATGGAGGCGTCCTCGTCCTCGAGGGTGTCGCGCACCTTGAGCGCCACCTCCGGCAGCGTGGGCAGCACCAGTTTGTCGTTCTCCAGATCCGCCAGCAGTTCGTTGAGAAAGTTCGCTTCCAGTGACATGGGGGCTCCTTGTCGGGTTTCGCCCGGCCCGCCGGGGCGGGCCGCAGGGGTGGACGCAGGCGGGGAAGGGCGAAACCACCCGGACTTCCCGTCAGCCGCGCGTTGAAGACCGGGTTTTTCAACCGCCTGCGTCAGTGTCGATATCGGCTGCCGGGCGCAGGTCTTGAGGGCGTGAAGGCGGAATTTTCTCAGTCGGCGAGCACGGTATAGGGCAGCGCCTCGAGGGTCAGGGCCGGCCCCGCCGGGGCGCCCAGGTGCAGAGGGTTCCTTGCGCTGGCGATCTGCACCACCATCAGCAGATCCACGCCGCCCGCGGGGGCCGGGGCCGCCTCTACCACCTTGCCCGCGGCCTGTTCCTCGCCTTCGGCGAAGACGGCGCTGCCGGGAGCGGGCAGCGCGGCGGTGTCCGCATGAGCCAGGTACATGCGCCGCTTGAGCTTGCCCAGATAGTGCATGCGGGCGACCACTTCCTGGCCCGGATAGCAGCCCTTCTTGAAGCTGATGGCGTCCAGGGCTTCGAGGTTGGCCATCTGAGGCACGAAGGCTTCCACGGTTTCGGCATGCAGATCCGGCAGCCCGGCGCGAATGTTGAGCCAGGTCCAGACCGCCGCGCCCACCGGGGTGGCCTGGCGGGCCAGGCGCTGCCAGAGGGCCACCACCGCCTCGGCCGGACCGTGGATTTCGAAGCGGGGCAGGGGGCCGGGCAGACGCAGCACGCTCAGGCCGTCCTGATGCCGCACCTGCCAGTCCCGCTCGGGCACGCTGCCGACGATGTCGGCCAGCAGCGTCGATGCCCGCGCGCCGGCGAGGCCGAATCGGGCCAGCGCGTCGCTGGCCTTCTCCAGGCTCACCTGGCTGCGCAGCACGAACATGCGCAGGCGCTTGAGCGTGGCGTCAAGGATGTCGGCCGGCAGCGCCAGGAAGTAGTCGCCATCGCGCAGGAAGAGATGGAAGATGGCCAGCATCCGGCCCTTGGCATTGCTGTAACTCGAGAGCTGCGCCTGGCTGTCACTCACGGCATTGACGTCGTTGCCGAACTGGTTCTGCAGGAATTCCCGGGCGTCCTCGCCGCTGACGCGGATCAGGCCATAGTGGGAGAGATCGGCGATCACCTCGCCCTGTGCGGCGGCCTGCCGTTCGGCGGCGGGATCGCCGAAGTCCGTCACCCGGCCGGATGCGATCCGGGCGCCCTGGGTTTCGAGGAATTGCTGCCAGTCTCGGTGCATGGAAACTCCTGATACGATGTCGGCTATACTTGCAGAGCCGCGACAACGGTCGTAAGGTTGAAGAAAGGGAATCGGATGTTCAGCGGAACCGAACGCGAGCGACAATTATAATGCCAAGCCGAAGCGCACGGCCAAGATTTCTCAACCTGTTCCAGATCCGCCAGCCGATCACGGCACTGGTCTCCATTATCCACCGGATCAGCGGGGTCTTGCTGTTTCTTTCCCTGCCTTTCGCCGTCGGGTTGCTGCATCTTTCCCTGCGCAGCGCAGGGGATTATCAGCGCGTCCTGCACTGGCTCGCCCTGCCCGGCATGAAACTCCTCGGCCTGTTGTTGGGCTGGGCCATCCTGCACCACTTCTTCGCCGGCCTGCGCTTCCTGCTGCTGGATCTGGATCTCGGCCTGCGGCTGCAGACGGCCCGGGCCACGGCCTGGAGCGTGTTCGCCATCGTGGCCGTGTTCTTCCTCCTGCTGGCGTGGAGGCTGGCATGACCTTCCGTGCCCAGGGCATGCGGGCCTGGCTGCTGCAGCGTTTCAGCGCCGCCTACCTGGCCCTGTTCGTGCTCGCGGCCGTGCTCTGGCTGGCCACGGGCGGCAGCGCGGATTATTCGGGCTGGCGCGCGCTGCTGGGCCGGCCGGTGGTCAGCGTGGCCTTCGCCCTGTTCTTCCTGTCACTGTTCTTCCATGCCTGGGTGGGGATCCGCGACGTGCTGATGGACTACGTGCCCAATCTCAAGCTGCGCCTGCTGCTGCTCGTGGCCGTGGCGCTGCTGCTGATGGGCCTGGCGGTGTGGAGCGCCCTCATTCTCATCTCGGTCTATCTGTCATGACGAAACCCGAATACCGCCGTTTCGACACCCTGGTTATCGGCGCCGGTGGCGGCGGCCTGCGGGCGGCGCTGCAACTGGCCCGGGCCGAGGCCAACGTGGCCGTGGTGTCGAAGGTGTTTCCCACCCGTTCCCACACCGTGGCCGCCCAGGGCGGCATCAACGCCGCGCTTGGCAACGTGCTGCCCGACAACTGGCACTGGCACATGTACGACACCATCAAGGGCAGCGACTACCTCGGCGATCAGGATGCCATCGAGTACATGTGCCGGGCCGCGGCGCACCTGGTCTACGAGCTGGAACATGCCGGGGTGCCCTTCAGCCGGCTGGACAACGGCAAGATCTATCAGCGGCCCTTCGGCGGCCAGAGCATGAACTTCGGCGGCGAACAGGCGGCGCGCACCTGCGCGGCGGCCGACCGCACCGGCCACGCCATGCTGCACACCCTCTATCAGCAGAACATCCGCGCCAAGACCCATTTCTTCGACGAATACTTCGCCATCGATCTGCTGCGCGACGAGGAAGGCTTCATCCTCGGCGCCCTGGTGCTCGACATCGAGCGCGGCGAACCGCTGGTGATCGAGGCCAAGACCACCCTCATCGCCACCGGCGGGGCGGGGCAGCTGTTCCGCACCAACACCAACGCGCGGATCAATACCGGTGATGGCCTGGGCATGGCCCTGCGGGCCGGCCTGCCGCTGCAGGACATGGAATTCTTCCAGTTCCATCCCACGGGCATCGCCGGCAAGGGCATGCTGATCACCGAAGGCGCGCGGGGCGAGGGCGGCTACCTGATCAACAGGGATGGCGAGCGGTTCATGGAGCGCTACGCCCCCCATGCGAAGGATCTGGCCAGCCGCGACGTGGTCAGCCGGGCCATTGCCACCGAGGTGCGCGAAGGGCGCGGCTGCGGGCCCAACGGCGACCATGTGCTCCTGAAGCTCGATCACCTGGGCGAAGAGGTGCTCAAGAAGCGCCTGCCCGGCATCCTGGATCTGATCCACACCTTCCTGCACATCGATCCGGCGAAGGAGCCGGTGCCCGTGTTCCCCACCGCCCACTACACCATGGGCGGGATCCCCACCAACCGCCACGGCCAGGTGGTGGCCCCGGTGGAGCAGGGCGAGGAGGTCATTCCCGGCCTGTACGCGGCCGGCGAATGCGCCTGCGTCTCGGTCCACGGCGCCAACCGCCTGGGCGGCAACTCCCTGCTCGACATCGTGGTCTTCGGCCGCGCCGCCGGCAACCACATCATCGACTACCTCAGGGAGAACCGCTATCACCGGCCCCTGCCGCCGGAAACGGTGGACCGGGCCCTGGCGCGGCTGGCGCGCTGGGACGCGAAGGGCGATGGCGAGACGGTGGCGGGCCTGCGCGCCGAGCTGCAGGCCACCATGGAGGAATATTGCGGCGTGTTCCGTACCCAAGAGGTGCTTGACGCAGGCGTGGCCAAGGTGCTGGAACTGGAGCGGCGGATGGACGACGTGCGCCTGCAGGATCACAGCAAGGTGTTCAACACCGCCCGCATCGAGGCCCTGGAACTGGAGAACCTGATGGCCATCGCCGTGGCCACCGTGGTCAGCGCCCAGGCCCGCAAGGAGAGCCGCGGCGCCCATTCGCGCATCGACTACCCCGAGCGCGACGACGTGCACTGGCTCAAGCATACGCTGTTCTTCCGTGAGGGACGGCGGCTGGAATACAAGCCGGTGACCCTCAAGCCCCTGTCGGTCGAATCCTTCCCGCCCAAGGAGCGTGTCTATTGACCATGGCCCGCATGCGCTTCCAGATCTACCGCTACAACCCGGAGACGGACACCAAGCCGTACATGCAGGATTTCGTCCTCGACGACGTGCAGCCGGGCATGATGCTGCGCGATGCGCTGCTGCGGCTCAAGGAACAGGACGAGACCCTCACCTTCCGCCACTCCTGCGGCGAGGGCGTGTGCGGCTCCGACGCCATGAATATCAATGGCACCAATGGCCTGGCCTGCATCACCCCGCTGGCCGGCCTGCGCGAGCCGGTGGAGATCCGCCCGGTGCCGCAACTGCCGGTGATCCGCGACCTGGTGGTGGACATGAGCCAGTTCTATCATCACTACCGCTCGGTGAAGCCCTATCTCATCGTTCACGATCCCGAGCCGGAAGTGGAGTTCCGCCAGAGCCCGCAGGAACGGGAGAAGCTCGACGGCCTGTACGAGTGCATCCTCTGCGGCTGTTGCACCACCTTCTGTCCTTCCTTCTGGTGGAACCCGGAGAAGTTCCGGGGGCCGGCCGCCCTGCTGCAGGCCTGCCGTTTCCTGGTGGACAGCCGCGATCAGGCCACCGCCGAGCGGCTCGAGGATCTGGAGGGGCCCTACAGGCTGTTCCGCTGCCATACCATCATGAACTGCGTGAACGTGTGCCCCAAGGGCCTCAATCCCACCGCCGCCATCAACACCATCAAGCGGCTGATGGTCAAGGACATGATCTGAAATGCCGCCCGGACCGGATCGGGAACGGGCGCGTCTGCTGTGGCAGTGCCGCCGCGGCATGGCCGAACTGGACGCCCTGCTGAGCAACTTCGTCGAACGCCGCCATGCCGATCTGGACGACACCGGAAAACGGGCCTTCGAACGCCTGCTGAAGACCCCCGATCCCCTCCTGATCGAATACCTGCTGGGCCGCGTGATCCCGGCCGATCCCGAACTCGCCGCCCTGGCCCGGCAGATCCGCGAAGCCATGGATTGATCGCGTTTTCCGACACATCTGTCGGACTTGTCCGACAGCGGAGGGCGCCGCTCTGCGCTTCAATTGGTTACAGGTTCATCGGACATGGAGGTCATTCATGGCGCGTCGTTTCGTGGAAGGCCGTATCCTGCGGCTGGAAGTCCAGCCCTCCCGCCTGCTGCTGCGGGCCCAGTTCCTGGTGCATGGTCTGGCCCTGATGGTGCTGGCCTATCCGCTGGGCGTGCCCCTGTGGCTGCGGGTGGGGCTGTTCGTGCTGCTGGGGATCAGCCTGTTTTCCCTGTCGCGCAACGAGACCCTCTCCCGGGTGCATCACCTGCTGCTGGATGCGGAGGACCGCTGGTTCCGCCTTGGGTCGGACGGCGAGCGGGAGCCCTTGCGGCTGCGCGGGGATTCCTGGCTGGGGAGCGGGATGGCGGTGCTGCGCTTCGCCCGCGCGCAGGGCGGGCGGCCGCTGAACGTGGTGATTCTGCCCGACAATCTGGACGCCGATACCTTCCGGCGCCTGCGGGTGCGCCTGCGTCAGGCCTCGACCGACAGTGGGGTCTCGTCTCTGCCGGGATAGTTGTCCGGCGCAAGCACCGTGTTGCGCGGCGGATGGCGGGTGTCCGGCTCGGGGTAGTCGAGGGTGTAGTGCAGCCCGCGGCTCTCCTTGCGGGCGCTGGCCGAGCGGATGATCAGATCCGCCACCAGGGCGAGGTTGCGCAGCTCCAGCAGATCGCCGGTGATCACGAAGTCGCCGTAGTACTCCTCGATTTCCGCCAGCAGCAGGGCGGCCCGGTGGGCGGCCCGCTGCAGGCGCTTGTCGGTGCGCACGATGCCCACGTAGTCCCACATGAAGCGGCGCAGTTCGTCCCAGTTGTGGCTCACCACCACTTCCTCGTCCGAGTCGGTCACCTGGCTGGCGTCCCATTCGGGGATGGTTTCACTGGGCCGCGAGCGCGCGCAGGCCCGGATGTCCTCGCTGGCGGCTTCGGCGAACACCAGGCATTCGAGCAGGGAATTGCTGGCCAGGCGGTTGGCCCCGTGCAGGCCGGTGTGGGCCGTTTCGCCGATGGCATAGAGACTGTCCAGATCGGCCCGGCCCTGCAGATCGGTCACCAGCCCGCCGCAGGTGTAATGGGCGGCCGGGACCACCGGGATGGGCTCGCGGGTGATGTCGATGCCGAACTCCAGGCAGCGCCGGTAGATGGTGGGAAAGCGGCGTTTGACGAAGTCGGCCGGCTTGTGGCTGATGTCCAGGTTCACGTGCTCGATCCCCAGGCGCTTCATCTCGTGGTCGATGGCCCGGGCCACGATGTCCCGGGGGGCCAGTTCGGCGCGGGGATCGAAACGCTCCATGAAGGTCTGGCCATCGGGCAGCAGCAGGCGCCCGCCTTCGCCCCGTACCGCCTCGCTGATCAGGAAGCTCTTGGCCCGGGGATGGTAGAGGCAGGTGGGATGGAACTGGTTGAATTCCAAGTTGGCCACCCGGCAGCCGGCCCGCCAGCCCATGGCGATGCCGTCGCCGGTGGAGGTGTCGGGGTTGCTGGTGTAGAGATAGACCTTGCTGGCCCCGCCGGTGGCCAGCACCACGTTGGCGGCGCGGAACACCCGCACCGTGTCGTCGGCCTTGTCGAGCACGTAGGCCCCCAGGCAGCGGCTGCCGGGCAGCCCCAGCTTGGCGCGGGTGATCAGATCCACGGCGATGTGGTGCTCGTGAATGTCGATGTTGGGATGGGCGCGCACCTTGTCTTCGAGGGTGGTCTCCACCGCCCGGCCGGTGGCATCGTCGGCATGCACGATGCGGCGGTGGGAATGGCCACCTTCGCGGGTCAGATCGAAATGGGTACCGTCCGGCTCGAGATTGAAGCGGATCCCCGTCTCGAGCAGCCAGCGGATGTTGCTGGCGGCCCGTTCCACCACGAAGCGCACCACTTCCGGATCGCACAGGCCGGCACCGGCAGTGAGGGTGTCGTTGATGTGGGCCTCGATGGAATCGTCGTCACCCAGCACTGCGGCGATCCCGCCCTGGGCGTAGAGGGTCGAGCCGTCCGCAAGATTTCCTTTTGAAATCAATGAGATGTGATGAGTATCCGCGAGACGCAGGGCCAGCGAGAGGCCGGCGGCGCCACTGCCGATGATGAGGACGTCGCTTTCGATCTGCATGCCGTTCCCCGCAGGCGGTTCCCGCAGCCGGTGGAAGCCATTTCTGTTTCCCACCGGGTTGGGTTTAGAATGAGCCGTCGTTTCGTCGCACTATAACGAAAAATTCTTCCGCCGTGCGAACTCCACCCGAATTATACGGTCAATCTGGGTAGGTTCCGGGCGGCCTTTCTGTCACAGCTAGAGAAGGACACGGCCCGGATGGGCGAATTCGAATCGGATCAGGCTCTGGTCGAGCGCGCCCAGCGGGGTGACAAGCGGGCTTTCGACATGCTGGTGCGCAAGTATCAGCAGCGGATCATGAAAGTCCTGTCCCGCTACGTGCGCGATCCCATGGAGGTCCAGGATCTCGCCCAGGAAACCTTCATCAAGGCCTACAAGGCCCTGCCGAGGTTTCGCGGTGACAGCGCCTTCTACACCTGGCTGTACCGCATCGCCATCAACACGGCCAAGAACTATATCGTGTCCCAGGGGCGCCGACCGCCCCAGTCGGATATCGATGCCACCGAGGCCGAGACCTACGAAGGCGAATCGGCACTCAAGGAATATGCCTCGCCGGAACGGGAAGTCCTGCGGGACGAGATCAAGGAGACGGTTTTCCGGGCCATCGACGAACTGCCCGAGGATCTGAAAACGGCCATCACCCTCAGGGAACTGGAAGGGATGAGCTACGAGGAGATTGCCGATGCCATGGAATGCCCCATCGGCACGGTGCGCTCGCGGATCTTCCGGGCCCGCGAGGCCATCGACAAGAAGTTGCGCCCCCTGCTGGAATAGCCGGTAGCGCAAGATCCGAAATCCCGTTGCGAAGCGTCAGCAGGTGACCATCATGAACGACAAGCTCCACGAAGAACTCTCCGCCTTCATGGACGACGAGGTGCCCGATCCCCGTCGCCTGGCCGAACGCCTGTCCGGCGACCCGGATCTGCAGGCCCGCTGGAGCCGCTATCACCTGATCCGCGATGCCATGACCGAGCACCTGACCTATGCCGAATTCGACATCGCCGCCCGGGTCAGCGCCGCCCTGGAGAACGAGCCCACGGTGCTCGCGCCGCGCCGCTGGCACCTGCCACCCCGCGCCCGTCGCGTGGCCAGGCAGGTGGCGGGCCTGGCCATCGCAGCCACCGTGTCCGCGGTCACGGTGATCACCGTCCAGCAGCAGCGTGGCGCGCAGGAACCTGCGCCGGCCGTGGCCCAGGTCGCCGGCAACGCCCGGCTGGCCGTGCGCACGCCGCCTGCCCGGGTGGTGCAGTTCGTGCCCGAGAATGATCAGCTGAACCCAGCCGTGCGTTCCAAGCTCAGCAAATACCTGGTCAACCACAACGAATATTCGGTGACGTCCAACATGCAGGGCGTCCTGCCCTACATGCGTATCGTCAGTGGCAACCTGCCCGAAACCGCGCCGCCCTCCCGTTCCACACCACGCATCGAGAATGCCGTCGTCAATGGTCAATAGCATGCCGTCGTCCCGGTCGTCCCTCCTGGCCCTGGGCCTGTTGTTTCCGATTCTGGTGCTGGCGGCCGAGCCGCTGAAAGAGGTGGAAGCCTGGTTGCAGAAGATGCAGCGGGCCGCCCACACCCTCAATTACGAAGGGACCTTCGTCTACGGTCACAACAACAACCTTACCTCCATGCGGATCATCCATCGCGCCGACGCACAGGGCGAACAGGAACGCCTGATCGCCCTCGATGGCAGCAGTCGCGAAGTGGTTCGCAACGACGACCAGGTGACCTGCATCATGCCGGATACCCAGTCGGTGGTCGTGGAATCCACACGGCCCAGCAAGCAGTTTCCACCCCGCTTTCCCATCCACATCGACAACCTTGCCGCTGTCTACCGTTTTCGCCTGGCCGGTGAGCAGCAGGTGGCCGGTCGCCTTACCCAGCGTATCGACATCCAGCCCCGCGATGCCTACCGTTACGGCCACCGCCTCTGGATCGACCGTGATTCGGGCCTGTTGCTCAAGACCCACCTCGTCGACGAGCAGGGCGAGCCGGTGGAACAGTTCATGTTCACCCGCATCCGTTTTCTGGATCGGATCCCCGATGCGTGGCTGCAACCGGGCGTGGACGTCAGCCGTTTCACCCGCTATGAAGCACGCCAGGAGGAGATGCCGGAGGAGGCGGACAGCCCACCCGATGTGATCATCGGCTGGATGCCGCCCGGTTTCCATGAAGACATGCAGCGCATGCAGCGGCTGCCCGCCAGCGCGCATCCGGTGGAACACCTGGTCTATTCGGATGGTCTGGCCTCGGTCTCCGTCTTCCTCGAGGAGGAAGTGGAACGGGACGCGGCCAATCTGGTTGGCGGAACCCGCATGGGTGCCGTCAATGCCCATGGCCGTTCCCTTGGGGATTATCACGTGACGGTGGTGGGGGAGGTGCCCCACCTCACCGTGCAAAAGATCAGCACCGCGGTGCGGTTGAAGCCCGGCAATGATTGAGCAGGTCGCCACCGTCGTCCGTCTCGAGGGCGATCGGGCCTGGATCACCGCCGAACGGGAGAGCAGTTGCGGGCAGTGTTCCCTGCGCAAGGGCTGCGGCACGGCCGTGCTGGCCAATGTCCTGGGCAAGCGTTCGGTGAACCTGTGCGCCCTGAATCCGGTCCAGGCCCAACCGGGGGAGCGGGTGATCATCGGGCTGGATGAGAACGCCATGTTGCGGGGGGCGGTGGCCGTCTATCTGGTTCCCCTGCTGGCCCTGATCGCCGGTGCCGGACTGCTCGCCGGCCAGGGTGACGGTACCGCCGTCGCTGGTGGCGTGCTCGGTTTTCTGGCTGGCCTGTTCTGGTTACGCCGGTTCAACCGCCGGATCCGGCGTGATCCCCGCTTTCAGCCCGTGATCCTGCGGCGTTTGCAACCGGGCGGCTTTGCGGTACAGTCCTTCCCTGGTTGAAGGTCATCGAATTCGTCTCGCGTCATCACCAGCCAACATGATTGAGGAATCCATGAATCCCAAGGCAATCCGTTACCGATCCTTCTGGTTGTTCTTGCTGTTCCTGTTTGCCGCGCAGGCCAACGCGTTCAGCTTCGGCAAGGATGACCAGGCGAAGTGCGCCTGCATGCCCGATTTCACCAAACTGGTGGAACAGAACAGTGCCGCGGTGGTGAATATCAGCACCACCCAGAAAATCAAACACCCCCACCGTTTGCCACCGGGCATGGAGATGCCCGACATTCCCGAGGATTCGCCCTTTGGCGATCTGCTGCGTCGTTTCTTTGGGGAGCAGGGCGATGACGAGGCGCCGGAGATGGAGAGCCAATCACTCGGCTCCGGTTTCATCATCGACTCCCATGGCTATATCGTGACCAACAATCATGTGGTCAAGGATGCCGAGGAGATCATCGTGCGCCTGTCGGATCGGCGCGAGTTCAAGGCCAAGCTGGTGGGCACCGATTCCCGTTCCGACATGGCTCTGCTCAAGGTGGATGCCGATAATCTTCCGACCGTGAAGATCGGCCACTCGTCGAAGCTCAAGGTGGGCGAGTGGGTGATGGCCATCGGGACCCCCTTCGGTTTCGATCACTCGGTCTCGGTGGGCGTGGTGAGCGCCATCGGTCGCAACCTGCCCTCCGAGAACTACGTGCCCTACATCCAGACCGACGTGGCCATCAATCCCGGCAACTCGGGCGGTCCGTTGTTCAACGCCGCGGGGGAGGTTGTGGGCATCAATTCCCAGATCTACAGCCGGACCGGCGGATTCATGGGACTGTCT
Organism: Chromatiales bacterium; assembly: GCA_026984045.1. Taxonomy (GTDB): domain Bacteria; phylum Pseudomonadota; class Gammaproteobacteria; order UBA6429; family Thiohalophilaceae; genus JALSSV01. The sequence goes on along the minus strand of JALSSV010000063.1, from coordinate 25,628 downwards.
TTCGCCATTCCCATCGACGTGGCCATGGATGTGGTGAAACAGCTCAAGGCGCATGGCAAGGTGGTCCGCGGCTGGCTGGGGATTCTGATCCAGGACGTCAACCGGGAACTGGCCGAATCCTTCGGCATGGATCGCCCGGAAGGTGCCGTGGTGCTCAAGGTCATGCCCGACAGTCCGGCGGCGAAGGCCGGCCTGCAGGTGGGTGACGTGGTCGTCGAGTACAACGGCAAGCGGATCCACCAGTCGTCGGATCTGCCGCTGGAAGTGGGGCGCACCCCCGTGGGCAGCACGGTGCCGGTGACAGTGATTCGCGAAGGCAAGCGCAAGACCCTGAAGGTTACCATCGCCGAGCTGCCGGCCGAGGAGGAACTGGCCGAGCAAGCCGGCAAATCCCATCCGAACAAGGTCAAGACCGATCGTCTGGGACTGGTGGTGGAGAAGCTCAGTGCCGCCCGGCGCAAGGAACTGGGGACCGGCAAGCGTGGTGTGCTGGTGCGCAAGGTGGGCAAGGGCCCGGCGCGGGAAGCCGGGATTCGGCCGGGCGACGTGATTCTGATGATCAACAACAAGGATGTGACCGATCCGGCCCAGTTCCACAAGCTGGTCAAGTCGTTGCCGGGTGGCCGCTCGGTGCCGGTGCTTATCCAGCGCGGCGATGCCCCGGTGTTCCTGCCTCTGAAGATCCCGAAGTAGGAACCGTGGCCGAATGCCTCACCGTCTTCGTGCGCAGCGGCTGTCATCTGTGCGAGCAGATGCTCCAGGAGCTGCAGCGGCTGCGCACGGAGCGGGATTTCCGGCTGGAGGTGGTGGACATTCTTGGCCACGAGGCCCTGGAGGCTGAATACGGGAGCCGAATCCCCGTCCTGGCCGGGGAGCGGGGCGAGATCTGCTATTACTTTCTTGACGAGATGGCCCTGCGGCGCTATTTCGGCGAAGCCTGAAATCGGCTACAATCTCCACTCCCGAACCCGGGTGAAAAAGGCGCTGCAGGCGCCTTTTTCCGTATCGGGCACTGACACCGGACTCCATGCATCGCAGAACGCCGTGACCGATCTGACCCATATCCGCAACTTTTCCATCATCGCCCACATCGATCACGGCAAGTCCACCCTGGCCGACCGGCTGATCCAGATATGCGGCGGGCTGACGGAGCGGGAGATGGCCGAGCAGGTGCTCGATTCCATGGATCTGGAGCGCGAGCGCGGCATCACCATCAAGGCCCAGAGCGTCACCCTCGAATACACCGCCGCCGACGGCCAGACCTACCAGCTCAATTTCATCGACACCCCTGGTCACGTGGACTTCTCCTACGAGGTGTCCCGCTCCCTGGCCGCCTGCGAGGGCGCCCTCCTGGTGGTGGACGCCTCCCAGGGGGTCGAGGCCCAGAGCGTGGCCAACTGTTACACGGCCATCGATCAGGGGCTGGAAGTGATTCCGGTCCTCAACAAGATCGATCTGCCGGCGGCCGATCCGCAACGGGTCATCAACGAGATCGAGGAAATCATCGGCATCGAGGCGCAGGACGCCGTGCGGGTCTCGGCCAAGACCGGCGAAGGGGTGCCGGAACTCCTGGAGCGCATCGTCGCCGCCGTGCCGCCGCCCGAGGGCGATCGGGCGGCGCCCCTGCAGGCCCTGATCATCGATTCCTGGTTCGACAACTACCTCGGCGTCATCTCCCTGGTGCGGGTGGTGCAGGGCACCCTGAAGAAGAAGGACAAGATCCGGGTGATGGCCGCCGGCCGCAACCACCAGGTGGACAAGGTGGGGATCTTCACGCCCAAGCGTCAGGATACGGACATGCTCCGGGCCGGCGAGGTGGGCTACGTGATTGCCGGGATCAAGGAAATCGACGGTGCGCCGGTGGGGGATACCATCACCCACGTGGATCGGCCGGCGGCCGAGCCCTTGCCCGGTTTCAAGCCGGTTCAGCCCCAGGTCTTCGCCGGCCTGTTTCCGGTGGAAGGCGACGATTACGAGGATCTGCGCGAGGCGCTCTCCAAGCTGCGCCTCAACGACGCCGCCCTGTTCTACGAGCCCGAAACCTCGCAGGCGCTCGGTTTCGGCTTCCGCTGCGGTTTTCTCGGCATGCTGCACATGGAAATCATCCAGGAGCGGCTGGAGCGGGAATACGACCTGGATCTCATCACCACCGCCCCCACGGTGGTCTTCGAGGTGCTCACCACCGCCGGCGAGACGATCCGCATCGACAACCCTGCCGATCTCCCCGAGCCCAACCACATCGACGAGATCCGCGAGCCCATCATCACGGCGCACATTCTGGTCCCGCCCGACTACGTGGGCAACGTGATCAACCTGTGCATCGAAAAGCGCGGGGTGCAGAAGTCCATGCAGTATCTGGGCAACCAGGTGGCGCTGACCTACGAGCTGCCCATGAACGAGGTGGTGCTGGATTTCTTCGACCGCCTCAAGTCGGTCAGCCGGGGCTATGCCTCGCTGGACTACGAGTTCGCCCGCTTCCAGGCGGCCAGTCTGGTCAAGCTGGACATCCTGATCAACGGTGAGAAGGTCGATGCCCTCTCGGTCATCGTGCATCGGGACGCGGCCCAGTCACGGGGCCGGGAACTGGCCGAACGCATGAAGGAAATCATCCCCCGGCAGATGTTCGACGTGGCCATCCAGGCTGCGGTGGGTTCCAAGATCCTGGCTCGGACCACGGTCAAGGCCCTGCGCAAGAACGTCACCGCCAAGTGTTACGGGGGCGACGTAACCCGCAAGCGCAAGCTGCTGGAAAAACAGAAAGCCGGCAAACGCCGGATGAAACAGGTGGGCAAGGTGGAGATTCCCCAGGAGGCGTTTCTTGCCGTGCTCTCCGTCGGAAAGGAAAAATAAACCATGGATTTCGACTTTGAACTGCTGCTGGTGGTGCTCACTTTCGCCACCGGAATCGTGTGGGGTATCGATGCCCTTTTTTTCGCCCGCCATCGCCAGGTGTCTGGTGCGGCAGAAGGCGAGGCAGAGCGCAAGGAACCCCTGCTGGTGGAATATGCCCGCTTCCTGTTCCCGGTGGTGCTGGTGGTGCTGGTGCTGCGCAGCTTCGTGGCCGAGCCCTTCCGCATCCCGTCCGGCTCCATGCTGCCGACCCTGGAGGTGGGCGACTTCATCCTGGTCAACAAGTTCGCCTACGGCATCCGCCTGCCGGTGGCCCATACCCGCGTTGTCGACCTGGGCACGCCGCAGCGGGGGGACGTCATCGTCTTTCGTTACCCCGAAAATCCGTCGGTGGACTACATCAAGCGGGTGGTCGGGGTACCGGGAGACGAGATCGGCTACTATAATAAGGTTCTGTATATCAATGGAAAACCGGCCGAACAGACGCCCCTGGGGCCCTACGAACCGGCCTTCCCCAACATTCAGCGTCGGCGGGAAAACCTCACGGGCGTGCAGCACGACATCCTGGTCAACGAGATGGTGCCGGCCCGTGACTTCATCATCAAGGTGCCACCGAACCGCTATTTCGTGATGGGCGACAACCGCGACAACAGCCGGGACAGCCGGTACTGGGGTTTCGTGCCGGACGAGAATCTGGTGGGCAGGGCCATGCTCATCTGGATGAACTGGCAATGGGGCCACTGGCCGAAGCCGGGACGGATCGGCACGGTCATCGAATGAACCGACACGCGAGGTGCCGCATGAAGTCTTTGCATCGCCAGCAGGGCATGACCACCATCGGCTGGATTCTGGTCTTTCTGCTGATTGCCTTTTTCACCTTCATCACCCTGAAGATCGTGCCCATCTATCTGGACAGTTTCACGGCGGTGAGCATTCTCAAGGATCTCGAATCGGACCCCGACACGGGCGCCATGTCGCCCGGCGAGGTCGTACGCACCCTGCGCAAGCGCCTCGACATCAACATGGTCGAGGGCGTAACCAATGACGACATCTACGTGGAACGCAACGGCGACACCATGACCATCGGCTTCGATTACGAGGTGCGGCGCAATCTGATCGGCAACCTCGACGTGGTGGTGAGTTTCGACAAGTCCATCGAGGTGCCCGTGCGTTGAGTGCCGCCCCGGATCGGCTGGAGGCGGCGCTCGGTTACCGGTTCCGCCATCCGGCCCTGCTCGAGACGGCGCTGACCCACCGCAGCGCCGGGCGGCGCAACAACGAGCGCCTGGAATTCCTGGGCGACGCCATCCTCGGTTTCGTGATCAGCGAAGCCCTCTACCAACGCTTTCCCGAGGCCTCGGAGGGGCAACTCAGCCGCATGCGCGCCAGCCTGGTCAAGGGTGAAACCCTGGCCGACATCGCCCGCGATCTGGATCTTGGCGAGTACCTGATTCTGGGGTCCGGCGAACTCAAGAGCGGCGGCTACCGTCGCGAATCGACCCTGGCCGACGCGGTCGAGGCCCTGATCGGTGCCATCTACCAGGACAGCGGACTGGAAGCGGCTCGCGAGTTCGTGCTGCGCCACCTGGGCGAGCGCATCGGGGAACTCGATCCCGCCGGGATCCTCAAGGATCCCAAGACCCGTCTGCAGGAATACCTGCAGGCCCGGGGACAGCCGTTGCCCCGTTACCGGGTCACGGCCATCCGCGGCAAGACCCATGATCAGGTGTTCGAAGTGGCCTGCCACGTCGAGGGCCTCGACGAACCGACCCGGGGCACTGGCAGCAACCGCCGCAAGGCCGAGCAGGCCGCCGCGGCCGCGGCCCTGGCCCGACTGGAACAGGCATGAACGCGCAAACCCCCTCCGAATCCTATCGCTGTGGCCTGGTGGCCATCGTCGGCCGCCCCAACGTGGGCAAGTCGACCCTGCTCAATCACCTGCTGGGGCAGAAACTCAGCATCACCTCGCGCAAGCCCCAGACCACCCGCCACCAGATCCTCGGCATCAAGACCACGGCGCGCGCCCAGTTCGTGTTCGTGGACACGCCGGGCCTGCACAGGCAGGGCAAGCGGGCCCTCAACCGCTATCTCAACCGGGCCGCCAGCAGCGTGCTGCCCAGCGTGGACGTGGTGCTGTTCGTGGTGGAGGCCCTGCGCTGGACCGAGGAAGACGATCTGGTGCTGGAGCAGGTGAAACGGGCCGGCCTGCCCACCATTCTCGTGGTCAACAAGGTGGATCGCCTGGAAGACAAGCCGGCCCTGCTGCCTTTCCTGGCCGAGGTGGGCGGCAAGCACGATTTCGCCGCCGTGGTGCCGGTCTCTGCCCTCCGGCACGACAATCTCGCCGATCTCGAAGACGAGCTGTATCGCCTGCTGCCCGTCGCCGAGCCCATGTTCCCGGAAGATCAGATCACCGATCGCAGCGTGCGTTTCCTGGCCGCCGAGATCGTGCGCGAGAAACTGATGCGCAGCCTCGGCCAGGAACTGCCCTATGATCTCACCGTGGAAATCGAACGCTTCGAGGAGGAGGGCAGGCTGGTGCGGATCGGCGCCCTGATCTGGGTGGACCGACCCGGCCAGAAAGCCATCGTCATCGGCCGCAACGGCGAGCGGCTCAAGCAGATCGGCACCCAGGCCCGCAAGGACATCGAGGCCATGCTCGGCCGGAAGGTGTTTCTCGAGCTGTGGGTCAAGGTCAAGGAGGGCTGGTCCGACGACGAACGGGCCCTGCAGAGCCTCGGTTACCGCAACGAGTTCGAATAGTCATTTTCCCTATGTCCGCCGCGCGCAGCAGCATCCATGCCGCCAGCCTGGAGGAGGCCTTCGTGCTGCACAGCCGGCCCTACCGGGACACCAGCCTGCTGCTGGAAGTGTTCAGCCGCGACCAGGGCCGCCTCGGCCTGGTGGCCCGGGGCGCCCGCCGGGGCCGCAAGCGCCTGGCCGAACAACTGCAGCCCTTCGCGCCGCTGCTGCTGAGCTGGCGCGGCCAGGGAGAACTGCTCACCCTCACGGGGGCCGAGCCCGCCGGCCCCGCCCTGCTGCCGACCACGGGGGGGCTGTTCAGCGGCTTCTATCTCAACGAATTGCTGATCCGCCTCCTGCACCGGGGCGACCCCCATCCGCATCTGTTCGACGTCTATCGCCAGACCCTGGCGCTCCTGGGGCAGGGCACCGACGAAGAGGCCGTGCTGCGCCGTTTCGAACGCCTGCTGCTGCAGGAAATCGGCTATGGCCTGCAGCTCGAACGGGAAGCCGGCAGCGGCGCCCCCGTGGCCCCCGGGCGCCTCTACGACTACCTGCCGGAGCAGGGCCCGGTGCCGGCGGGGGAAGGGGAATCCCGGGGCGTGCGCGTGCACGGCCAGACCCTGCTGGCCCTGGCCCGCGACGGGGAACTCGACGCCGAAGGCCGCCGCGAGGCCAAACGCCTGATGCGCGCCGCCCTGGCTGTTCATCTGGGAGACCGGCCGTTACAATCCCGCGAACTCTACCGCCGGCAGCGGCTGCTCTGAACCGGAATCCGACCCATGAGCCAATCCGATCCCATTCTTCTTGGCGTCAACATCGACCACGTGGCCACCCTGCGCGAGTCGCGCGGCACCCGCTACCCGGAGCCGCTGCAGGCCGCCCTGCTGGCCGAGCAGGCGGGGGCCGACGGCATCACCCTGCATCTGCGGGAGGATCGGCGGCATATCCAGGAGCGGGACGTGGAGATGCTGATCGGCATGCTGCAGACGCGCATGAACCTGGAAATGGCCGTCACGCCCGAGATGCTCGACATCGCCTGCCGCATCCGGCCGGCCGACTGCTGTCTGGTGCCCGAACGGCGCGAGGAGCTGACCACCGAAGGCGGGCTGGACGTGGCCGGCCAGCGCGAGCGGATCCGTGATGCCTGCGCGCGCCTGGCCGAGGCCGGCGTGCGGGTCTCCCTGTTCATCGACGCCGAGCCGGCACAGGTGGATGCCGCCGCCGAGGTCGGTGCGCCGGTCATCGAGCTGCATACCGGGCACTATGCCGACGCCCCCGACGAAGCGAGCCGCCAGGCCGAGCTGCAGCGCATCGTGCGTGCCGTGGCGCAGGGCCGGGAAGGGGGGCTGCAGGTCAATGCCGGTCACGGCCTGCACTATCACAACGTGGCCGACATCGCCGCCATCCCCGGCGTGCGTGAACTCAACATCGGCCATGCCATCATCGCCCGCGCCCTCTTCACCGGTCTCGAGGAAGCGGTGCGCGAGATGAAACGCCTGATGACGGAAGCCCGCCGCGGATGATCTTCGGCATCGGCACCGACATCGTGCGCGTGGCGCGCATGCAAAAGAACCTCGAGCGCTACGGCGAACGCTTCGCCGAACGCCTCCTCGGGCCGGACGAACTCGAGGCCTTCCGCCGCAACGCCCGGCCCGCCCACTTCCTCGCCAAGCGCTTCGCCGCCAAGGAAGCCACCGCCAAGGCCATGGGCACCGGCTTCACCGGCGGCCTCGCCTTCCACCACATCACCGTCAGCCACGAACCCGGCGGTCGCCCCGTCCTCGCCTGCACCGGCAAGGCTGCCGACTTCCTCCGCCAGCACGCCATCACCGAAACCCACCTCAGCCTCTCCGACGAAGCCGAATACGCCATCGCCTACGTGATCCTGGTCCGGGAAACGTAATGGCGGGAAAGTGGACGCAGGCCGGCTCAAACGCAGCGGCGCCGGCGCTGCCTGACCTGCACGCTCTGCGGTTTGGCTCATTTCGGCACGTGAATCGACAACCCGAATCTCCGTGTTTTTCCACGCCGCATCCGGATTGACGCGCCCCCCGCTCTGGCGTACCGTTTCAGTTACCATGAGCGACATCTTCGATCCCCGACAGGCCCTCGAACAGGCTGGCGGCAGTGCCGAGCTGGCCCGGGATCTGTTCGGCATGTTGCTGGCGGATCTGCCCGGTTTGCGGGATCAGGCGAAGGCCGCGCTGGCCAGCGGCGATCGCCAGGCCTTGTGGGATCACGTGCACAAGATCCATGGTTCCACCGCCTATTGCGGTGTGCCGGAGCTGCGCGAGGCGGCCCATGCCATGGAAAAGGCCATCAAGGGCGGTGACGGCGTCGATCTGGTCGAACCCTTCGCGGCCCTGGAGCGGGCCATCGATCGTCTGCTGGCTGAGGGTCCGCGTCTAATCGAGGAGGCGGGCTGGGACTGACACGCGAACGGGTCTGGGTGGAAGGAACGCAGAGGGCGCAGAGACGTAGAGAGCGCAGAGGGTTTGTTGATTGTCTCGGGACGAATCCAGCCCGTGGTCAGCGGGACACCGGCATAAACCCTTGTTGTTTTGTTAACCTGATCGTTGCAATAAATCCGCGCGGTGGGTCGGGCTCGGCGTGACCCCTTGGGTATTAGCCCGACATGTCGGCTTATGGCGCGTTCCAGGAGCGTGCCCGGAATGTTCCTTCCATAAGGCTATTGCCGGAAAAAACGGGATTCTGTTCTGTGTTTATGCAACTGTCGGGCTAACACTCCGCGTCCTCTGCGTCTCTGCGCCCTCTGCGTTGTTTGCAGGGGGTACGTACGAGCGGCACGGTTTTTCGCCACCGGCGGATCGGCTACACTAGCCCGATGAACGATATCACCTTCCCCACCATCGAAGCCTTCGTCGGCAACACGCCCCTGGTGCGCCTGCAGCGCCTGTCGGGGGAGACCAGCAACACCCTGCTGGTGAAGCTGGAAGGCAACAATCCCGCCGGCTCGGTGAAGGATCGCCCGGCCCTGTCCATGATCCGCCATGCCGAGGCGCGGGGCGAGATCCGCCCCGGGGACACCCTCATCGAGGCCACCTCCGGCAACACCGGCATCGCCCTGGCCATGGCCGCGGCCATCCGCGGCTACCGCATGGTGCTGATCATGCCCGAGAACATGAGCGTGGAGCGGGTCCAGGTGATGAAGGCCTACGGCGCCGAGATCATCCTGGTCAGCCGCGAGGCGAGCATGGAGGGCGCGCGGGATCTGGCCAAGCAGATGGAAGCCGAGGGCAAGGGCAAGGTGCTCGATCAGTTCTCCAATCCCGACAATCCGCGGGCCCACTACGAGACCACTGGCCCCGAGATCTGGCGCGACACCCACGGCCGGATCACCCACTTCGTCTCCGCCATGGGCACCACCGGCACCATCATGGGCACCGCGCAATACCTCAAGGAGCAGAACGCCGAGGTGCAGATCGTCGGCGTGCAGCCGGCCGAGGGAGCGAAGATTCCGGGCATCCGCCGCTGGCCGCCGGAATACCTGCCCAGCATCTTCGACGCCTCGCGGGTGGATCGCACTCTGGACGTGACCCAGGAAGAGGCCGAGGAGACCACGCGGGCCCTGGCTGCCCGGGAAGGGATCTTCTGCGGCATCTCCTCGGGCGGGGCGGTAGCCGCCGCCCTGGCCCTGAGCCGTGAACTGGAGAATGCGGTGATCGTGTCCATCATCTGCGATCGGGGCGATCGCTACCTGTCCACCGGCGTGTTCCCGGCCTGAGCCGGGCGCGCTCTCGGAACCGAAATCCATGAACGTCTTCGTCTTCGACATCGAAACCGTGCCGGACGTGGAGGGCGGTCGTCGCCTCTACGGTCTGGAAGGCCTCTCCGACAAGGAGGTGGCCAATGTCATGTTTCACAAGCGCCGCCAGGAGACCGGCAGCGAGTTCCTGCGCCTGCACCTGCACAAGGTGGTGGCCATCTCGGTGGTGCTGCGCAGCCGCGACCGGCTGGCGGTCTGGTCGCTGGGCGACGAGTCCGCCGACGAGAAGGAGATCATCGAGCGCTTCTTCCACGGCATCGAGAAATACGTGCCCACCATCGTCTCCTGGAATGGCAAGGGCTTCGATCTGCCGGTGCTGCACTACCGCTCCCTGCTGCACGGCATCCCGGCGCCGCGCTACTGGGAGACGGGGGACAACGATCAGAGTTTCCGCTGGAACAACTACCTGAGCCGCTATCACCGCCGGCACACGGATCTGATGGACGTGATCGCCGGCTACGAGATGCGCGCCGTGGCGCCGCTCGACGAGGTGGCCACCCTGCTGGGTTTTCCGGGCAAGATGGGCATGAGCGGCGCTGCCGTGTGGGACAGTTACCTGGCCGGCGACATCGCCGGGATCCGCAACTACTGCGAAACCGACGTGCTCAACACCTATCTCGTATACCTGCGCTTCGAGATGGTCAACGGCAATCTCACCCCCGGCGAATACCGCGACGAGCTGCAACGGGTGCGCGAGACCCTCAAGACAGAGAACAAGCCCCATTTCGAGCAGTTTCTCGCCCACTGGCCGGAGAGCCCCTGAGCATGGCCCGTCGCCGCCGCCGGCCCCGCCTGCCGGAAGAACCCGTCGTCGCCACCATCGAATCCCTGAGCCACGAAGGCCGGGGCATCGCCCGCCTCGAGGGCAAGACCGTGTTCGTGGACAACGCCCTGCCCGGCGAGACGGTGCGCCTGCGCTACCGCTCGGTGGGCAAGCGCTTCGATGCGGGGATCGCCGAGGAAGTGCTCGAAAACCCCTCACCCATGCGGGTGGCGCCGGCCTGCGCCTTCTACGGCCTGTGCGGCGGCTGCAGCCTGCAGCACATGGCCCCTGATGCGCAGATCCGCTTCAAGCAGCAGACCCTGGCCGAATCCTTCGAACACATCGGCAAGGTGACCCCGCAGGAATGGCTCGAGCCGCTCACCGGCCCGGTGTGGGGCTACCGCCAGAAGGCCCGCCTGGGGGTGCGCAACGTGCCCAAGAAGGGCCGGGTGCTGGTGGGCTTTCGCGAGAAGTTCAGCCAGTACCTGGCCGACATGCGGTCATGTGAGGTGCTCGACCCGCGGGTGGGCCACCGGCTGGAGGCGCTGTCGGACCTCATCGGTTCACTGGAGGCGGCCAGCCGCATCGCCCAGATCGAGGTGGCCATCGGCGACGAGCAAGCCGCGCTGGTGTTCCGCAATCTCGATCCCCTGGGCGAGGCGGACACGGCGAAGCTGGCCGCCTTCGGCGAGCAGACCGGCTTCCAGATCTGGCTGCAGCCCGGCGGCCCCGACACGGCCCGCCCCCTGCGCGGCGACTGGCCGCCGCTCGAGTATGCCCTGCCCGACTTCGACGTGCGCCTGCGCTTTCTGCCCACCGACTTCACCCAGGTGAACAGCGCCATCAACCGCCGCATGGTGCGCCAAGCCCTGGATCTGCTGGCCCCGGCAGCCGGCGAACGGATCCTGGAGCTGTTCTGCGGACTCGGCAATTTCTCCCTGCCCCTGGCCCGCAGCGGTGCCGAAGTCACTGCCGTGGAGGGCGAAGCGGGCCTGGTCCAGCGCGCCCGTGACAATGCCGCGAGCAACGCCCTCGACAACGTCGAATTCCACGTGGCCAATCTCATGGAACCGGATCCCGATGCCCCCTGGCTGCGCGGCCGGCACTACGACAAGATCCTGTTCGATCCGCCCCGCAGCGGGGCCGTGGAGATCCTCCCCTTCGTTGCCAACATCGGCGCGAAACGGATCGTCTACGTTTCCTGCAATCCCGCCACCCTGGCCCGGGACGCCGGCATCCTGGTCCACGAACACGGTTACACCCTGGAGAAGGCCGGCGTGATGGACATGTTCCCCCACACCGCCCACGTCGAATCGATTGCGCTGTTCATGCGGGATGCGTGAGGCTCCGGACGGAGCCCGGTGGAAGGAACGCAGATGACCTGTCAAAACCCCGGTGATTAACCATGCCCATCGAAATCGAGCGCAAGTTCCTGGTCGTGGATGAGGCCTGGCGCGCCTCGGCGGGGGAGGGCGTTCCCATCCGGCAGGGGTATCTGGTGGGAGAGGGGCTGGCTTCGGTGCGGGTGCGGCTGGCGGGTCACCAGGCGAACATCAACATCAAGGGGCGTACCCTCGGCGTGCGCCGGCAGGAGTTCGAGTATCCTATACCGGTGAACGATGCCCGCATCCTGCTCGACACGCTGTGCGCCAAACCGCTGGTGGAGAAGACCCGCTATCCGGTCTGGTTCGAGGGCCACGAATGGGAGGTGGACGTGTTCGAAGGCGCCAATGCGGGACTGGTGGTGGCCGAAATCGAGCTGGCCGACGAGCACGAAGCCTTCGTGCGTCCACCTTGGGTGGGCAGGGAGGTGTCGGACGATCCCCGCTACTACAACACCGAGCTGCGCAAGCATCCCTACCGGGACTGGGGCTGAGACCATGCACATCGAGGTGGACATCGGCAGGCAGATCCTGGTGATCCACCATGACGATGGGTCGCAGGAGGGCTTTCCCGTCTCTACCGCCCGCAACGGGCCCGGGGAGCGCGCCGGCAGCGAGCAGACGCCACGGGGCTGGCATGTGGTGCGGGCCCGCATCGGCGCCGGGCAGCCGCCGGGCGCGGTCTTCGTGGGCCGCCGGCCGACGGGGGAGATCTGGTCGCCGGCGCTCGCCGCCCGCCATCCAGGCCGGGACTGGATCCTCACCCGCATCCTCTGGCTCAGCGGCCTGGAGCCGGGTCGCAACCGCCTCGGCGAGGTGGATACCATGCGCCGTTTCATCTACATCCACGGTTGCCCGGACCCGGAACCGCTTGGCATTCCGGGCTCCCACGGCTGTATCCGGATGCGAAATCATGATGTAATTCGGGTCTTTGACGCCGTGCCCGCGGGCACCCGCGTCTGGATTCACGAATAAGGCACAGGACACGACCCCCATGTCGCTCGGCCCCATCATGCTGGATCTGGAGGGCGTGGAACTCACGCCCGAAGAGCGGGAACTGCTGGTCCATCCGGGCGTCGGCGGCGTGATCCTGTTCTCGCGCAACTTCGCCTCGGTGGATCAGCTCGAGGCCCTGGTGAGCGAGATCCACGCCCTGCGCCGCCCGCGCCTGCTGGTGGCCGTGGATCACGAAGGCGGCCGGGTGCAGCGTTTCCGGGACGGTTTCACCCTGATTCCGGCGGCCGGCCATCTGGGCCAGGTTTTCGATCAGGATCCCCACCGCGGGCGGCGCCTGGCCGAAACCGCCGGCTGGGTGATGGCCGTGGAGCTGCGCGCCGTGGGCATCGACTTCAGCTTCGCGCCGGTACTGGACATCGATCACGGCGCCAGCGAGGTCATCGGTGACCGGGCCTTTCACGCCAATCCGGACGTGGTCACCGATCTGGGCCGGCACTGGATCAAGGGCATGCACGAGGCGGGCATGGCCGCCACCGGCAAGCACTTTCCCGGCCACGGTGCCGTGGCGGCCGACTCCCATACCGACTTGCCGGTGGATCGGCGCGACTACAAGGACATCTATGCCCACGACATCGTGCCTTTCAAGCGCCTGGTCCATCACGGCCTGGCGGCGGTGATGCCGGCCCACGTGGTTTATGCCGAGGTGGATGCCCGGCCGGCCGGCTTCTCCGCCTTCTGGCTGCAGGACGTGCTGCGCAAGCGGCTCGGTTTCCAGGGGGTCATCTTCAGCGACGATCTGAACATGGCCGGCGCGGCCGCCGGCGGGGAGACCTTCGCCGATCGGGCCACCCTGGCGCGCCAGGCCGGCTGCGACATGCTGCTGGTGTGCAACAACCGGGCCGGGGCCATCGAAGTGGTGGAACACATCGGCGATCCCCATGACCCGGTGAGCTACCTGCGCCTGGCCCGCATGCACGGCCGGCACGACATCACCCGCCGGCAGCTCCACAGCATGGGCAAGTGGCAGGAAGCGGTTGCCACCCTGGAGAAATATCAGGATGATCCCAGCCTGGCGTTCGATTTCTGATGCGGAGACGGAAAACGCATGGGTATGGCCAAATCACTGTTTCGAATTCCCGGCCATTATTGCGATGCTGTCTGAATCATCAGGCCCGCCCTCACGGCAGGGATGGCGTTTCGTGACGCGCCGTGAATACCTCCCTGTAGGCTCTACGGCCGCATCCATGAGGCCGAAGGTCACGAATCGCCATCCCTGCCGTGAGGGCTGCGTGCACCTCCCATGGTATCGTGGCATTCGGAACAGCGATTTGGTCAGCGGACTGCAACGCCTCGGTGCGGTACGTCTCGTCAACCGGATACATCACAATGAATCTTGAAGAAATCCGTCAATGGATCACGCAGTTCGATCGTGAGCAGCTCTGGATCGTCAAGATCTTCGCCATCGTCTTCATCGCCCTGCTGGTCGACTTCATTCAGAAACGGCTCCTGAAGCGGCTGCAAAAACAGCTCGACAAGACCCGCAACCGCTGGGACGATGCACTGCTGCACGCCCTGCGGCGGCCCCTGTCGCTGCTGATCTGGGTTCTGGGTCTGGCCTTCGCCCTGCAGGTGATGAACGTCAAGGCGACCGAGGTGGTGCGCGAGGTGGGCATCATGCTCGCCATCACCTGGTTCCTGATCCGCTTCATCAGTTACATGGAGCGCAACATCCTGCACGAGCAGGAGCTGGCCGGTGCGCCGGTGGATCGGACCACGGCCAGCGCCATCAGCCAGTTGCTGCGGGTGTCGGTGCTGATCACCGCGACCCTGGTCATTCTCCAGACCCTGGGGGTGAACATCTCGGCCATCCTCGCCTTCGGTGGCATCGGCGGCATCGCCGTGGGCTTTGCCGCCAAGGATCTGCTGGCCAACTTCTTCGGCGGCCTGATGGTCTACCTGGATCGGCCCTTCGCCATCGGTGACTGGATCCGCTCTCCCGACAAGGAAATCGAGGGTACGGTGGAGCGCATCGGCTGGCGCACCACCCAGATCCGCACCTTCGACAAGCGGGCCCTGTACGTGCCCAATTCGGTCTTCGCCAGCATCGCCCTCGAGAACCCCTCGCGCATGACCCACCGGCGGATCTTCGAAACCCTCGGCGTGCGTTACGACGACATCGCCAGGCTCCCGGCCATCGTCGCCGAGGTGAAGAAGATGCTCCAGGAACATCCCGACATCGACCAGACCCAAACCATGATCGTCAACTTCAACCGCTTTGCGCCTTCGTCGCTGGACTTCTTCGTCTACACCTTTACCAAGACCACCAACTGGATCCGCTATCACGAGGTCAAGCAGGACGTGCTGTTCCGGATCAGCGACATCATCGCCGCCCACGGGGCCGAGATCGCCTTTCCCACTTCCACCGTGCATCTGCCCGACCCCTTGCGGCTTGCCGGCGAGGCCGAGGCACCGGTCCGGGTGGGCGCATGAGCCTCAGTCCCGAAGAAGTCCGGCGGGTGCTCGCCGAATCCGATTGCCTGTATACCCGCGAAGAGGTGGAGCGGGAACTGGATCGCCTGGCCGCCGAACTCACGGCCAGCCACGCTGACGCCAATCCCGTGTTTCTGGTGGTAATGACCGGCGCCCTGATTCCGGCCGGGCACCTGCTCACGCGCCTCGACTTTCCCCTTCAGGTGGATTACATCCACGCCACCCGCTACGGTGACCAGACCAGCGGCGGGGAACTGCACTGGCAGACCGAACCCGGGATCGATTTCGCCGATCGCGCCATCATCGTCTTCGACGACATTCTCGACGAGGGCGTGACCCTGGCGGCCATCGCCGATTACTGCCGGGCAGGTGGTGCCCGCAGCGTGCACACGGCGGTGCTGGTGGAAAAGCGCCATGATCGCAAGCAGGGGATACGCGCTGATTACGTCGGCATCGTGGTCGAGGATCGCTACGTGTTTGGTTACGGCATGGACTACAAGGGCTATCTGCGCAACGTGCCCGGCATCCATGCGGTGAAAGGCCTGTAATTCGGGAGCAGAGACGAACCATGTCCAGGATCGCCATCATCGGAGGCACCGGCCTCACCTCGCTGCACGGGCTGGAAATCACCGGCCGGGAAGTGGCCCAGTCGCCTTACGGGGAGCCCTCCGGGGTGCTCATCCACGGCCGCTTCGCCGGTCACGAAGTGCTGTTTCTGCCGCGCCACGGCAGCGGCCACACCATCCCGCCCCATGCGGTGAACTACCGGGCCAACATCTGGGTGCTCAAGGAGGCCGGGGCCGAGAAGGTGATCGCCGTCAATGCCGTGGGCGGGATCCGCGCCGACATGGAGGCGGGCAGCCTGGTGATCCCGGATCAGATCATCGACTACACCTGGTCACGCAAGAACACCTTCTTCGAGCACGATCATGATCCGGTGGTGCATGTGGATTTCACCGAGCCTTACTGCCATGAGTTGCGTGAAAAACTGGTCGCTGCCGCCGAACCGGCCGGTCTCAAGGTGTTCGACGGCGCCACCTATGCCGCCACCCAGGGCCCGCGCCTCGAGACCGCCGCCGAGATCAACCGCCTGGAAAGGGACGGCTGCGACATCGTCGGCATGACCGGCATGCCCGAAGCCGTGCTGGCCCGGGAACTGGAGCTGTGCTATGCCAGCATCTGCCTGGTGGTGAACATGGCCGCCGGCCGCGGCGACGGCGAGATCCGCATGGCCGACATCGAACAGCACATTGCCGGGGGAATGAAAAGGGTGAGGCGCCTGCTGGAACATGCCTTGTCCCTCATTTGAGTGCGGGTTGTTCACGTCGCCAACACCGAATTTCGGGTCTGACATTTGGGCTAGAGTGCAGAAAGGCAGAAGCAGATAAAATATCGCACAGAAGTGAGATTATCCGTTTGTGCCCGTTTTGCTACGCATCGGACTACCACTTCGCCGTCGCACGGACAACGACGCCAGATGAGGATTTCCGTTGCACATCGCCTACTTCGTCAACAAGTATCCAGCGGTCAGCCATTCCTTCATTCGACGCGAAATACGGGAACTTGAAAACCAGGGTATTCGGATCACACGTTATGCCATCTATTGTGAAGCGGATACCCTGTGCGATGGACAAGACCAGGCGGAGCATGCCAAGACGCGGTACATCAAGTCGCAACCGAAATGGCGGCTTGGATGGATTATCCTGAGAACGATCATGCTTCGGCTGCCTGCCTTTCTTCCGGCCTTGCGGATGGCCTTGCAACAGGGACATCGTTCCGCCAACGGCATGGGAAAACATTTTCTGTATCTGCTCGAAGCCTGCGTTCTGGCTCACTGGAGCCGGGTGGATGGCATTCAGCATGTTCATGCACATTTTGGCACCAATTCCGCAGCCATTGCCCAGTATGCCTCGCGAATTTCCGGTATCGGGTACAGTTTTACGGTACATGGGCCGGACGAATTCGACAATCCCCGAGGCTTGCGTTTGCGCGAAAAGATCCGTCATGCCCGCTTTGTTGTCGCCATCAGCAGTTATGGACGCAGTCAACTGATGCGTTGGGCCGAACATGTCGACTGGAAGCGCATTCAGGTCGTGCGCTGTGGTCTTGATACGCAATTTCTGGCTGCATCTTCTCCTGATGCCCATGCTCGATCGCGTTCAAAGGGGATACCGGAACTGCTGTGTGTTGGGCGCCTGAGTGCCCAAAAGGGGCAGCTGCTTCTGGTGGAAGCGATGGCGGAATTACGTCGCAGAAAGGTGCCATTGCGCCTGGTACTCGCTGGTGATGGGGAGATGCGCAGCGAGATCGAATCGCTGATACGGAAGCATGATCTGACGGAATGGATTACCATTACAGGGTGGATCGACAGTCAGACGGTGCGCGAACGGCTGGAAGCCAGTACCGCGATGATTCTGCCCAGTTTCGCCGAGGGTCTGCCCGTGGTCATCATGGAGGCCTTTGCCTGTCGCAAGCCGGTACTTACGACCTATGTGGCCGGGATCCCGGAGCTGGTCGAGGACGGTGTCAACGGTTTCCTGTTTCCTGCCGGTTCTGTCGAGGCAATTGCAGACGCGATCGAGGCACTGCTCGCACTGTCCCCCGAACAACGCCAAGCCATGGGGGATGCCGGCTATGCCGCTGTTCAGGTACAGCACCACATTCATAAAGAGATGTGCAAACTTAGGCACCATTTCGAACAGGCGATCCATGATTGATGTCTTTCTGATCGTCCTTTCATTGCCTTTCGCCTTCCAGGCTGTGTTCGTCTTTGTGGAAACACTGGCTCATTTTCGTTGCCGGCAGAATTCGGCCGTATCCATGGATTCGGCCGAGGCGGCGAGCGCGGTTATTCTCATTCCAGCCCACGATGAGGAAGTGGTCATTGCAGATACCTTGGCGGCATTGAACTCCCGCCTTGGCGAACGGGATCGGATTCTGGTCGTGGCCGACAACTGTCAGGATCGCACTGCAGCCATCGCCCGAGATGTCGGTGTCGAGGTCATCGAACGACGTGATCCGCAACACCGTGGCAAGGGGTATGCGCTTGATTTCGGGATAAGGTATCTGGAGAGAAACGATACACCGGATATCCTCATCATCCTTGATGCGGACTGCAGGGTGTCGGAAGACGCGATAGCCCGACTCAAGGTGCACGTTTGTCAGTCTGGGTCTCCTGCGCAGGCCTTGTACTTGATGAAGGCACCAGTGAACCCGGACATTTATCAAAAACTGGCCGCCTTTGCCTGGTTTTTCCGAGTGGCAGTGCGTTTTCTTGGCGATTGCTGCCTTGGTCTCCCATCGATGATCCTCGGATCGGGCATGGCCTGTCGATTTAAGGACGCAGCCGCTCTCGAACTGGCATCGGGCGAGATCGTCGAGGACATGCAAATGAGTCTGGATCTGGCTGCCCAAGGCAAATACCCCAAACTGCTTTACGATGCCCAAGTGGAAAGCACCTTTCCCGTGGATACCCAGGCACAGAACAGCCAGCGAACCCGCTGGGAGCATGGCCATCTCGATCTGATATTTCGTCGCTTGCCGGTCCAGATGACAATCGCGATTCGGCAGCGAAATCCGAAGCTTCTGGGCCTCGTCCTGAGTATGGGAGTTCTGCCTCTGACTCTGCTTGCAATGTCCCTGGTGATATTGCTGGCGATCAGCGCTGTCGCATTCCTCGTGGGAGCCACAGCCTTTGGCCTGTGGGTGAATCTGCTTGCCACCTCGCTCTTTGCCCTGGCCATTCTACTGGCCTGGCTTTCGGGAGGGCGGGAAATATTGTCACTGTGTGATCTACTGCGTCTGCCGGCCTATGTGCTTCGCAAGCTGCCACTCTATCGCCGATTCCTGACCCATCGGGAGACCCGCTGGATACGGACAGAGCGCAAGTGACGATGAGGCTCAGCCTTCGGCGGGCGTGATCCGGATCAGCATCCCGAGCACCGGGTGATCCAGATAGTGCAGTTCCCGGCTGCGCATCCGGCGGCGCATCTGGTTCAGATGGTAGACCACGGCGCGGGGCGTGGTGACGGGGGCGATCAGCGCCGCGTCCTCGGGACTGTCCTCCGCCGGGGGGGGCGTTTCGGTCCCGGTGTCCGTGAAGCGGTTGGCTGGCAGGGGTTGAAAGCCTTCCGGAAGGGATTCGTCCAGGGAGGGGGGCGGCGTTTCCGGTCGGAACACGATGTCGGCCTTCACGTGCAGATAGCGGGCGAGGATGACCTGGATCAGCCCCTCCAGTTCGCCCGCCTCGGGGGGAACGCCCGGATGAGCGCCAGTGAGGGTCTGCTCTCCCTCCGGGGTCGGGGCGGGTTCGGCCACTGCCGGAATTTCCCGGCGGAAGTGCACCTTCAGGGCCGTGTCCTGGGGCATGCCGGGCTGCCGCCAGGCGGTGTGCAGGAGCAGGCGCCGGGTGGGGGATTCGTCGATCTTGCGGGCCTGTTCGTTCAGCTGGTATTTGGCCGCAGGCAGGGGCTTGAAGCTGCGCGCCGGGTCGTATTCGGCGGGAATGGGGCCGGGCCAGGGCTGGCCGATCTCGATGGTTCGCTCGTCCGTCTCCAGTTCCACGCTCTCGGGCCAATGTTCCGAGGCGCGCGCCGCCGGATCCAGGTTCTCGAACAGGATCACTTCCACGTCGTAGTAACGTACCTCTTCCTGGGCAGGCAGGGTCAGGGGCAACAGCAGGGCGAGGACAAGCAGGGGCGTTTTCACGGGTGATTCCTGTTGGCAGGCGATGATTCGGAGTGGGTTCGGAGTATGCTAGGCTTTGTGTCGGAGGACTGTTATGGCTGTCAAGGAAATCCTGAAAATGGGTCATCCGCTGTTGTACGAAAAGGCACAGCGGGTGGTCAATTTTAACACGCCGGAACTCGACGCGCTCGTGCAGGACATGTTCGACACCATGGCCGCGTATGATGGCGCCGGCCTGGCGGCGCCGCAGATCGGGGTCTCCCTGCGGGTGGTCATCTTCGGCGTGGAGGCCAATCCCCGCTATCCCGAGGTGGAGCCGGTACCCACCACCGTCCTGATCAACCCCGAGATCTCCGTGCTCGACGAGACGGAGGAAGGGGCCTGGGAAGGCTGCCTCAGCGTGCCGGGCCTGCGGGGCCTGGTCTACCGGCCCCGGCGGATCCGCTATCGGGGCGTGGATCCGCAGGGCCGCCCCGTCGAGCGGGAGGCCGAGGGCTTTCATGCCCGCGTGGTGCAGCACGAAGTGGATCACCTCGACGGGATTCTTTACCCCTTCCGCATTCGCGATTTGCACCATTTCGGCTACGAATCGGTGCTCTTTCCCGCCCCTGGCGAGGCTGACGAGCCGGCCGCGCGCGAATAGCGGTCGTGGTAGAATTGCCCCCTCCCACGGCAACGCAACAGGTATCGCAACGTGAAGTTCATTCGCTGGCTGCTTGGCCGGATCATCCTGCTGGTGGATCGTCTCACCGCCCCCAAACCCATGATCCGTTCCCCCGACGCCCAGGCCGAGGCCGACGCCCAGACCCGTTCGCTGGTGCTCTACCAGTATCTGGCCTGTCCCTTCTGCGTGAAGGTGCGCCGGGCCATTCGCCGGCTGGGCCTGAACATCGCCACCTGTGACGCGAAGAACGATGCGGCCTGCAAGGCCCGCCTGCTCACCGAGGGGGGCAAGCTGCAGGTGCCCTGCCTGCAGATCACCAGTGAAGACGGTTCCGTGCGCTGGCTCTACGAATCGGACGACATCATCCGCTACCTCGAGTCCCGCTTCGCCGATCTGCACTGACGGTGCCGCGTGAGCTATCTGCTGCTCAAGTCCCTGCACGTCACCACCGTCGCCATCACCCTCGTCCTGTTCCTCTGGCGCTGGCGGTATGTGCTGCGCCACGACCCGGCCCGCCGCCCGCGCTGGATGCGCTGGGTTCCCCATCTCAACGACAGCCTGCTGTTCCTGTTCGGCTTGGCCCTGGCCTGGCGTCTGGGGCTGAGCCCCGGGGGGGCCGGCTGGCTGGCGGCCAAGCTTCTGGCACTGCTCGTCTACATCGCCTTGGGGTTGTATGTCATGCGTTTCGCCCCGAGTTCCCGCGCGCGGTTTTTCGGCGGGGCGGCAGCCCTGCTGGTGTTCGGTTACATAGTGGGCGTGGCGCTGACCAAGAACGCCTTGTGGTTCGCCGGTTGACGCTGGCGGCGAAAAAGATGTGATGAATTGCTGGCCGCCAGGGTTTTGTGCTGACGAATCAGTGGTTGTCCGGGAATGTTGAACAGCCTGTCAGGGGGTTGCCAACGCCTTGCGCATTTTCCGGTGCGGGATCGCGCCGAAAAGCGTCGGCCCTTCACCGATCTCCTCGTAGCCCAGCCGGCGGTAGAATGCCACGCTCGGCTCCCGCGCATTGAGCACGATCTCCGTCAGGCCCGCTTCCCGGGCCCGATCCTCGAGCCAGCAGAGCAGGGCGGTGCCGATGCCCTGGCCCCGCCACTCGGGTTGGACGGCCATGTAGCGGATCTGGCCGCAGCGGTCATCGATGCGGTGCAGGCGGGCGGTGCCGAGGAGTTCGCCCTGCGCGTGACGGACCAGGGCGTGGATGGCGGTGGCGTCGTGTTCGTCCCGTTCGCTGCCCCGGGGCTGCCCCCAGGGGGCGCGCAGCAGGCGCCAGCGCAGATCGTAGAGGGCGGTGAAATCGGCGGCGGTCTGTGGCGTGACGATGCGCCAGGGGGTGGTCACGGTCAGGAGGCGTCGGGAAGGGGTTGCGGATCGACGGTGCGGTAGATGCCTTCGATCTGATCCTTGCCGGTGATGGTCTTGCCGAGATCGCGGATCAGGCCGTCCTCGATGCGGTAGATCCAGCCGTGCACGGCCAGTGCCTGGCCACGATCCCAGGCGTCCTGCACGATGGTGGTGTGGCAGACGTTCTTTACCTGTTCGGCCACGTTGAGTTCGCACAGCAGATCCAGCCGGCGGTTTTCGTCCAGGAGTCGAAAGCGCGTTTCGTGTCGATGATAGATGTCCTTGATCTCGCGCAGCCAGTTGTCGATGAGGCCGTGCTTGTGGTTGGTCAGGGCGGCGGCGACGCCTCCGCAACCGTAGTGGCCGCAGACGATGATGTGTCTGACCTTCAGCACGTCCACGGCGTACTGGATGACCGACAGGCAGTTGAAGTCGGTGTGGGTAACGATGTTGGCGACGTTGCGGTGCACGAACAGCTCGCCCGGCAGCAGGCCGACGATCTCGTTGGCCGGCACCCGGGAGTCGGCGCAACCGATCCAGAGGTGTTCGGGGCGCTGTTGCCGGGAAAGCTTGCGGAAGAAGCCGGGATGACGGGCCTCGATGCCTTCTGCCCAGGCGCGGTTGTTGTCCAGCAGTTCGTCGAGCATGGCGGCTCCCTATTCGGCAGGACTCAGGCGAACACCACCCAGGTGGTGGCGATGTACTTGACGCCCTGCTGGACGGTGGCGGCACGATGCTCGTGGGTCCAGAAGGGCGGGAAAAGCACCAGCTTGCCTTCGGTGGGCGTGACTTTCACGTCCTGGTAGAGGAATTCGGTCTCGCCACCCGGTCCTGGCACGTCGTTGAGATACCACAGGGCCACCAGCTGTCGCTGGCTGAATTCGTGGCTGCCGCCGTCGATGTGCCAGTGATAGTACTCGCCCGCCCGGTAGCGCTGGATACCGTAGCCCATGTCCTTGAATGGACCCTTGAAGTAGGGAAAGGTTTCCCGGAATTCCTTGATGGCCGTGGCCAGGGAACGGAACAGGGCCTGGTCGATGTCCTTCCAGTGTTCCTTGCCGGAGACCACCAGATCGGTGGTCTTCTTCACCGAGGTGTCCTGGCTCACGGTCTGGCCGATGCGCCCGGCATACTGTTCCTCTTCGTGTGCCTCGAAACGGGCGATCATGTCGCGGCAGACGTCTGCCGGCAGGGCGTCGGGTTTTTCGAAGATGAAGGATAGGGGTTTGACTTCCCGCAGGGTGGTCAGGGGAACGGGATGGGGGATATCGCTCATGCGGACGGTTCTCGCGCCGGGGCGCGCCTCGAAGAATGGATGGACAGTATTGTCTTACAGGGGATTGGCTTCCAGCAAGCGGGTGATCGCCTCACGCGCTTCCAGCCCCTGTTCGCGGTAGAGACGCAGGGCCTCGTCGGCCAGCGCCGGCCAGTGTCGCTGGCCGGCCTCCAGCGCTGCCGCCAGTGCGTGGGTCTTTTCGCTTTCCAGCCAGGCACGGTAGGCCGTTTCGATGCCGGGCCAGAGGGTCTTGCGCAGACCGTTGAGATTGGCGAACCAGAAATGCAGGGAAGCGCTGCGCTCGGGAGCGAGCAGGGCGGGAAGGGTGGTCAGGCTGTCGGCGAGATGATCGCGCACGGCACGCAGCAGCAGTTCCAGCCGCGAGCGCGGCAGATCGGCCAGGAGAGCTTCCCAGTCGGGACCGAGACGGCGGCCGGCTTCCACTTCGCCGATTTCGTGGAGCAGGGCGCTGTCCAGCTCGGCTTCGGTCATGGCCTCCAGCGCACCTTCCACGTCGGCGGGAAAATCGTAGCCGGCAATGGCGCGGGCCATGGCGTTGTCGGCCCGGGTCCAGCGCCATTCCTCGAGTTTCTCCCACAGGAAACGCTTGAGGGATTCGCGCCGCAGCCAGATGGTGCGGCCCTGGGCCATGGCCGGCGGAGCGCCGAGATCGCGGGCGTATTCCCGATCGGCGATGTACACGGTGTAGTCGTGATGCCGGTGCTGACGGTGCAGGCGGCCGAGGAAGAAATGGGGCTTGCCGGCGGCACCGATGCCCCCGCTGTAGGTGAGGCCATGGGCGTCCAGAGCCGCATTGATGCCGACGCTGTCGAAGGGGTCGAACTCTGTCTCTCCGATCCGTACCGGGCCGAAGTCGGCCGACTCCAGCGAAGCCCAGAGGCTTTCCCGTTCCCGCAGCCATTCGCCCACGCTGTCGTTGGCCAGTGGATGCTGGAAGGGCAGGCCACGTTCCCAGCGATAGAATTCGCGCATCTTCAGCAGGTAGACGCAGAGGGTGTAGTTGCCGGCATGCAGGGCATCGGCGATGTGGCAGTTCTGCTGAACCGAGGCCTGGAGTTCGGGCAGGGCACAGGCGGGGGCATTGGCGGTCATGCGGGGCTCCGGCTTGTCAGCGCGATCAATAACTGAGTAAAATGGTACAGAATTGTGGCGCCCATGGCTAGCGCGGCTGCAAAGCCCGCAATCACCCGGCGCCCATGGTGCAATAGCCGGGCTCGCGGTCGTCGTCACGCCACTGCCGTATAATACCCGGCCCCTGAACCCTGAGTGAGGTTATCGTGCGCGTCAAGAGTCGTTGGAACCGCAAGGACAAGACCCATACCGTCGAGGAAATCGCCGGTGCCCTGGCCTTCATCATCTGGCGCCTGGGCGGCAACGGGGTGCTGAGCATGGAAAATGCCGGCTTTCAGACCGAGACCAATCTGCAGCGGCTGAACATCATCGCCGAGTTTCTGGCCTTTGCCATCCACATCGCCGACCGCATGACCATCGCCCGCTTCAGCGAGGAGGAGCGCTTGCGCTTCATGACCGAGCTGGCCCGCAAGACCGCGGGGCATTACGCCGACAACAAGAGCGACTTCGCCGGCGACGGCGACTGGGGCCAGGAGTTCATCGCGCTGCTCAACGAGCGCATGGGAGAATATGCCGAATTCGGCTATAGCGACGACGAGGGGCCGAGTTTCGGCATGAAGCGCCTGTTCGGTGACAAGCTGAAGAGGGCCTTCGGCGAAGAGGACGAGAAGTGGGTGAGCCAGCAGATCATCGACATTGAGGTGCCGGAAATCATGACACACCTGAAGCGGTCCGTGCCGAATCTGTTCATGTGACATCGCCGGTTTTCCCCGGCACACACAAAAAGGGCTCCCGAGGGAGCCCTTTTTACGTTTCGGCAAGCGGGCTGCTTACTTCTTCACCCACTTGTCGAAGTTTTCAGTGGTGCGGGCGCGACCGTCTTCGTAGCCGGCTTCGTAGGCTTCGGTCAGGCGCTGCTCTTCACGCTTGGGATTGTGGACGTAACCGCCCTCCCAGCCCTGGATGTATTCGGGATCCACACCCATTTCTTCCATCTTGGTGACGGCGTCGTAATATTCTTTGTTCATCGAAGTCTCCTCTGTGAATCGGTGAATTATCTCAGTTAAAGGACCAAGGTTCAAATTTCCGGTCAGGCCACGAGGGCGTCGAAGCGCGCCGCCGCCTGGCCGTCGTTGAGCATGTGCCGGACCTGTTCTCCGGCGTCGGCCAGGCTTGCGGCCTGGCCGAGATGATGCAGCACGATGCTGGCCGCATAGACCAGCGCATCGTAGGCCGGCCCCTTCTCGCCGTGCAGGGCCGCCAGGCCGGCTTTCGCCGCGGCCCGGGCGGCGGCATCCACGTCGAACGGCGTGGCGATGTCGTCGGCCGCCGGGGCCGGCGGCAGATCCTTGGGCAGGGGAACCGCCCGGGTGGTCTGTTCGATGCCCAGGGCCTGGGGTGCCAGTTCCGTGACTTCGGCTTCCTGGTCGCCGTGGTAGTGATGCAACAGGGCCGGTTGCTGCAGCGACGGAATGATCCCCCCCTCGACGCCACGCACGATCATGGCCGAGTCGTAGCCGGCGGCCCGGGCCAGCGAGATGTAGATGGGCGGATAAGCCTTGTGCACGTAGCCGGTGAGCAGGTGGGTCTTGCGG
>JALSSV010000062.1 GCA_026984045.1 Chromatiales bacterium | reverse complement strand
TCCAGGGAATCCGGTCGGCGGTCAGGGCGTAGCGCGGCAAGCGGATGAGCGCCCGCTGGTAACGCAAAATACCGATGCCCTGCCAGCCCCGCCAGACGGCCAGGGCGCCGAGCCCCGCGGCGGCGCCATGGGCGACATCGGGGGTCATCAGAAACAGCGCCGGCGACAGGGCTACGGCGGTGGCGCAGCTGGCGGCCGTGACCGCCGACCACAGCTCGACCGGCGGCCTGAGTTTGACGTCGATCAGGACGTTCATCGGTTGCCTCCTTTCACCCTCATTGTTCGATCCACTCCCGGGAGATCAGCACCGGCCAATGAGTCAGCCCGAAGGCCTTCGCCAGCTCGTCGGCCGGCGCCGGCGCCAGGCGCAATCCGGGAAAGGCCCGAACCATGGCCATGAACCGCGTCTGCGAGGTCACCTCGGCCACCAGTACCCGGGCGCCCAGCGCCTGCAATTGACGCGCATGGGTATCCAACCAACGCCATGACAGCCGGTCATCACCCACAATCGCCAGGGGGCGTCCCCGCCAACCCTTGGGCAGGCGGCTTTGGCGCAAGGGAATGCGCCCCGGGGACATCGATGGTGTATAGACCGGAAACACCGCTTCGAGGATCTGCCGGCCGGGTGGGGTAGCCTGCCCCACCCCCGGCGTGGGCTTGGCGCCGCTTGGTGCCAGAGGCTCGAAACCGCCGGCTCTCACGGTACAGATCATTCCCAGGAGCAACCATGCCAGGCAGGTTTTCCTGGTTCGCTGACTATCGGAAGGAACGGCCATTCCCTATCAACGCTCTTTTTTCGCCGTCGATACAATGGCCTCGGATGCGCGATCCCCCCATCATCCTTCCGCTTCACCTCCTTCCGGGTGGGGCAGGCTGCCCCACCCGGACCGTTGCTGATGAAATCCGTTGCAACCAGGCGGCGACCTTGCGTCGGTACGCCGCCGCCCGGCGCCTTCTGGCGGGCGTCGTCGGGGCGCCCGCGTGATAGCGGCCGGCCGCCGTCAGCCAGTCGGCGGTTCGGGTGTATTCTTCTTTCAGGATTCGGGCGCCGGTGGCCAGGTTGAACCAGGGGTCGAGGGCCCGCCAGGGGTCAGCCAAGCGATGGTGATGAAAGGCCCAGTTGACCTGCATGAATCCCACATCCACCCGGGTGATGCCGCTGGCCAGATAGCGCTTGAGTGCCCGCCAGGCCGCCAGGCGGGAGGGATAACGTTCGCCGTTGCCCGCCACGTTCAGAGTCCAGGGCCAGGGCCGCACCCGGCGGCCGTCGAGGGGCGTGCCGCTTTCGGTGAGGGCGATGGCGTAGAGCAGCGCCGGCGGCACCCCTTCGGCCTCGGCCACGGTTTGGTAGGCCGGCGGCACCTCGAGGGCCATCACCTGGCCGCACAACAGAAACCCCAGCAGGTGGGGCAGGCTGCCCCACCTTTTCATGACGATCCCTCCAGAAACCGCTCGCGGACAGCGGCGGCCACGCCATGAACCGCCCCTCCCTTTTCCAGCGCCTGGCGCATCCATTGCCTGCCTTCGGCCTCGCAGGTGAAATGACAGGCCACCGCGAAAGCGTCGTAGGCGCAGCCTGGCACCACGACGAACTCCCCGATCAGATCCACGATCTTCCAGCGGTCCGGTTCGAAATTCGGCTCCCGGCAGGCCAGCCACTCCAGCGCGGTTCGCTGGATTTCCGGCAGGCCCAGCTTGTGCCAGTGCAGCTGACGCAGCAGCCGGTCGTAGACCACCTCCCAGATCACCAGGTTGTACAGTCGGCGTTCCACCAGCTGTCCCCAACTGAACGGCCACCCCCTCAAATCCTTGTACAGCTTTCCCGGCAGCTGCTTGAGCCGCCTTGCCTGGTCCGGCGGCGGCTTGACGGCGGCACAGCATTCGCCCCGGTAAAGACCGGAGCCGCGACGCCAGAATTCCTCTCGGATCGACCGGGGAATGTCCAGCGCAGCAGGTCCTGTGTCGATGTCCAGGAATTGTTCGAGCATCGTTTCGTCACTCACAGCGTCAGTCTGACCATCTTGCCGTTTCGGATCCGGATCGTTTTCGGCACTGTGGCGTCGATGCCGAACAGGCGCCCAAACAGCGCCGGATCCTGATTGAGAGTAATTTTTCCGCCGGCGACTCGGGAAGCATCCAGGCCCTGGGCCCTCGCCCAGTCCCGAATTTGATCCGGCGTGCTGCGGTCCACGAAGTAAATGTCAAGTTGCAGATCCAGCCCCTGGGCCAGGACGTTGAGCCGGCTGGCGGCCGCGTTACAGGTCGGGCAATCGCGGCTCAAAAACAAAAGCAGCCGGTCGCCGGGTTGGAGCGCCTTGCCGCCGCCGGGCAGCTTCTCGATGTCGATCATTTTCCCCTGGGGATCGATCTCGCGCATGGCGGCGTCATACGCCCGCTGGAACGCCAGGATACGTTCCGTGTCCTCGCGCATCATCCGGGCCCACTGCCTTGCG
>JALSSV010000061.1 GCA_026984045.1 Chromatiales bacterium | reverse complement strand
GAGCTGGTGGACCTGCTCATCGAAATGGGCGTGTACGACGAGGACGACCGCCCCCGCCTCGGCAAGCTGAACACCGACGAGCTCGTCGAGCGCATCGTCGAAGACGGCGATCGCCTCGAGCCGCCAGAGCTGCTGCGCGAGGCATGGGAGGCCTTCATCGCGCCGGAGACGCAGGAGGCCTGACCGTGGCGCTCACCCCAGACCACATCCGGCTCATCGAACTGCTCGCCCGGCGCGCAGTTGACGAGCTGGTCGCGGCCAGGGAGCGCGATGCCAGGTTGACAGCAGCCGAAGCACGGCAACAGAATCGGCCATCTCCCAGCACCGCAGCCGCCCGATGATCGCCGCCACCTACGCTCGCTACAGCTCAGACGCCCAGCGCGCGTCGTCCATCGACGACCAGGAGCGCAACTGCGAAACCGCCGCCGAGCGTCACGGCTGGACAATCGAACACCGCTACCGCGACCGTGCCATCTCCGGCGCCACCTTGGACCGGCCGGAGTACCAGCGCATGCTGGAAGACGCAGAGGCCGGCCGTTTCCAGGCCCTGCTCATAGACGATCTCTCCCGCCTGGCCCGCGACCAGGTGGAATGCGAGCGCACCATCCGCAGGCTCGAATACTGGGGGATCCGGATCCTCGCCGTCAGCGACGGCTACGACAGCGCCAATCCCGCCGGCACCCGCAAGGTACACCGCGCAGTCAAGAACATGATGAACGAGCTGTACCTGGACGACCTGCGGGAGAAAACCCACCGAGGCCTCACCGGCCAGGCCCTAAAGGGCCACAACGCCGGCGGCCGCACCTATGGCTATCGCCACGTGCCCATCGAGGACCCCACGCGCACCGACCGGCTCGGCCGGCCGCTGGTTGTCGCCGTGCGCCGCGAGATCGACCCTGAGCAGGCCGAGGTGGTGCGCCGGATCTGGCGCTGGTACGCCGACGGCAAAAGCCCCATGTGGATCGCCTCGGAACTCAACCGCCAGGGCGTGCCAGCGCCGCGCTCGGGGAGCTGGTGCCGCACAGCCATCTACGGCGACCGCCGCAGTGGCGTCGGCATCCTCAACAACCCGCTGTATCTCGGCAAATACATCTGGAACCGCAGCAAGTGGATCAAGGATCCGGACACCGGCAAGCGCCGGCGCATCGAGCAGCCACGGAGCGAATGGGTTATCCACGACATGCCGGAACTGCGCATCGTGGACGAGGACCTCGCAAATCGGGTGCGGGCCCGCCTCGAGGAAACGCGCCACCAGAGCCGCGCACGCCGGCAGGCAGGCAAGGGCACAGGCGGCCGCAGGCCGAAATACCTGTTCTCAGGCCTCCTCAAGTGCGGCGTGTGCGGCGCCAACTACGTCATGGCCAATACCCGCGCCTATGCCTGCGCAGGCAGGCGCGACCGCGGCGGCCACGTCTGCGACAACGACCTGCACGTGCGACGTGACGTGGTCGAGATCTGCCTGCTCGCCCACATAAAGCACGACCTGCTCAGCGACGAGGCCATGGCCATCTTCAAGCGCGAAACCGCCCGACTTCTCGGCGAGCGCAAGCGGGCCAGGCACAACGACGGGCCACGCCGCCGCCTCGAGGCGCTGGAGCGGGAAATCGAGAACCTGGTGGCTGCCATCCGCCATGGCGCCTGGAGCCAGGCGCTGCAGGACGCTCTGCTCGCCGCCGAAGCCGAGCGCGACAGCCTCCGCGCCGCCGTGTCAGGCGAATCCTGGGCTGACCTGCCAGACCTGCTCCCGCAGCTCGCCGACACATGGCGCCGCATGGTGGAAAAGCTGGAAGACTACCTGAGCACAGACATCCCAGCCGCCCGCGAAGCCCTCAAAGGCCTCATCGGCGACACGATCCGGCTGTACCCGACGGAAGAAGGAATCCTGGAGGCTGAACTGGGAATGAACCTGGAAGGAATGATTCGACTCTCGGCCGGCCAGACGGCCGACCGGGTGTCGAAAACGATGGTAGCGGGGGCTGGATTCGAACCAACGACCTTCGGGTTATGAGCCCGACGAGCTACCAGACTGCTCCACCCCGCATCTGGTGAGGTTGGGCATTCTAACAGGTTGCGGAAATCTTTCAAGACCGTGGCGACGGGCAGATGTCCGTCATCGCTTCTTTGCCGCCCCTCTCCGGAACGGCTTTTCCCAGTGCCAGCTCCCTGTCTCTCCTGCGTGGCCTTGGTTTTTTCCCGTCCCGACCCGGTGCCCGGCCATCGATTGTCGCGCCGGATGGCGATCCCGATCCCCCGTGAGGCCCGATACGGGTGCAATGCACGGTCCGGCAGTGCAGAACGCAATCTCGATAATCAGCCAGCGAACTCAAACATTGCCTATCTGTTTGTTTTATATGGTGTTTCAAATATGGCATCAGAATTGCAGTCAAAGTGGGAAACCGGATTTTCCCCACGGAAACATCAACAGGAGCGCCAACTTTATGCAAGCGAAACGTCGAACCCTGCTCCAGGCAGGAATGGCCGCAGGCACAGTCGCCCTTGCGGTCAGTGCCGGCCTGCTCACGCCCCGTGCCGTGATGGCCGCCTGGCCCAAACAGGCCTTCGAGGCCCGCAAGCTGCCCCTGGCCATGGAAGCCCTCCTTGGCAGCGACCAGCCAGTCAACAGCCCGGAGGTCAAGGTCAAGGCCCCGGACATCGCCGAAAACGGTGCCGTGGTTTCGGTCACCGTCACCACCACCCTGCCCGACGTGGAAAGCATTTCCGTGTTCGTCCCGGTCAATGCCTTTCCGCTTGCGGCCAGCTACGAACTGTCGGACGTGACCGACGGCTTCGTGACCGGCCGGATCAAGATGGCCAAGACCTCGGACGTGATTGCCGTGGTCAAGGCCGGCGGCAAACTCTACAGCGCCAAGAAAGGGGTCAAGGTGACTCTCGGCGGTTGTGGCGGTTAACGGAAGGAGAGCAGCATGAAAAACAAGATGAAAATCCGCGCCTGGATGGACAAGGGCAAGACCACCGTGAAGGCCATCATTTTCCATCCGATGGAAACCGGGATGCGCAAGGACAAGAAGACCGGCAAGAAAATCCCGGCCCATTTCATCACCGAGGTCAACTGTGAGCACAACGGCAAGACCGTGCTGCGTTGCCTGTGGGGTCCGGGCGTCTCCAAGAATCCGTTCATTTCCTTTCGTTTCAGTGGCGCCAAGGCCGGCGACACCCTGAAGATTTCCTGGGTCGACAACAAGGGCAACAGCGGCAGCAAGGAAGCCAAAATCAGCGCCTGACGACCCGACGATTTCTCCCTTGTGGTCCGGCGTACTCCTCGTGGGTACGCCTTTTTTTTGCCCACGTATTTTTTGCAATATCCGGGCTCGGCGTTCATTCGGCCCGAGGCCCGTGCCACGGCGGAACCTTCACAACGGAAACGGGCGCCCGAAGGCGCCCGTTTCGTTAACTGCCTGACAGGAAAGATCAGGGCTTGATGTAAACGTAGCCTTTCTGTTCCAGCTCGGCGACCTGAGCCACGCCCGAGGGAACGATCTCCGCATATTCACTGATCTTGTTCTTGTCGATCTTCTTGCCACGGATGGTGTTGGCGCAAATCTGGAACTTCACACCCCGGTTGGCCAGGCTGGCAATGGTGTCCGTGAAGTTGTAGGGCTTGCCCGTCTTGGGATCCTTTTTGCCCATGGCGCCATCCACCAGCGAGAATGCGCCGCTGCTGTGAGTGACCACGATGATTTCGACGTTTTCGTCACCCAGAGCATTCAGGTGGTTCTTGATGTTGCGGAATGCGCCCTTGGCGTGGTGGATGTTGTTCACGTGATAGACGACCTTCTGCTTGCTGTAGCCGTTCTTGGCGCCACCGGCCTGAGCCGTGGACAGGCCCACAGTCAGCATGGCAGCGGCGAACAGCAGCAGAATCTTCTGTACGTTAAGCTTCATCATATCTCCTCCAGAGTGTTTTTGTGATGCAAGGCAATTGCCCCATAATCACGTGCAAGCATCGTTCCATATTCATTCCGTCTATTGTTTTCTTTTTGTTTCAATATGTTAAGAAATTCCCGGTGCAGATTTGATTCGATCTGCCCGGTTTGCGCTTGCATTTTGCATCCCTCTCGCCATGAAGGAGTGTAATTTACACTGCTTCGGCCTCGCTTTCGTAGCGACGGAGTTTGCGCCACAGGGTGGTCTTGTCGATCCCCAGGATCTGGGCGGCCCGGGTCTTCTTGCCTTGGCAACAGGCCAGTACATGCTCGATATACTGTTGTTCCAGCTCGTTCAGCGAACAGAAGTGGCTGGGGGAAAAGATCACGGCCTGATCCCCGACACTCGGCATGTTCGCTGCCGACGCGCTTTCCGGCTCCCAATGCAGAATCGGCCCATCCGACAGAATCACGCAACGTTCGATGACATTACGCAATTCACGTACATTGCCCGTCCAGGTGGCTTCACACAGGCGAATGAGCGAGGGCTTGTCGAAACCCTGAATCTGTCGGCCATAGCGCTGTGCAAACTCCTGGACGAAGGCTTCGACCAGGGCCGGGATGTCCTCCCGCCGTTCGGCAAGGGCGGGAACGCGAATCGTGACCACGTTCAGGCGATGGTAGAAATCGTGTCTTAACCGGCCCTCTTCGACCATCTGTGCCAGATTGCGATTGCTGGCCACGATGATGCGGACATCGACCGGTATCGGGGTGCTGCCGCCGACGCGGGTGATGGTGCTTTCCTCGATGGCCCGCATCAGCTTGATCTGCATGGTATCGGAGATGTTGCAGATCTCGTCCAGAAACAGGGTTCCGCCATCGGCCTGCTCCATGAGCCCGTGTTTGCGCTGGGTCGCCCCGGTGAAGGCGCCCTTCTCGTGGCCGAAGAGTTCGCTTTCGAGCAGCGTGGTGGTGAGCGCACCGCAGTCCACGGCCACGAAGGGTTTGTCCTTGCGCGGACCATGATCGTGCAGCGCCCGCGCCACCAGCTCCTTGCCGGTGCCGGACTCGCCGGCAATGATCACGGAGCAACTGACCTCGGCCACCTTGTCGATTGTGGCATACAGCCGTTTCATGGCGGGCGTATCGCCGATCATGCCATAGTGGTGGCGTTTTTCGCCGAGTCGTCGCTTGAGCAGGCGATTTTCGTCACGCAGACGGGCATTCTTCAGCGAACGTTCCATCAGCAGGCGCAGCTCGGCAAAATCGAAGGGCTTCTTGATGAAATCCGTCGCGCCCCGTTTCATGGCTTCCACGGCGTTTTCCACCGAGGAATAGCCGGTCATCACCAGCACCGGTACGTCACTGTCGATGGCCCGCAGGCGCGTGAGCAGTTCGAAGCCGGTCATCCCCGGCATGCGCAGATCGGTGATGATCAGATCCGCCCCTTCGGCCTCGAAGCGCTTGAGACAGGCTCGGGGATCCTGGAAGACCTCGCAATCATAGTTGGCGTTGTCGCAGTTTCGCTGCATGACCCGGCAGGTCACCATATCGTCATCGACGAAAAGGATACGCGCTTTCTTATCCGGCATTGAGCATTTCCTCCACATCCTGCATCACGTCTTTGTCCCGGGCACTCTTTACGGGCAGGCGAATGTACACGCTGGCCCCACCCTCCCGATTGTTCTCGATCCACAACCGCCCCTGGTGGCGCTTGACGATCCCGTAGCTGATGGACAGTCCCAGGCCAGTCCCCTCCCCTTCCCGCTTGGTGGTGAAGAAGGGATCGAAGATCCGTGACGAGTGCTCGGAAGCGATCCCGCTGCCCGAGTCGGTGATCTCGATTTCGACTTCCTCTTCCCGCCTGCGGCCCAGGAGTCGAATGCACGAACCTTCGGGCGAAGCCTGGATGGCGTTGAGCAGGATATTGACCAGCACCTGCTGCAGCAGATTGGGATCGCCTTCCATCGGCATGGCCGCATCCAGCCGTTTGTCTATTGTGATGTTTCCCGATTGCAAGCGATGGGACAACAATTCCAGGGTGTCCTCGATCAGGCGGGTCATGTCGAAGGCTTCGTAGGTGGGTTGTTTCTCCCGGGCAAAGCTCAGGATCCCCTGCACGATGCGGGCACAGCGCTCACCTTCCTTCTTGAGGATCTGCAAATCCTCGCGCAGTCCACGCTGCTCGGGAGACAAGGATTCTTCCACCAGCGAAGCCAGCGACATGATGTTCATCAGGGGATTGTTGATCTCGTGACCGATGCCGGCAGCCATCTGTCCCAGCGCGGCCAGGCGTTCCGATTGACAGGCGGCCCGTACGGCCGATTCCCGCTCCTTTTCCGTTGACTCGAGCCGCTGGACCAGGTAATTGAATGCCGTCCCCGCCTGTTCGACTTCATCCTGCCGGTTCACTTGTCGTTCATAGCGCGCCTGGCGATCCCCATCCGCGTAGCGGCGAATGATTTCGGCCAGCCGGTGAACCGGCGCGGTCAATCGACCCGAGGCCCAGCTGGCGATGATCAGACTGGCCAGCAGCAACGCCCCCAGCAGCAGCCAGATGGAGGTGCGCATGCGAATGATCGGGGCATAGACCGTGGCCCAGTCCGTTTCCAGCACCAGCAACCACTGATTCAGGCGATCCGGATAGGGACTGATCTTGCGATAGAACAGCATCCGTCCGTCGTCCCGAAACAGGCTGCCATAATCGACCGCCTCGTGGATCTGCTGCCACTCGGCATCGGTCAGCTCATGAGACAGACGATAATCGCTGCCGAGCTGGTTGGCGAAACGCTTAGCGCTGTCTCGGTGATACAGGTAGATGCCGTCCCGCGGGCCTCCCCAGTCCATCTCCACGATATAGGCATTCACTTCATGGCCGCCCAGTGCGCCCTCGATGGTCTTGTCGAGCCGTTGGCCCCACATGTTGACCACCAGCACCCCCTCCAGACGATCCACTTCATCGAACAGGGGGACGGAATAGCGCACCATGGCGGGACAGAAGTCGGCGCCCTGGGCCACCTGCCCGAGTTCGAAATTGGACATGTAGATCCCGTTGCCTTCCTGAACGGCCTGCCGGAAGAAACTGCGGTTGGACTGATCGGCAATGAACAGCCGGCCGCTCTCTTCGTCGATCCGTTTCGGTTCGATCGGTTTGCCTTCCTTCACCTTGACCAGGGTATGGCCGCTGCGATCGATGAAGCGCAAGGCCTGAATGGCGGGAACCGAAAGCTGGTAGTTGAGGAAAAACTGCTCGAGGCGATCCGCGTAACGGTTGTAATCCGGATGGCCCGGCTCGGCGGCCACGCTGGCGAACTCCCGCACCGCCGGGACCTGTGACAAGCCGCGGGCAATGGCTTTCTGATTCTTGAGGATCAGTCCGATCTCGCCGGCCATCTTGTCGAGGGTACCGAACATCTCGCTGCGGGTCCGGGCCGTGACCTCCTGCTCCATCTGGTCCACCACACCGAACAGCAGGATCAGCAAGGGGATCCCGCTGAGCAGAGACAGAACGATGAAGAACTTGTGCCGCAGTTGCATGGGATGGTGGCCGGATATTGCAGATTGCAAATGACAGGGCAATTAAAGCCCAATTCGGCATGAGGGGGAAGCACCCGGACACGGGTTGAGAGAAAAACACGACATTTTGGTGCAAATTGCACCATATTTTAGTCGTTTTTCAATGAATTCAATAGCTTGGATTGAGTTTTCCCGGTCGAAACGCCTCTTGCGCGGGTCCGGCTGGCCCTACGGCAGGATAGCGGACTGGCAGAGGGCCAGCAGGCCGCCGGGGAACACGCCCAGGTAGAGGATGGCCAGGCTGTTGAGACTCAGGGCCATGCGCATCTCCACGTTGGGGTTGAGGGGGCTGGTGTCTTCCGGCGCGTCGAAGTACATGAGCTTGACGATGCGCAGGTAGTAGAAGGCGCCGATGATGGAGAACACCACGCCCACCACGGCCAGCCAGGTCATGCCGGCGGCCACCACCTGCTCGAGCACGACCAGCTTGGCCCAGAAGCCGAGAAAGGGCGGCACCCCGGCCATGGAGAACATGATCACCAGCATCAGGGCGGCATACCAGGGACTGCGCTGGTTGAGTCCCTTGTAGTCGTCCAGTTCGTCGGCCTCGAAGCCCTGGCGGGAGAGGAACAGGATCATGCCGAACCCGGCCACCGCCATCAGCACGTAGGTCAGGGTGTAGAACAGGGACGAGGCCACCCCGCTGTCGGTGCCGGTGAGCACGCCGAGGATCAGGAAGCCCACGTGCGAGATGGTGGAATAGGCGAACATGCGCTTGATGTTGGTCTGGGCGATGGCCAGGACGTTGCCCAAGGCCATGGACAGCACGGCCAGCACCACCAGGATGGCCTGCCAGTGTTCGTGCAGGCCGGGCATGCCCTCGACCAACAGGCGCAGCAGCATGGCGAAGGCGGCGATCTTGGGCGCGCCGCCGATGTACAGGGTCACGGCGGTGGGCGCCCCGTGATACACGTCCGGGATCCACATGTGGAACGGCACGGCGCCGAGCTTGAATCCCACCCCGATGAGGATGAACACGAGGCCGAAGGAGAGGATCACGCCGGGGGCCCGACCGGCCTGCAGCGCCTCGGCGATGGCGGCCAGATCCAGGCTGCCGGTCACGCCATATAGCAGGGACATGCCGTAGAGCAGCATCCCCGAGGCGATGGCCCCGAGCACGAAGTACTTCATGGCCGCCTCGGAGGCCAGGCTCGAATCCCGCTGCAGCACCACCATGGCATACATGGACAGGGACAGCAGCTCCAGTCCCAGGTAGATGGTGAGCAGGCTGTGGGCCGAGATGAGGATCATCATGCCCAGCACGCCGAACAGGCCCAGCACATAATATTCGCCGCGGAACATGTTGCGCGCGCGCAGATAGTCGCGGGCATAGAGGAAGGTCACGAAGGCCGCCAGCAGCACGGCGATCTTGAGCACGTCGCCCACCGTGTCGCGTACGAAGGTGCCGGAGAGGATCACCTGGCGCTCGCCCGCGAACGAGGTGAGGAGCAGCAGCAGGGTCACCACCAGGGCGGTCTGGACCATCAGGTAGGTGACCATGCGGCTGCGCTGGGGGATGAACAGATCGGCGATCAGGATCGCGCAGGTGATCCCGAGCAGCACGGTTTCGGGCAACAGGGTCAGCAGATCGGACAGTTCGAAGGTCATGAGGCGTTCTCGGCTCGCGGAATCATAGCTTGCTGGTCATCATCTGCTGCAGCAGGTGTGCGACGCTGGCGTCCATCACCTCCAGCAGCGGCGCGGGCCACACGCCCAGGCCGATGACGGCGATGGCCAGCAGCATCAGGAACAGGAACTCCCGGCCGGTGATGTCCTGCAGTTTCGCCACCCGCTCGTTGACCACCTCACCGAAGATCACCCGCTTGACCATCCACAGGCTGTAGGCGGCGCCCAGGATCAGGGTGGTGGCGGCCAGGAAGGCGAACCAGAAATCGGCCTTGAAGGCGCTGAGGATCACCAGGAATTCGCCCACGAAACCGGAGGTGCCGGGCAGGCCCGAGTTGGCCATGGCGAACAGGACCATGAAGGCGGCGAACACCGGCATGGTATTGACCACGCCGCCGTAGTCGCGGATCTGGCGGCTGTGCATGCGATCGTAGAGCACGCCCACGCAGAGGAACAGGGCGCCAGAGATGAAACCGTGGGAGATCATCTGCACCAGCCCGCCCTGGATGCCCATGGCCGCGCCGCGCAGATCGCCGCTGTTGTCGAGGATCCGCCAGGCCAGGAAGAAACCGAGAGTGACGAAACCCATGTGGGCGATGGAGGAATAGGCGATGAGCTTCTTCATGTCGGCCTGCACCAGGGCCACGAAGCCGATGTAGACCACGGCGATCAGCGACAGGCTGATCATCAGCCAGTCCAGCGCCCCGCTGGCATCGGGCGTGATGGGCAGGGAGAAGCGCAGGAAGCCGTAGGCACCCAGCTTGAGCATGATGGCCGCCAGGATCACCGAGCCGCCGGTCGGCGCCTCCACGTGGGCGTCCGGCAACCAGGTATGCACCGGCCACATGGGCACCTTCACCGCGAAGGCGATGAGGAAGGCCAGGAAGATCAGGATCTGGGCATTCATGCCCAGCTTCATCTGGTGGAAGTCGGGGATCGCGAAGCTGCCGGAGACGTTGTAGAGGTAGAGCAGCGCCACCAACATGAACACCGAGCCGAAGAAGGTATAGAGGAAGAACTTGAGGGTGGCATAGACCCGGTTGGGGCCGCCCCAGATCCCGATGATGATGAACATCGGGATCAGCATGGCCTCCCAGAACACGTAGAACAGGGCCGCGTCCACCGCCGCGAACACGCCGTTCATCAGGCCTTCCATGATCAGGAAGGCCGCCATGTACTGGCCCACCCGGGTCTGGATGACCTCCCAGCCGGCGATCACCACCAGCACCGTGGAGAAGGTGGTCAGCAGGATCAGCGGCATGGCGATGCCGTCCACGCCCAGGTGGTAGTAGATGTTGAAGGCCGGGATCCAGGGTTCGGCGGAGCGCTCCACGAACTGCATCTCGGCCGTGCCGAGCTGGAAGCCGGTCCACAGGGGCAGGCTCAGCGCGAAGGTGAGGATGGCCACCGCCAGGGCCAGAATGCGGGCCGCCGGCGCCTTCTCGTCGCCCCCGGTGGCGAGCACCAGCAGGCCCCCGAAGATGGGCACCCAGATCACCAGGCTCAGCAGCGGCCAGTCAGCAAACATTCCCGTCAACCCCTGTCGTTCTCATTGTTCTGTCGCAGTCCTCAGCCCTGTGGCGTCCACAGGACGAAATAGCCCAGCAGGGCCAGCAGCCCCAGGATCATGGCAAAGGCGTAGTGGTAGAGATAGCCGGTCTGCAGATGGCGCAGCACGGCGGCGGAGAAACCGACCAGCTTCGCCGAACCGTTGACCACCAGACCGTCGATCAGGAGGCGATCCCCCAGCCGCCAGAGGAAGTCGCCGATGGCTCGCGCGCCGCCGGCGAAGACCACTTCGTTGAAGCGATCGAAGTAGTATTTCTCGGTGAGTAAGCGATAGAGCCAGGCCAGGCGGCGGGCCAGTCTGTCCGGGATGTCCGGCCGCTTCAGGTACAGGAACCAGGCGGTGGCCACGCCGGCGACCGCCAGCCAGAAGGGCAGCGTGGACAGGGCGTGGGTGGCCATGGCCAGGGGGCCGTGGAACTCGCGGGCCAGCTCGCCCAGCACGTCGTGGGCTTCGGCCACCACGATGGCGCTGCCGAACCAGTTGCCGAAGACCATGTCGCCCACGTACAGCGCACCGATCACCACCGATGGGATGGCCAGCAGGATCAGTGGCACGGTGATCACCGGCGGCGTCTCGTGCAGGTGGGCGCGGGTGTGCTCGTCCATGCGCTCCTTGCCGTGGAACACCAGGAAGTAGAGGCGGAAGCTGTACAGGGCGGTGACGAACACCCCCGCCACCACGGCCAGGTAGGCATAGCCGGCGCCCCAGATGTGGGATTCGGCCACCGCCTCGATGATGGAATCCTTGGAATAGAAGCCGGCGAAGCCGGGCGTGCCGATGAGCGCCAGGTTGCCGATCAGGAAGGTGATCCAGGTGACGGGCATGTAGCGGTAGAGGCCGCCCATCTTGCGCATGTCCTGCTCGTGGTGCAGGGCCACGATCACCGAACCGGCGCCGAGGAACAGCAGGGCCTTGAAGAAGGCGTGGGTCATCAGGTGGAAGATGCCGGCGGCATAGGCCGACACGCCCAGGGCCACGGTCATGTAACCGAGCTGGGAGAGGGTCGAATAGGCGATGACCCGCTTGATGTCGTTCTGTACCAGGCCCAGCAGCCCCATGAAGAAGGCGGTGGTGGCGCCGATCACCAGCACCGTGGACAGGGCCGTCTCGGACAGCTCGAACAGGGGCGACATGCGCGCCACCATGAAGATGCCGGCGGTGACCATGGTGGCGGCGTGGATCAGGGCCGAGATGGGCGTGGGGCCTTCCATGGAATCGGGCAGCCACACGTGCAGGGGCACCTGCGCCGACTTGCCCATGGCGCCGACGAACAGCAGCAGGCAGATCACCGTGAGCACTTCCCACTCGTGCCCTTCGAGGATCGTGAAATACTGCCCTACCACGGCCGGAGCGCGCTCGAAGACGGTGGCGTAGTCGAGGCTGCCGAAGACCATCAGCACCGCGGCGATGCCGAGCAGGAAGCCGAAGTCGCCCACCCGGTTGACCAGGAAGGCCTTGAGGTTGGCATAGATGGCGGTTGGCCGCTTGTACCAGAAACCGATCAGCAGGTAGGAGACCAGGCCCACCGCTTCCCAGCCGAAGAACAGCTGCATGAAGTTGTTGGCCATCACCAGCATCAGCATGGAGAAGGTGAACAGCGAGATGTAGCTGAAGAAGCGGGTGTAGCCGGGATCGTCGTGCATGTAGCCGATGGTGTAGATGTGCACCATCAGGGAGACGAAGGTGACCACCACCATCATCATCACCGTGAGGCGATCGATGAGAAAGCCCACCTCGAAGCGGATCCCCTCGGTGGCCAGCCAGGTATACACAGGACCGTTGAAGGTCTCGGCCCCGTCGAACACGATGGCCTTGAACAGCACCGCCGACAGACCGAAGGCGATGGCCACCCCGAGAATGGTGACCCAGTGGCTGCCCTTGCGGCCCAGATAGGCGCCGAACAGCCCGGCCAGCGCGGCGCCGACCAGGGGCGCCAGCACGATGGCGATGCCGATGAGTTTGATGTCGTCTGCGCTCACGTCGTCAGCCCTTCAGGGAGTCCAGATCGTCCACGTTGATGGTCTGCCGGTTGCGGAACAGCACCACCAGAATGGCCAGTCCGATGGCCGCCTCGGCGGCGGCCACCGTGAGGATGAAGAACACGAACACCTGCCCCGCCATGTCCTGCAGGAAATGGGAGAAGGCGATGAAGTTCAGGTTCACCGCCAGCAGCATCAGCTCGATGGACATGAGCAGGATGATCACATTCTTGCGGTTGAGAAAGATCCCCGCGATGCTGATGGCGAACAGCACGGCCGCCAGAATCAGGTAATCGTTGAGGGTGATCATTTGCGCTCCTCCGACGGCATGTCGATCATGCGGATCCGGTCCTGGCGACGCACGGCGATCTGCTGGCCCGGGGTCTGGTACTTCACGCCGCTGCGCCGGCGCAGGGTCAGGGCGATGGCGGCGACGATGGCCACCAGCAGGATCACCGCCGCGATCTCGAAGGGATAGACATACACCGTATACAGCAGGCGACCCAGTTCACGGGTATTGCTGACCTCGGCCGGCGACGGCGGGGGCGGCGCGAAGCCGCCGAACCAGTCTCCGCCCACCAGCATGATGAGCATCACCGCGAAGGCCACCGCCACGGCCACGCCCACCGGCAGGTAGCGCACGAAACCGGCCCGCAACTGGGCAAGATTGATGTCCAGCATCATGACCACGAACAGGAACAGCACCATCACCGCCCCCACGTAGACCAGCACCAGCACGATGGCCAGGAACTCGGCCTCCAGCAGGATCCACACGCCGGCGCTGGCGAAGAAGGTGAACACCAGATACAGCGCCGCCTTGACCGGGTTGCGCACGGTGATCACCATCAGCGCCCCGTACACGGAGAGCGCGGCGAAGACGTAGAAGATGATTTTTTCGATGCCCATGTCCTGCGTCTCGTCCGGTTAGCGGTAGGGAGCGTCCTGCTTGCGGGCCGCGGCGATCTGCGCCTCGTACTTGTCACCGACCGCCAGCAGGCGGTCCTTGGTCATGTAGAGATCGCCCCGCTCCTCGCCGTGGTATTCGAAGATGTGGGTCTCGACGATGGAATCCACCGGGCAGGATTCCTCGCAGAAGCCGCAGAAGATGCACTTGGTCAGATCGATGTCGTAACGGGTGGTGCGGCGGGTGCCGTCTTCCCGCTCTTCGGCCTCGATGGTGATGGCCAGGGCCGGGCAGATGGCCTCGCAGAGCTTGCAGGCGATGCAGCGCTCCTCGCCGTTGGGATAGCGGCGCAGCGCGTGCAGGCCGCGAAAGCGCGGCGAGAGCGGGGTCTTCTCCTCGGGGTACTGCAGGGTGAACTTGCGCGCGAAGAAATAGCGGCCGGTCACCGACAGGCCCTTGAACAGCTCCAGCAGGAACAGGCTCTTGAGGAAACGGGCGAATGCGGTCATGGCAGTCCTCCTACGCCCCGTCGAACCAGGGCGGCAGCCCGGCGAGAATCATGACACCCACCACCAGCAGCCAGACGATGGTGATGGGAATGAAGATCTTCCAGCCCAGACGCATGATCTGATCGTAGCGATAGCGCGGGAAAGTGGCGCGGAACCACAGAAACAGGAACAGGAAGAAGGCGGTCTTGATGATGAACCAGTGGATGCCGTCGCCCAGCAGGGCGCCGATCACCGGCACGCCGAAGGCGCTCTCGGGCAGCAGCCCCTGCAGGGGCGAGAGCCAGCCGCCCAGGAACATGATGGCGGTCAGGCCCGAGACCAGGATCATGTTGGCGTATTCGGCGAGGAAGAACACGGCGAAGGCCATGCCCGAGTATTCCACGTGGAAGCCGGCGACGATTTCCGACTCGCCCTCGGCCACGTCGAAGGGGGCGCGGTTGGTCTCGGCCACGGCGGAGACGAAATAGATGACGAACAGGGGCAGCAGCGGGATCCAGAACCAGTGCAGCACGCCGCCTTCCTGGGCGCGCACGATCGAGCCCAGGTTCAGGGAACCGCCGGCCATCAGCACGCCCACCAGGGCGAAGCCCATGGCGATCTCGTAGGAGACGATCTGCGCGCCGGAACGCATGGCGCCGAGCAGGGCGTACTTGGAGTTGGAGGCCCAGCCGGCGATGATCACCCCGTACACGCCGATGGAGGTGACCGCCAGCACGTAGAGCAGGCCGGCATCGATGTCGGCCAGCACCAGGTGGGCATCGAAGGGCACCACGGCCCAGGCCGCCAGCGCCGGGCCGATGGACAGCACCGGCGCCAGCAGGAACAGGCCGCGGTTGGCGCCGGCGGGGATCACGATCTCCTTGAACATCAGCTTCACGGCATCGGCGATGGGCTGGCCGAGCCCCCACAGCCGGTGGCCGAAGAAGCCCACGCGGTTGGGCCCCATGCGGATCTGCATGGCGCCGATCACCTTGCGCTCGGCGTAGGTGAGGTAGGCCACGCACAGCATCAGCGGCAGCACGATGGCGATGATCTGCAGGAGGATGATCACCACGGTCTGCACGCCGAGGGGGACCGCCTGCCACAGTTCCACGAACCAGTCCATCATGCCGTCACCTTCTGCAACGCAACGGGGCCGCAGGCCGCGCCCAGCGAATCACTGCCCGGCACCCCCTGGGGAATGAACACGCAGTCGTCGGGCACCCCTTCGTCGATCACCAGCGGCAGGGTGGCCGTGTGGCCGTCCTGACTGGCCTGCACCGTGTCGGCTTCGGACAGGCCCAGGCGATCGGCCGTGGCGCGGTTGAGATAGAGGGCGCCGACGATGTGATCGGTGGTCTCCTGCAGCGGCGGGGAGCGGCGCACCACCGCATCCACCGCATAGAGGGGCAGATGACCGATGCGGTACAGCTCGCCGCCCTGCCCCGCGAGGCTCGCCGGGGCCTGCCAGGGGGAGCGGGGATCCGGCACGACCGGCCCCAGGGCTTCACGCAACTCGTCGCGCACCTGCTCGACGGTCTCCTGCTCGAACCCGTCGAGTTTCAG
This sequence comes from Chromatiales bacterium, assembly GCA_026984045.1. Taxonomy (GTDB): domain Bacteria; phylum Pseudomonadota; class Gammaproteobacteria; order UBA6429; family Thiohalophilaceae; genus JALSSV01. The sequence continues at coordinate 33,708 of JALSSV010000061.1, read as the reverse complement.
GAAATTGCCGAGCACCCACAACACCTTCCAGGCCGGCCGCGCCTCGGCGAAGGGGCGCACGGCACCGCGCCAGGTCTGCCAGGTGCCCTCGGCATTGACGAAGGTGCCGCCGCTCTCGTGCACCAGGCTCACCGGCAGGATCACGTCGGCATAGCGGCGCATGGCCGGGGTGTCGTAGCCGTTGAGCACCACCACGAAATCGGCCGTCTGCAGGGCGGCGAGGGTCGCGCCGGGGTTGGCCGTGTCGAATTCGGGCTCGAAACCGTGCAGGATCAGGCCGCGGGACTCGCCGCCGAGAATCGCATCCGCGGCGTGGCCGGCCTTCTCCACCGCCTGACCGCCAACGCTCCGGTGAGGCAGCACGCCGGCCAGAGCCAGGCCCACGGCATTGGCGCCGTCGCTGAAATAACCGAGGGTGGCGCCGGCCTGTTCGGCGATCACGTTGGCCAGGGCCCGCAGCTCGGTCAGGTTGGGCAGGCTCTGGGCCTGCAGGCCGAGGAACACGCCGGCCCGTTCGGCCTCGAAGAGATCGGTGGCGATGCGGCGGTGGCTTTCGTGGACCTCCACGTTCTCGAGCAGCCGCTCCAGGCCTTCGGGCGCGGGCTGGCCGCTGAGCACCAGCAGGGCCTTGGCGATGGCCGCAAGCTGCGCGGGCAGGATCTGCGGGGCATGCACCAGATGCTCGGAGAGCGGGAAGTTGAACTCGTAACGCAGCGGATTGAGCGCGGCGATGCGCGCGCCGCGCAGGGCGGCCTTGCGCAGACGGTGCCCGAGCAGGGGCTGATCCTTGCGGGTCCAGGAGCCGATCAGCAGCGCCGCATCCAGTGTCTCCAGATCGGCGATGGCCATGCCGAGGGCCGGGGCCAGAGGCTCGCTGTCGGGCGCGCGGAAGTCGAGCCGGCGCAGGCGGTGATCCACGCTGTGGGCGCCGAGGGCCCGCATCAGCTTCTGCAACAGGTAGCCTTCCTCCACGCTGGCGTTGGGCGAGGTCAGGGCGGCGAGGCGCTCGGCGCCGTATTTCTCGCGGACCCGGCCAAGCCCTTCGGCGGCATAGGCGATGGCGGTCTCCCAGTCCACTTCCTTCCACTCCTCGCCCTGGCGGATCAGCGGCCGGGTGGCGCGATCGTCACTGTAGAAGCCGGGGTAGCTGAAGCGATCCCGGTCCGAGATCCAGGTTTCGTTGATCGCCTCGTTCTCCCGCGGCAGCACGCGCATCACTTCGTTGCGCCGCACGTGGTATTCGATGTTGGAGCCGATGCAGTCGTGGGCGGCGATGCCGGCGTGGTGGGTCAGTTCCCAGGCCCGGGCCTTGAAGCGGAAGGGCTTGGAGGTGAGCGCGCCCACCGGACACAGATCGATGACGTTGCCGGAGAGTTCGGAGGTGACGGCGCGCGCCACGTAGGTGCCGATCCGGGTGTGCTCGCCACGTCCCACGGCGCCCAGTTCCTGGATGCCGGCGATCTCCTGGCCGAAGCGCACGCAGCGGGTGCAGTGGATGCAGCGGGTCATGCCGGTGGCGATGAGCGGGCCGATGTCGGGATCGGGCACCACCCGCTTGTTCTCGGTGAAGCGCGAGACGTCCTTGCCGAAGCCCATGGCCAGATCCTGCAGATCGCACTCCCCGCCCTGATCGCAGATGGGGCAGTCGAGGGGATGGTTGATGAGCAGGAACTCCATGACGCTCTTCTGCGCCTCGAGGGCCAGCGGCGAGCGGGTGAAGACTTTCATGCCGTCGGTGACCGGGGTGGCGCAGGCCGGCAGGGGCTTGGGCGCCTTTTCCACTTCCACCAGGCACATGCGGCAGTTGGCGGCCACCGACAGCTTCTTGTGATAGCAGAAACGGGGGATCACGATGCCGGCCGCATCGGCCGCCTCGATGACCATGCTGCCCTTGGGCACCTGGAGCGTCTTGCCGTCGATTTCGATGGTGACCATGGCGCGTCTCAGCCTTCGTTTCGGGCCCCGGGCCCGACCATGCAGGTGCGGTGTTCGATGTGATATTCGAACTCGTCACGGAAATGCTTGAGGAAACTCTGCACCGGCATCGCCGCGGCGTCGCCCAGGGCGCAGATGGTGCGGCCGGCGATGCGCCCGGCCACGTCGTCGAGCAGGTCCAGATCCTCGGGCCGGCCTTCGCCGTGCTCGATGCGGTGGATCACCCGCGCCAGCCAGCCGGTGCCTTCGCGGCAGGGGGTGCACTGGCCGCAGGACTCTTCGTAGTAGAAATGGGACAGACGGGCCAGGGCGCGGACCATGCAGGTGGTCTCGTCCATCACGATCACCGAACCGGCGCCGAGCATGGAGCCGGCCTTGGCGATGGAGTCGTAGTCCATGTCCATCTCCATGGCCACGTCGGCGGGAATCACCGGGGTGGAGGAGCCGCCGGGAATCACCGCCTTCAATTCATGCCCGTCGCGCACGCCGCCGGCCATCTCCAGCAACTCGGCAAAGGGCGTGCCGAGGGGAATCTCGAAGTTGCCGGGCCGGTTGACGTGGCCGGAGACGCAGAACAGCTTGGTACCGCCGTTGTTGGGCTTGCCCATCTCCAGGAACCACTGGCCACCCTTCTCCAGGATCACCGGCACCGAGGCGAGGGTCTCGGTGTTGTTGATGGTGGTGGGCCGGCCGTAGAGGCCGAAGCCGGCCGGGAACGGCGGCTTGAAGCGGGGCTGGCCCTTCTTGCCCTCGATGGACTCGAGCAGAGCGGTCTCTTCGCCGCAGATGTAGGCGCCGGCGCCGAGATGGGTATGGAGATCGAAGTCGAAGCCCGAGTCGAACAGGTTCTTGCCCAGCAGGCCGGCCGCGTAGGCTTCCTGCAGGGCTGCCTCGAAGCGTTCGTAGGGCTCCCAGAACTCGCCGCGGATGTAGTTGTAGCCCACCGTGGCGCCGATGCAGTAACCGGCGATGATCATGCCCTCGATGAGCTGGTGCGGGTTGTAGCGCAGGATGTCGCGATCCTTGCAGGTGCCCGGTTCGCCCTCGTCGGAGTTGCAGACGATGTACTTCTGGCCCGGTGCGTTGCGGGGCATGAAGCTCCACTTGAGTCCGGTGGGGAAACCGGCGCCGCCGCGGCCGCGCAGGGCCGAGGTCTTGAGCTCCTCGATCAGATCCTCGGGCGGGATCTTCTCGCGCAGGATCTTCTCCACCACCCGGTAGCCACCGACGCTGCGGTAACTGTCGAGGGTCCAGGGCCGCTCCAGGTGCAGGGTGCGGAAGCAGACTTCATTGGCCATGCCGCGGCCCTCCTGCCTGATTGACGGTGCTGCGCATCAGTCCAGCCCCTCCAGGATTTCGTCGATCTTCTCCGGCGTGAGGTTGCCGTAGTAGGTCTGGCCGATCTGGAACATGGGGGCCTCCACGCAGGCGCCGAGGCATTCCACTTCCTTGAGGGTAAAGCGGCCGTCGGGGGTGGTCTCGCCCAAACCGATACCGAGCCGTTCCTTCAGGTGGGCCACCACCTCGTCGGAGCCGCGCAGCATGCAGGAGATGTTGGTGCACACGCAGATCTTGTGCTTGCCCACCGGCTCCAGCTCGTACATGGAATAGAAGGTGGCCACCTCGTACACGGCCACCGGCGGCATCTCCAGGTAGGCGGCCACGGCGTCCATCAGCTCGGTGGTGAGGTGGCCACCGTTCTGATCCTGGACGATGCGCAGGGCGGCCATCACCGCCGAGCGCTTCTGCTCGGGCGGGTACTTGGCGATCCAGCGATCGATCTCGGCGCGGGACTCCTCGCTGATGAGTTCGATGCGGCCGGCGCTTGCGGTGGTGCCTGTCATCATCGATCGATTTCTCCGAATACGATGTCCATGGTGCCGATGATGGCCACCACGTCGGCCAGCATGTGCCCACGGGCCATCTCGTCCATGGCGGCGAGATGGATGAAGCCCGGCGGCCGGATCTTCAGGCGGTAGGGCTTGTTGGCGCCGTCGGAGACCAGGTAGATCCCGAACTCGCCCTTGGGGTGCTCGACGGCGGCATAGGCCTCGCCCTCGGGCAGCACGTAGCCTTCGGTGAAGAGCTTGAAGTGATGGATCAGGGCTTCCATCTCGCTCTTCATCTCCTCGCGGCTCGGCGGGGTGACCTTGTGGTTTTCGAGCATCACCGGGCCCGGGTGCTTGCGCAGCCATTCCACGCACTGGCGGATGATGCGGTTGGACTGGCGCATCTCCTCCACCCGCACCAGGTAGCGGTCGTAGCAGTCGCCGTTGACGCCGATGGGCACCTGGAAGTCGAGCCGGTCGTAGACCTCGTAGGGCTGCTTCTTGCGCAGATCCCATTCGATCCCCGAGCCGCGCAGCATGGGGCCGGTGAAGCCGAGCTGCAGGGCCCGCTCGGGGCTGACCACGCCGATGCCGACGGTACGCTGCTTCCAGATCCGGTTGTCGGTGAGCAGGGTTTCGTACTCGTCCACGTAACCGGGGAAGCGCTCGGTGAAGTCCCAGATGAAGTCGAGCAGGCTGCCTTCGCGGTTGGCGTTCATGCGCCGGACTTCGTCCTTGTCGCGGTACTTCGTTTCCGTGTATTTGGGCATGCTGTCGGGCAGGTCCCGGTACACCCCGCCCGGACGGTAGTAGGCCGCGTGCATGCGCGCGCCGGAGACCGCCTCGTACATGTCCATCAGATCCTCGCGCTCGCGGAAGCAGTAGAGGAACATGGTCATGGCGCCCACGTCGAGGGCGTGGGTGCCGAGCCACATGAGGTGGTTCAGCAGGCGGGTGATCTCATCGAACATCACGCGGATGTACTGGGCGCGGATGGGCGCCTCGATGCCCAGCAGCTTCTCGATGGCCAGCACGTAGGCGTGCTCGTTGACCATCATCGAGACGTAGTCGAGCCGGTCCATGTAGGGAATGGACTGGTTGTAGATCTTGTATTCGGCCAGCTTCTCGGTGGCCCGGTGCAGCAGGCCCACGTGGGGATCGGCGCGCTGTACCACCTCGCCGTCCATCTCCAGCACCAGGCGCAGCACGCCGTGGGCGGCCGGATGCTGGGGCCCGAAGTTGACCGTGTAGTTGCGGATCTCAGGCATCGCCGCCCTCCTCGCTGGCCGGGTCCAGGTAGCGGTTGTCGTGGCGGATCACCCGCGGCTGGTTGATGCGCGGCTCCACGGTCACCGGCTCGTAGACCACCCGCTGGCGTTCCGGGTCGTAGCGCATCTCCACGTTGCCCGAGAGGGGGAAGTCCTTGCGGAAGGGGTGGCCGACGAAGCCGTAGTCGGTGAGGATGCGGCGCAGGTCGGGATGCCCCTCGAAGAGGATGCCGTAGAGATCGAAGGCCTCGCGCTCGAACCAGTTGGCCGAGGCCCAGATGTCGATCATCGAGGCGATGCGCGGCGGCTCGCCGTCGATGAAGCACTTGAGGCGGATACGGTGGTTGTGGCGAATCGACAGCAGGTGATAGACCACCGCGTAGCGCGGCCCGTCCCAGGGCTGTTCGCCGTATTCGGAATAGTCCACGCCGCACAGGTCGATGAGCTGGGCGCAGGCAAAGGCATCGTTGTCGCGCAGGGCGCGGCAGGTGGCGAGCAGCTTCTCCGGCGGCGTTTCGAAGGTCAGCTCGCCCAGGGCCACGCGCGGGTTGACCACGCTCTCGCCGAGGCGCTCCTGCAGGGTTTCCAGCAGTTCTTCGTAGTAGGCGGACATGGGCTCAGCGGGCGATGGTGTTGGTGCGGCGGATCTTGTTCTGCAACTGCAGGATGCCGTAGATCAGGGCCTCGGCAGTGGGCGGACAGCCCGGCACGTAGATGTCGACCGGCACCACCCGGTCGCAGCCGCGCACCACCGAATAGGAATAGTGGTAATAGCCGCCGCCGTTGGCGCAGGAGCCCATGGAGATCACCCAGCGCGGCTCGGCCATCTGGTCATAGACCTTGCGCAGGGCCGGGGCCATCTTGTTGACCAGGGTCCCGGCCACGATCATCACGTCCGACTGGCGGGGACTGGGGCGGAAGATGATCCCCAGGCGGTCCAGATCGTAACGGGCCGCGGCCGAGTGCATCATCTCCACCGCACAGCAGGCGAGGCCGAAGGTCATGGGCCACAGGGAACCGGTCCGCGCCCAGTTGATGAGCTTGTCCGCCTGGGTGGTGACGAAACCTTCCTTGAGGACGCCTTCTACTCCCATTCCAGAGCCCCCTTCTTCCATTCATAGATGAAGCCGATCACCAGGATGCCGAGGAACAGGCTCATGGCGATGAAACCGAACCAGCCGATCTCCTTGAGCACGATGGCCCAGGGAAACAGGAAGGCGATTTCCAGATCGAAGATGATGAAGAGGATGGCGACGAGGTAATAGCGCACGTCGAACTTCATGCGCGCATCCTCGAAGGCCTCGAAACCGCACTCGTAGGGCGAGAGCTTTTCGCTGTCGGGGCGGTTGGGGGCGAGGATGAAACCCAGCATGATCATCATGCCGCCGACTGCCAGTCCAACGAGGATGAAGATCAGGATTGGCAGGTAGTTTTCCAGCATGCGTTTCCTCTACCCCGATGGTTGACCGCGCAGGCGGTTTTCTTTTCGTTATCGCGTCTGCCGTGGCAGCACATTCGAGGCAGTCTAGGCAGGCGGCAAGGGGGTGTCAAGTTTGCGATTCTTATCGTTGCATAAAGCGAACACGATGGCCGTATGAAATGAATACGGCAGAAAAAACAGCACCTTAACAATTTCGTCGGGAATGACAGGCCATTCCCGTTGTTGGCAGGGAATCCCCTCGGAATTTCCCGAAATCGAAAACGATGACCGACAATGCGGACGGTCTTTTCCGGCAGCAAAAGGTTTGTCACAACGCGCATCGCAGGGGGATTCTTCCCCGGCGGGTCCGCTTCGCTTGACCCGCCCTACGCTACGGGGAACAAAGCGGCGATTTCCCTCTCCTCGGCCCTCACCACTCGTCCCTCGGCCCTGAAACGAAAAAACCGGGGCAAAGCCCCGGTTTTTTCGTTTCGTGTTGGTGCCGAAGGCCGGACTCGACGGTTCCGCCGGGAGCGGAACCGGACGCCGCGCCAGCGGCGCCCGCAGGGCGCGGGCCATGGAGGGCCCGCGTCAGCCGGCACGGATCCGTGACGGGTCGACGGCAAAAAAAGAAAAACCGGGGACGGGCCCCGGTTGTTTCTTACAGCGTGTGGTGCCGAAGGCCGGACTCGAACCGGCACGGCTTTCGCCACTACCCCCTCAAGATAGCGTGTCTACCAATTCCACCACTTCGGCTTGAAATCGTTTTCCTATGGTTTCCCGGCATTTTCCGGGGACTTTTTGGCCGGCGCGGTCGGGGCCTTGGGGGCCGCCGGGACGGCGGGCACGTCGCTGCCGCCGGCCGGCGCCGTGGCCGGGGTCTCGACGCTGGGCACGTCGGAGACCGGGGCCGGGGTTTCGATCTGTTCCAGTTTCTCCGCCGCGCTGACCGGCCTGGACTCCATGGAGGCCAGATAGGCCAGGCTCAGGCTGGTAATGAAGAACAGCGTGGCCAGGATGGCCGTGGTGCGGGTCAGGAACGAGGCAGCGCCGCGGGCGCCGAACACGGTTCCCGAGGCCCCGCTGCCGAAGGCCGCACCGGCCTCGGCGCCCTTGCCCTGCTGGATCAGGATGAGTCCGATCAGGGCAACGGAGATCAGAACGTGGATGACCAGAATGATATTGTGCAGCATCTCGGTTTCTTCAGGCGCCGGGCTCAGCCCGCGGCGCGGCAGATGGTCAGGAAATCCTCGGCCTTGAGCGAGGCGCCGCCGATCAGGCCGCCGTCGATGTCGGGCTGGGCCAGCAGTTCGGCGGCATTGCCGGCGTTCATGCTGCCGCCGTACTGGATGCGCAGGGCCTCCGCCACGCCGGCATCCTGCCCGGCGATCATGCCGCGGATGAAGGCGTGCACGGCCTGGGCCTGTTCCGGGCTGGCGGTCTTGCCGGTGCCGATGGCCCAGACGGGCTCGTAGGCAATCACGCCGTCGGCCAGGGCGGCGACGCCTTCCCTGTCGATGACGGCCTGGATCTGGCGGGCCACCACGTCTTCAGTCACGCCCTTCTCGCGCTCCTCGAGGGTCTCGCCCACGCAGAGGATGGGCTTGAGGCCGTTGGCGCGGGCCACGGCGAACTTGGTGGCCACGGTGGCATCGTCCTCGCCGAACAGGGTGCGGCGCTCGGAGTGACCGACGATCACGTACTTGCAGCCGAAATCATTCAGCATGGGCGCGGCGATCTCGCCGGTGAAGGCGCCCTTGAGTTCGGTGCTGAGGTTCTGCGCCCCCCAGGCGATGGGCGTGCCCTCGAGCTGGGCCTGCACGTCGGCCAGGTAGACGAAGGGCGGGCAGACGGCCACTTCGGCCACCTTCACCTCCCCGATCCCGGCCTTGATCCCGTCGAGCAGGGCCTTGATGGACTCGCGGGTGCCGTTCATCTTCCAGTTGCCGGCGATCAGGGGTTGACGCATGGATGCCTCTCCAGATTCAGCGATTTGCGGACGGTCTTCGGAAAGCGCGAAAGGATACCCGCCGGCGGCCCATAAATCAATGCGGGAAGTCAGGCGGCGGTGATGGCGGTGCGCACCACCTCGGCCAGTTCGCTGGCGACCCGGGTCACTTCGGCGGCGTCCTGGCCTTCGACCATGACCCGGATCAGCGGTTCCGTGCCGGAGGGCCGCAGCAGGATCCGGCCCCGCTCGGCCAGGCGGGCCTCGGCCTCGGCCACGGCGGCCTGCACGGTCGGCAGGGCGAGCACGTCGATGCGCTGTTCAAGGCGCACGTTGATCAGCTCCTGCGGATACTTGGTCATGCCCGCACGCAGTTCGCCCAGGCGGCGGCCGCTGTGGGTCATGGCCGCCAGCACCTGCAGGGCCGAGACGATGCCATCGCCGGTGGTGGTGCGGTCCAGGCAGATGATGTGGCCCGACGATTCGCCGCCCAGCCGCCAGTTGCTGGCGCGAAGCTGTTCGAGCACATAGCGGTCGCCGACCTTCGCCCGGGCGAAGGGCACGCCTTCGCGGGCGAAGGCGTGTTCCAGTCCCAGGTTGGTCATGAGGGTGCCGACCACGCCGCCTTCCAGGGCCTGGCGGGCCTGGCGTTCCATGGCGATGATGTAGAGCAGCTCGTCACCGTCGAGCAAGGTACCGTCGCCGTCCACCATCAGCACCCGGTCGCCGTCGCCATCCAGGGCGATGCCGAGATCGGCGCCCTCTTCCACCACCCGGCGCTGCAGGGTTTCGGGATGGGTGGAGCCGACGCCGTCGTTGATGTTCAGGCCGTCGGGCTCGACCCCGATGGCGGTGACCCGGGCGCCCAGTTCGTCGAACACCGCCGGGGCCACGTGATAGGTGGCGCCGTGGGCGCAGTCCACGACGATCTTCAGCCCGGCCAGATCCCGGCCGCAGGGGAAGGTGCTCTTGCAGAACTCGATGTAACGCCCGGCGGCGTCCTCGAGGCGGGTGGCCTTGCCCAGGCGGGCCGAGTCGTTGCAGGCCAGGGGCTTGTCCAGCTCGGCCTCGATGGCCAGCTCCACTTCATCGGGCAGCTTGGTGCCCTCGGCGGAGAAGAACTTGATGCCGTTGTCGTGATAGGGGTTGTGGGAAGCGGAGATGACGATGCCGGTGCGGGCGTGCTGGGTGCGGGTGAGATAGGCGATGGCCGGCGTGGGCATGGGGCCGAGCAGCGCGGTGTCGAGGCCCGCGGCCGAGAGGCCCGCCTCCAGGGCCGACTCGAACATGTAACCGGAGATCCGCGTGTCCTTGCCGATCAGGACCTTGCCGCCGTCGCGGCCCAGCACCCGGCCCACGGCCCAGCCGAGCTTGAGCACGAAATCGGGGGTGATGGGCGACTCGCCCACCCGGCCACGAATCCCGTCGGTGCCGAAATAGCGGCGTTTTTCCATGTCGCTCACTCCTCTCCGTTGCTGACCACGGCGGCCATTCTAACCGCATGAACGGTTTCCCTGACATCGTGCGAACGGACTATGGCGGCACCAAACCCGACGGCGAGGGTGGCCAGGGCCAGGCTGCCGGCCAGGCGCTCAGTCACCGGCACGCCCAGTACCTGGCCGATCATGGACTTGCGGGAAACGCCCACCAGCACCGGCAGGCCGGTGGCGACGAAACGCGGCAGGGCCCGGAACAGGGCCAGGTTGTGTTCCAGCGTCTTGCCGAAACCGAAGCCCGGATCGAGGATCAGGCGGCTGCGGGGAATGCCGGCGGCCTCGCAGGCGGCCACGCGGGCCTCGAGGAAGGCCAGCACTTCCCCCACCACGTCGTCGTAATGGGGGTGCTGCTGCATGGTGCGCGGCTCGCCGCGCATGTGCATGAGGCACACGGGCACGCCCAGTGCCGCCGCGGCCTCGAGGGCCCCCGGCTCGCGCAGGGCGCGCACGTCGTTGATGAGGCTGGCGCCGGCGGCCACGGCCTCGCGCATCACCTCGGGTTTGCTGGTGTCGATGGAAACGGGGTTGTCCGACTCGCTGCGAACGGCCTCGATGACCGGAATCACCCGCGCCAGTTCCTCGTCCACGCTCACGGCCCGGGCACCGGGTCGGGTGGACTCGCCCCCCACGTCGATGATGGCCGCGCCCTCGGTGATCATCTCCCGCACCCGCCGCAGGGCCGCCTCGCGGCCGATGAAGCGACCGCCGTCGGAGAAGGAATCGGGGGTGACGTTGAGGATGCCCATGACCGCGGGCGTGGGGAGGGTCAGCGAGCCGAATTTCAGCATGTGTGATTCCGGAACCAAGGAAAACGGCGGACATCCGTCCGCCGTTTTTGTCTTCACCGGGTGCTCTGGCTGCAGGGTCGCGGCTTGCGCCGCTCCTGCAGCGGGAGCCTCCGCAACGAGTCAGTGCTCGCTGGCCGGGCCGCCGATGGGGCCTTCGCCGGCTTCCTTGCCGCGGCGATCACCGGCTTCGCCGGCCGGGGCCGAGCCCCGGGGCGGTTCCGAGTCGTCCCAGTGGGCCGGCGGACGGGGCTCGCGGCCGTTCATGATGTCGGCGATCTGATCCTCGTCGATGGTCTCGTACTTGATCAGGGCCTCGGCCATCATGTGCAACTTGTCCATCTTGTCGGTAAGGATGTTCCGCGCCCGGGCATAGTTGCGCTCGATCACGGAGCGGATCTCCTCGTCGATGATGTGGGCGGTCTCGTCGGAGACGTTCTTGTGCTGGGTCACCGAGTGGCCCAGGAACACCTCGCCCTCCTCCTCGCCGTAGGTCAGCGGGCCGAGCTTCTCGGACAGGCCCCAGCGAGTGACCATGTTGCGGGCAATCTCGGTGGCCCGCTGAATGTCGTTGCTGGCGCCGGTGGTGACATGCTCGGGGCCGAAGATCAGCTCCTCGGCGATGCGCCCGCCGAACAGGCTGGCGATCTGGCTCTCAAGGCGCTCCTTGCTGTAGGAATAGCGATCCTCCTCCGGCAGGAACATGGTCACGCCCAGGGCACGGCCGCGGGGAATGATGGTGACCTTGTACACCGGATCGTGGGAGGGTACCGACAGGCCGACGATGGCGTGCCCCGCCTCGTGGTAGGCGGTGAGCTTCTTCTCGTCCTCGTTCATGACCATGCTGCGACGCTCGGCGCCCATCATGATCTTGTCCTTGGCCTTGTCGAACTCCTCCATGCTCACCAGCCGCTTGTTGGCGCGCGCCGCGAACAGGGCCGCTTCGTTGACCAGGTTGGCCAGATCGGCACCGGAGAAGCCGGGGGTGCCGCGGGCGATGATCTTGGCATCCACGTCATCGGCAATCGGCACCTTGCGCATGTGCACCTTGAGGATCTGCTCGCGGCCGAGCATGTCGGGCAGCGGCACCACCACCTGGCGGTCGAAGCGGCCGGGGCGCAGCAGGGCCGGGTCGAGCACGTCGGGGCGGTTGGTGGCGGCGATGACGATCACGCCCTCGTTGCCCTCGAAGCCGTCCATCTCCACCAGGAGCTGGTTGAGGGTCTGCTCGCGCTCGTCGTGCCCGCCGCCGAGGCCGGCACCACGGTGACGGCCCACGGCGTCGATCTCGTCGATGAAGATGATGCAGGGCGCGTGCTTCTTGGCCTGCTCGAACATGTCGCGCACCCGCGAGGCGCCCACGCCCACGAACATCTCCACGAAGTCGGAGCCGGAGATGGTGAAGAACGGCACCTTGGCCTCACCGGCGATGGCCTTGGCCAGCAGGGTCTTGCCGGTGCCGGGCGGGCCGACCATCAGCACGCCGCGGGGGATCTTGCCGCCCAGGCGGGTGAACTTGCCGGGGTCACGCAGGAATTCCACCAGCTCGGCCACTTCTTCCTTGGCCTCGTCCACGCCGGCCACGTCGGCGAAGGTGATCTTCACCTGGTCCTCACCCAGCAGGCGGGCGCGGCTCTTGCCGAAGGAGAAAGCCCCCCGGCTGCCGCCGCCTCCGCCCTGCATCTGGCGCATGAAGAAGATCCACAGGCCGATGATGAGCAGGAAGGGGAACCAGGAAATGAAGATCTGGGTCCAGATGGACGGCTCGTTGGGCTGGGCGTTGATCTTCACGCCGTGATCCATGAGTTCGCCAATCATGGCCTTGTTGTCGGTCTCGGGGCTGTAGGTGGAGAAGCGGGCGCCGTTGGTCAGCTTGCCGCTGATCACGTTGCCGCCCTTGATCACCACTTCCTTCACCTCGCCCGCACGCACGCTCTGCAGGAAGTCCGAGTAGGCCAGCGGCGTGCTGGCGGAGGTGGTATTGAGATTGTTGAACACCATCATCAGGATGACGGCGACAATCACCCACAGCAGAATGTTCTTGGCTAGATCGTTCAAGTCGTTACCTCATCGACGGAGACAGGGCTCCGTGCTCGTTCAGTTGGATGATTCGGGGTCCGATAGCGCTAATAATATAGGAATGGCCGCAGATGTCATCCCCACGGCCTTCCGGGCCTTTGTGGCTTGGACTGCAAAAAACCTTGCAGGTTGCATGCCGGCCCGGCGATATGTCCCTGATTTTTGTCCGAAACCGGCTCACCGGGGGCGAAAGTCCCGCGCCAGGAGGTAGATTTCGGGGGAACGGGGCCGGGAGGCCCTAGGCTTGCGCACCTGCAGCTTGCCGAACCGGGCGCGCAACTGGCGCTTGAACTCGTCCAGGCCCTCGCCGGTGAAGGCCTTGATCAGCAGATCCCCGCCGGGACGGAGCACCTGTTCCGCCAGATCCAGCGTCAGTTCGGCCAGGTACATGGCGCGAGGCTGATCGACGGCTTTCATGCCACTGATATTGGGGGCCATGTCCGAGATTACAAGGTCCACCGGCTGCTCGCCGATGGTGGCAAGCAACTGTTCCAGAACGGCTTGCTCGCGAAAGTCGCCCTGGATGAAGGCCACGTCGGGGAGGCTGTCCATGGGCAGGATGTCCAGCGCGATGACCCGCCCGCCGGGCTGCACCTTGCGCGCCACCCATTCGGACCAGCTCCCCGGAGCCGCCCCCAGATCCACCACCGTCATCCCCCGCCGCAGCAGGCGATCCCGCTCGTCGATCTCCATGAGCTTGTAGACCGCCCGCGAACGCCAGCCTTCCTGCCGGGCGCGCTTTACGTAAGGGTCGTCGAAGTGCTCCTTCAGCCACTTGCCGGAGGTCTTGCTGCGTTTGGCCATGGAAATCAGAGAAAAGAGGAAAGTGGAAAGAGTCAAGGCATGCCGGTAGGGGGTATAATACGCCTTTCCTCTTTCCGCTTGTAACCTTTCACATTTCTCAGATTTCATGCCCATTACGCAAACTCAGCGCCGCCATCTGCGCAAGCTCGCCCATCATCTCAAGCCCGTGGTCATCGTCGGCGGCGCCGGCCTCACCCCGGCGGTGCTGGAAGAGATCGACGGCCGCCTCGCCCACCACGAACTCATCAAGGTGCGGGTGAACGCCGCCGATCGGGAGGAACGCCAGGCCATGATCGAACGGATCGCCGAGGCCACCGGCGCCGACTGGGTTCTCAGCATCGGCCACGTGGCGGCCTTCTACCGGCCGGCGGAGAAGCCCGGGATCGTGTTGCCCTGAATCAAGGAGCAGTGGAAGAAACGCAGAGGGCGCAGAGACGCAGAGGACGCCGAGTCGATCTTGCAAGAAGCGGTTTTCTGATTACCGCTGCTGCGCACGACCTTCCCGACATCGGTCGGGACATGAAAATCATTACAACACGATTCCTCGGCGTCTCTGCGCCCTCTGCGTTACTCCCGCCTGCTGCCTTTCGAAGCCGCCCGCTCGCCGAGGCCGAAGATCACCAGCACCAGCCCCAGCAGGCTGTTGACGAGAAACAGGGCCGATGAGATGCCGTGCAGGCGGCCGAAGGCGGCGGCGCTGGCGGGATCGGCGAGGCCGGCGGCCTTGAGGGCGGCCATCTGCGGTTGCAGGCCGAACTGGCCGATCAAAAGGATGACCAGCATGCCCGCCAGCACCCCGAGACGCCAGTTGCGCCGCCAGGGCACGGACGCCCACAAGAGCTGCCCGGCGATGAGCACCACGGCGCTGAGAATGCCGATACCGCTGATGATGGTAAACAGCCTGCCGGCGATGGCCCCGGCCAGGATCCGCGAATCGAGCATGTCGAACAGGGTCGGCACGACCACGTACCCGACGGTCCACATGCCGCCGATCCAGAGGGTCAGGAGGATGCGCTCACCGGCGTGCATTTAGGGGGTCCGGTGGAAGGAACGCAGAGGGCGCAGAGACGCAGAGGACGCCGAGTTCATGTGATATGGGGTGGTTTGTTGATCAACGATGCTGGGCTCAATTTTCCCGACATCGGTCGGGACATGAAAATCATTCAACACAATTCCTCTGCGAACTCTGCGTCTCTGCGCCCTCTGCGTCACTTCCACTGAAGTACGCGCCTGGTTCACTCGTAGCGGACCTTGACGATCTCGTATTCCCGCTCGCCGCCCGGGGCCTGGACGACGACTTCGTCGCCTTCGGACTTGCCGATCAGGGCGCGGGCGATGGGGGACGTGACGGAGATGAGGTTGTGCTTGATGTCGGCTTCCATCTCGCCGACGATCTGGTAGGTCACGTCCTTGTCGGCCTCGATGTCGTAGAGATCGACGGTGGCGCCGAAGACGATCTTGCTGCCGGCCGACTCGCCAAGCTTGGCGGGATCGATGATTTCGGCGTTGGAGAGGATCGCTTCGATCTCCTTGATGCGACCCTCGATGAAGCTCTGCTGCTCGCGGGCCGCGTGGTATTCGGCGTTCTCTTTCAGATCGCCGTGCTCGCGGGCCTCGGCGATGGCCTGGATCACCCTGGGCCGCTTTTCGCTCTTGAGTTCCTTCAGTTCGGCGCGCAGTTTCTCGGCGCCCTTGACGGTCATGGGGGCTCGGCTCATGAAGCAATCTCCTTGTGCAGATCCTGGAGGCGGTTGACCGCGCTCAGATCGGTTTCCCGCAGGGCGGTACACAGCGCCAGGCCGCCGGCGAGGGTGGTGGTGTAGGTCACCTTGTGCTGCAGGGCGTTGCTGCGGATGGTGGCCGAATCGGCGATGGCCTGGCTGCCTTCGGTGGTGTTGACGATCAGCGCGATTTCGTCGTTCTTGATCATGTCCACGACGTGCGGCCGCCCTTCCTTCACCTTGTTGACGGCCTGCACCGGCAGGCCGGCGGCGATCAGCACCCGGGCGGTGCCATGGGTGGCGACCAGCTCGAAGCCCAGCTCGACCAGTTGCCGGCCGACTTCGACGATGCCCGGCTTGTCGGTGTCGCGCACGCTGAGAAAGGCCTTGCCGCCGCGCGGCAGATTCACGCCGGCGGCGATCTGCGACTTGGCATAGGCTTCGCCGAAGCTGCGACCCACGCCCATCACCTCGCCGGTGGACTTCATCTCCGGCCCCAGCAGGGGATCGACGCCCGGGAACTTGTTGAAGGGAAATACCGCTTCCTTCACCGAGAAGTAGTCGGGCACGATCTCGGCCTCGATGCCCTGCGCGGCCAGGCTCTGGCCGACCATGCAGCGGGCGGCGATCTTGGCCAGCGGGCGGCCGGTGGCCTTGGAGACATAGGGCACGGTACGTGAGGCGCGCGGGTTGACCTCCAGTACGTATACCGTGTCGCCCTGGATGGCGAACTGGGTGTTCATCAGGCCTACCACGTTCAGCGCCCGGGCCATCTTGCGCACCTGTTCGCGCATCTCGTCCTGCACCGCTTGCGAGAGGCCGTAGGGCGGCAGGGAACAGGCCGAATCGCCCGAGTGTACCCCCGCCTGCTCGATGTGCTGCATGATGCCTCCGATGATCACCTGCTCGCCATCGCCGATGGCATCCACGTCCACTTCCACCGCATCGTCGAGGAAGCGATCCAGCAGCACCGGCGAGTCGTTGGAGACGCGCACGGCCTCGTTCATGTAGCGGCGCAACTCGGTTTCATTGTAGACGATCTCCATGGCCCGTCCGCCCAGCACGTAGGAGGGGCGCACCACCAGCGGATAGCCGATCTCGGCGGCCAGGCGCACCGCCTCCTCCTCGGCGCGAGCGGTGCGGTTGGGCGGCTGGCGCAGGCCCAGTTCCGCAATCATCTGCTGGAAGCGTTCGCGGTCCTCGGCCAGATCGATGGAGTCCGGACTGGTGCCGATGATGGGCGCGCCGGCGGCTTCCAGATCCCGGGCCAGCTTGAGGGGGGTCTGGCCGCCGTACTGGACGATGACGCCTTTCGGTTTCTCCAGTTCCACCAGCTCCAGTACGTCTTCGAGGGTGAGCGGCTCGAAATAGAGACGATCGGAGGTGTCGTAGTCGGTGGAGACCGTCTCCGGATTGCAGTTGACCATGATGGTCTCGTAGCCGTCGTCGCGCATGGCGAAGGCGGCGTGCACGCAGCAGTAGTCGAACTCGATGCCCTGGCCGATGCGGTTGGGGCCGCCGCCGAGGACCATGATCTTGTCGCGATTCGTCGGAGCCGCCTCGCACTCCTCTTCATAGGTGGAGTACATGTAGGCGGTGTTGGTGGCGAATTCGGCGGCGCAGGTGTCCACCCGCTTGTAGACCGGGCGCACGCCCAGCCCATGCCGGTGCTCGCGCAGGGCCTGCTCGCGGATCCCGAGCAGTTTCGCCAGGCGGCGATCCGAAAAACCCTTGCGCTTGAGACGGAACAGGCGGTCCCGATCGAGATCGGCCAGGGTGCCGGCGCGCACCTGTTCCTCCAGTTCGACGATCTCCCTGATCTGCACCAGGAACCAGCGATCGATGAAGGTAAGCCGGTACAGCTCTTCCACGTCCAGGCCCATGCGGAAGGCATCGGCCACGTACCACAGGCGCATGGGGCCGGGGCTCTTGAGCTCCTGCTTGAGCCTGTCCATGGCGTCGTCGGCCTCGCGGTCGAGGATCTCGTCGAAGCCATCCACGCCGATTTCAAGACCGCGCAGGGCCTTCTGCAGGGATTCCTGCTGGGTGCGGCCGATGGCCATGACCTCGCCCACCGACTTCATCTGGGTGGTGAGGTGCGGATCGGCCTTGGGGAACTTCTCGAAGGTGAAGCGCGGCACCTTGGTGACCACGTAGTCGATGGCCGGCTCGAAGGAAGCCGGGGTGGCGCCGCCGGTGATTTCGTTCTGCAGCTCGTCGAGGGTGTAGCCCACCGCCAGCTTGGCCGCCACCTTGGCGATGGGGAAACCGGTGGCCTTGGAGGCCAGGGCCGAGGACCGTGAGACGCGGGGGTTCATCTCGATGATGATCATGCGTCCGTTCTCGGGATTGAGCGCAAACTGGACGTTGGAGCCGCCCGTGTCCACGCCGATCTCGCGCAGCACCGCCAGGGAGGCGTCGCGCATGATCTGGTATTCCTTGTCGGTGAGGGTCTGGGCCGGGGCCACGGTGATGGAGTCACCGGTGTGGATGCCCATGGGATCCAGGTTCTCGATGGAGCAGATGATGATGCAGTTGTCCTTGCGATCCCGCACCACCTCCATCTCGTATTCCTTCCAGCCGAGGATCGATTCCTCGATGAGCAGCTCCTTGGTCGGCGAGAGATCCAGCCCGCGCAGGCAGATTTCCTCGAACTCCTCGCGGTTGTAGGCGATGCCGCCCCCGGAGCCGCCCATGGTGAAGGAGGGACGGATGATGGTGGGAAAGCCGATGGAAGCCTGTACCTGCAGGGCTTCCTCGAGGCTGTGGGCGATGGCCGAACGGGGCATGTCGAGGCCGATGCGGCTCATGGCCTCGCGGAAGCGTTCGCGATCCTCGGCCTTGTCGATGGCATCGCGGGTGGCGCCGATCATCTCCACCCCGTACGCCTCCAGCACACCCTCGCGGGCCAGATCCAGGGCACAGTTGAGGGCGGTCTGTCCGCCCATGGTGGGCAGCAGGGCGTCGGGCCGCTCCTTCTCGATGATCCGCGCCACCACTTCCCAGGTGATGGGCTCGATGTAGGTGGCATCGGCCATCTCCGGATCGGTCATGATGGTGGCCGGATTGGAGTTGACCAGGACCACCCGGTAGCCCTCCTCCTTCAGCGCCTTGCAGGCCTGGGCGCCCGAATAGTCGAATTCGCAGGCCTGGCCGATGACGATGGGGCCGGCGCCGATGATGAGGATGCTCTGGATGTCGGTACGTTTTGGCATGGGTCTTTTTCAAAAAATCCAACGCGAAGGCGCGAAGGCGCGAAGAACGCAAAGATGGGTTTCGTCAAACAGCATCCTGTTGTCCTTGCGTCCCTGGTTTCCTGGCGTCACGTCGTGCTTCGATTCGGTTCCGGTTATCGGGCTGATACCCAAAGGGCACACTGGGCCCGTCCTACGGCGTCAACAATCTGTTTGCAGGAGCGGCGCCCTCGCCGCGACCCGTTCGACAGTCGCGGCGAGGGCGCCGCTCCTACGACGTCTCCCTCGGCCCTCGGCCCTGCTCGACAAGTTCAATGAACTTGTCGAACAACGGCGCCACGTCGTGCGGGCCGGGGCTCGCTTCGGGATGGCCCTGGAAGCTGAAGGCGGGGATGTCGGTGCGTTCCACACCCTGCAGGGAGCCGTCGAACAGGGAACGGTGGGTGGCCCGCAGGTGGTCGGGCAGGCTGGCCTCGTCCACGGCGAAGCCGTGGTTCTGGCTGGTGATCATCACCTGGCCCGAATCCAGATCCTGCACCGGGTGGTTGGCCCCGTGGTGGCCGAACTTCATCTTCACGGTCTGCGCGCCGGAGGCCAGGGACAGGAGCTGATGGCCCAGGCAGATCCCGAACAGCGGCACCTGGTGGTCAGCGAGCTGGCGGATGGCCTCGATGGCGTAGTCGCAGGGCTCGGGATCGCCCGGGCCGTTGGAGAGGAACACGCCGTCGGGATCGAGCTTCAGGACTTCTTCGGCCGGGGTCCGGGCCGGCACCACGGTGAGGCGGCAGCCCCGATCCACCAGCATGCGCAGGATGTTGCGCTTGACGCCGAAATCGTAGGCCACCACGTGCCGGGGCAGGTGTGCTTCCACGGGATGGGGCGCGCTCGGCAGGCCCTCCTCCAGGCTCCAGGTGCCCTGGGCCCACTCGTAGGGCTGGCCGGTGGTGACCTCCTGCGCCAGATCCATGCCCTTGAGGCCCGGAAAGGCCCGGGCCGCCTCGATGGCCGCCGTCTCGTCGAGACCATCGCCGGCAGTGATGCAGCCGTTCATGGCCCCCTTCTCCCGCAGCAGCCGGGTCAGCTTGCGGGTGTCGATGCCGGCGATGGCCACCTTCTTGTGGCGACGCAGGTATTCCTCGAGGGTTTCCTCGGAACGCCAGTTGGAGGCCACCAACGGCAGATCCCGAATCACCAGGCCGGCGGCATGCACGTCCGAGGATTCCTCGTCCTCTTCGTTGGTGCCGGTATTGCCGATGTGGGGATAGGTCAGGGTGACGATCTGGCGTGCGTAGGAGGGATCGGTGAGGATTTCCTGATAGCCGGTCATGGCCGTATTGAAGACCACTTCCCCGACCGTCTGGCCGGCAATACCGATGGATTCACCGCGAAATACGGTGCCGTCTTCCAGGGCGAGCAGGGCAGGATGCCTCAAATGAACCTCCGCGGGGCGCACGTACAAAGCGGGAGGCCACCCCGCCGGGGCGCCTCCCGCTTCGAAAATTCAAGGAAAGGTCCGGAAAATCCCTCTAGACCGGCGTAATTATATATGAAGGCAGAGAAAAGAGGAAAGCGGAAAGTGGTTCCCGAGCCGGCATCAGACCGACCGCGGCTGCCGGCCGCCCAGGAAACCGGCCGCAAGCCATTGTATGGTTTGACTTTTCAGTATTCTCTCAACCCCAGCACGTCCTGCATGTCGAACAGGCCGCGATCGCGCGCCATCAGCCAGCCGGCGGCCCGCACCGCCCCCCTGGCGAAGGTCATGCGGCTGGAAGCCTTGTGGGTGATCTCCACCCGCTCGCCGATGTCGGCGAACATCACCGTGTGCTCGCCGACGATGTCGCCGGCGCGGATGGTCTCGAACCCGATGGTGCGCCGCTCCCGCTCGCCGGTATGGCCCTGGCGGCCATAGACGGCCACCTCGTCCAGATTGCGGCCCAGGGCCTCGGCCACCACCTCGCCCATGCGCAGGGCAGTGCCCGACGGGGCATCCACCTTGTGGCGGTGATGGGCCTCGATGATCTCGATGTCCACCTCGTCGCCCAGCACCCGGGCGGCCAGATCCAGCAGCTTGAAGCAGAGATTCACGCCCACGCTCATGTTGGGGGCGAAGACGATGCCGATGTCGTCGGCCGCCTCACGGATGGCCTGCTTGCCGGCCGCGTCGAAACCGGTGGTGCCGATGACCATGCGGGTGCCCGCCTGCCGGCAGATCCGCAGATGCTCGAGGGTGGGTTCGGGCAGGGTGAAGTCGATGAGCACGTCGACCTGCCCGAGGGCTTCGTTCAGATCCCGCGTGACCGGCACGCCGATCTCCCCGATCCCGGCGATGGCGCCGGCGTCCGTCCCCAGCACCGGGCTGTCGGCCCGTTCGACGGCCGCGGTCACCCGCATGCCCGGCGTGTTATGGACGGCTTCCAGCAGCGCCCGGCCCATGCGCCCGGAGGCGCCGGCGATTCCGATGTGGATCATGTTGTTGTTTTCCCGGAATGTGTGTTGGGGTTGTGAAGCGTTATTCTATCGCGGCGGGGGCGCCGCTCCTACCGGGGATTTCAGCCTTTCATGTCTTCGAAGAATTTTTTCACGCCGTCGAGCCAGGAGGAGGCGCGGGGGCTGTGGTGGACGCTGTCGGCAGCCATGGAGGCGTCGAACTCGCGCAGCAGTTCCTTCTGTTTCCTGGTGAGGTTGACGGGGGTTTCCACCACCACACGGCAGATCAGATCGCCCACGCCCTGGCCGCGCACGGCCTTGACGCCCTTGCCGCGCAGGCGGAACTGCTTGCCGCTCTGGGTTTCCGGCGGGATCTTGAGCTTGACGCGGCCGTCGAGGGTGGGCACGTCCAGCTCGCCGCCGAGGGCGGCGGTGACCACCGAGATGGGCACTTCGCTGTAGAGATCGTTGCCGCGGCGCTCGAAGATCTCGTGCGGGCGCACGTGGATGTGCACGTAGAGATCGCCGGGCGGGCCGCCGTTTTCGCCGGCTTCGCCCTCGCCCGCCAGGCGGATCCGATCGCCGGTGTCGACCCCGGGGGGGATCTTCACCGAGAGGGTCTTGTGCTGTTCCACCCGGCCCTGGCCATGGCACTTGGGACAGGGGGTTTCGATGATCTGGCCACTGCCGTGACAGCGCGGACAGGTCTGCTGCAGGGAGAAGAAGCCCTGCTGCATGCGCACCTGGCCGTGCCCGCCGCAGGTGGTGCAGGTGACCGGACGGCTGCCCTTGCGGGCGCCTGTGCCGTCGCATTCGTCACAGGTCACCAGGGTCGGCACCCGCACGTTGACGGTGGTGCCGCGCACCGCCTCTTCGAGGGTGAGTTCCAGGTTGTAGCGCAGATCGGCGCCCCGATAGACCCGCTGGCCACCCCGGCCGCCGCCGCCCCCGAAGATGTCGCCGAACACGTCGCCGAAGATGTCGGAGAAACTGGCGCCACCGAAACCGCCGGCCCCGGCCGCCGCGCCCGGATCCACGCCGGCATGACCGAACTGGTCATAGGCGGCGCGTTTCTGGGCATCGGTGAGCACGTCGTGGGCTTCCTTGGCCTCCTTGAAGCGTTCCAGGGCTTCCTCGTCGTCCGGATTGCGATCCGGGTGGTATTTCATGGCCAGACGCTTGAAGGCCTTCTTGATTTCGGCCTCGGTGGCGGTGCGGCTGACCCCGAGAATTTCGTAGTAGTCACGCTTGGACATCGGCTGCTGTCAGGTTGCTGCGGCGAAACGGGCGCATTGTGCCCGCCGGCCGCGTTCGGATCCAGATCGTTTCAAATGTCTCAAATCGTTTTGACGCGAGATGTAGGATAGGGCCTGGCCAGGTTCGTTCAAGACAACGATATGAGACGGTCATTAACGCGCAAGTGGCTGCGTGCTCCCGCACGCAGCCACTTGCCGGGCATAACGTTCTGATCGAACGTTACTTCTTGCTGTCGTCTACCTCCTCGAACTCGGCATCGACCACGTCGTCGTCGGTGCCGGTCGCCTGGCCGGAGGCGGCTTCCGCCCCGCCGGTGCCACCGGCGGCCTGGGCGCCGCCCTGTTGCTGGGCGTAGAGGCGTTCGGCCATCTTGGCGGAGGCTTCGGACAGGGCCTTGGTCCTGGCTTCGATGGCGTCCTTGTCATCGCCCTTGATGGCCTCTTCCAGATCCTTGATGGCGGCCTCGATCTTCGACTTCTCGTCGGCCTCCAGCTTGTCGCCCAGTTCCTCCATGGACTTGCGGGTAGCGTGGATCAGGGCGTCGGCCTGGTTGCGGGCCTCCACCAGCTGGTGGAATTTCTGATCCTCGGCGGCGTGGGCCTCCGCGTCCCTGATCATCTTCTCGATCTCTTCTTCGGACAAACCGGAAGAAGCTTTAATCACGATGGACTGCTCCTTGCCGGTGGCCTTGTCCTTGGCGGAGACGTGCAGGATGCCGTTGGCGTCGATGTCGAAGGTGACCTCGATCTGCGGCACGCCGCGGGGCGCCGGCGGAATGTCGGTGAGGTCGAAACGCCCCAGCGACTTGTTGGCGTCGGCCCGCTCGCGTTCGCCCTGGAGGACGTGCACGGTCACGGCGGTCTGGTTGTCGTCTGCGGTCGAGAAGATCTGGGTGGCCTTGGTCGGGATGGTGGTGTTCTTCTCGATCAGCTTGGTCATCACGCCGCCCATGGTCTCGATCCCCAGCGACAGCGGGGTGACGTCGAGCAGCAGCACGTCCTTGACCTCGCCCCCGAGCACCCCGCCCTGGATGGCGGCGCCCACGGCCACGGCCTCGTCGGGGTTGACGTCCTTGCGCGGCTCCTTGCCGAAGAAGTCCTTCACCACCTCCTGGACCTTGGGCATGCGGGTCTGGCCGCCCACCAGGATCACGTCGTCCACGTCGGAAGCGGAAAGGCCGGCATCCTTGAGTGCCACCTTGCACGGCTCGATGGTGCGGGCGATGAGGTCTTCCACCAGCGACTCGAACTTGGCGCGGGTGACCTTGATGTTCATGTGCTTGGGACCGGACGCATCGGCCGTGATGTACGGCAGGTTGACGTCGGTCTGGCTGGAGGAAGACAGCTCGATCTTGGCCTTCTCGGCGGCCTCCTTGAGGCGCTGCAGGGCCAGCGGGTCGTTGCGCAGATCGATGCCCTGCTCCTTCTTGAACTCGTCGACCAGGTAGTCGATCAGGCGCATGTCGAAGTCTTCCCCGCCGAGGAAGGTGTCGCCGTTGGTGGACAGCACCTCGATCTGGGATTCACCGTCGATGTCGGCGATCTCGATGATGGAAATGTCGAAGGTGCCGCCACCGAGGTCGTACACGGCCACCTTGCGGTCACCGCCCTTCTTGTCCATGCCGTAGGCCAGGGCCGCGGCGGTGGGCTCGTTGATGATCCGCTTGACGTCGAGCCCGGCGATGCGGCCGGCGTCCTTGGTGGCCTGGCGCTGGGAGTCGTTGAAGTAGGCCGGGACGGTGATCACCGCCTCGGTGACTTCCTCGCCCAGGTAGTCCTCGGCGGTCTTCTTCATCTTCTGCAGCACGCGCGCGGAAATCTCCGGCGGCGCCATCTTCTTGCCGTCCACTTCCACCCAGGCATCGCCGTTGTCGGCCTTGACGATCTTGTAGGGCACCATTTCGATGTCCTTCTGTACCTCGGCATCGTCGAACTTGCGGCCGATCAGGCGCTTGATGGCGAACAGGGTCCGCTCCGGGTTGGTGACGGCCTGCCGCTTGGCCGGGGCGCCGACCAGCACCTCGCCGTCGGCCGTAAAGGCCACGACGGAGGGCGTGGTGCGATCCCCTTCACTGTTTTCGATGACCTTGGGCTTGCCGTTCTCCATGACGGCCACGCAGGAGTTGGTGGTGCCCAGGTCGATTCCGATGATTTTGCCCATGCCTTGTTTCTCCGGTTGGGGTTTGTCGTATTCGTGTTGGTGATTGTCTATAGCCCATCAATGGGGCCGGAACGGGCCGCTTCAAGCCTGTTCGTCGATTTTTCCGCCCTTTTCGGGGGCCGCTTCCGCTTTCCCGCCGCTGGCCGGCTTGGAAACCACCACCATGGCCGGGCGGATCAGGCGCTCGTTGAGGGTGTAGCCCTTCTGCATCACGTTCATGACCGTGTTGGGGGCATGCTCGGCGCTCTCCTGGGTGGACATGGCCTGGTGCAGCTCGGGATTGAAGGGCTCGCCGTGGGGATGCACGGCCTCGATGCCGAACTTCTCGAGCACGCCCTGGAGCATCTTCAGGGTCAGCTCGGTGCCTTCGCGCACCTTGTCGAGGGTGGCGTTTTCGGCCTGGGCGGCCGCCACGCCCATCTCCAGGCTGTCGACCACCGGCAGCAGCTCCTGGGCGAAGCGTTCCAGGGCATACTTGCGGGCCTTCTCCAGTTCCTGTTCGTGGCGCCGGCGCATGTTCTCGATGTCGGCGCGGGCGCGCAGCAGGGCGTCGTGTTCCTCCTCGGCCTTGCGCAGGGCCTCGTCGAGTTCGGCTTGCAGGGTCTCGAGACTCGGCTCGCTGTCCTTCGCCCCGCTCCGGGGGTCGTCGGCCGCGGATTCCGGGGTGGATTCGTGTTCGCTCATGTGGTTCCTGGACTCCATGGTCAGTGTTGGATGTGAAAACGGGATGTGGCGCCGATATGGGGCGTGATCAGGCCGGGCTCAAGAGGGAGCCGAGAATTTTTGCGGTCATGTCCACCACCGGAATGACCCGATCGTAGGCCATGCGGGTGGGACCGATGACCCCCAGCACGCCGATCACATCGCCCTCGACCTTGTAGGGGGTGGTGACCAGGCTGCAGTCGCCGAGGGCCGAATAGCCCGACTCCTCGCCGATGAAGATCTGCAGCCCTTCCGCCTCGATGGACTGATCGAGGAGGTGCAGGATGTCCAGCTTGCGCTCGAAGGCCTCGAAGAGCTGGCGCAACTTGTCCACGTCGGCCATCTCGGCGTAGTTCATGAGGTTGGTGCCGCCGGCGATCACGCAGTCGCTCTCACGGTGGCTGCGCACCACCTGGTCGGCCATGTCCACGGCGGTCTGCATCAGGGCCTGCATGTCGTCGCGGCTCTGCTGCATGCTCTCGATGATGCCGCTGCGGATGCTCTCCAGCTCGCGGCCGGCGAATTCGGCATTCAGGTAGTTGGCCACCTGCTGCAGCTCGGCCGGGGTGAAATCGCGCTGGGTGGTGATGATCCGGTTCTGGACCTCCTGGTCGTTGATGACCAGAATGACCAACACCTTGCGCTCGGACAGGTGCAGGAACTCGATGTGCCGCAGCACCATCCGCTCCCGTCGCGGCAGCATGACCAGCCCGGCCAGGCGGGTCACCTCCGAGAGCAGGGAGGAGGCGGTGTCGATCACGTCGTCAGGGTTCTGGCCGGCAGCCAGTTCCTCGCGAAAGCGGCTGACCGTGTCGGTATCGAGGGGCTGGACGGTGAGCAGGCGATCCACGAACAGACGGTAGCCCTGCACCGTGGGCACCCGACCGGCCGAGGTGTGGGGCGAGGTGACCAGGCCCAGATTCTCCAGATCGGCCATCACGTTGCGGATGGTGGCCGGGCTGAGGTTCATGCCCGACTCCCGCGCCAGGGTGCGCGAACCCACGGGCTGCCCCTCCTGGATGTAGCGTTCCACCAGGGTCTTGAGCAGGGTCAGGGCACGATCATTTATACTGGGCAGGTTCGTCACGGTACTTCCTGGATGGGGCGGTGAGAGCCCCCTTTCAAGGGCCCTGCTGGCACTCTTGCCATCGGAGTGCCAAAACGATAAAACGGTACCGGTCAGACACCACCCTGTCAAGCCGCGCCCCTTCCGCCGGCAGGCCACAACCACCAGGATCATTCATGGACAACGCCTTCAACTGCATCGGCCTGATCGGCAAGTATGGCGAGGCCGACGTTTCCGCCACCGTGCTCGATCTGAGCCGCATCCTCCGCCAGCGGGGCTGCGAGGTGCTGATCGACAACCAGACCGCCAGCCATATCTTCAATCCCGGCCTGCCCACCGCCAGCCTGGCGGAAATGGGGGAACGCTGCGATCTGGTGATCACCGTGGGCGGCGACGGCACCCTGCTGAGCACCGCCCGGCAGATGGTGGATCACGACGTGCCGCTGCTGGGGGTCAACCTCGGCCGGCTGGGCTTCCTGGTCGACGTGCCGCCCATCAACATGGCCGAGAGCATCGGCGCCATTCTCGACGGCCAGTACCAGGAGGAACGCCGGCTGATGCTCGCCACCCGGATCGTGCATCATGCCGGGGGCGAGGACAGCGTGGGCGACGCCCTCAACGACGTGGTGGTGCACAAGTGGGAAGTGGCGCGGATGATCGAGACCGAGACTTACATCAACGGCCGCTTCGTCAACACCATGCGCTCCGACGGCCTGATCATCTCCACGCCCACCGGTTCGACCGCCTACGCGCTGTCGGCCGGCGGCCCGATCCTGGAGCCGGATCTCAACGCCCTGCTGATCGTGCCCATCTGCCCCCACACCATGAGCTACCGGCCCATCCTGATCGACGGCGATTCGGAAATCGAGGTGATCGTGAAGGAGAACCCCCATTCCCACGCCCAGGTGACCTGCGACGGGCAAATCAACCTGGGGGTGGTCTCCGGCGACCGCATTCTGATCCGGCGCAAGGAGAAGCCCATCCGCCTGCTGCATCCCTGCCAGCACGATCATTATGAAATCCTGCGTGCCAAACTGCACTGGAGCGAACAGTACTGAGACCATGCTGACCCACATCCACATCTGGAACTTCGCCATCGTCGAGGGCCTGGATCTGCCGCTGGAGGGCGGCCTGACGGTGCTCACCGGCGAGACCGGCGCCGGCAAGTCGATCCTGCTCGATGCCCTGGGGCTGGCCCTGGGCGACCGGGCCGACAGCGGCGTGATCCGCCACGGCGCCGAGAAGGCCGAGATTTCCGTGACCTTCAGCACCGAGGATGCCCCCGAGGCCGAGGCCTGGCTGCGGGAACACGAGCTGGCCAGCGCCGGGGAGTGCATCATCCGCCGCGTGATCAGCGCCGGCGGCAAGTCGCGGGCCTTCATCAACGGCAAGCCCGCCCCCGCGGCGAGCCTGCGGGAGCTGGGCGAGATGCTGGTGGATCTGCACGGCCAGCACGAACACCAGTCGCTGCTGCGCCAGGACGCCCAGCGCCGGTTGCTGGACGATTTCGCCGGCCACGACAGGCGGCTGGCGGAACTGGCGGACGCCTGGCAGGACTGGCGGGAGAAACAGACCGAGCTGGCGCGGCTGCGCCACGCCGCCAGCGAACGGGACGACCGCCTGGAACTGCTGCGCTACCAGGTGCAGGAGCTGGAGGAGCTGGCCCTGGCCGAGGGCGAGCTGGCGGAACTGGAAGCCGAGCACCGACGCCTGGCCAATGCCAGCGGCCTGCTGGAGACCGGCCAGCGGGTGCTGCTGACCCTGGACGGCGACGATCCGGCCTGCGCCGGCAATCTGCTGGCGGCCGCCCTGCACGACGTGGGAGAGATGAGCGAGACCGATCCGCAACTGGCCGGCGTCACCGAACTGCTCGACAGCGCCGTGATCCAGGCCCGCGAGGCCGCCTCGGAGCTGCGCCGCTACCTGGACGGCCTGGAACTGGACCCGGAGCGCCTGGCCTGGCTGGAGGCGCGCCTGGCCACCATTCAGGATCTGGCCCGCAAGCACCACTGCGATCCGGCGGAGCTGCCGGGCCTGCTGCCGCGCCTGCAGGCCGAGCTGGCGGAGCTGGAACAGGCCGAGGTGCGCGCCGGCAACCTGCAGGCGGAGGTGGATGCGGCCCTCGCGCGCTACCGGACGCTGGCGGAAAAACTGGGCAAGAGCCGGCGCAGCGCGGCCCGCAAGCTGGGCAAGGCGGTGACCGAGAGCATGCAGACCCTGGGCATGGAAGGAGGCCGCTTCGAGGTGAGCGTGACGCCGCTGGAAACGGACACCCCGGCCGTCACCGGCCTCGAGCGGATCGCCTTCCAGGTGAGCGCCAATCCCGGCCAGCCCCTGAAACCCCTGGCCAGGGTAGCCTCGGGCGGCGAGCTGTCCCGGATCAGCCTGGCCATCCAGGTCATCACCGCCCGGGATTCGCGCATCCCCACGCTGATCTTCGACGAGGTGGATGTGGGGATCGGCGGCCGGGTGGCGGAGATCGTCGGCCAGCTGCTGCGGACCCTGGGCGAGCAGCGCCAGGTGATCTGCGTGACCCACCTGCCCCAGGTGGCCGCCCTGGGCCACCATCACCTGCAGGTGCAAAAGACCGCCGAGCGGAACCGGACCCACAGCCACATCGCCGTCCTGGACCGGGAGGCCAGGGTGGACGAGCTGGCAAGGATGCTCGGCGGCATCGAGATCACCGACCAGACCCGCTCCCATGCGCGGGAGATGATCGAGCGGGCCGGCACGCCTGGCACGGCGTAGGCGGGCAGGGACGAGGCGGGATGATGGACTTGGGTGCGTGCGGGCACCGCGCACGAGACGGTGACGTCAATCTGCCTAGCCTCGTCCCTCGGCCCTCGTGCGTCGGCCCCCGGCCTTACGGCATTCGGGGCACACGCCATAGATGTACAGGGCGTGGTCGGTCATCTCGTAACCCTTTTCCTCGGCGATCCGGTGCTGGCGCGCTTCGATGACCTCGTCCACGAATTCGTCCACCCGACCGCAACGGACGCAGACGATGTGGTCGTGATGCTCGCCGAGATTGAGTTCGAAGACCGAATGGCCCTCGTCGAAGTGGTGCCGGGTCACGAGGCCGGCGGCCTCGAACTGGGTGAGCACCCGGTAGATGGTGGCCAGGCCCACCTCTTCTCCCGCCTCGAGCAGGGCCTTGTAGACCTCTTCGGCACTCATGTGGCGCTGGTCGCTCTCTTCGAGAAACCTGAGGATTTTCAGGCGTGGCAGGGTGGCCTTGAGTCCGGCCCGTTTCAGATCCTGGCTTTCCATTTGGGTGGCCTCGCGTCGCTGTCGAACCCCGTCGGGATGGGGTACCATTCCGGGTACGACGATTATACCTGAGATTCGACTTCTAAATGCGAAATCTTCTCATTCCAGCCCTGCTGGCCGCCCTCTTCCTGCCGGCCTGCAGCATTTACCGGATCGACGTGCAGCAGGGCAACACCCTGGACACGAAAATCATCGCCCACCTCAAGGAAGGCATGAGCCGCAAGCAGGTGCGGTTCCTGATGGGCACGCCCTTGATCCAGGATCCGTTCCACAAGAGCCGCTGGGATTACGTCTACACCTTCAAGCCGGGCGGCGGCAAGATGACCCGCCAGCATCTGACCATCTTCTTCGCGGGAGACAAGGTGGCCCGGATCGACAAACACGCCCTGCGTGGCGGGACGGACGAGGTGGGAATGGGCTTCGATCCCGACTATCCACCGGTGTCGCGGGAAGCCGCCACTGGCGGTCACGCCCACTGACCGCCCCGGACAGGGATCAGGTGTCGCCTCTGGAGGCCTCGCCGGCAGTGGTCTCGGCCTTTTTCTTCTCGGCCCGCTTGCGCCGGGCCGCTTTCGGATCGGCGATCAGGGGGCGATAGATCTCCACCCGATCCCGGTCCTGCAGTACCGTGTCCAGCTTGGCCAGCTTGCCGTAGATCCCGGTCTTGTTCTTCCCGCCCAGCTCGATGTCGGGAAACTCCTCCAGAATCCCGGAAAGACGTATCGCCTCCTCCAGGGTGGTACCGACCGGCACTTCGAGCGGAATCTCCACCTGCCGATCCGGATCCGGCGCATAGGCCACCTCGATGGAAATCGTCGGTTTGTCAGCCATAGACGCTCCTGGCCCTTTCGATGAAGGCATCCACCAGACTGCTGGCGATGCGGTTGAAGATGGGACCCACGGTCGCAGACAGCAGACGGCTGGCGAATTCGAACTCCATCTCCATGGCCACCTTGGAGCCGGCCTCGCCCAGGGCCTGGAACCGCCAGACCCCCTGCAGGGCACGAAACGGTCCTTCCAGCAGCCCCATCTCGATGCGCTCGTTCTCGATCAGGCGGTTGCGGGTGGTGAAGGACTTGTGCAGGCCGCTGTAGTGGATGTCGAGCCGTGCTTCCACCAGCTCCCCTTCCCGGCAGAGCAGCTCGGCGCGGCCGCACCAGGGCAGGAACTCCGGATAGCGCTCGAAGTCGGCCACCAGTCGGTACATCTGCTCCACCGTGTAGGGGACCAGGGCGCTCTTGCGGACTTCGGTCATGGGCACATTCTACCAGAGCCGGCCTTCACCCCACCTTGATGATTTCGATGGCATGCAGGAACACCACGATCACCGCTATCGGGGTCACGAAACGCACCAGCGCCAGCCACAGCTTGTAGGCCAGGCCATCGCCCAGCTCCAGCTCGTCACAGCTGGCCTCGGTGCGCATCACCCAGCCGGCGAACAGGGCGATCAGCAGCCCGCCCAGCGGCAACATGATGTTGGCCGTGAGGTAGTCGAGCAGATCGAAGATCGACTTGTCCTTGAAGGTGTCGAACATGGGCAGCAGACGCACGTCGGACCAGACGTTGAAGGAGAACACCGTCAGCAGGCCGAAAGCCCAGCAGGCGATGCCCATGATCACCGAGGCCTTGAGCCGGTCCATGCCGTGATTCTCCACCAGCCAGGTCACCGCCGGCTCGATGAGCGAGATGCTGGAACTCCAGGCCGCGAAGGTCAGCAGGATGAAGAACAGGGTGCCGAAGAACGCCCCCCAGGGCATGTGGCCGAAGGCCAGGGGCAGGCTCTGAAACAGCAGGCCGGGGCCCGCCGAAGGTTCCAGGCCATTGGCAAAAACGATGGGAAAGATCACCATCCCCGCCAGCAGGGCCACCAGCGTATCGGCACCGGCGATGAAGAAGGTGGTGCGGGCGATGGAGGTGCCCGCCGGCAGATAGGAGCCATAGACCATGATCGCCCCCATGCCGAGACTGAGCGTGAAGAAGGCGTGTCTCAGCGCGGTCAGCACCGGGCCCGGATTCCAGACTTTCGACCCATCCTCGCCCAGCTTGAACAGCAGGGCGTTGAAATCGGGCTTGAACAGGAAGCTCACGCCCCGGGCGAAGCCATCGGTGCTCAGGGCATAGCCCAGCAGGATCAGCAGGATGATGAACAGGCCCGGCATCATGAACTTGACGGCCTTCTCCAGCCCGCCCCGCACGCCGCGGGCCACCACCAGCATGGTCATGACCATGAAGAGAGTGTGCCAGAACAGCAACCCTTCCGGATCAGCGAGAAAACGCTGGAAGATATGCGCCACGCCGTCCGCGGTCTGACCGTCGAAGGTGCCGACTGCCGTGCGGAAGATGTAGGCCAGGGCCCAGCCCGCAATCACCGAGTAATAGGACAGGATCAGGAAGCCCGCCAGCACCCCCATCCAGCCCAGCCAGGCCCAGTGACCCGGGGCGCCGGCCTCCAGGGCCAGGGTGCGCATGGTGTTCATGGGGCTCTGGCGGCCCCGGCGGCCGAGCATGATCTCCGCCATCATGATGGGAATGCCGATGATGGCGATGCACACCAGGTACACCAGCACGAAGGCGCCCCCGCCGTTTTCGCCGGTGATGTAGGGGAATTTCCAGATGTTCCCCAGCCCCACCGCCGAGCCGGTGGCCGCCAGAATGAAGGCCCAGCGGGAAGACCACTGGCCGTGCACCGATTCGCGAATTTCGCTCATGTCCTCTTCCTGTCGTGGTTCCGGGAGCCCCGCCCCTGCGCCGGGCACAAACCCCGCCATTTTGTGGAAAAGCCGCCGCCGGCTCAAGCCCCCATCCCGAATCGGGCCCGGAGCCGGGTATAATGCCGGCATGGGCAAAGCAAAGAAGAAAACCAAACCCGCCGGCAGCACCATCGCCCTCAACAAGAAATCCCGCCACGACTACACCCTCGGCGAGCGGTTCGAGGCCGGGTTGGTGCTGGAAGGCTGGGAAGTGAAAAGCCTGCGCGAGGGACGGGTCCAGCTCCGGGATGCCTATGTCCTGCTCAAGGACGGCGAGGCCTGGCTGCTGGGCGCCCTGATCACCCCCCTGCCCACCGCCTCCACACACATCCAGCCCGATCCCACCCGCACCCGCAAGCTTTTGCTGCACCGGGAGGAGCTCAACAAGCTGATCGGCGCCGTGGAACGCAAGGGCTACACCCTGATCCCCACCGCCATGTACTGGAAGAACGGCCGCGCCAAGCTGGAGATCGCCCTGGCCAAGGGCAAGCAGACCCACGACAAGCGCGCCACCGCCCGCGAACGCGACTGGCAGCGCGACAAGCAGCGCCTGCTCAAGGGCAGCCGCCGCTAACCCCCGCCACCCGCTCCCGGCCAGCCCGGAATCCCCAAATCCCCCGAACTTTACGCTAGAATGAATGTCTCAAGGGATTGAACACCAAGGGGGCGACATGGCTTCGACGCAGGTCGCGAAACCGGAGGTGCATGCCGAGGGGCAGAGAACCTCGTAAATCCAGCTGCACATCAATATAGTTGCCAACGACGACAACTACGCACTCGCCGCTTAAAACCCGGTAGGGTGCCCTCTGGCCGGTACCGTGCCTGTGCGGTCCG
The DNA here is from genome assembly GCA_026984045.1 of Chromatiales bacterium. Taxonomy (GTDB): domain Bacteria; phylum Pseudomonadota; class Gammaproteobacteria; order UBA6429; family Thiohalophilaceae; genus JALSSV01. The sequence continues at coordinate 763 of JALSSV010000061.1, read as the reverse complement.
GATCCCAGGGGTCATCTCTCACAGGATCGCGCCAAGGTTCGTCCGGGACCGCGGCGTTAAAACCTTACCGGACTCGCTGGCCGCTTTCCCTGCCCGTCGGGTAACGGCCAGTCAAATCAATAGACGCGGCTAAGCATGTAGAGCCGAAGGCGGAGGACCTGTGGACGCGGGTTCGATTCCCGCCGCCTCCACCAATACCCCAAGGCCAACCCACCCGGGTTGGCCTTTTTCGTTGGGGAAAGTTTTGTATTCTCGGGGGTTCCCGCGGAAAGCTTCGGACTCCGAGAGCCGGCCACCCACCCCCCTCCGGCCCGGGATTTCTCTCTGATCTGGCCGTTCCTCTCTGTTTCCGAGAGGGCGAGCACGAGGCGAAGTCCGGAAGCCCACAGCCGAACAAGGCGCGTAATCAACAGGTTAGACGCGGATTGTCAGGAGGGTTAGATACTGCACACCGCTACTCGGTACACCTGCTACGGTTCACCATCAAATCGATCAGTCAGAATCACTTCTTCGTAAGACAGCTTCCCACCTCGCGGCCAAGGCGCCTCAGTGCCACTTCCGATGGCCACGAACAAAGCGATCAAATGATCCTCCGGCAGGCCGATCAGTTCGGCCACGGCATCGAAGTCCGACAGGTCCATGGGGCAGCTCTCGTAGCCCATGGCAGTGGCTGCCAGCATTAGGGTCTGCGCCGCGATGCCGCAGGAACGCAGGGCCTCGTCCCGTTGCCGCTGTGGATTGTCCTCATAGTACATCCGGATTG
>JALSSV010000060.1 GCA_026984045.1 Chromatiales bacterium | reverse complement strand
CGCTACCGCACTTGTCCTGCTGCGTGGGGCGCTCATTCGCACCGGGATCGGCGCGCTGATCGTCGGTACGGGCGAACTCATCTACCAGTTCACGAAACTGGTGAAGGGCGCGGGCAGCTTTGGCGAGGCGCTGGAGCTCTTGAAGAACGTGGCCGTCGAAGTGTGGGAGCGCATCGGCGATGGCGCCTGGAGCATCGTGCTGCGCCTGCGCTCCGTGGCCAACAGATTGAAAGCCACCTGGTTCGATGCGCTCGCCGCCATGCAGGACAGGTGGGCGCGGTTCCTGAAGACGGTGTCGGGGGCGCTGTTCAGGATCCCCGGCATGGACGGGCTTGCGATGGATATCGGATTTGACGCGGCCTTCGCCGGCCAGGCCGTGGACCAGCTGCGCAGGACGGCAGACGAGTTCCGCTACTACGCCGGCAACCTGGGTGATCAGGCGGATATTCTTGCCGGCAATATCACCCGGCCGCTGGAATCAATGACTGCCCTGCGCGACGCTATGAAGGGCGCGGGCGAGGATGGCGCGGATGCGCTCGACGAGGCCGCGGCGGCGGCCGACCGGGTGACGGAAGCCATCGACTCCGCCGGTCAGGCCGGCCGCACGGCGGGTGCAGCCAACACCGATGGTGCCGAACAGGCGGCAACGGGCTGGGCGGCGGTGACCGCGACGCTCGCCGACTATGCCAGCAAGGCCCGCGACATCGGCGCCGATATCGGCCAGTCCCTCGTGAGCGCGTTCCGCAGTGCCGAGGACGCGGTAGCCGCGTTCGTGAAGACCGGCAAACTCGACTTTCGCGATCTCGTGACCTCCCTCATCGCCGATTTGGCGCGGCTCGCTGCAAGGCGCTTCATCCTCGGGCCCATGGCCAGTGCGCTGGGCGGCATTCTCGGCGGCGCTGGCGGGCTCTTTGCAAATATCCTGCATTCGGGCGGGATGGTCGGATCCGGTGGACCATCGCGCATGGTGCCCGCCATGGCCTTTGCCGGGGCACCTCGGATGCATTCCGGCGGCTGGGCCGGGCTGCGTCCTGACGAGGTGCCGGCGATATTGCAGCGCGGCGAACGGGTGCTGTCGCGCCGCGAGGCGCAGAGCTACGGCACCGGCGGAGGCGTCACCATCAACATCAACACCCGCGACGCGGAAAGCTTCCGGCAATCGAGAACCCAGGTCGCGGCGGACATCGCCCGGGCGGTCTCTCTGGGCCGCAGGGGGCTCTGATCCATGGCGTTCCACGAGGTGCGGTTTCCGGATGATATCAGCCGGGGCGCCCGCGGCGGGCCGGAGCGGCGGACGCAGATCGTCGAACTGGCCTCCGGCGACGTGGAACGGAATGCCAGCTGGGCAAACAGCCGACGGCGTTACGATGTTGCCTACGGCATCCGGCGGGCCGACGACCTCGCCGTCGTCGTCGCCTTCTTCGAGGCGCGCAACGGTCGGCTTTATGGTTTCCGGTTCAAGGACTGGGCCGACTGGAAGTCCTGCCTCCCGTCGCAGACTCCGGACACCACCGATCAGCCCATCGGCACCGGGGACGGCACGACCACCGCCTTCCAACTGGTGAAGCGCTACGCCTCGGGCAGCCAGACCTGGACCCGCACCATCACCAAACCGGTCGCGAGCACCGTGAAAGTGGCCATCGACGGCACCGAGCAGACCTCCGGTTGGTCGGTGGACACCACGACCGGCATCGTCAGCTTCACCACCGCCCCAGCCGCTGGTGCAGCGATCACCGCGGGCTTCGAGTTCGACGTGCCGGTGCGCTTCGATACCGACACGCTCGACGTCACCCTCGATATCGAGCGCCTCGGCTCGATCACTTCCATCCCGCTTCTGGAGATCCGGCGATGAACGACGATACCGGCTTCGTCGCGACGGTGCTGCGCGATCTCGCAGCTTCCACCGCCGTGATCCTCGCCGCCTGGGGTGCGCTCGGCGGGGCGACGAATGCGCTGACCACGAAAATGCGCCTGCGCGATGCGCTGCGCCACATCCTGCTCGGGGGGCTCATTGCCGCCGGCATGGGGAGCCTGTCCATGGCCGTCATTACCCGCTGGCTGGGCCTGCCGCCGGAGGCGATACCGGCCGGCGGAGCGGCGGGCTCGGCGGCCTATCTCGTCGGCGTGTTCGGCCCCGCGGTGATCGAACTGGTGCTGGCGCGGCTCCGCAAGGCTCGGGAGGGCGGCGATGACTGAACTCGTCCGTGTCCTGCGCGGCTTGCGGAGGCTGACCGACGACCCGCGCGATGCCTTTGCCCACCGTCTGCGCATTGGCCTCGCGGTCGCCGCGCTGATCCTGATCCTCTCGCTTCTGAGGTAATCCCATGCAGATGACTGATCGGGGCCTGCTGGCCCTTGCCCGGCACGAGGGTATCGTGCCCGGGCCCTACCGCGATTCCACCGGCACCTGGACCTTCGGCATCGGCCATACGGCAGCCGCCGGGCCGCCCGATCCGGCCACCATGCCGCGCGGCATGCCCGCCGATCTCGACGCCGGGATCCGTGATGCCTTCCGGGTCTTCCGTGCCGACCTTACGCGCTA
>JALSSV010000059.1 GCA_026984045.1 Chromatiales bacterium | reverse complement strand
CAGGCCGTTGCGGGCGGCGGCGTTTTCGATGAGGGTAGCCAGGGCCTGGCGCTGGCGGGCCCCTTCGCCCACGATTTCGCCGTAACGCGTCAATCCGCCCCCGTCTTCGGCGACGGTGCCGATGGCCCTGGCGATGTCCTTGCCGTGGCGGTAGGTGTCGTAGAAGTCTTTGGCGATGCTGCCCCAGCCCCGCTTGCTCAGCATCCGCCGGTCCACCGTGACGTCCACGTTCAGTCCGCCGGTGTTGCGGTTGGCGGTGACGACCTGGAAGGCGGTCAGGTCGCGGTTGAGGGCGGCCAGGGCGGCGGTGGGTTCGATTGCGACAATTTCGCCCCGGCCGAGGGTGGCGCGGGTGCGCTGGCCGCGTACATAACCGCCGGTGGCCAGTTGGAGGCTGGCGGTGGCGCTGTTGGGATTGCCGCCGCCGGTGGCGGGGTTTTCGTCCCGGCCGCGGTCGACGCTGAGGCCGCCGGACCAGTCGTCTGCGGTGTCGGTGTCGATGAGGTCCCGCACCGTGAGGCGGCGGGTTTGCAGGCGCAGGTTGCCGCCGTCATTCCCGTCGGCGTCCACCTGGGCGATCAGCGCGCCGGTGAGGCGGGTTTCGCCGCCGGTGCGGATGTCCACCGATTCGCTGCCGAGCAGGACGGTGGCTTCGTCCACCCAGCGGCGGTCCTGCCGCCGGCTGCCGGCGTTGGCCCCGATCCGGCCGCTGCCGGCGCTCAGGCCGGCGTCCTGGCCCCGGGCGTAGATGGTGTTCTGGCGGCTCTGGATGGCCAGGTCGCCCCCCACCTCCAGCACCAGTTCGCGACCCATGAGGCTGGCTCCGGCGATGTCGGTATCGGCCCCGGAGACCAGCGCCAGGCGGTCGCCGGCTTGCAGGCGGCTGTTGCGCCAGGTGGTGCTGTCGGACCTGTCATAGCCCGTGCTGGCACCGGCGTTCCAGCTGCTGCCCCCGGCCGTGCCAATGCTGTACTGGGCGGAGAAGGACTTGCGATCCTCGGCGCTGCGCTGGCGGTTGCGACCGGCCTCGATCAGGACGTCGCCGGCGGCGGCAAGCCGCATGTCTGCCCCGGCGGTGAGATCGGAACCGCGCACGTGCAAATCGCTCCCCGCCGTCAGCCGCATGTCTCCCGCGGCCAGCAGGCTGGAGGCGATGCTGGCGGACTGCCGCCGTTCGCGCTCGACCTTGCTGCCTTCCAGCTCGAGCATGAGGTCGGCGTAGAAGCCGGTGCCGTAACTGGACGATGCGGCCGCCGCGGCCCGGGCACCCGATTGCCCCACCTGCACCGCGGCGTTCGCTTCGTTGGCCACGGCCAGGGCCAGGCTGGCCTGATAGTACTTGCGATCTTCACGGCGGATCCGCAGGTCGTCGGCGGTGGCCCGGCCTGCCTGCACGTCTTTTTCCAGTTGGCGGATTTCCGCATCGAAGGCGTCCAGCGCCCGTTGCGCCGCCTTGCGCTGCTCCCGAGCCCGCTGGTAGTTCTCGATCGCCAGGCGGATGTCGTTGTAGGCGTTGCCGACGCCGACCGAGATCCGGGCATCGGCCTCGGTGCGTTTTTCCCGTTCCCGCGATACGGCCTCGGCGCTCACCACGGCCAGCTTGCCGCCCGCGGCGATTTCGACATCGCCTTCGGTCTCGATCGTGCTGCCGGCCAGGACGGTATCCGCCCCGCTGCGCAGGACGGCGTCTTTGCCGAAGCCCAGGCGGGACTGGCGCAATGCCTGCTCGCTTCGCGTGCGCTCCAGCCGCCGGTAGCGGCCGTCCAGCCCCACGGAGATCCGGCTCTCGGTCTTCTTGATGGACACGCCGCTGACTTCCGTGAGGCTTTCGCTGCGCCGTTGCGTCGTCTCCTCGGCCAGGGCTTCGATGACGAGGTTCCCGCCGGCAACCAGAAGCCCCCGGCCTTCGGCGCGCAGATCGGAGGCGCTGATGGTGATGTCGCCTTCGGTGCGGGCTTCCAGATCGCCGCCGCTGGCCACCTCGGCGCCCTGCTGGCGGCGGCGCGCGTTCTCGATGGCCTGGCGACGTTCGAACTCGAAACCCTGGCCGGTGAGCGAGCCGACCACCCCGGCCACCGCCGCGGCCAAGCCGGTCATGCGCTTGCTGGTGCGAGACCAGTCTTCGTCTTTCAATGCGACCGAGGCGATGCGCAGGCTGCCGATGCGACCGGCATCGGCCTCGTCCAGACGATGGCCATGTTCGCCAAGCCCGTCCTGCTCATCGCTCAGCGCTTCGCCGCCGAAGGTCATGCCGGCGCGGCTTCGCACTTCGGCCCCGGCCACCTGCACCGTGCCGTCACGACCGGTGCGGAAACGGAGAGCGCCGCCGCTGGCCAGGCGGGTGGCGGCCAGGGTTTCGCGATAGTGGCCCCGATCCGCGTTCTCGGTGTAGAGGAAGCCGTCGTCCCGGCGCTGGTAACGGTAGTAATCGCTGTCGATGCCGGCGATGAGGTTGATGTCGCCGTCGCGGGTGACCAGGCGGGCATCACCTCCGCTGCGGACCGAGCCGGCGACCAGCCAGATGTCCGACCCGCTTTGCACGTCCAGCCGGCCGCCGGCCTCGATTTCGCTGCCCCGCAGCGTGGTCCGTTCGCGGTTGATGGTGGTGACGCTGCCGCCGGAGAACCAGCCACCGGACTCCGTCCTGGTGGCCGTCTTGCTGTACCGCTCCTGCGCCGCCAGGATCTGAACGGCGCTGGCGGCGCGTAGCCGGACATCGCCGCCCGATTCGAGGCGGGCGTTTTCCAGCACCAGGTCGTTGCCACTGGCCAGGCGCACCGCGCCCCCGGCACGCAACTCCGTTCCCGCATGGGTAACGCGGGTCTCAGTGTTGGTCCAGCCGGCCTCGTTCCAGTTGCGGCGTTCCACCCGTTCGAGGGTGTCGAGCGCCAGATCTCCGCCGCTGGCCAGCTCGGCATCGCCGCCCGCCATGAGATCGGTGGCGGTGAGCCGGAGTTCGCCATCGGCGGCCAGGCTCAAATCCCCACCGGCTTCGATGCCGGCGTCGCCGGCGATGCCGGAACGGATGTCGGCCCCGGCGTCGTACCGCCAGGCCCGGCTGGCGCTGCGCAGATCCCCTCCGGCGGCCAGGCGCATGTCGCCGCCGGCCTCGAGCCGGCCGCCATCGTTGAACAGATCACCGCCGGTATCGATTTCCAGGGCGGTTTCGGACAGGATCAGGCCCCGGTTGGCCAGTTGTGCGGCCGTGAGACGGATGCGCCGGCCCTGCAGCTTCGCCCCGCGATTGCCGGTAGCCGCCCGGCCGCGATCCTTCGCCCCGAGGTAAACCCGGGGGACATAGACGGTCCGGCCCTCGTACTCCACCGCCTCGTACCAGAGGATGGTCTGTTCGAGGCCGGCGATCTGCTCCTCGTCGAGCATTTCGCCGAAGGCCAGGTCCAGACGCTCCCGCTCCTGCGCCGCCTGCTCCACCAGGCGCCGGTACTGGCCGTTGTCGTCGAGCAGGTCGTCATACAGGTACCGCCGGCCCAGCTGGGCCCGGATCTGATCGGCGATCAGGCGCTGGTCGTAGAGGGCGTCTCCCAGGAACAGAACCGCATCCTCGTCTGGCTGGTAATCGATGCGCTCGAGAAAATAGGCGGAACCGTACAGGCGCGAGACATCGACGAGTTCGGGATCGGTCTCGATCAGGTAGGGATGCGCCCTGTCGGGCGCCGGGTTGGGACGGAACAGCCCGCTCTCGCCCGGCAGGATCAGGCCGCGCAGCGGGTCGGCGATCCCGGCGCCGCCGGTCGGGGCGGTGTTGGCGACCAGGGTGCCATTGTCGATGACCGCCCCGCCGGTAATGGTCAGGTTGCCGCCGGCCTGCAGGGTGGCCGGGATCACGTCGGTCGTATCGCGCACCGCCTGGCGGTAATGAGTGATGACCTTGCTGTGGTCATGACAGTCATATTTGAAGATGAATTGTTTGCAATGCCGCCAGCGGCGGATCGTCGTGTACGAATCGGTGAACGACTCCCGCAAGGTCGCGGCGCTGTTGACCAGGCTGTTGCCGACCACGATATCGAGATCGCCACCGGCGAAGATGTCGGACAGGTTGTTGCGCACATCACCCGCCTCGATGCGCAGATTGCCGTCGGCCTGAATCAGGCCGCGCCGCAGCGCGGGATTGACGAACTCCCGCCAGTTGCGCTGCGGATCGATGCGGTAGTCGTAACCGGGCTGATCGCTGCCGGCTGGCGGCCCCCCCCATGTGTACACAGGCAACACCGGATCGCCGAAGTATTCCCGCAACATGGCGTAATCACGCTGGCCGACCTCCGTGGGCGTGCCGTCCTGCAGGTTGTGGCCGTTTTCGATACCGGCCGCCCGCAGCACCATGTTTCCGCCGCTGTAGACGCGACCGCCGAGGTTGCGGAACCGCCCCATCGCCTCGCCGCCGCGCGGGCCTTCGAGCGTCATGTCGCCCAGCGACTGCAATTCCCCGAAATTGGTGAAATCGCCAGCGCTGGCGAGCGTGAGATCCTGGCCGGCAAACAGCAGGCCCGTCTCGGCGTTGTCGCCGTCCAGCAGAAGGCGCAAGTCGAGATTCCTCCGCGCCCCCACCGTGGCACGGTTGCTGAGGCCAGCCGCCTCGAGGCGGATATCGCCGGCCGCATACACCGGCTGTTCAATGTACAGCCGGCCCTGATCCGCGATCAGCTCCGTCAGGCCGGTGCCGCCGCGGAGGGCGGGCAGGGTCCAGTCCCCTTGCCGTTGCAGCAGGCGCAGATCCACATCCGATTCGATCCGGTCACGCAGGCCGAGCGTGCCGGCCTCGATGTCGATGCGTTGCGCGGCCCGCCAGGCGCCCTGTTGATCGAGAATGCCCCGGATACGCATCTGCAGCGTGTCCCCCTGGGCCTCGGCCACCACGGCGCCCCCCTGGCTGCGGATGCTGATCTGCCGGCCATCGAGCAGACCCGCCGTGCGCACGCCCACGCCCGCCTCGGTCGCCACCAGTTCGATCTGGCCGGCGTACATGGACCCGAGCCGCGCCGCGTCGATGGCCAATGGCGGGGCGCCCGCTGACGACGCGCCTGAAATCACGCTGCGATCACGGTAATCGAATGCCTCGTTGCCGGTGAGAACCCCGAGGCGTCGCGCCGCCTGAAGCTCGGCCTGCACCTGCACGACGCGGCTGACGAGATCGATGTCGTCCACATTGTTGCCGTTGAGGCCGGCACCCTGAATGGCGATGCTGCCGGGGCCAAGCGAAAAGCGCCCGAGCGGCCCGCGCGGATCGGTTTCCCGACCGGTGACGAGCGTGGCTCGCGAAGTGTTGATGAATCCGCAGCCGTCGCAGGTGATGCCATTGGGGTTGGCCAGCACGAACTCGGCCTTGCGGCCGAAGATTTCCGCATAGCCGTCCAGATGGGACAGGCGGCTGCTGGTTACCTCGTTGAGAATGACGGAGGCACCGTCACCCGAACGAAAGTTGGCATTGGGCAAAAGCGCCCCGCCCAGCCTGGAGACGCCGACCTTGTCGGCATTGTTGAGGATCAGCCCTTCGCCGTGGATGTTGAAATCCGAATAGGTGTTGCGGGAGACCCCGTCGGCATTCGGACGGGCGATGTTGACCACGGGCACGCCGTTTTGCGCCCGATCCACGGAAGTGGGAGTGCCGCCATCGGGCGCGACACCATCGGACCGGGCAGGCATCGAAACCGCAAGCAGCGTGGCGAGCGTGAACAGGAACCGTAAAGGGCTGAAAAGGGTGGGCTGCATGTCATTCATCCCCTGAATGTGCCGTCCGGAAATTTTCTGGTAGTATATTCCGCTCTCTCAGGCAGAGCCATTCCGGCAGGCAAAAACCGGCATTTCCCTTCAAAAATGTGAACGGCTTCACATTTTTGTCAGCACAGGATATTCGCCATGTCTTTTCCACGCTCGAAAAAACCCTTTATCGCAGCCATGCTCTTCACCCTTGCCCTGGCCGGCTCGCCAGCGCAGGCCGACCCCGGCGAATTTACGCAAAAAGGCCTCAAGGCCCTGGAAATCAATGATGTAAAGAAGGCTTTGTCGGCCTTCGAGGCGGGCGTGAAGGCTGAAGAAACCGATGCCTATTTCTATCTGGGCAGAATGTACGAAAGCGGCATCGGGGTTCGCCAGAACATGGGCCGGGCCATCCAGCTATACGAAAAAGCAGCCGAAAAGGGCTCGGCCCGGGCGCTGAACCAGCTCGGCATGCTCTATCTGGGCGCCCCCGGGGTATTGCAGGACTTCGAGAAGGCCAGGGATTTCCTCAAACGGGCCGCCGAGGCCGGCAATGCCGAGGCCGAGTTCAACTACGGCAGTCTGCTGCAGGAAGGCAAGGTGGTGGACAAGGATCCCCGCGAGGCCAACCGCTGGTTCGAAAAGTCGGCCAAACAGGGTTACGTTCCCGCGCAATTGCGCCTGGCGCGCAATTACCAGATGGGCATCGGGACGAAGAAGAACCCCGAACAGGCGTTCTACTGGTACCTTCAGGCAGCGGTACGCGGCCATCCCTACGCGCTGTACGAAGTCGGCATTCGCTACATGCGTGGCGACGGCACGGTGAAGGATCTGGTCCAGGCGCACAAGAACCTCAATCTCGCGCTCGCCAGAGGCTACGAAAAGGCCTTGCCCCCGCTTCGCGAACTCACTGAGAAACTGGACAGGGAACAGCTCCTGAAAGCCCAGGAAGAAGCGCGTGAGTGGAAACCGGTGGTCAGGCAGTGAATCTGCCTGACGGGAAAGGCTCATGGCGATCCGGCCAGTCCCGGTCATCGGCGCCCTGTTGGGCCTTGCACTGATCGCGCCCCCGGTGCAGGCTACGGATCCTTCCCCGACGATTCTCGAGCAACAACGCACCGAGCAGCAACGCATCGACGAAGAGGCCGCCCGCCGGCTGCGCGCGCTTCCCGAAACCGTCACGCCCCCGGTTGCTCCCGGGGAAACCGTGCAACTGCTGCCCGAAGGGCGATGCCAGACGATTCGCAAGTTCTGGCTGTACGGCGCGGATATCTTGCCTGAAGCGGTACGAGCACGCCTGTTGGCGCCCTATCGGAACCGTTGCCTGAACAACACCGAACTCAACCGGCTCGTCCGGGACATCCAGCGCTGGTATCTGGACAACGGCTACATCACCTCCCGTGCACGGCTCAAGTCGCCACAGGACAGCCTGGAAAGAGGCAACCTGGAAATCTGGGTGTTCGAAGGCCGCATCGCGGAAATCCGCACCCGGCGCGATTCGCCATTCGACCGGCGGCGCATTCGTTCCGCCTTTCCGACACAGCCCGGGGATGTCCTCGACATTCACGCCCTCGATCAGGGACTGGAGCAACTCAACCGACTGTTTTCCCAGCGGTTTCGCATGCGCATCGAGCCGGCCGATCGGCCCGGCTACAGCCGTATCCTGCTCACGGAAACCGCGGGCGGTCGCCGGCGACTCCGCTACCAGCTCACCAACAGCGGTATCGAGGCCACCGGCGAACATCTGCAACAGATCGAATTCACCCGGGAAAACCTGCTGGGATACAACGACAGCCTCACCGCCTTCATTCAACGCGGCATTCCCTACGATCCCGATGCCCGCGCCAGCCAATCCCTGCGCGCCGCGTTTTCCATGCCGTGGGGGTATGGTTTCTACCAGGCCAGCCATTACCGTGGCGAGACGACCCGCACCATCCAGGGCGCCAACGCCACCTTCCTGTCGAAGAGCAGGATACGGACGACCCGCGTTTCGACCAATCAGGTGTTCCAGCGCAGCCAGCGTTTCAAGCGGGAATGGACAGGCGGCATCGAGTTCAATCAGCGGCGCAACTACATCAACGATACCCTGGTCGGTATCTCCTCACGGGACACCGCGTCCGTGGATTTCGGGCTCGTCGAGACCCGGTATTTCCCAAAATCCACTTTGATCCTTTCGCCGTCGCTGGTGCGAGGCGTTCCCTGGTTCGGCGCCCTGTCCGATCGAAACCGGGCCGATACCGCCTCACCCAGCGCGGAGTATGCGCTGGCGAGGCTCTACGCCTACTTCAATCATTTCCTGTCGTGGCCTCGCCCTTCGCCGCTTTCCTACCAGGCGGCGCTAACGGCCCAGTACAGCAACAATCCGCTGTATGGAGAAAAACAGATCGTGGTCGGCGGCGAATATTCCGTGCGAGGTTTCAAGGACGACGTGGTGGCCGGCGACGACGGCGGATACCTGCGCAACGATCTGGTGCTGCCCCTGCGTTACTGGGTGCGAGATTCCGTGTTCGCCCCACTGAGCGCACGCGTGTTTCTCGACATGGGTTTGGCACGCGACAAGGCGACGGGGGCGCGTTTTCACCTGGCCGGTGGCGGGCTGGGCCTGGATTATCGTCGAAATGGTTTCCGCTTTCATGTCTATGCCGCCCATCCTCTCGCCGGCAGCGAATCGTTCCGCTACCGCAACGAATGGACGACCTATGCGGGGCTGACATTCGACGCCGTTTTCTGAGACCCATGGGACGACACGCAACCAGGTTGGCTGCGTGCGCGGAATCCGGGAACGGCGTTTCCCCGGATTGCGGGCCTGCGTCCAGGCTACGCGGGAAACCACACGAAAAAGGCCGGGCCGCTTGCGCGACCCGGCCCGTTTGCGCGGCGCAGGCTGCCGGCTTCAGCTTGCCTTGGCCTGGCGCTCCAGAGTTTCCTTGATCACTTCGTCGGCCACGTTCTTGGGGCACGGCATGTAGTGGAGAAACTCCATGGAGAACTGGCCGCGGCCGGAGGTCATGGTGCGCAGATCGCCGATGTAGCCGAACATCTCGGACAGGGGCACTTCGGCCTTGATGCGTACGCCGGTGGCGCCCGGTTCCTGGGCCTTGATCATGCCGCGGCGGCGGTTGAGGTCGCCGATCACGTCGCCCACGTGATCCTCGGGGGTGAATACGTCGACCTTCATGATCGGTTCCATGAGCTGCGGGCCGGCCTTGGGCATGGTCTGGCGGTAGGCGGCCTTGGCGGCGATTTCATAGGCCACGGCGGAGGAGTCCACCGGGTGGTAACCGCCGTCCACCAGGGTGACCTTGAAGTCCAGGGTCGGGTAGCCGGCGAGCACGCCCTTTTCCATGCTGGTCTGGAAACCCTTCTCGACCGCGGGCCAGAATTCGCGGGGCACGTTGCCGCCGGTGACCTGCGACTCGAACTGGAAGCCGCTGCCCGGCTCGCCCGGTTCGATGATGTAGTCGATCTTGGCGAACTGGCCGGAGCCGCCGGTCTGCTTCTTGTGGGTGTAGCTGTCCTCGACCCGCTGGGTGATGGTTTCGCGGTAGGCCACCTGGGGGGCGCCCACTTCCACCTCCACGCCATGGGTGCGCTTGAGGATGTCGATCTTGATGTCCAGGTGCAGCTCGCCCATGCCCTTGAGGATGGTCTCGCCCGAGTCTTCGTCGGTCTCGACGCGGAAGGAGGGATCCTCGGCCACCATCTTGCCCAGGGCCACGCCCAGCTTCTCGGAAGCCGCCTTGTCCTTGGGGGCGATGGCGATGGAGATCACCGGATCCGGGAAGACCATGGGCTCGAGGGTGGCGGGGTTCCTGGGATCGCAGAGGGTGTGGCCGGTCTGCACGTTCTTCATGCCGATCAGGGCCACGATGTCGCCGGCCTGGGCGGCGTCCAGCTCCTCGCGGGAGTCGGCGTGCATCTCCACGATGCGGCCGATGCGCTCGGTCTTGCCGGTGGCGGTGTTGAGCACGGTATCGCCCTTCTTGATGCGCCCGGAGTAGATCCGGGTGAAGGTCAGGGCGCCGAAACGGTCGTCCATGATCTTGAAGGCCAGGGCGCGGAACGGACGCTCCGGATCGACGATGGCGTATTCGCCGGTCTCGTTGCCTTCCAGATCGATTTCGGGCTGGGGCTTGACCTCGGTAGGATTGGGCAGGAAATCCACCACGGCGTCGAGCACCGGCTGCACGCCCTTGTTCTTGAAGGCCGAGCCGCAGTAGGTGGGGAAGAAGTCCAGGGCGATGGTGCCCTTGCGAATGCACCGCTTGACTTCCTCGATGGACGGCTCCTCGCCCTCCAGGTAGCGCTCCATGATCTCGTCGTCCTGCTCCACGGCGGTCTCGATGAGCTTTTCGCGCCACTCCTCGACCAGGTCGGCCATCTCGGCCGGCGGCTCGGTGATCTCGTACTTGGTGGGATCGCCGGAATCGTCCCAGATCCAGGCCTTGCGGCTGAGCAGATCCACCACGCCCTTGAACTCGTCCTCGATGCCGATGGGCAGCACCATGACCAGCGGGTTGGCGCCCAGCACGTCCTCGATCTGCTTGACCACGCGGTAGAAGTCGGCGCCCATGCGATCCAGCTTGTTGACGAAGATGATCCGCGCCACTTCCGATTCGTTGGCATAGCGCCAGTTGGTCTCCGACTGGGGCTCCACGCCGCCGCTGCCGCAGAACACGCCCACGCCGCCGTCGAGCACCTTCAGGGAACGATAGACCTCGATGGTGAAGTCCACGTGTCCGGGGGTGTCGATGATGTTCAGACGGTGCCCATTCCACTCACAGGAGGTGGCGGCGGACTGGATGGTGATGCCGCGCTCGCGCTCCTGCTCCATGAAATCGGTGGTGGCCTCGCCCTCGTGCACCTCGCCGGTCTTGTGGATCTTGCCGGTGAGCTTGAGGATACGCTCGGTGGTGGTGGTCTTGCCGGCATCCACGTGGGCGAAGATGCCGATGTTGCGGTATTTGCTGAGATCAGTCATGTCGGTACTCTGGAAGGGTTGGATCGCATGCGGCCTGCGGCCGCGTCATAAGGAGTCGTTTTCCCGGATAATCAAGGTGTTGGCACAGACGACGCGCCAAAATAGCCGCGCATTATACTCGAGTTTGGGGAAAATGAACACGAATCGGGCGGTTTTTTTGCCCACCACCTGCGATGCGCTATTCTGGTGAATCTGTCCTGCAGGAGTGTGACATGCCCGATTGCCGACCCCGCCCGGTGTTGTGTGGCGAGGTGCTTCTCGACCGCTTTCCCGACGGCCGCGCCGTGCTCGGCGGGGCGCCCTTCAACGTGGCCTGGCACCTGGCCGCCTTCGGCCTCGATCCCCTGCTGATCAGCCGGGTGGGCGCCGACCGTGCCGGGGAGCGGATCCGCGCGGCCATGCACGAACGGGGCATGGACACCAGCGGCCTGCAAACGGATCCCGACTGGCCCACCGGTGAGGTCCGGGTCGGTCTGGAAGACGGCGAACCGCAGTTCGACATCCTCGCCGAACGGGCCTGGGACCGGCTGGATCCGAACGCCCTGCCGCCATTGCCGGCGGCCGGCCTGCTCTACACCGGCACCCTGATCCGCCGCTCGCCGGCCTCCGCAGCCACCGTGGATCGCCTGCTCCAGGGGCCCCTGCCCCTGTTCCTGGACGTGAACCTGCGCACCCCCTGGTGGTCCACCACGGCGACCACGGCCCTCATGACCCGCGCCCGCTGGCTCAAGCTCAACGAAGACGAACTGCGGCGCCTGCACCCGGACGAACGCCCGCTGGCCGAGCGCGCCGAGGCCCTGCGCCGCGCGACCGGCGCCGAGCAGGTGATCATCACCCGTGGCGAGCGCGGCGCCGTGCTCCACGCCCCCGGCCAGCGGCCCCTGCGTTCCGTGCCCGACCCCGCCACGCCGGTGATCGACACGGTGGGCGCGGGCGACGCCTTCGCCAGCGTGCTCATCGCCGGCCTGCTGCGCGGCTGGCCCGCCGGGACGACCCTGCACCGGGCCGGCCGCTTCGCCACCGCCGTGGTCGGCCTGCGCGGGGCCGTGAGCGAGGATCCGGCCTTCTACCGACCGTTTCGCGACGCTTGGTTCGGCTGATCCTCTGCCGCCGAGAGGCGCTCATACTCGGCGATGGCCTGCGCCCCCAGCAGCAGGATCATGGCTGCCGCCTCCAGGCTCAGCAGGATCACGATCACCGTGGTGAAGGCGCCATAGATCACGTTGACGAAGGACAGGGTGGTGAAATACCACACCAGCACATGCCGGGTAATCTCCCACAGCAGGGTGGCGGTCACCCCGCCGATCAGGGCCTGATGCAGGGCCAGCCGACCCACCGGCATGACCATGTAGAGGGAGGTCAGCAGCAGCACCTCGCCAAGGATCCCCAGCAGATAGACCAGCACCGTCTCCAGCGCGCCCAGCGACCAGCTCTGTCCGAACAGGGTCAGCGTGCGCCCTTCCAGGGCGTGCAGGCCACCGCTGACCACGCTCACCACCAGCAGCCCCAGGGCCAGCAGCAGGATGTAGATGTAGGGAATGACGGCCGACACCAGGAAGTGCCGGCGACGCAGGGCTGCGCGGTGATGGAAGATCACCGCCATGGCATTCTCCAGGGTGGTGAAGGCGAAGGAACTGAAGAACAGCAGCACCAGCAGGCCCGCCAGCCCCACCAGCTTCCAGTTGGCGAGAAACACCGTGATCTGCGCCAGCAGGGCATCGGCCTGCCCGGGCGCCACCAGCAACAGATAGTCGCGCAGGGTATCGATGATGCCCTCCGGCTCCACCAGTTGCGAAAGTCCCACCAGGATCACCGCGAACATGGGCACGATGGACAACAGGGTGTAATAGGCCACCGCCCCCGCCAGGAGGAAACCCTGGTTGGCGCGAAAGCCGCGCAGTACCTGCAGAACGAAGTGCAGGGGGTGCTCCAGCAGGTATTTCAGACGTTCGTGGCGCTGCATGGCGAGAAGGAAACGGGGCTTGCCGCAACCATACCCCATTTCCGCATCTGCCGTTGACCGGCGGATGACAGACCGCCCCGCCGGCGGCATCATGATCCTCCGTTTCGCTTTTTCGGCCGCCTTCGCCATGCAACCCCTGCTCCCCGCCCGCCTCGTCCTGCGTGACGGCACGCCCGTGTCCGAGACCCATGGCGACGTGTACTTCTCCCGCGAAGGCGGGCTGGAGGAGGTGCGCCACGTGTTCCTAGCCGGCAACGATCTCCCGGCCCGCTGGCAGGGCCGCAGCCGGTTCACCGTCGGTGAGACCGGCTTTGGCACGGGCCTGAACTTCCTGCTCACGACGGCCGAATGGCAGCGCCGCACGGCGCCCGACGCCCGCCTGCACTACATTTCGGTGGAAAAACACCCCTTCACCCGCCAGAACCTGGAAAGGCTGCTGGCCCAGTGGCCGCAACTGGCCCGGGAAGGCAAGGCCTTGCTGGAAGCCTGGCCGCCACTGGTGGAAGGCCTGCACCGCAGGGAGCTGTTCGGCGGGCGGGTGACCCTGTATCTGCTTCTGGGGGACGCCCGGCCGATGCTCGAGCGTCTGCAGGCAGGGGTGGATGCCTGGTACCTGGATGGCTTCGCCCCGGCACGCAACCCCGACATGTGGCAACCGCAACTGCTGCGCCAGGTCGCCCGCCTCTCCCGTCCCGGCGCCACCTTCGCCACCTTCACCGCCGCCAGCGCGGTCCGCCGCCATCTGCAGGCGGCCGGCTTCGCCGTCAGCAAGCGCCCCGGCTTCGGTCGCAAGCGGGAGATGCTCGCCGGCCGGCTCGAGTCCCCCTCACCGGGTGGCGACGAGACACCCTGGTTCGCCCTGCCCGAACCGGCCACCACCGAACGCCAGGCCATCGTCGTGGGCGCCGGCCTGGCCGGGGCCACCTGCGCCCGCGCCCTGGCCGAACGGGGCTGGCAGGTACGGGTACTCGAACGGCACGCCATCGCCGCGGAGGCCTCCGGCAATCCCGCCGGCGTACTCATGCCCCGACTCAACGCGGTGATGGATGCCCCCGCCCGCTTTCATCTGGGCGCCTTCCTCAACACGCTCGCCTGGCTGGCGTCGCTCGAGCGCCACGGCCTCGACACCGGCTTCCGGCAGACCGGCGTCCTCCAGCTCGATCGCCGGAACCGTCACGCAAGCCGAATTCACCCGGCCCTGCCGGCGGAAGTGGTGGTCGCCCTCGACCGGGCCGCCGCCGAGGCCCGCGCCGGCCTGTCCCTGACCGGCGGTGCCCTGAACTATCCCCTCGGCGGCTGGCTCTCCCCCCGCCGACTCTGCCGGTGCCTGCTCGATCACCCGGGAATCGCGGTGCACACCGACACGCCCCTGCAGAATCTCGCCTTCGAAGGCGGGCTCTGGCAGGTCAAGACCCCGCAGGGGCGATGGACGGCCCCGACCGTGGTGCTCGCCAACGGCGCCGACGCCGTGCGCTGGGTGCCGGACGGCCAGTGGAACCTGCAGGCCGTGCGCGGGCAGGTGAGCTGGCTGCAGGCACCCCGCGGCGCCTGGCCGGCCCTGCCCGTGAGCGGCGATGGCTACGTCACCCCCACCGAGGAGGACTTTCTCCTCATCGGCGCCACCTTCGATACCGCCTGTGACGACCCGGCCCTGCGCGAACAGGATCACCAGGCCAACCTCGCCCGCCTGCGCGAAAGCCTGCCGGATCTGGCCCGGTTTCCCGTGACCGGCGGCCGCGTGGGCTTTCGCACCAGCAGCCCCGACCGCCTGCCGCTGATCGGCCCGGTACCGGACATGGCCTGGACCCGACAGGCCTACGCCGATCTGCGCCACGGCCCCCTGCGCCGCCCCCTCCCAGCGGCCCGCTACCTTCCCGGCCTGTACGTCACCACCGCCCACGGCGCCCGCGGCCTCGCCACCTGCCCAATTGCCGCCCTGCACCTCGCCGCCCTGCTGGAAAACGAACCCCTGCCGCTGCTGCGCGACACCCTCGACCGCATCCACCCGGGCCGCTTCCTCGTCCGCCACCTGCAACGCCGGCGGGACTGAAGCTCGCCTGACCGATGCCGGAATTCGACGCCGTTTCCCACCGGAACGCTCCCCTGAGAAACGAAACGCGGTCCGACAGGCAGCCCGGTTGGAGCACCAGCGGAATCCGGGAACGGCGTTCACCAAATTTCGGCCGATCTGGCTGTCTCCGAACGACTCGAGGGTGACCGGCTCCATGCAATGACGGGACTCATCCCGCCAAAGGCACGGATTGCCAGGATATGCCTTTCCGGCTACCGCCATGGTGGCAGCAACAACACGCTCGCGGATCCCTATAATGGTTCCTCACGTTGCGGCCCCCCGCCGCCACCCTCAACCCCAGGTTCCGAGACCGCTACCCGCGCATGCCGACCCGACAGCACAACGCTCCGCGCTCCATCCGCGTTCTGCTCTGGCTGGCCCTCGTCATCCCGGCGGTCGTGATCCTGTACGGCCACGCGCTCGCCACCCTGGTCGAGCGCTGGCTCCACGAAGAACAATACAACTTCGCCCTGCTCCTGCCGCTGATCGCGGCCTGGTACTTCCGCCGCATCCGCCCGTCACTGCAGCCGACGTCCACCCCCCCGCTCGCACTCGTCATCGGCCTGTTGCTGCTGAGCATGCTGCTGGAAGTCGCGGGGCTGGCCAGTTCCATCTTCTATCTGCAGCACCTCTCGTTCCTGCTGTTGCCATTCGCCTTCGCCGTGCACCATTACGGCCTGGGCAACCTGCGCCGGCTGCTGCCGGTGTTCCTGTTCCTGTTTCTGTCCATTCCCCTGCCCTATGTCCTCGAAGCGGCGCTCACCTGGCGACTGCAGGGCCTGTCTGCGGCCATCGGCAGCCGTCTGATCGAGGCCTTCGGCATTCCGGTGTTCCTCGATGGCAACATTCTCGAGCTGAGCCACCATCGCCTGCAGGTGGCCGAAGCCTGCAGCGGCCTCAACTACCTCTATCCGCTCATCGGCCTGGGAGTGGTGATCGCCGTGTTCTCGCCACACAAGCCGCGCTGGGCGCAGTGGCTCATCGTCGTCTCGGCCGTGCCCATCGCCATCCTCATGAACGGATTGCGGATCGGCGCCGCCGGGATCCTGGTCACGCACTTCGGCAAGGCCGCCGAAGCAGGCTTTCAACATCTGTTCCAGGGCTGGGTGGTCTTTCTGCTCTCACTGGGGCTGATGCTGCTGCTCATGCACTGGCTGCCCGAACGCCCTCGGCCGGCCATCGATGCCGCGCCGGCCCCTTCCACGCCTGCCACGGGAAAGCCGCAATCCATGTTGCCCGCCCTGGCCGTGCTTGCCGTGCTCGCCCTGCCGCTCGGTTTCCAGATGCTGCGTGCCCCGGGAACCGCCGCGCCGCCCGAACGGCTTGCGCTTGCGGCGTTTCCCGACCGTCTCGGCCCCTGGCAGGTCGTGCGCAAGCCCCTCGGCAGCGATCTGCTGATCGGGCTGGCTGCCGACGACACCCTGGCCACGCGGCTGGTCGCCGGCCACCAGGGCGTCGATCTCTTCATCGCCTATTACGCGCGTCAGCAAAGCGGCCAGTCGCCCCACTCCCCCAAGGTGTGCATGCCCGGTGGCGGCTGGGAGATCATGGACACCCGGCGCATCCGCGTGTCCGTCGCCGGCCAGGCATTGCCGGTCAACCGGGTGCGCATCGTCAAGCGCAATACCGCCATGCTGGTGTATTACGGGTATTACGGCCGCGGCAAGTGGCTGGCCAGCGAATGGCGCATGAAGTGGGAACTGTTCCGCGATGCCCTGGCCGGGAATCCCACCAACAACGCGCTGGTGCGCCTGAGCACGCCGATCCCCAGCGGCGATCCCGAACTCGCCGACCGCGCCCTGCAAGCGGCCCTGCAGGCGCTGGCGCCCCGACTGCCCATCCACCTCGACTGACGGATCCCCTGCATGCGACTGCCTCTCCTGCTGCTATTCGTTTCCCTGTCGCTCTTGGCCTGTTCCCGCGGTGACGAGGCGCAGACCTATTACCGCCAGGCCGCTGCCCGTTTCGCCAGCGGCGAATATGCCGAGAGCGTGGTGTTGCTGAAAAACGCCTTGCGCCAGAACCCCGACGATCCGGCCGCCTGGAAACTCCTGGCCGCCGCCGAGGAACGGCGCGGCAACCTCGAAGAAGCCTACTACTGCCTGACCAAGGCGCGCGAACTGACGCCCGATGATCGGGAAGTCCTGGTGAAGCTGGGCAATTACCTGATTGCCGGCGACAACCTGAAGGACACCCTGCCCATCGTCGCGCGGCTGCGCATCCTCGCCCCGGACGATCCCGCAACACGGCTGTTGGCCGCCACCCTCGATCTGAAACTCGGCAGCTATGCCAAGGCAGAGAAACTGGCTGCCGGCGTGCGCCGGCAGCACCCCGAAACCGCGCGGGCCGTGTTCATCGAAGCCGCCGCCCTCATTGCACAACGGCAGCATGAACGCGCCGAACGACTGCTGCGCGCGGCGGTGACGCGATTTGCCGACGATCTGCCGCTGGCCACCCTGCACATCGAGAACCTGCAACGCCTCGGCCACATCGAGGCGGCCCTGGCCGAAATCGATCGCATCTATCGGGCCACCGGCCAGCCAGCGGATCTGCTCCTCGCCAAGGCCCGGCTGCTGGAGCGTCATGCACGCATGTCCGAGGCCGAACAGGTCTACCGGCAACTGATCACGGCCCATCCGGACACACTGGCCTACCGTCTCCAGCTCGCCCGCTTCCTGTCCCGCCAGGGCCGGCAGACGGCGGCCTGGCAGCTTCTGGATCGCCAGATCGATGCGGCTCCGCCCGCCGATACCCTGCTGCGCCTCTATGCCTATCTGGCCGGCACCACGGACAAGACCGCGGCAGCGCGGCGGCATCTGAACCGGCTCAACGAGGCGCACTCCGACGATCCGGCCTACGACCCCACCCGCCGCATCCTCGCCGGGCTGTTCCTCGACCAGGGCGACATCGATCACGCCGCCCGAATCGTCGAGGCCCTGCTCGCCCGGGATCCCGACGACTACGAGGCCCTGGTCCTGCAGGGCGAGATCCTGCGTCACCGGGGCCGGCTCGACGATGCCGTGGCCACCCTGCGCCGGGCCAGCGGCCTGCGACCCCGCAGTAGCCTGGCCTGGCTGGCCCTGGGTGCCGCGCACGTCGCCGCCAACCACCCTCTGCTGGCCAAGGAAGCCTACGAGACCGCCCTGCAGCGCGACCCCGAACGGCCCGAGGTCATCTACCGGGTAGCCCGTTACCATTTCCGGCAGGGCGACGTGGAGCGGGCCGATCAGATACTCGAACGTCTCGCCGGTGCCGAACTGCCCCTGCACTACGCCCTGTTGCGGGCGGCAGTCAAACTCAAGCGCCGCCAGTGGCAGCAGGCCGACGACATCCTGCGCGACCTGAAACGCCGGCATCCCGGCCAGACCCTCACCGAAGTGGAACTGCTGCGGGGTGAACTGTTCCGCCAGCAACGCCGCTGGGAAGAGAGCATCAACACCTATCGACGGCTGGTGAAACGCTTTCCCGGTCAGCAGGAACCGCTCGCCGCCCTGGTGCGCAGTTACGTGACCGCCGGGCGTCTCGACGAGGCCGAAGCCTTTCTACGCTCGGTAATCGCCGTCTATCCCGACAACACCTTCGCCCGCCTGCTGCTGGCCCAGCGTCTGTTGCAGAAACCGGATCGCCCGGCCGCCGAGCGGCTTCTCAGGGAAACCCTCGAACGCCGCCCGGACGAGCCCATGACCTACATATTGCTGGCGCGCCTGTTGCGAAAGGCGGGGCAGCTCGCTGAGGCCGAAGCGGTCCTAGCCCGCTGGGACAGCCGCCACGAATGGCAGGCCGGCATCGTCTTCGAACAGGCGCGGATCGCCGAAGCCAAAGGCGATCGCCCGGCGGCCATCGCCGCATACCGGGCCATCCTCCGCCACCATCCCCGCCAGCTCCTGGCCGCCAACAACCTGGCCAGCCTGCTCGTGGCAGGCGATCCGTCCCCGTCACGGTTGAACGAGGCCCTGAAGGTTTCAGCCCCCCTGCACCAGAGCGTCAATCCCTGGTTCCTCGACACCTGGGCCTGGGTCCGGCTTCAGGCCGGCAAGGCCGAGGCCGCCCGCCGCCGCCTGCAGCGGGCCATCCGCCTGCTGCCGGACGAGCCGCTGTTCCACCGGCATCTGGCCCGGGCCCACCAGGCCCTGGGCGATCCCGCCGCGGCCCGCCGCGAACTCCGGATCGCCCTGCGGCTGGCAAGCGAACGGGGAGATTCCGCACTGGCGCGCGAACTGCAGCAGGAACTGGCGCAATCGAAAAAACCGCACGACTCCTGATCGGCCCACCTGCCGCTTCCTTCCGTGACCTCATCCGACCCTGAACGGTCGAACAATCGCCATTTGTGTCATTGCGGATTTCACCGAAGGTGAAATCCATGCAGCGCCCCAGGCCGTCGCCCGGATGAAGCGAAGCGGAATCCGGGGATGGCTTTTTCCCGGATGCCCACCGAACCGGCCCGAATTATTGCAACGATTGGTTCATTCCCGCGCCGGATTCAGCAGTTTCCAGGCCTGCCTGCGGCAGGCCGCCAACAACCTGTCCCCGGTCGCTTTTTCCGGCAATGCGCGGCCGATCGCCACACAGCCGATCATCATCGCCGTCACGGCGAAGGCGATTTCTTCCGGATCATCGTCGGGCCCTGCCTCCACCCGTTCCACCACCTGCGCGTGCAGCTTTTCATAACCCTTCCCATACGCGCTTCTGACTTCCCTGTTCCGAATGCCCACATCCGTGGCCAGAAATGCCAAAGGGCACATCCCGCTCTCCGCCTCCACATGTTCTCGGCTCAAATAGGCCTCGAGCAACCCCTTGGTCCAGGTTCGTTCGTCCATCTCGGCCGGTTTCTCCTGCCCGAGCCGGCTGTGGGCCACGGCTGCGCCAATCGCTTCGGCATACACTTCCGCCTTGCTTGCGAAATGCGCGTAGAACCCGCCACGGGTCAGACCAGCGTGTTCCATGAGTTCATCGATCGAGACGTTGTCGAACCCCCGTCGGGAAAACAGCGCAAACGCACTCGCCAGAATGCGTTGTCGCGTTCTTCGCTTGTGTTCCCTGGTGTATGGCATTCGGCCCCCTCAAAATATGTTCTTGAACATATCATCCCGCACCCTAAGCTGTATACGCCATTTCATCACCTCAGGAGAATCGCATGACCCGGCTAGCAGAGGTTGCGCCTGACCAGGCCACGGGCAAGGTTGCCGAGCTGTACGACACGTTCCAGAAAACCTTCGGCATGATTCCAAACGCCTTCCGGGCGATGAGCATCAGTCCGGATGCGCTCGAACAGCACTGGCGAAGCATCCACTACTATCAACACCATCCTTCGCTCTCGGCCAAACTGCTCACCTTCATTCGCCTGCTGGTATCCCAGCGAATGAACTGCGACTACTGCATCAACCTCAACACCGCGATCCTGATGCGGGAATTCGGCCTGACACCGAAGCAGATCGCCACGTTCCGCGAGGAGCCCGCCACCACTCCCTTGACCGTTCGGGAAAGAGACATGTTGCTGTTCGTGCTCAAGGGCACGCGGGATCCGCTTTCCGTGAACGCCGCCGATATCGAACACCTGCGTGACCTCGGTTACCACGACAAGGACATCTTCGATGCCCTGAACCTCGGGGCAAGACAGGTGGGTTTCGACATCCTGCTCATGGCCTTCCAGGTGGAAAACGATTTCTGACAGGCCGGGAACGACGAGGCTTGCCGTCGATCCCGGTCCCGGCCCCAACAGGCTGAAGAAAACGGCGTTTTTCCACAGCCGGCCAGGCGCTATCATGCGCCCATGGAAACCATCCTGCTGCTGTTCCTGGTCATCGATCCCTTCGGCAACCTGCCCTTCGTGCTGGCGATCCTGCGCAGGCTGCCGGCACGGGCCTACCGGCTGGCGGTGCTGCGGGAGCTGGCCTTCGCCTTCGCCCTCCTGCTGCTGTTCGCCGCGGCGGGCGAGCGGATCTTCGCCTGGCTGCAGCTCGAACAGTCGTCCCTGCGGATCTCCGGCGGGATCATCCTGTTCCTGATTTCGCTGAAGATGATCTTCCAGTCGGCCGAGGCCATCTTCACCGATCGCTATGCGGAGAATCCCCTGCTGGTGCCCATTGCCGTGCCCTCCATCGCCGGCCCGGCGGCGGTGACCACCGTGATGCTGCTGCGCAGCCAGGATCAACCGCTGTCCCGCATCGCCTTCGCCCTGGCTGCGGTGCTGGGCGCCACGGCCCTGATCCTGCTGGCGGGGCGCGGCCTCAAGCGCGCGCTCGGCGAGCGCGGCCTGCTGGCGATGGAGAAGTTCATGGGCCTGCTGCTGAACCTGGTGGCGGTGAACATGATCATGCAGGGGCTGTCTGACTGGCTGAAATGAACGCGCTGCCCATCGATGCCGTGCTGCCCGACCTGCGGGCGGCCTTCGAGCGCACCGACACGGTGATCCTCGAAGCCCCGCCGGGCGCCGGCAAGACCACCCGCGTCCCGCCCGCCCTGCTCGACGCCGCCTGGCTGGGCGGGCGCAAGATCCGCATGCTCGAACCCCGGCGCCTGGCGGCGCGCGCCGCCGCCACCTTCATGGCCGCGCAACGGAGCGAGAAACCGGGGGAAACCGTGGGCTGGCGCATGCGCCTCGACAGCCGGGTGAGCGACGCCACCCGCATCGAGGTGATCACCGAAGGGATCCTGGTGCGCCTGCTGCAGGCCGATCCCGCCCTGGCCGACACGGGCCTTCTGATCTTCGACGAGTTCCACGAACGCAGCCTCGACGCCGATCTGGGCCTGGCCCTGGCCCTGCAGGCCCGCGAGCTGTTTCACGAGGAGGCGCCGCTGAAGATCCTGATCATGTCCGCCACCCTCGACGGCCTGCCCCTCGCCGACCTCCTGCCCGACGCCGCGCTGCTGCGCAGCGCGGGCCGCAGCCATCCGGTGGACATCCGCTACGCCGCGCCCTGGCGCCCCGGCGAGGACATCGCGCCGCGCATGGCCGCCGCCCTGCGCCGGGCGATGGCGGAAACCGAAGGCAGCATCCTCGCCTTCCTGCCGGGACAGGCCGAGATCCGGCGCGTGGCCGAGGCCGTGATGCCCCTGCTCGAAGCCCATCCCGACACCGATCTCGTGCCGCTGTACGGCGATCTGGCGCCCGAGGCCCAACGCCGGGCCATCGCCCCGCCACCACCAGGCCGGCGCAAGCTGGTGCTGGCCACCGACATCGCCGAAACCAGTCTGACCATCGAAGGCGTGACCGTGGTGGTGGACGGCGGGCTGGCCCGCCGGCCGCGCTTCGACCCGGCCACCGGCATGACCCGCCTCGACACCCGCCGCGTCTCCCGCGCCTCGGCCACCCAGCGGGCCGGTCGCGCCGGCCGCCTCGCTCCCGGCGTGTGCTACCGGCTCTGGTCGGAAGATCAGCAGGCGCAACTGCTGGCCCACGACGAACCCGAGATCCGCCAGGCCGATCTGGCGCCGCTGGCGCTGCAGGTCCTGCACTGGGGCGTGGCCGATCCGGCCGAACTCGCCTGGCTGGACCCCCCGCCGCAGGCCGCCTGGCAGCAGGCCCTGGATCTGCTCGAGCGCCTCGGCGCCTTGCAGGCCGGGAACCCCGCCCCCCGCCTCACCGCCCACGGCGAGGCCATGGCCGGGCTGCCCGTGCACCCCCGCCTCGCCCACCTGCTGCTCACCGGGCGCCGTCTCGGCCTCGTCACGCCCGCCGCGGAGCTGGCCGCCCTGCTCGGCGAGCGGGATCCCTTCCGCCTCGAGGGCGCGGATCTGGAATCCCGCCTGGCGCGGCTGCGCGCCGCCGACACGGCAGCGGCAAGGCGCCTGCGCGAACAGGCCCGGCGGCTGGCGCGCCTGGCCGCGGGCGAGGCCCTCGAGCCCGTGGCCGAACCCGGGGATCCCCGCTGGCTCGGCCTGCTGGTGGCCACCGCCTGGCCCGAACGCATCGCCCGCCGCGGCGGCTCCGAAGGCGGCACCTACCAACTCGCCGGCGGCCGCGCCGCCGCCCTGCGCGAGGACGATCCCCTGCGCGGCCACGAATGGCTGGCCGTGGCCCACGCCGGCCGCCAGCAGGGTCGCGGCACGGATCGGATCTTCCTCGCCGCCCCGCTCGATCCGGCCCTCTTCGACGGCCCGCTGGCCGCACGGGTGACCGTCCGCGAAGTGGCCGAATGGGACGAGGCCGCAGGCCGCTTCCGGGCCGAGCGGCAATGGCGAGTGGGCCGCCTCGTGCTGCGCCGCGCTCCTCTCGACGACGTGCCGCCCGCGGCCCGCCGCGAAGCCCTCGCCGCCTGGCTGCGCCGCGCCGGCCTCGCGCGCCTGCCCTGGACGGACGAACTGCACCAGTGGCAGGCCCGGGTGCAACACCTGCGCCGGCTGGAACCGGACGCCGGCTGGCCCGACCTCTCCGACGAGCGCCTGCTGGCCACCCTGGAAGACTGGCTGGGCCCGCAACTCGAAAACGTGCGCAATCTGAAGGAACTGGAACGGCTCGATCTGCGCGGCGCCCTCGCCGCCCTGCTCCCCTGGCCCCTGCCCCGGGAACTGTAGGAAAAGGCCCCGGCGCGGATCGCCGTCCCCTCCGGCGCCCGCCTGCGGATCGACTACACCCGCGAGCCGCCGGTGCTGGAAGTCAAGCTCCAGGAAATGTTCGGCTGCACCGACACCCCCGCCGTCGCCGGCGGCCGCCTGCCCCTGCAGCTCCACCTGCTCTCCCCCGCCCGCCGCCCCCTGGCCGTCACCCAGGATCTGGCCGGCTTCTGGCAAAACGCCTATCCCCAGGTGAAAAAGGAAATGAAGGGCCGCTACCCCAAACACCCCTGGCCCGACGACCCCCTCACCGCCCCCGCCACCGCCCGCACCAAAAGGCGCATGTGACGCCCGGATGCCCAGCCATCATCCAGAGGCCGGTCATCCTCCGCGTAGCCTGTTCAACCGCACCCACTTCGCCGACATGCCATGAGCTGTTTGGCGCAGGTCGTTTCCATTCCCAACGCCTTTCTTTCGCCAGACGGCGGGCACGGCATCGAACACCTGTTGCCAGCGAGTGAACCGCCCTCCGGGCAATTCCGCCTTGCGGGCCAGTACCTGCCGTGCCTCTCTTGCATCGATATCGAACGTGGCGGCGAATTCGGCCTCCCCCATCTCATTGACATAAACGGGCTGCGGGGGAGTTGCATCGAGATACGTTTCCGGCCGCGCTGCCTCGATATCACGCCCGGCCGCGTCACGGTTTTCGATGGTCACCTGCAACAGGCGGTCGCCGCCCCCTTCCTGGGGTGCCGGGCGAATCCGGGCCGAGCAACTCAGTGAACGGGGCACGAACTTCTCCGCGCGGATGATCCGCGCGATGATTATCCCGCGTTCATCTCGTTCGGCCTCGAGCGAGTCGGCCAGGGCATCCCGCCCGCGGCGGCCGTAGTTGGCCGTGACGATGAAATTGAGGATCTGCCGCTGGCGGGTGATTGCCGAAGGACTTCCGATACCGATGGCCCGTTGCAGTTCCGATTCGAACCGGGTCCAATGCCGCGTGTTGGCGCTTCGCGTGAGGGGAGTGAGATTGCGCATTTCACCGGGGCCGCCGAGTTTTTCGTTCAGCAGGTGCCCGCGAACGTAGTAATTGCCTCTCTTTCTCCGCCTCAGCGCCTCCCAGTGTTCATTGCTTTCACTCGGCGCGGATCCCCCCGGCAGAGACGCGGCGCCTGTTGCATTCGTGATGCGATCGCGCTTCGCCCAGCTGCCGAAGCCTTCATGCAGGGAACCATAATCGGGGGCGGAGGACGCCGGGGCGGTGGTCTGCATCAGCGGCACGGTCTGCCCGGCCAGATCTTCCATGAGGGCGGCAATGGCGGCGCCGTTGGCCGCGTCACCGTCCGCGGTGTTCTGCGCCTCAGCCTCGGCCATGGCCCTCTCCAACCGGGCTGCGGTGGCCTGAGCACGTCTTTTCGCCTCGCGCTTGTCGGCCGGCACCTCCAGCCGCCGGAGGAAGTCGCTGTAACCCTGTTCATGGGATGCGATCATCAATCGTGCACGCCCGCCAGCACGACGGATGAAGATCCGGTGGGACTGGCCATCACGCGTGCGGAAACGCGATTCGCTGCGCCACCACTGCACCACCCTGGCCACGCCGCTGCGCAGCGCCCGCACGCCCCGACCCGGCAGATCGAGAAAGGCCCTGCCGGCACGTACGGACCGATCGATGAGCCCGTCGATGGCGGCATCGATCCGGCGTTGAACATTGCGCATCATCTCTCTGAGTTTCCGGCCGAGCCCGCCGAGACCGGCCAGGCGGGCGAGAAAAGCCACGGCCACGGGCAAGGCAGCCGCCAGTGCGCCTTCCAGATAACCGGCGGCACGCGTCAGCTTGCCGGCGACGATGTCGGCCACGCCATCGAGTACCCGGTCGACCATTTGCAGAATCTCACGGGCGTATTCGACGATGGTGCGCACCGCATCGTAGATGGCAACGATGGCGTAGACGACGGCCATAACCCCGCCGGACGCCAGCGAAGCGGCGAATCTGGCGCTTATCCTGAGAATCACCCGGTTGCGGATCCATGCGATGATGCCGCTCACGATGCCATCCCAAAGCCCCGTGAGGCGACGCTTGAGCGTCTCCCACAGCGCCGCCGGCCCCTCGGTGAAGATCGTTCGCACCCAGGCCCAGACGCCAATGGCCCGGTCCACCATGCCACGCAGGCGCGCCATGCGCCGGGGGCCGATGCGCCGTTCAAGGCGTTTCAGGATCCGTTCCACCGTGATGCCAAGCACACGCAGCACGAAGGCGAAGATTTCCCCCGGCGTGAAGGCCGCAGGCGGTTCGATGCCGGCATCGCTCACCTGGCGGAACAGCCAGTCACGCATCCCCGCCAGCATGTGCGTGCCGAAGCGTTCGAAGAAGCCGCGGAAACCGGCAGACACGGCGCCGAACACGTTGCGCAGGAAAGCCAGGGGATGGCGAAGAATGGTTCCGAAGACGCCCAGGGCCTTGGCCACGACGCTCACCACCAGTTCAGGCGGCAGGCCGATGAGACGCAACATGGTGCTGAAGAAGGTCCAGGCGGCGCCTCTCAGATCGCCGTCCACGAACACTTGGCGCAGGAGGCGCAGGGCGAAGGCCTTGACCCGTTCCCATAGTTCCGGCACCCGCTGCAAGAAACCGAACAGCGGGATCCGGGCAAGGATCTGTTCGCGAACAAACCGCTCGATGGGCTCGCGAATGCAGGCGGGAATCATGCGCCATAGCCGCTTCGCCACCAATACCGGAAGCCGGAACAAATCCTTGGCCACTTCGATCAGCCGCTCCACGGTGCGCCGAATCCGCCTGACGAACGGAACGAGATGATCGAATCCCCGCACCAGGGTATCGAACAGCCCACCGACGGCCGTGGAGGCCCAGTTCCCGAGCGTTTCGGCCGCCGCGTCGAACCAATCGAGCAGGCCGGCCAGCGCCGAGAGCAACGTGCTGCGCCGCAGGCGCGAGAGGATGGTTCGCAGACCGCCGGAGACGCTGCTCACCTTCTCCTGCAACCAGCCCCGGGATCTAACCAGAACCGCACGCAAGGCCAGGAGAATATCCTCCAATGTCGGCAACGCGCCGGCCAGGGCCTGACGGTTGGCCGCCACGCCCCGGCCGCCGTCGAGCCTGCTGCTGGTTTCCTGCAAACGCTGCGAGAGACTCTGGAAGGCTTCTCCCATCTGGCGCACGAAAGCCGGCGGCAGCAGTTTCCCCACCTTTTCGATCAGGCCGGCCACCGGTTGCCAGATGGGCCGGGTCTGGCGCTTGATCCAGTCCCAGGCTTCGCCGGCCTTGCGCAGAACCCAGTTCACCAGCCCGCCTTCGCTCCGGCTTTCGCCCTGCTTTTCATCGCTGCCGAAGAGCTTGTCGCGAATCCAGTTCCAGGCAGCGGCGATCCGCTCGCGCAGAGGCTTGAGCCAATCCCAGAGCCGGCGCCCCCAGTCCTTGATGCTCTGCCACAGGTCGCCGGCAGTGTCCTTCAGCCACTGTCCCGCCGGTACGAGGTAGCCGTTGTAGATGCGCTGGAAGAACTCGCCGATGGGCGCCAGCCCCTGCCTGAGCTTGTCCCAGGCTTCGCCGGCCACTTCCGTAACGAACGCCCGCAATTCGCCAAGCGCACGAAACAACGGTTCGCAATCCCCCGAGAGCAGAGCGCGTACGATGCGGCCCGCCCGGGTGAACAGCCCGTCGAAAATCTGGTACAGAGAGCGCAAGATGGACAGCGGATTGAGCCGGCGCAAGGTACCGACGATGCCGTCGAAAGCACCCGCCAGCTTTTCCCGCAGCCAGTTGATCGGCCCTTTTTTCAGGATCGGCACCAGTGCCGGCGCATAGCGGCGCAACAGCTTCCAGCCCTGTTCGGCAATGAAATTGCCGGCCCGGTCCACCAGTTCGCCGATGGCGTCCACGGCTTCCGAAAGGAAAGGCACATACCAGCGCTGAATCCGCTCCCCGGCGCTGCCGCCCCGCTGCTGGATCACATGGGTCAGTTCGTGGGCCAGCAGGCGCTGTCCGCCGGGGCTGTCCGGCTGCCAGGCGCCGCGGGCGAAGACGATGTGCCGTTGCCAGGTGAAGGCGCGGGCCTGCAAGCGCTCGGCCAGGCCCGCCGCCTCACCATCGGTGTGAATGCGCACGTGGCGGAAATCCACGCCGAACCGTCGACCCATGCGTACGGCGAGGGCCGCCGGCAGGGGGCGACCGCGCCCTTCCAGGGCCGCCACCTGCCGACCGATCCCGGTGGAGGGGGTTGCCCCGTCCGCGTTCGCAGAGGCGGGCACCGATCGAATCGTGGGCCGCCCGGTCGCCACGCCTTCGGGCCCATTGAGCACCTGTTCGGCAACCCGGTCGGCTTCGCGTTCGGCCTCATCCTCCGGGCGGCTGATCTTCAGTGCCGCCTGCACTCCCAAACTGCCGAGCACGGCTTGCACCTGTTGTCGGCCTTCCGTCAGCCGACCGGCGCGGCGCGTCCCCGCCGGCCCGCGCGTGACCGGTCTTCTTCCTGCGGTGACCGCCGTCTTCGGCTGAGGCTGGGCGAAAACGGGCATGGCGGTTGCCACTCAACAACCGCGACAGACGTTCAGGCCGTGATAGTCACAGAGAAAGCTTTCCAGGCAATAGGCGCTGCCTGGACCCCGCCCGCTGTCTTCGGTGTCGTAATAGACATGGGAAGCCTCGTGAATGAGCGTGATGGCCCGATAGTCCAGACCTCCACGCCAGAAGCCCGCGCACAACCGGATCCGGTACTCGCCGCCATAGGTCCAGGCATCGTCACCAGCTTCGCAATCCGGTCCCAGACAGTTGTAGCGCATCCAGTCGCCGGCGAGGATGCGGGCGATGTTGCGATACCAGCGCAGCACAATCTCGACCGTCCCGGGTCCCGTTCCCGTCCATACTCCCCGTCGTCCGGGATCCAGGCGCAGGCGCCGCCGCAGGCCGCGGGACACGGCAGCGGACACTACCGGCCAAGCCGGCGGGGCACCGGCGCGGATCCGCGCCCGTGTCCCTTCCAGCTCGGCGACGGCGTCGTTGATCAGAAACACGGCCCGGTCGACCGCCTGTTGCAGGGCGGCCACCACGGCCCGCCCGTCGGCAAGCCCGATGACCCGGAAGATCGGCCAGCGGGACGGATAGTGGAAACAGCTCACCCGCCCCGGAATGACGCGCATCCGCAAATGCCGATCGCCCCGGCGTTGCTGCAGCACGTGGGCCAGTTCATGGGCCAGCAGATGCCGGCCGCCCGGGGTGGCCGGCGCATACTCGCCGCGATTGAAAAAGACGTCGCGGCCGAGAGTGAAGGCACGGGCACCCAGGACCTCGGCGAGCCGGGCCGCGCTACTGTCGGCGTGAATCCGCACGCCGGCGAAGGAGGCGCCGAAACGCGCCTCGAAGAAGGCCCGCGTGGCCGGCGGCAAACGCTGGCCCCGGCCACGTTGGGCATGGATGGCACGGGCCACGGGCAAGGCCACCGGCCCGCCAGTCCCGCCCTTGGCCTGCACCGTGTCTTCTTCCTGTTCCTTGCCGGCTTCTCCTGCTTCGGCCGATGCCGATTGCGCTTCTTGCGGTTCGGCGGATTCCTGCTGCGTTTGGTCCTGCGCCTGGGCGTCCGGCGGCCTTTCCTGCTCCTCGGGGCTGGCCGCATCGGTCTGCCGGCGCAGCGTTTCGCCGGCAGACGGCGGCACCTCGCCGGCCTCGCGCCCCGCGTGCAGCGGGAGAGGCGCGGTCGAATCCACTACCCGATCCGCGAGGCGGTCGGCCTCGCGCTCGCGGGCATCGTCCGGCGCCCCCACTTGCAGGGCCGTCTGCAATGGCTGGCCGAGGATCTCCCTCACCTGCCGCCGGACCCCGCCTGCCGTGACGGACACCGGCGGACTGCCCGGCAGTGGACGGCGACGGCGACGTTGTCGTATCCGGATTCGCATGACTCAACGCGAACAGGGTTGATGTTCGATCCGCAAGAGGTTGTTCTCGACGATCCGCGCGTCGGTAATCAGGCGAATACGAACCTGTTCGCCCGCCGCGGCCATGTTCGCGGCCACCATGCCCTGCGCGGCCCGCAACCAGGCCACCGTTTCATCCTCGGCGTTTTCAGGCGGCGCGTTGAAATGGTTTCCGCGGCAATCGATCTGGGACGCAATGACGCTCGAACGCGAACCGGTGAAGGTGTTGTTGAGGATCTGCACGGTCTGGAAACAGAAGGCCCCTTTGCCGGTGGTGTTCCCCTCGGTCAACCCCGCTTCCAGGTGGCCGACCAGGCGACTGAGACGGCAGTCCTCCAGCGTCAGGCGGCCCTCGGATATCAGCGGCACGGCGCAGACGGCCTCCGCCGCGAGATCCACGGGGTCTACCGGCGCTTCGACGCGGTTGTCGAGAATCACGTCACCGTCGATGCGGTTGTGCACCAGCGCTGCCTCGAAACCGGTGCCCACCAGTTGCAGGGCGGGCGAAACGCCCGATTCGAAGAGATAGCCGAGAATCCCGTCCAGCCCCTTCGTGGCCCGACCGAGGAAGCCGGCGTCGATCCGTTCGCTGGCCAACCCCGCGAGAAAATCATGATCGATCCGCACGCGATTCGCGAAACGGGCGACATTGGCCCAGGCGGACACCTCCGGCAGCCTGCCCGCGCCAGACAGCGCCGGCGTTTCTCCCCCCGGCGCGGCCGGAATCGAAACCCCGGCGCCGGTAGCCGTCACCGGCAAGGCGGTGAAGGCGGCCCCGGCCGAGGCCTCCAGGGCGAGAATCCGCGCCCGATTGGGCGCGTTTCCCGCTTCCGCATCCACCACCGTCCGCTTCTCGATTTCGGCGCGAAGATTGTTGGCCAGCACACGCCGGTCTTCGGCGGGAAGCCCCGAGATCGTCTTCGCAATGCTCTTCAGCATGGCATTGTATTCGAGCGCATCGCCGAGGATTTCCGGACGGCGCTGCAAGTCGGCCAGCTTGTCGATGACCGTGTCGGGAACCAGGTTGTCGGGGAAGAGATCGGTGATCAGACCGTCGAAGACATAACGCTGCCAGGTACTGGACAGGCGGTTGTCGTGCAGACGGCACACGGCGTCGAGACCCTGGGGCGCGATTTCCAGCATGGCGGCCTGTACCCGCTGCCGGCCACTGCGCATGAAGCCGCAATCCCGCACCTCCAGGTGGCTGCCTTCGAGGCGCAAGCGGCCCTCGGCGGGCACGATGCGCACGCCCACGTTCTCGAGCCGGATCTGTTCTGCCTGCAGCCGGTTGACCGGGGCCTCGAGCACGAGGGTGCTCTGCAGACGACCGGCGCCGGTGATCACGAGCAGTCGCTTGTCGTCCAGCGCCAGACCGGAGAGCGAGTGCTCCCCGGGCAACAGGCACAGGCGCAACGTCTGCTGAGAGGCATCGGCGGCGAAGCCCTGGAGGATTCCCTCGAGCCGACCAGGTTCGACGGGGATGGCGCACAGGTTCCGCTGCAGAGCGCACAGGCGTTCGATGGCATCCTGCACGCTGGCCACGTTGGCGTCGTTGGCCAGTTCGTCGCACAAGGCTTCGCTCCTGTGCAGGGGAAGGTGACGGGCGTCCAGGTCACACAACAGCGTGTCCAGCACCGACTGCAGGGTGATCCGCCCATCGTCGTCCGGCCGGGGCCAGGGCCGATCCGGCGCGGGCAGGCGCCCGGCGATCCCGCCGGGACAGTCGGGCGGCCGGTATTGCACGTCGGTGGCGGAAAGCGTGCACAGACGATCGAGCGCCGCCTGGACATTGGGCGCCCCGGCGAACAAGCGTTCGCAGCCGTCGCGGAAAGCCACGTCGGCGGCCCGCAGATCGGTCAGTGGCGGGAAGCGCAGGCGGCGGCGCTCGGCATCGGTGAGGGGTTGCGGACGGCCTTCGGCATCGGTGCGGCCGAGCACCAGGTAATGATGCAGGATGCCTTCGGGCGGCTGGGGCGCCGTCTCGCTGCCCAGCACGTCGTCTCCCGGGCCATGCACCGCTTCACGTACCGGCGCGAGCCAGTAATCACCGGCCAGGAATCGCACGCCGGCTACCTGCAGGCGGCACACGAGCAGCTCCAGGTTCACCTGCCAGACGCCGTCCTCGAAGCGGGAATGGCCGTGCTGTTCCGCACCGAGATCGCCGCTGAGGCGCACCCCCCGGTCCTGTCCTTGCACCAGCCGTCCGGCCTCGGGCTCGAGGATCGCATAACCGTCCCAGCGCCGCACCAGCGCCCGAGGCGCCTCCTCGCCGGGCGGGCGGAAACCGTCCTGCAACACGCCACGGCGGCGGCGTTCTTCCAGGGGGAAGTGCTGCCCGGCCAGTTTTTCACTGTCGGCATCGAAGAATTCCCAGATCCAGTCGCCGCTGTCGAATCCCGGCGGAACGTCATCGACAGGATGGGCCTCGGCGCCGTTTTCCCGCGACCACTTGAGTACCACGCGCATGGCGCCGTCTTCGCGGTAGACATCATGCACTTCCAGGCGAAAGAGGTAATTGCCGATGTTCTCGTCCACCGGTACCTCCTCGGCGCAGGGGTCGCAGGGATCGCCGCTCTGGTAGACCTCGCGCAGGCGCAAATGCAGGCCGGCATCGCCGCGTGGGGGGTTGAGGTTGGGATCCAGCGGGTCGATGCCGGTGGCACACCATTTCACCTGCACCATCGTGCGGGTACGGGTGCAGGTGTCGGCGCCGTGCAGGGCCGGATCCAGGAGCATGTCCGCCTGCCAGGCCTCCTCCGCGGCTTGCCGTTCCTCCAGCGCGGTGACGGGGCGCTCCCACAGGTCCACGTAGAGGAGACGGTTCGCAGGCGTCCAGGCCGGCGGATGGGGATAGTCCGACTGGGCATCGGGGGCCACCAGCGATGCGGGCGCGTCACCGGTCGGCGTGTCGGCATGCACGCCGTAATGACCCTCGACGAAGATCACGCCGGGCTGAATGGCCGGCGTGTCGCCGTCCAGGCGCAGGCCGCCCTCGCGCGGAGCGCCGCTGGCCACGGCAGCCGCCATGACCGCCGCCACACGCTGCCGGTCGATGTCGCTCAGGGCGTTCCAGTCGGCATCCGAGAGCAGCCGCCCCTGCTGCTGGTACACCCCCGAGTAGCGGGGAAAGGATCGCGCCAGGCGGCGGGAGATCTGAGTCTTCATGACATACCTCGTTTTTCGCTTGCGTTTGCAGACCGGCGGCGGGAAGCGCTCCTTTCCTGGCTGCCTCCGCCGATCGTCAGTCCCGTTTCAGTCGCGCCGCCGGACAGCGCAGGGCCGGGTCGTCGATCAGCGCCACGCGCTGGCCGAGCGGCAGGAAATCCCGGAGTTTGCGCAGCGTGGCCGTCTCGCGCAGCACGTGCCGCAGGCCGTGATAGGCTCCCATCTCGCCACCGTCCTCGGCCCCTTCGCGCAGGGCATCCGCCGCCCCGGGATGCAGCACGCCGCAGCCGGGCTCGCCATAACGCGTCGAAAGAAACAGCGGTTCCACGGCCGTGTTGCCGGGGCCGAAACGCAGCGCCGAGGGGGCGCCGTCGGCCACCCGCTCTGCGGCCGGCACGGCCACCACGCGGCTGTAGCGGATGCAGCCCTCGCGGGGCAGATCGGTGTCGCCCCGATCCTTGCGCGGCCGTGGCAGCAGCAGGCTGTCACTGCATTGCAAAGCTTCGGCCACCAGTTCGCGCAGCACGGTGCAGTATTCCAGGCGCAGCAGGCCGCGCGGCGTTTCGACGCGATCGAACAGGCTGTTGCGCGCCACAAGGACCGGCTGTTTTCGATCGGAGGTCTCCACCAGAACCCGGCGCGCCGCGCATCCTTCGAACCGCACCCGGGCCGCGCCGATTTCCACGCGGTTGTCGAAGCGCAGGTGCTCGAAGACCAGCTCCACCGCATCGTGGATTTCCACCACGCCCCGGATCCGCAACGGCGCGTCGGTCAGCCCACGATAGTAGCGGCGGAGGCGCGGGCCGCCACCGTCCGTCACCGTTTCTTCCCGCACCTCGATGCGCGCCGGGTCGGCGCGGCCGGCGAGTACCTGGCGCCAGCCCACCCCGGGCGCATCAGGCGGGAAATGGCCGTCCCAGGGCGGTGTGAAGATCAGCACCCGCCGAGGATGCGCCTGGCCGGCATTGCCCGAGGGGGCGCGCAGATCGACGGTGCGCGGGGCGAGATCCTGGCTCGAGCCGGGGAAACAGGGCACGCCGTGGGGATGGAAGGGCACTTCGCGAGGACGGGTCTGCGACCCCGCCTCGTCTTCCCCGGCGCCCGCCAGGCGAACCGTGCGCTGGCGCAGCCCCACGTCCACGAATGCTGCGGCCAGCCCGGGATGCCGGGACTGAAATACCGGCGAAGCGCTGGCCCGGTAGTCCCGGTTCTCGCCGTACCAGGCCGCCGGCAGGCGAGGGGCGTCCACTCTGGCGACGGTGGCCACGCGCCGCCAGCCCTCTCCC
This sequence comes from Chromatiales bacterium, assembly GCA_026984045.1. Lineage (GTDB taxonomy): Bacteria > Pseudomonadota > Gammaproteobacteria > UBA6429 > Thiohalophilaceae > JALSSV01. The sequence goes on along the minus strand of JALSSV010000059.1, from coordinate 17,058 downwards.
ACCACGACCGGCTTGCCGAGCAACCGCCTGGCGATGTCGGCCAGCACCCGCAGGCTGCCCTTGCCCTGACGCCAGGCCACCGCCCGTCCCACCTCGGCCCGTCGCCCGGCCTCGTCGGACGACACCAGTTGCACGTCGAGCAGAGCGGCGATATAGGGCAGCACCCAGGGTTGGCAGGCGTCCTCCGGCGTCGCGTCGGGCAAGGGAAAACGATCCCGGTAGAGTTGCCGGAGGAGATCGTGAAAACTCTGCAGGAAATCGCCCTGCACGTCGATCAGCCGTCGCAGATCGCCGCTCTCGTCACGCTCGCGGCAAAAGGCGGGCAGGAGTTCCCAAAGCTGCGCCGCGAGCGGGCTGCGCTCCTCAGTCATCGTGCCAGGCCTCCACGGTGATGTCCGACACGCTGTCGGCCGAGGCCAGCCACGCGCACTGGCGAGGCCCCGGATCGATCATGCGCACGATGCCATCGCCGGTTCTCACCACCCGCACCGCCGGCCGCGCCGGCGGCAGCAGCTCGCAACGGGAATGGAGCACCCCGGGAACCGCCTCGATCACGGCCTGCACCTCGCTGCGGTAGAGCGGCTGGCCGAGTCGCCGCCGTTCCAGGTTGAATCGGGCCAGCAGGGCATCTCGCACCCTCCGGGCCACTACGCCGCTTTCGTATTCCGCCGTGTCGATCCAGACGCTCACAGACAATCGCACCGGCACCCGTTGGAAGGGGAGCACGCGCACACCGATACCGGGCAGGGCCCGGGCACGCAACCAGGCCGCAAGGCGGGCGGCCAACGCTGGTGTGAGTCGGTCGCCGTGGGCCGGCACCACCACCACGTCAACTGCGGGGTTGCGCGCCAGCCCGACGGGCCGGGCAAAGGCCCGCGCCTGCCAGACGGCGCTGTGGGAACGAGCCAGCATGGCGAAGTCGCGCAACGAAACGGCGCGCCCCAGCGTCATCACCGTGGCCGGCGCCGATTCACGCAGGTTGTCGGCCGATTCCATGGCCGCGCCGCCTCCGGCCGCCATGGGCTGCAGCACGCCGGCGACGAGCCAGTGGCGGCGCACCGGCTCCTCCAGGCTGGAGGCGGGTAGATTGCCCGCCGCGCCGTGGCCCTGGCGCCAGACCACGCGCAGATTGTTCCTGCCCGCCGGCACGCGGCGCCCCCGGATCCCGTCGCCGAATTGCACCACGAGGCGGCCGTCCTCGTTCATCCGTGTGCGGAAGACCGGATCGGTGGGACCGGCGTCGCGGAAATGATCCACGGCCTGCCAGGCACGTCCGTCGATGCGCAGGGTGATGGCCGCCCGCACGCCGCTTTCGCGTGTCGCGTCGCTGACGAAAGCCGGCTCGTCGACCTCGAGGACGTATTGCGCATGGGCCTGGCCGGTGCCGCTCCCGAGCACCGTCTCGGGACGGGTTTCTCCATGCCCAGCCGTCACCACGTTGCCGTGCAGGATCACGTTCCCCACGGTCGCACCGGGTGGCAAGGGATCGTCCAGCAGGAGCCGCGCCATGCGCTCCGCGATGGGCTCCACCCGTGCAATCCGGGTTCGCACCGCGGCGGCCTCCGCCCGGATCAGCACTTCCCGACCGGGCAGCAGGGCCTCGGGCCGGCTGGCGATCAACAGCGAGGCACCGGAGAGCGGGGTATCGTTGCGCGCCCAGCCCACCGGTCGTACCTGGCGGCCGAACGCGCCGTACAGGCGGGTTCCGGCACGGTACCAAGGGCCTCCACCCCGGTGCTGCCAGGCGGCCAGCCGCAGGCGGGTTCGCTCGCCGCTCTCGACCTGGTCGAGACGCGCCCAGGCCTGCTGATCGCCGCGCTGGAGCACCACGAAATCGCCGGAAGAGAGCTTCTCGCTCCTGTCCACGTCGAGCCACATCGGAGGCACGCCACCTTGACCCGCCTCCAGCCAGGCATCCAGCCGCCAGGGGCCCGGCGATTCGGGCGGCATGAGAAAAGCCTGGGTGTTGGCGAAGGCGCGGGCAGACAGGCCGGCGCGGGACAGCGTGCTTTCGTCCACGGCCAGGACGATGCGCGTGTATCCGGCGAGAAAGCGGGCCTGGGCCGCATCCGGGGGATCGTAGTGAGTGGCGACCACGCGAAACACTGGCAGGGGACGCCGGGTGTCGCCGTCCCGTCGGTGCCGGGCCAGCCAGCGATTCTTCAGCCGCCGCCAGTCACCCGCCAGATAGAAGATGCACAGTTCGTCGCCATCCGCTTCGCGCCGCTTGTGGAAGCTCACCGGCAGTTCCACCGGCTTGCCGATCCGGGCGGCGGCCAAATCCAGCTCGCCCACGGGCGCGCTCAGCCGCAATTCGTTTTCCCCCACTTCGCGCACATGCACGAACACCGGTTTGCGTCCGGGCGTGCCGATGACCAGCAACTCGCCCGGCACGATCCCGTCGGGCGGCTCCTGCAGGCGCAGACGCCGTCCGATGACGCCACCGCGCGTCAGTGGCGCGAACACGGCGAGCCGCTCGGCCGGCTGCAGATGCACCACCGTCTCGCCAAGCGCGAAACCGGCGGGCAGCGCCGGGGTCACCTGGATGCGCGTGGTCCCGGCTTCCGGCTGCGCGCCGCGAATGCGCATGGCGACGTAACGGCCACGGAGGCGGTCTTCCAGCAGCAATGGTTCACCGACTTTCAGATCACCGTGCACCCCTTCCACCACCAGTTCGTCACCACGAGGCAGGGGAGCCGGATTGCGACCGTACCCGACCGGTCGCAAGGCATTGAGTTCGGTGCGCAGTTCGAGGTCGGCGAGCGTCTCGAAGACGATCGGAGCCGATCCATCGGAAGGCATGTGGCGCACGGCGAAACCGGCTTCGAGGCGGCCGTCGGCCGCAGCCAGAATCACCAGCGGGGTTTCGGCCGAGGCCGGGGGGCGGGGACTGTAATCGAGCATGGCCACCAGCCGGCGCAGGCTCTCCCACTGAGTAGCGGTGCCGATCCAGGATTCATTGGCTACCGCGTCCACATGACCGGCGAGAACATGGGCCGCCCGTGCCAGGGCCCGGTGCAGTTGCCAAATCAGCTCCGGATGCGCCGTGGCATATAACGCTGCCTGGGCAGCAGGATCGTCCGCATCTGCCAGGGGCGGCAACGCCAGTTCGGGAAAGGCTTGTGCCAGAGAAGTACGCAAATCCGCGAGAAAGCGGACGGCATTGCCGTCGGTATAGGCGACCCGCCGCCGACCGGCCCGATTCCAGCGGGTGTAGTCGCGCACCGTCATCAGCCGATCCTCCCCCCGCGCAGGCGTAGACCGAGATGACCGCGCTCAGGATGCCCGGGATCGTTTTCGCACACCGCCACCTCGAGCCCTTCCAGCCGGATCCGACCGCTGCCGGACTGATCGGCGAAACGCCTGCCCATGCGCTTGAACCGCTCGAGGCAGACGTTTTCGACCCCGTCGATGGCCATCAGGACCTCGAACAGATCCCCGGCCAGCACGTCTTCGCCGAAACCGAGCCGTCCCGGCGCGAAAAAACCGTCGGCGCCGGTGCCGAGGGCCTGCGCCACGGCCTGGCGGACCTCGGTTCGAAAGTGCGTGTCCGCCACCTGAATGGCGAGGACGATGCTCAGCCCCACTTCTTTCGCCTCGTCGAGCCGCAGAGGCTGTCCGGCCATACGCTGGGCGTCGAGCCAGTCGAGCAGGGCGCCTCGAATCGTAAACTGCCCATCGTTGGGCGGCAGCGGCACTTCCTGCTCGCGGTGAAAATCGAGCACCGCCTGCCAGCTTTCCGACGCCAGCGGACCACGGGCGTCCAGGCGGCGGCGACCGGCGAGAATCACGGCGGCATGCACGGTCTGCCAGGCCCCGCTCCAGCGTGAGCCGGCCTGTGCCCTGAGCACCAAAGGATGTTCCTCGAGCCGCTTTCGATAATCCTCGAGCGTGACGCAACGCCGCTGACGGTGAATGGCCGCGGGCCCGGCGCGGCGCGCCGCCTCCATGGCCTGGGGATGATCCAGCCAGTACTGGTCGAACCGTTCCGCGGGACGACGGGTATCGCCGTCGGCAGGCGCACGGTCGAAAGGCGGGGCACCCGTGGCCATGGCCCGGGCCAGCACGTCATCGCCGATGAGATTCAGCCATCGGCGAACCGAAGCGGGATGGCGAGCGGTTTCCAGACTGCCCTCGCTGGCCACCCGGTCGAGCATGTCGGAAAGCTGGTCGAGAACCGCGGCGAGGTTTTCCACCAGCAACACTTCCGGATCGGCCGCCGCCCAACGCGGACGCTCCGGAAACCGCGCCGCCAGCTCGGCAAGCAAAAAGCGTCGGAAGCTCTCGAAGTCGCGCAATTCCCAGTCGAAGTCATCGCCGATGGCCGGAAGAGGCGGAGGCGGCTCGGCGACGCGCCGCCCGCAATCGGCGCAATCGTCACGGAATTCCAACCGTGGCCGGGGCGCGCGGGCCATCAGGCGGTCACCTCGAAATGCTGGGTCTGGCGGAAGCCGATGGTAGCCAGGGTATAGCCCACGGTAATGATCAGACGGCCTTCCTCACCGCTCACCTCCACTTCGATGCTGCGTGGATCCACCTCGCCGGCCAGGGCCTCGGCCAGCGAGGCCAGCAGCCGCTGCCGCGTGACCTGCCAGACGGCACCACGGTTGGGCTCGAACACCAGGGCCCGCACACCGGCGCCGAAGTCAGGACGAAACACCCGCTCGCCCGCCTGGGTGAAGAGTACCTGCTCTATCTGATCTCGGACGTGGCGCGCCCGATTGGCCAGTTCGGCGCCTTGCTTGCGGATGCGCAGGGGGAAGGCCAGCCAGGGCGGATCGACGAGTCGGCGTTCCATGTCAGCTGCTCCTGACCTTCATGGACAGGGTGCTGATCTCCCCCTGGGGTATGGGCGGTGAAGTCGGCCCGCCACCGGGGCTGCTGGTATGCACATGGGTCGCGAACAGTCTTAGAAAGCTCTCCCCCTTGATAAGCGGCTCGCCACCGGTACCGCCCAGCAGGACCTGGCTGCCCTCGACCGTAATCCGGGTCCCCTTGACGGTGATGCCGCTGTTGGCCATCTCGATGCGGTTGCCCTTTCCATCCTCCACCACCGCGCCCTCCTTGTCGAAGATGATGCGATTGCCGTTGACGTCTTCGACCACAAGACTGCCGCGTTCGGCATCCAGCGTCACCCGGGCGCCACGGGCATCGGTCAGCCGCAGGCTGCCCTTGTCGTCGATATCCACGCTGGCGCCGCTGCTATGCCGGATCTGACAGCGGCGCTCCCCCTTGGCATCCTCGAACAGCCAGCGATGTCCGGCCGGTGTCCTGAACTGGCGTGTGGTGGGAGGGTGTTTCGTCTCCTCCGGGGCATCTCCCTTCTTCTGCCAGAAGGTGCCGGTCCAGATGGGATGATCGAGATCGCCGCCCTCGAACTCCACCCACACCTGGGCGCCCTTGTCAGGTACCGAAAACAACCCCTGGTTCGGCAAACCGCCGAAGGGGAGGCAGGGCAGGGCCCAGTTGGTGACCTCCTCGCCCAAGACGGCGGGGATGCGCAGGCGCAGACGGCCCATGCCCTCCGGATCGGCGTTCTCCTCCACGAAACCGCGGTACTTGCCCCAGTAGCGGTTCTGGATGCGCTCCACCAGTTGCGCGATGACGTCTTCCACGGCGATTCTCCTGTATTACGGTTCACGGAAAGCGCTCTCCCACGGCATTGCGCAGCAGGGTGAAGCTCTGTCGATAACCGCTGGCATCGATGCGGTGACTGACGCGATCCACGTAATAGATCCCGCCCTGCCGCGTGCCCACACCATCCACCGTCACCGGCAACCCCACCCGGAGCACATGCCCGTAAAGGCTGCCATCGAGCTCCCCCTCGGCCACCACGCGGCGAATGTCGGCTTCGTTGATCTTCGTTTGCGCCTGAGCCCGAAGCCGCTCCCGATCGTTCCCGGCACCCTGCCCCAGCGTCCAGACGAAAGGCTCCAGCCCGCGCCCTTCGCTGTCGGCGGATCGGCGTCCCAGTACCGGCAGATCCGCGGTCAGCTCCTCATCCCGGCTGGCGTCACCCCGCTCTGCCGGAATCTGCACGCGAATGCGATCCGGTTGCTGGGCATCTTCGCGGATCTGCAGGCTGAGGCAGTTGGTGCCGTTGCCGGCATACACCCGCAAGGGCGCCTGGGGCTCGGCCGTCAGGCGCATGGGTCCGAAATACACTCCGTCGGGATAGAAGATCAGTTCGTAACCATTGGCCTCGGCGCGCTTGCGCAGGAATTTGATGTCGGTATCGTCCTGGCTGAGGTTGTCCACCTGCCGGTCATCGACACCGCCGACGCCGATGGGCGCAAGGCCATACCGGCCGAGAATCGACCGCAACACCTGTCCCTCTGTCGTGATGCGCGCCTCCTGCGCCCACTGCACACGGCGGTGTTCGCGATCCAAGCGCAGGGAGGTGTCCTGACAGGTCACGGTGAAGGTGGCGGCGCCTCCGTCTTCCGGATACTCGCCCTGCGCCTCCCGCACATAACCGCGAAAGACGGTTTCGCGGCGTCCTGCGCCAAAGACCACGGCGATATCGACGGGCTGCCAGGGCGCGAACAGATCCTCGTCCTGCACATCCCAGCGTCCGCGGACATCACGGCGATTGTCGAAGATCAGGGTGGCGGTGGCCGCCTCGCTACGCGAGGTTTCCACCCGTACCTCGCGCAACAGCGGATAAAGCCCATGCAGGGCCAGATCCATGCCGCCGACTTCCACCACACATTCGGCAGGCGCCCGTTGAGGTGTCTCCAACACGTCTTCGAGCCACTTCACCGCCCGTCTCCCGGAATCAGCAACACCTGACCGGCCAGGGCATCGAGTTCGGCGGCACCGGCGAAGAACAGGTGTGGATTGGCATCGAGAATCCGCCACCACAGATGGGCGTCGCCGTAGTATTCACGGGCAAGCAAATCCAGGCGGTCCCCCCGTTGCAGCACGTGCTCCAGCACGCCTTCGAGGGTCGCGATCTCCCTTGGCCGGATGCCCGCAAAGCCTTCACCCTCCGCCGCCGGGAGATAACGACGCGCCTCGAGATAGCGGGAACGATTGTCGATCATCAGAACAACCCTCCCAGGGAGGCGCCTGCCTGTCCGGCGCCGTGCAAGGCGGCGGTGGCCACCTGGCGTACCTTTTCGGCATCGTAAAAGGGATTGCTGCCTTCGATCACCTGCAGGCTGAGGGTGACGTTGGCCCGGTACGGTACCAGGGAGGGAAAGTGGGCCGTCTCCTTCACGTCGATACCCTTGAGAAACACCGGCAGAACGTGGCTCCCCCAGACGAAGAGGATCACCGAGGCGCTCTCGTGACGCTGGAAGGCCCGTTCGCCTGCCGCGCCGAGGCTGGCCAGCAACTGCATGCCACCCGGACCCTGCCGTTTCGGCTCGACCAGGCTGCGCAATGTGGCCAGTTCCGGTTCGATGCCGAATACCGGCGCTACCGGATCCTCGCCTCGGTCCAGCCGGTCGGTGGCGTCGAGCAGAATTTCCACATCGAAACTCTCCGGCTCCACGCTCACGCCCTGACTGACCCGCGCCACCTCCGTGGGCAAGCGAAAATCGTAACCGCCACGGGTGGCGGCGGTATTGCCGAGGGTGATGCTGATACTGCGCGACCGGGCGATCTGCTGGGGATTGAACTCGAAGGCCAAAACCAGCGGCGCCGGATTCGGGGCGTACTCGACGAGAAAACCACGGGTCTCATTCAGCATCGCTTCCTCCTGACGTTCTGCCTGCATGCCAGTGTCGTTGCACGGCATCCGCAAGTCGGCGCGCCACCTGGAGGTCACTGGCGGCGGGAGAGAGCGTCAAAGGCGGAAGCCGCAGCTCTACCACACGATTCGGCGACCATTCGCGGCGCCCCAGTTCCTCGGCCAGCAGCCGACCGATCCGGGCCGCCCGGGGCGCCAGGGCCGCGGGCAGACGCAAGCGCAGACGATCAATGTGCAGCATGGGCAATCTCCTCAGGCAGGTGCGCACCCAGTTCGCCGAGCTCGGCCATCGCCGCCTCACCGGTATCCTTGGCCAGCTCACGCCAGACGCCGGTGGCAATGTGACGCAGGCAAATCGGTTCGCCGTCGCGTGCGGCAAGGTAGGCGGCATGCAATGCGGCGTTGCGAATGCCGCCACCGGTGAGCACCACGCCACGACCCAGCGCTTCCACGTCCACTTCCGGATGGCGGGGGGCGCGCGGCGGCAGCAAGCGATCCCAGAGCCGGGCGCGCGCGGCAGCATCGGGCCGGGGAAACTCCACCACCATCTGGAACCGGCGGGTGAAGGCACCATCGATCTGCTTGCGCAGGTTGGTGGTAAGGATGCAGGGCCCCTGGTGCCGCTCGATGCGGCTGAGCAGGTGGCTCACCTCCATGTTGGCGTAACGATCCCGCGCCTCCTTCACCTCGCCGCGGCGGGCGAAAAGCGCATCAGCCTCGTCGAACTGCAACACGGCCCGCCGTCCGTGCAAACCGTCGAACAGGGCGTTGAGATTCTTTTCGGTCTCACCGATGTATTTGCTGACCAGGCGGCCGAGATCCACCCGATACAGCGGCCAGCCGAGCACCCCGGCCAGCACGCTTGCAGCAAGAGTCTTGCCGGTGCCGGACGGGCCGGCGAACAGCGCCACCGGCCCGCCGAGGCTGGCCCCGCCCCATTCGTCCACCACCGTCTCGCGATGCCGTACCCAGAGCAGAAATTCCTCGAGCATGACCCGCCGATCGGCGGGCAGCACCAAATCGTCCCATCCGGCCTCCACCGGCACTTCCACGGCGCCCTCCGGCGCCATCGGTATCTCTTCCTGACCCCGGATGCGGGCGGCGAGCCAGGGCGCAGGGCGCAGGGGTTGATAGGGGTCGGGATCGTCGTCGCGGATCAACCGCAGGCGCCGCAACCGGCTGCCGCTGCCCAGCGCGTCCTGCAGGTACCCGGACTGCTCAGGCTCCAACGCCAGCAATTCCTGAATCAGGGCCCGCGAGGCCCACGGCTGGCCACTGCCCGTCTGCAGGGTCTGGTAGGCCCAGCCGATTCGCGGCTCGATCTCCGGCGCGAGGATGCAGACCAGGGCATCCATCTCCACGGCCGAAAGAGGGGCAGGCAAAACTCCCGCCCAGGGCCCATCGGCGCCCCGCAACCGTTCCACCGTCTGTTGCAGGGCGCGCAACCGTTCCAGATGCTCCCCGGCCAGCGACTGCCCTTCCCGGCTGCGGGCGAGACAGAAGGCCAGCAGGTGCAGGCGCTCCCATTCGGGCTGCAAGCGCCGGGCGGGAGTATCCGCGGCCATCGTCATGGCCCGGCCTCCGTGATTGTCACCAACAGGGGATTGCTGCGCACGCTGCGGGTACCGCCACCGACCAGTGGCACGTCGCGCCGGGCATACAGCAGATATTGACCGGGTTCGGTGGCGGGCAAGGCGAGGGGCTGGGCCGTGGCCGAGCCGATGGCCGCCGGGTCGATGACGGCGTCGGTGATGGTGACGGACACGGGGTCACCGCCCGTCTGCCAACCAGCCGGCGACCAGATCTCCCATTGAAGGCTCGCTTCGCTGCCCGGTTCACCGGCTATCCACACCGCCAGCGTGCCCGGCACCGTGTCGCTCGCAAAGTGCAGTGACTCCCTGATCTCGCCATCCGCGATGAACGCCAGTCCGGGCGCCCACTCGGCCTCGCCGTTGACAGGCGCGATGCGCCGGTAGCCGGGGCGGTAGATGTGCGTGTCGTTACGCTCACCGCCATCCACGCCCGCGATCAGCCTGACTTCTCCGGCACGCCGAGGCTCGCCAGCCATGGTCTTCGGCACGACCGGCGCCAAGGCGAATTCGTAGAGGACCGAAGGACGATACACCGTCTCGCCCTGGGTGGACCAGAGCTGGTTGATTTGTTCGAGCCCAAGATTCTGAAATACGGCCTGAATGTGGTATTCCTCTGCCTGCACCGCCAGCCGAAACACCGGCTGCTCGTGCAAGATCCGCAACACCTCACCTACCAGGCGCAAATCGTTCTCTCCGGCGCTGATGGTGTCTTCCGCCAAAGCGAAGGGCGTGACCAGACACCAAGCGCGCAGCAACCAGGTTTCCCCCGGCAAGGCATCCGGCTGGAAACCGGATACTTCGAAGCGAAAGAAGAACAGATTGAGCCGATGATTGGTCTCGTGTTCGCTTGGCGAGGCATCCGCCGGAGTACCCATCGACACGGTCACACGCATGTCGCCGCGGTTGAGCTCGGCGCGCAGGTATTCCATCAGACCCTTGCAGATCACCGCCAGGGAAGAAGCGAAGATGGCCATGACCTACCACCGCCTCCAGTAACGTCGGCGGGCCGTGTCACCAACTTTCTGCCGGGGAGGCGATGCCATACCCGCCGCCGGACCGTCATGCAGCACCTGGATCTCGAGAAAACCGATGTGCACGTCCGGCGCGCCCGGTCCTGGCTTGCGGACACGGGATGCAGAGGGAGGGGAATCTCCCGCCATTGATTTCCGCTCGGCGACCGAATCTTTCTGCCACTCTGGTGGCACATCGTTCACGTGCCGCACGACGGCCGAAGACGTTTCCGCATACTGGGGGGATGCGCCACGAGGTTCAGGAGGGGCGTCCGGACCCGGTGGCCGTCTCGCTTCGTCTGACAATGAATCGTCCTGCGGAACGGTCGCGCGAAAAGCACCGGCCACTGGGGCATTCATCGCTCCGGAAGAAGATTCCGCATCGCGCTCTGGCAACGGGGAAAACCGCTTCCTGGCCATGTTCGCCCGAACCGGTTGCCGTACAGGCGCGTGCGAACCGTCCGTTTTCCTTTCGGAATCACGACTCTCTGTCTCTGAAAGCGCGGTTTCGTCAGGCTTCAACCCGTTTGCGGACACCCTGTCTGACGGGTGCCGCTGGCCGGAAGCCTGTGCTTCCGCCGCCGCCGCAAACGGTGGGTCCGTCAGGGGAACCCGGGAGCCGTTCCGCCCCACAGCTTCCACCGACGCCTTTGCCGCCGGCCCACCGGCCGACGCCTCCTGAAATCGTTGTACCAGCCAGCGTCCATCCGGTTGCTCCTCGATGGGCGTAGCCGGCCCCTGCTCCTCCGGCATCGCCTCAGCCCCTTTTTCCAAAGCACCTTCTGCCTCAGCCTGCCGCTGAATCCGCAGCACGGGGGACGGCACCTGCGCGTCAGGCAAAGGCTGACGGGCATCACGGATCGTGTCGTCAAGCAACCCCATGTCAGTCCGCCTTGCGAGTTTGCACCGCCAACCTCACGCCTGAAGCCCTCGGCCGGCATCGATCAGTTCCAGATAGCGCCGACGGCGCCCGCGTGGCAGCGCCAGAATCTCCGTCTCCGACCAGTGGTAGGCGCGGGCGATGCGATGAATTTCCTCCAGCAGGGGATGGGCGCTCTGCCGCAGCAACGGATAGGGATCCGGCTCGATCACGTTTTGCGCGCCGCATTCGGGACAGTCGGCGCGAACGCGATCGATGAGCGCCGGGGCGATGGCTTCGAGCGCGGATTCGATTCGTGCCCAGCCATCCGGATCGCCGGCCATCTCCGCCAAGGCATCGGCCGGGCCGTCGAGACGGATCCGCGCCAGCAAATGTTGACGGGCCGTTTCCTCATCCGGCAGATCCGCGATGGCTTCCTGATCGGCCCCGTTGGGCAAACGCAGCGTCCAGCTCGTCTTGCCCCCGGAAACGCGGGCGAAGGGATAACCCTCTCCCGCCTCACCGACAGGCAGCCTCGAGAGGCGCAGCGGAAAATCGAACGGCGCCTTGCAACGACTGCAGGTGGCCGTATGCCACTGGGCTTCACCGCCCAGCCAGGCATGCAGGCTGCGCATGAGAAAGCGCCGATCCACCACGCACAACAACGCGGCCCGTGTCCGGTCCGCTGGCCGTCCTGCCAGCTTATCGAGAGCGGCGCCGAGAACCCCGCTGACGGCTTCGGGAACGCTGGCGGCCGTCTCCACCGCCGTGAGGAGCGCCATTTCCAGGCGGCCGTCGGGTTCACGGAATTGCGCGTCACGCAGTCTGCGCCCGTCCTCCCAGAGCCCGCCCGGCAGACGGATGTTCATCCCCACCCTCCGCTTCAGCTCTCCGTGGGCTCGGTGACGGCGGTATCCCGCTCCCAGCCCTCGTGTTGCAGGGTGATGGTCTGGATACCCACCGCGTTCATGGTGCCGGCATCGAACTCCGGCAAGGCCTGGTACTCGGAGACCCAGGCACGGTAGAGTTTGTAGGAAATGGCCACCATGCCCTGCAGGTTGAGAACGTTGATGACGATATCCTTGCGAAAGTTTTTCAGCGACATGGCGGCATCGCCCTGCAGGCTGTTGACCAGGTTCGCCCAGTCCTCGAAGACCGGATCATGGGTGAGCCCCTGCTCAAGGGTCACTGGCTCGTAGCTGGTACCGCCGGGCAGGATGCGCTCCGAAGACGGATCGCCGGCAGTACGCCACTTGATGGCCTCGGTCTTCTTTTTCAGGGCACCCATCTTCTTGAGACCGGCTACCGGCTTGCCATCGATGAGGATCTGAAACTTGAAGGTGCGATAGGGATCGAAACGGTGCGTATTCACCGAAAACATGGGAGCTGCCATGATGCCTTCCTCTCCTTACTGTTGGCCGACTTTCTGTTGTATGCGCACGATTACGAATTCGGCAGGCTTGAGGGGGGCGAACCCTACCTCCACGATCACCCTCCCGGCGTCGATATCGCCTTGGGTCATGGTGCTGCCAAGGCCGCACCGCACGAAATAGGCCTCTGATGCCTTTTCCCCCTGAAATGCGCCTACTCTGAACAAGCCGTTCATGAACGACTCGATGTTGATCCGAAGCGCCGACCAGAGGCGGTGATCGTTGGGCTCGAACACCGCCCACTGAATGCCGTTGTAGAGGCTTTCCTCGATGAAAATGGCGGTACGGCGCACCGGCACGTAACGCCATTCGGGATCAGCGCGCGTGGCCCCGGTGCGACTGCCCCAGATCACACTGCCGAACCCCGGCAGACGCCGGAAGGCGTTGACGCCATTGGGGTTGAGATAGTCCTGCTCTGCGTTCTCCACCACGAACTGGAGTTCGGCCACGCCACGCAGGGTGGCCTCCACCCCGGCCGGAGCCTTCCAGACGCCCCGTTTGCCATCGATCCGCGCCCACATGCCTGCCGCGAAGGCGGCGGGCGAAACCAGCACCCGGCGCGGCTTGCCGGGGGCCCGTTCGGCATCGTAGAAAGGATTGGCGACCCATGCCCACGGATAATAAAGAGCAGCATAGGTGCTCGTGGAGAAACCCGCACTCTGCACGGCATGGGCATTTTTCAATTCCGTGCCCGGTTCGGGGTCGTAGATGACCATGCGGTTGGCCATGGTTTCGGCGTGCCCGATGGCACTTTGGATGGCGGCCTTGCCTGCATCCCCCCACCAGGCACCCGGCAGCAGCACGATGCTGATGTCGCGGTATTTTTGCAATCGGGTGAAGGCATCGTCGTAATCCGTTTTTGCCGGCCAGCCGCCATTGTCCCCGTCGGCCAGGGTCAGCTCCGTCAAGCCGTCCGCCACCCCGTTCAGGATTCCACGCAAGGTTTCGATATCCGCAGGGCTTTCCGAGGGCAGGGTTATCGCTATCTGACGGGATGTCTCATTGACCACTGCGGCCAGTTGATCACCACTGCCGGATTCGAGGCTCAGGTTCTCGTACACCTCATCGACCTCGAATACCGCCGCGGCCTCGCTGCCGGCGCCCCGGGTCACTTTCCTGCCCACCTCGAGGCGATATTCCGCATTCTCTTCGGCAGTCGATTTCGCCTGAAGCCGTACGACGAGGCCATTGCCCCAACTTCCCTCACTGCTGGCATGCACGGTCAGCAGCGGCGTATCTCCGCTCTCGATGCTGGCAGTGGCCTTTGTCGCCGACGAGGCGAGACGCACGATCCAGGCCTTGCCTCCACCGTTCTCGAAGAAGGCGTATACCGCGTGGCCCATGGGGTCGCCGATCTTCTTGCTGGCAAGCAAGGCACGAAAATCTTCCGTTACGCCTTCCGGAACCGAAAGCTCCCGGATCCCGCCGAAGACGTTTTCATATTCCGACCAACCGGAGACGAATACCGGTTCGCCCACCGGCCCCTTCTCGCAATAACCCACGAACACGGCGGTGGAGGTGCCTACCGCCTCGATGGGTTTCGAACCGCTCGGGATCTCCTCGATATAGACTCCTGGATGCTGATACGTCGCAACCATGCTGCCTCCCCTGCCGGCCGGGCCGGCGCCATTGTCCATGTCTCCCCGCGCAACGCCCCCCGGCTTCGAGATCCAGCCGGCAGTATTCAGGGCGCACACGACCTTTCCGGCCTGCCTGCATGACCGGTATGATTTTCGTTGTTCCGTCTTGAAGGGATATTGCTCAAGAACCGCCGGAGATGTGTCAAAGAATAGATCGCAAACTCGGGGTTGTAGTCGGAAATTGGTATGATTTTTTCGATACTCGATTCGAAAACGTCGACGAAATCACACCATGATTCCCCGATACGCCCTCATCCCGCACGCATCCGGGTCAGCCGTTCACGGATGGCGCGGGTGATCCGGCACAGGTGTTCGCGGTTTTCCTGGGGAACGCTGGCCAGGGCCATGACGCGGTCGGGCCAGTGGGCGGTGGCGTCGAGGGTGTCGGTGATCATCTCGAACAGTCGCGGACGGCGGAAGCCGAGGTGGCGGGCGAGGTTGACGAGGGCGGTTTCGAAGTCGATGGGGCGGCCCCTTTCGTCGAAATCGCCGTAGCCGTCGAAGGGCATGGCGGCGAGGAGGTCGTGACGGCGGAAGGCGCGCATGGGGGTGGGATCGTAGACGGGAGAGAAGCCGCGCCAGCCGTCGCGCTGGACGAGGGCGAGGTTCTCGAGGTGCAGATCGCCGTTGCCGGTGGCGAAGGCCAGCAGCAGGCGGCGCAGCAGGTGTTCCTTCGCCGCGCGCGGCTCGCTCACCAGGGGCACGGGGGAGACGTCGATGGCATGGCCGATGGCGTCGTAGCTGCTGCTGTAATGGTGGGTGATGCGCCGGTCGCCGGCGGCCAGGATGGCGTACCAGCTCTCGGTGAACACGGGCAGGCCGGCGGCGTCGCGGTCGTAGCGCTCGATGGCGATGGCCGGCAGGCCGCCGATCTCGCAGATCCAGTGCCGGGGTACCTCGAAGCCGGCTTCGGCATGCACGTCGAGGGCCAGGGCCTCCAGGGCCACGATGCCGGGGTAGGCCCCCTTCTCCAGCTTCAGGACCACGTCGAGACGATCCGGGGCCGGGCCGCGGGTGGGCAGGCCCACGCGGCCGTCCCAGCCGGCTTTCGGGATCGACAGCAGCAGCTTGGGAATGGCCCCGCCGACGCTGGGGGTGGGGCCGAGGGCTTCGATCAGCGCCTCGGCATCCTCGTCCAGCCAGGTGAGAAAGCGCTTCAGGGAAAAGCCGATGCGTTCGCCCACGGCGAACAGTTCGGTATCGGGCCGGGCCGCGTACCACTGCCGGGCGCTGTCGTCGTCGGCGAACACGTCCAGATGGCCGATGCCGCCGTGGCCGGCGACCATGAGGATGGCCCAATCGGTGTCGAAACCGGGTGCGGGGCGGATCCCCTGGCGTTCGAGGTAGCGCAGGATCAGGCGGCGCTGGAAGCCGCCCTCGGCCTCCGGCGGGATGTGGGCCTGGAGCTGGGGAAACAGATCGAACCAGGCCGAGCGCCGCCAGACCAGGGTGTTGCCGGCCACCCGTTCCGGGGGATAGAGCACCCCGAGGCCGGGCAGCCCGCTGGCCGGATAGTCGGCGTCGTAGGTGAAGCGGCATTCCCGATCGGTGACCACGATGCGGCACATGCGCCGGGGCTCGCCGCCGAGGCGGGTCCAGATCACCGCCTGCCGATCAGTCGCCATCGCCGCTGACGAAGAGATCGCGGGCCTGCAGATGCTCGAGCAGGGGCTCGCGCGGACCCAGGCTGAGGGTGAGATCCACGGCATTGGCCAGCCGCTCCAGGGTGGAGAGGCGGGCATCCCTGGCCCGCTTGAGCTTCGACAGGGTGGTGGGGCCGAGGCCGGCGCGGCGCAGGAGGGTTTTCTGATCCCAGCCCCGCTCGCGGGCGGCGGCGAGGATTTGGGAGAGGATCTGGTCGAGTTTTTCCTGCATCTTGATTACCTTACAGGGATACTTTAGCAGGAAATCTGGTTTAAATTACCTTTCATGGTAAACAATTACTGAGCAAATATCGCGGCTTGCGCCGCTCCAACGGGAATTGCAGGCCGCATTGATTACCCTGTTAGGTAATATAAACTCAAAATACCAAATATTTTACCCAGAAAGGTAATCAATGCTTGAGGAGAAACCGCATTTTCCGTCCATCGTCCAGGATGAGAACCAGGATCGTCCCCTGACGGTGAAAGGCCGCGGTGCGTTCCAGATCGGCGAGGTAGCGCCAGTCCCGTGACCGCTCGCCGCAGAAGGCGCGGGTGGTGGCAAGGGCGTCGAAGCGCAGACGGCCGTCTTTCTCCCGATAGCGACCGTTGAGGCGGTTGCAGTCCACCCGTCCGGTCAACTCGCCGGCTGGCCGGAAGTTCAGCAGATAGGGATGGTCGGCGCGGGGCGCGAGAACGACCGCCTCACCGTCACGGGTCTCCTGCCATTGCCAGGTGGTGCCGGCCAGGGTGGGCGGGGATGGCGTGGCGCAAGCGCCTGTCAGAAGCAGCAGGAACCCGGCCGCGATCCCCCTGCCCAAGGCGCGGAAATGGTGGTAAGGTGCGCGGACCGCTGCACGAAATGCTGTCCCGCCATCCATGAATCCATTGCCTCCAGGCTTGCAGTCCTGCGTCGAGACCATCTGCGCCCGCGGCTGCACCCACGTGCGCGAGGTCATCCACCACCTCGAAGCGCGCCAGACACCGCCCGAACTCCGCTCTCTCAACCCCGACGAACGCGAAACCGTCCTGCGAGAACTGAAGGCCATCATGGCCGTGTATGACGCGCGCTAGCGGTCTCTCAGTTCTGCCCCCCCTCAGAATCGTGGGCCGGCTCAAGCGCAGCGGAGCCGGTAAAAGATCGAATTCGCATCAGATCCGCCCTTGGGGCCGGTAGCACCTTTCGTGACA
>JALSSV010000058.1 GCA_026984045.1 Chromatiales bacterium | reverse complement strand
GCTGGCGGGCCTCGGCGCTCACCGCCACGAAGCCCTCCGCCTCGCGCAGGGCCGCCTTGCGCACCACTTCCGAGGCGGCCGCGGCCACGGCGTTCTCGTCGTCGCCGGCGATGTCCACCAGCAGCACCATCTTGGGCAGATCCCGGCGCGGCGACTTGGGCGTGTAGTCCACCGCCTTCACGTAACGCTCGTCCAGGTGCTCCATGCCGGCGAGCCGCACGTCGGGCCGAGCATCGAGGTAGTCCTTGGTCTCGACGATGGCCGGCACGGCGCGACGCAGATCCTTGCCGTAGAACTCCAGGCACACGGTGCGGATGTGCTTCGGCATGCGGTGCAGGATGAACACGGCCGAGGTGATGAGGCCGTCGCAGCCTTCCTTCTGCACGCCGGGCAGGCCGCCGAGGAACTTGTTGGTCACGTCCTTGCCCAGGCCCTGCTTGCGCAGCGCCGCGCCGGGCATCACCAGGGTCTCCGGCTCGCCGGCGCGGGTCACGCCGTCGGCCGCGTAGCGGGTGATTTTGAAGGTGACTTCCCGCTGCTCGTGGATCTTGCCCAGGTTGTGATGCAGGCGCTCCACCTCCAGCCACTGGCCGTCGGGCGTGACCATGCGCCAGGAGAGCAGGTTGTCCAGGGTGGTACCCCACAGCACCGCCTTCTTGCCGCCGGCGTTCATGGCGATGTTGCCGCCGATGCAGGAGGCGTCCTGGGAGGTGGGGTCCACCGCGAACACGAAGCCGCGGGCCTCGGCCTTCTCGGCCACGCGCCTCGTCACCACCCCGGCCTCGACCCGGATCACCGGCACCGTGCGGCTGTGGCCCTCCGCGTCCAGCAGTTCCCGCTGCTCCACCTCGCCCAGGCGTTCCAGCTTCTCGGTGTTGATCACCGCGCAGTCGGCCGCCAGCGGCACGGCGCCGCCGGTGTAACCGGTGCCGCCGCCGCGGGGAATGATGCCCACGCCCAGCTCGATGAGCGCCGCCACCACCTTCTGCATCTCGGCCTCCGAGTCGGGCGTGACCACCACCAGCGGGTATTCCACCCGCCAGTCGGAGGCATCGGTCACGTGGGAGACCCGGGAGAGGCCGTCGAAACGGATGTTGTCGCGCCGCGTCACCCGCCGCAGACGCTGCCGCACCTTGCGCCGCAGCGTCCGCTGGCGCGGAAACCAGGCCGCGAACTCGCCGATGGCCCCGCGCACCGCGCCGATCAGCAGCAGGGCCTTCTCGTTGCCGTCGGCCCGCGCTTCCACCTGCTCCAGCCGGTGATACAGCGCGCCGATCAGCGCCTCGCGGCGCTTGCGGTTGTCGAGCAGATCGTCCTGGATGAAGGGATTGCGGGTCACCACCCACATGTCGCCCAGGATCTCGAACAGCATCCGCGCCGAACGCCCCGTGACCCGCTCCCCGCGCAGGGCGTTCAATACCTCCCACATCGGCTCCCCGAGGAAGCGGATCACGATCTCCCGATCCGAGAAAGACGTGTAATTGTAGGGGATCTCGCGGATGCGGGAGGTCATAAGGTATTGTTTTGAAATGGGTATTACTAATCCCAACGGTAACAAAGCTTCATTCGGCGGGTCTCTGGATGGTCAGGCGCAAGGCGCCGTGGCGCCGGCAGGGTCATTCCCTGTCAAGCCGCGGCAACGCCGCGAATGGCCATCCAGAGGCCCGCCCGAAGGGAGCGAACCTGATGCGCCGGCTCGGCGTTGCGGTCCTTGGCAAGGGCTAGCCATTCCCTGCGGACCGCGCCTTGATCCGGCGCATCAGGTTCGCTCTGAATGAGGCTTTGTTACCGTTGGGATTAGTATGTATTCAGCAAAATGATGCAAGTTTCGACGCAGTTGTCCTTGCAAGAAACCGCTGGCCTTTTGCGCGGCGAGGGATTATGATGGTCGTTCCTCCCGTATCGGGAGCGCGACGTTTCTGACCTCCCCCGCGAGTTTTCTTTCGGACTGCTGGTTGGCACCGTCCACACGGTCAACGAACCGTTCCGGGTGACCCGGCAGCCGTCGTGCAATACCGCCTTCTGCCGTTCCCTGTATTTGAACTTTTGCTTCCGCCCCAAGGCGGAGAAGGTGTTATTGCATGACATTTCCCGAACTGAATCTGAATCCTTCCCTGTTGCGCGCCATCCAGGCCTGCGGCTTTTCCGCGCCCACCGACATCCAGCGCGAAGCGATTCCGCAGGTGCTGGCCGGCCGCGATCTGATGGCCTCGGCCCAGACCGGCACCGGCAAGACGGCCGCCTTCGTGCTGCCGGCCCTGCAACGCCTGCAGGACAACGCGCCGCGGCCCGGCAACGGCCCGCGGGTGCTGGTGCTCACCCCCACCCGCGAACTGGCCATGCAGGTGGCCGACAACATCCGCCAGCTCGGCCGCTTCGTTTCCCTGCACAGCGGCAACGTGGTAGGCGGCATGGCCTATCAGCCCCAGATCCGTCTGCTGCGCGAGCCGCTGGATCTGCTGGTGGCCACCCCGGGCCGCCTGATGGATCACATGGAAGCCGGGCGGGTGGATTTCTCGCGCCTGGAGATGCTGGTGCTGGACGAGGCCGATCGCATGCTCGACATGGGTTTCGTGCAGGCCGTCAAGCGGATCGCCGCCGCCATGCCGACCGAGCGGCAGACCCTGCTGTTCTCGGCCACCCTGGAAGGGCGGATCCTCGACATCGCCCGGCAACTGCTGCGCGATCCGGTCACCGTGAAACTGGCCGCCAATCACGAACAGCATGCGGCCATCGAACAGCGCATCCATCAGGCCGACGACGCGAGTCACAAGCACAGCCTGCTGGAACATTACCTGGGTGACGAGGCCCTGGAACAGGCGGTGATCTTCACTGCCACCAAGCGCGGCGCCGATCGCCTGGCCAAGAAGCTGCGCAACCTCGGCCACACCAGCGCCGCCCTGCATGGCGACATGAGCCAGAACGCCCGCAAGCGCACCGTGGAGCAGATGCGCCGCGGCAAGTTTCGCCTGCTGGTGGCCACCGACGTGGCGGCCCGCGGCCTCGACATCAAGGGGATCAGCCACGTGATCAACTTCGATCTGCCGATGGTGGCCGAGGACTACATCCACCGCATCGGCCGCACCGGCCGCGGCGGTGCCAGCGGCACCGCCGTTTCCCTGGTCGGCCCCGACGACTGGGGCAAGCTCGGCGGCATCGAACGCCTCACCGGCCGCAAGCTCGAACGCCGCACCATCGACGGGCTGGAACCCACCCGCCCCGAACCCCGTGGCCAGCGCCCTGCCGGGCCGAAGCGCCGCAGTGGCGGACGCCCTGGCAACCGCGCCCGCCGTGGTGCGCCGCGCAAGCCGGCCAATGTTGCCCGGCGACGCAGCGCGGCGTGACGGCAGGGAAAAGCGACAAGAGGCAAGGGAAGGGGCGCTGCTCGCGCCTCAATCCTCCAGCGGTTCCACGGCAACGCGCACGGTGACGAAGCGTCCGGGCAGTTCATCCATCTCGCGGGTGAACTCCCGGCCCCGGTAGCGGTAGGTGACCAGATAACCGCTGATCCGTTCTTCCTCGTAATACTTCTCGGAAACACGGCAGCGCCGCGCGTGCTCGATACGGGCCGGACGGTGGCCGCCGGCCATGGCGTTGCCGATCACCCCGCCGAGCACCGTGCCGGCCACGGTGGCGATGCCCTGGTCGCGATGGCCCTGGCCCATGGCATTGCCCACCGCGCCCCCGATGATCCCGCCGGCGATGATCCCGGAAGGATCGCGCCGCGCCGGGCGCACCACTTCCTCGGTCCAGCAGTCGCGATCGGTCACCGGCACCCGCACGATCTCCTTCAGCGGCTTCACGTCCACCACCCGGGCGCGATCCCGAAACACGCTGTCCGGGTTTTCGCCGCCATAGCCATCCGCCCAGGCCGGCAGGGCCAGCAGCGTGGAAAGGATGAGGGCAGTTGCGATTTGCTTGTGCATGTTGGCGTCCTCCTCGTGTGCGTCTGGCTTCCAGTG
The DNA here is from genome assembly GCA_026984045.1 of Chromatiales bacterium. GTDB lineage: Bacteria > Pseudomonadota > Gammaproteobacteria > UBA6429 > Thiohalophilaceae > JALSSV01. Next base: position 46,998 of record JALSSV010000058.1, on the reverse strand, counting down.
TGAAACACCGGGCCTGAACGGTGCCTGAACGAAAAATCCCTTCTCAATCGCTAAAGATTCCCGACCGGGTTCCGATAGTGAGGGTGTAGTCCCCGCGGCGGCCCCCGTTCCTGTCCGCCCTGCCGGCACCCGCGCCGGCCATGTCGTCACACCCAGGCCCGACCCCTGCCTTTTCGTTCCCGAAGGATTTCGCGGATTGCGAAGGAGGTTGTGTCATGTCATCGATCGTCACCCGCCTGTCCGAGGACGGGCATCACCTGGTGCTGGCCCCCGGCGAAAGCCTGGCCTTCCGGCACTACCGCCAGTTTCGCCAGGCCTACGAGACGGCGCCCGATACGGTCCGGCGCCTGACCCTGGATTTCACCCGAACCCGCCAACTGGATGGCGCCGTCATCGGCATGCTCGGTCTCCTGCGCCGACATGCCGAGGCGCGCCAGTGGGCGCTCGAGATGTGCGGCTGCGAGGGCTGCGTGGCCCTGCTGTTCGAGATTTTCGGGATCGAATTCAACACACCGCCGCAAGCGTTGAGCGCGAACGGCCGGCAATGAACATTCAGGAGGGAAATGCAATGGATATGGACTTGAAAGACTGGGCCCGGATCTACGAGGAGGATCCGGCCCTGTTCGAACGGCGCAAGCAGCAGGCCCTGGAGGCCGTGATCGCCGAATCCCGCTCGCCGCAGACCCTGCGCAGACTGCTGGAGAGCATCCAGACCATCGATTCGGGGCCGACCGCGCCCGAGGTGGCCTATGGCGAACTGCTGCGCATTCTCCGCACCCGGCTGGGGGACGGGATTCTGCCGGCGCTCGCCCGCCTGGGGGAAAAGATTGAACGCAAGGATGGGTTGCCGGACCGGTAGCCCGGGGCGGACATGAAAAAGGCGCCCGCAGGCGCCTGTTTCATGTATTGGGAGACTGTTGAAAAAGCCTGTTAGCTGCAGCCCTTGGGGCGGGGCAGGCCGGCGATCTTGTTGGCGCACTTGATGAGGCCGGTGGGGAACAGCGAGTAGATGTATTTCTGGCTGCTGCGGTCCTTGCCGAATTTCTCCTTCATGAGCTTGGAGAACTGGCGGGGCTCGCAGACCACGCCGTTGTCCTGGAAGTATTCGCGGGCGGTGCGGATGATGTCCCAGTGCTCGTCGGTCAGCTCGGCGATGTTTTCGTTCTTGGCGATCTCCACGGCGAGATCCTCGCTCCATTCGTCCAGATTCTCGAGCCAGCCGGCTTCCGAGAGCTTGATGGTCTGGCCGTTGACGATTGCTTCCATTGTATTGCACCTCAAATAGGGTAGTTCGGGTAAAAAGTTGAGTAATATTATCAGGAATTACCCGGCGATGTCAATGGGAATGAGAATTGGACGCAGGCGGCATGGGGTATTTCGTTCGTTTTAGGCCATTCGGGCGAGATTTCATCGTTCTGTCATGAATGGCGGGTAAAAAGTCGCTTTCGTGACAATCGTGCAACAAAAGGCCTTTTACCCCGATGTTTACCCGCACATGTTTTCCCGTTTTGCGCCCGATGCTGCTTCTTCTTCTCCTGCCCCTCGTTGCCGGGGCGGACGAGACGCTGTTCCGCCTGCAGGGATCGAATACCATCGGTGCGACCCTGGCGCCGGCGCTGGTGGAACGCTGGTTTCGTGACGAGCTGAAGGCTTCGGAACTGCGCGTGGAGGTGACCGGGCGCAACGAGAAGCGGGTGAGCGGCCGGCTGCCCGACGGCCGGCGGGTGGGCGTGCCGATTGCGGCGCACGGCTCGTCCACCGCCTTTCGCGGCCTGCTGGCCGGCGAGGCGGACATCGGCATGGCCTCGCGGCCGATCAAGGATCGGGAGATCGTGCGGCTGGCGGCGCTGGGCGACTTCGGCCGGCCGGCGGCCGAATGGGTGATTGCTCTCGACGGCATTGCGGTGATCGTGCACCCCGACAACCCCCTGGCGAGCCTGGATCTGGACACCCTGGCGCAGGTATTCTCGGGCCGCATCCGCAACTGGCGTGAGCTGGGCGGGCGGCCGGGGCCGATCCGGGTGTTGGCGCGTGACGACAAGTCGGGTACCTGGGACACCTTCCGGCACCTGGTGCTGGGCAAGCAGCACAGGCTGGTGGCCTCGGCGCGGCGTTTCGAGTCCAACGCGCGGCTCTCCGACGCGGTGGCCGCCGATCCGCGGGCCATCGGTTTCGTGGGCCTGCCCTACGTGCGCCGGAGCCGGGCCCTCCCGGTGGCGGCCGGGCGGGCCAGCGCCCGCCTGCCCTCGCGCTTCAACGTGGAGACCGAGAGCTATGCCCTGACCCGCCGCCTGTATCTGTACGCCAGCCCGCGGCTGGACAACGCCGAGGCGCGGGATTTTCTGGAATACGCGATCGGCCCCGCCGGTCAGGCGGTGGTGGCGGCCAGCGGCTTCGTGGCCCAGGTGGTGCGGCCGCTGACCGTGGCGGTGCCGGCGAGCTGTCCGTCCGAGTTTCGCCGCCTGGTCACCGGCGCCCGCCGCCTGTCGGTGGATTTCCGCTTCCGCCGGGAGGGCCTGGGGCTGGACAGCCGCGCCCTGCGGGATCTGGACCGGGTGGCCCGCTATCTGCAGCGCAACCACCATGTGCGCAAGGTGATGCTGTTCGGCTTCTCCGAGGATTCCAGCCTGCCCATGCACAACCTCGCCCTGTCGGAGGATCGGGCCGACGCCGTGGAGCGGGCGCTGCGCGAACGGGGCGTGACGGTGCACCACGTGCGCGGCTTCGGCGCCTGCAACCTGGTGGCCGACACCCGCGACCTGGGCCGCAACCGTCGGGTGGAGGTGTGGATCCAGCCCTAGCCGGGATATTGCACCATGTCGAGGGCGGGGGAGCGCAACAAAAAATCCTGCCTGCGCATAGGCAAAGCCGCCAAAGGCTGCTAGGATGAAGTCGTTGCAAATGAACATTTCCGGCCTGCTTCAGAAGTTTCCCGCCACGGTTTTCCTCTCGAGTCGTCCCGAAAGACCCATCTGCAACAGGCAATCTCCGTTTTATTCAAGAAAGGTATTTTTCATGGCAACTGGCAAAGTCAAGTGGTTCAACGAATCCAAGGGTTTCGGCTTCATCGCCCCGGACGATGGTGGCGCGGACGTGTTCGTGCATTTCTCGGCCATCCAGAGCGAGGGTTTCCGCACCCTGGCCGAGGGGCAGGCCGTCTCCTATGACGTGGAGAACGGGCCCAAGGGACCGCAGGCGAGCAACGTGGTCGCCCAGTAGATCGTTCCGGTTTACCGGTCGAGACAAACCCCGCTCAGGCGGGGTTTGTCGTTTCCGGGCCTCCGGTACGCAGAAAGGTTTCCAGATCGGCGGCGGGCAGGGGGCGGCTGAAGAGATACCCCTGCAGGCAGTCGCAGCCCATGTTGCGCAGGATGCGAGCCTGCCCGGCGCTCTCTACGCCCTCGGCCACCACTTCCATGCCTAGGCCCCGGGCCATGCGTACCACCGCCGAGACGATGGTGGCATTGTCGGCCCGCCGGTCGAGGTCGGCGGTGAACAGCCGGTCCAGCTTCAGGGTGTGGAAGGGAAAGCGCCGCAGGTAGGTCAGCGAGGCGTAGCCGGTGCCGAAATCGTCGATGTCCAGGGCCACGCCGGTTTCGTGCAAGGCGTGGAAGATGCCGTCGAGGCGGGGATCATCGTCGATGAGCAGGCTCTCGGTCACTTCCAGGTGCAGATCGGCGGGAACGAGATCCTCGCGGCCAAGACTGTCCAGCACCGCCTGCAGAAGATCACCGCGTCCGATCTGGCGTGCCGAGACGTTCACTGCCATGCTGAAGGGGGCAAGCCCCGCGTCGCGCCAGCGCCGGAGCTGGGCGCAGGCCTCCGCCACCACCCACTCGCCCACTGGAACGATGAGGCCGGTTTCCTCTAGTACCGGAATGATGACATCGGGATACACCGGATCTTCTTCCGGCGGTTGCCAGCGCAGCAGGGCCTCGACGCCGACGATCCTGTGCCGTTCCGCGTCCACCTGGGGCTGGTAGTGAAGCACGAACTCCGCCTGCTCCAGGGCCCGGTGCAGGCGGCTGCGCAATGACAGGTGCTGTCGTGCCGCAGGTTGGTGGTCGGGAGTGAACCATCCAATGTCATTTCCGCCCTGGCGCTTGACTTCCCGCAGTGCCTCCTCGGCCCGATGCAGGGGATCGCTGTCGTCCTCGCCGGGATGGCAGGCAATACCGAAACTGGCGGTGAGAATGATGTCTTCATCCTCGCCGACGAAGGGCCGCTTTAGCGCGGCGCGCAGCTTATCGGTCACGATCCGGGCCTCGGCTTCGGCATTGGGGCCCTCGAGAAGGACAGCGAATCGATCCCCGTCCAGTCGGGCCAGCAGATCGTCTTTGCGCAGGCGTTCCCTGAGCCGTCGGGCCAGGCGTTTCAGGATCTCGTCGGCGCGGGGCGTATCCATGGCTTTGTTCACGAGCTGGAAGCGATCGAGATCGAGGCAGATCACGACCAGGGAATGGCCGAGGTTGTCGATGCGCCGGCAGGCCTGTTCCAGCATGGCGGTGAAATGGCGACGGTTGGGCAGGCGGGTGAGCGGATCGTTGTTGGCCAGGAAGCTCAGGCGCTTCTGCGAGCGCAGGCGCTCGGTGATGTCCCGCCCTGTGGAAACAAAGCCCATGAGGGATTTTTCTTCGTCGAACAAGGGGGTGATGGTCTTGTCCTCGAAGTAGAGGCTGCCGTCCTTGCGCCGGTTGACCACTGTGTCGTGAAAGATTTTGCCCTGGGTGATGGTGCGCCATAGTTGTGCGTAGAAGTCTCGGCCCTGGAGTCCCGATCGCAGGATGCTGGGTTTTTGGCCGATGGCTTCCTGCCGCGAGTAGCCGGTGATGTGCTCGAAGGCGGGGTTGACGTATTCGATGACGCCTTGCACGTTGGTGATGAGCACGATGTCGGCGGTCTGTTCCACCACGCAGCGCAGTTTCTGCGCCAGGGCGTCTTTTTCGGCTTCTGGCGTCGGGCCGTCGGGGTTTTCACGGTGCGAATCGGAAGCGGACATGCGGGTTTCGGTAATTCAAGCGACAGGGTTTTCCGGCGGGTGGGGCCGGGTTGCATGGTGCTTCTGGCGGGGAATGGCCAGATCATGAGGGGGACGGAGTTTTCGGTCGCCCGGTCAGATGGGGTTTATCGGCCAAGTGTCATGACGGTTTAGACAGAAAAGGCCATCACCATATTCATTGTAAGTCATTCAGGTCTTGCTGCGCACCACTTCATAGAGCCGTTCGGCACAACGCACCATTTCCTCGGCCACCTCGGTCAGCTTGCGGCGCTCGGAGCGGGCATGGCGGCGCAGCTTTTCGAAGGCGGCCATGCGATCCAGGTGGCAGCGCTCCATCAGCAGGCCCACGGCGATGCTGGTGGTGCGGTTGCCGTCGAGGGCGGTCTGGAGCTGCTGGGCGGTCTCCTGCAGTTGCCGCAATTCGACGGCCTTGTTCAGGGCCGCTTCCACGGCGGGCACGATCTGGGCGGGATCCAGGGGCTTGATGAGGTAGCCCATGGCGCCCAGCTCGATGCTGCGCTCCACGTATTCCGGGTTGCCGTAGGCCGAGATCACCATGAACGGCGTGCCGGTGGTCTTCTGCAGTTCGGCGGCGGTCTCGAGGCCGTCGAGGCCCGGCATGCGGATGTCGAGCAGGGCCAGATCCGGCTGGTGTTCGCCGCACAGGGTCAGGGCTTCCTCACCGTTGCCGGCTTCGAGAACCTGGTAGCCGGCCTGGCGCAGGTGTTTGGCCAGGGTGGCCAGCACCAGCCGGTCGTCGTCGGCGATGAGGAGGGTCGGTTGCTTGGTCATTGCGCATCTCCCGTAAGGGTATCGATTTTGTTGTCGTCATGGTTTTCCGGGTTGCCACAGGGGGCGCCAGAAAGGGGGGTCGCCAGCACCAGGGGCGGAGCGAGGCGCAAGCGGGTAAGCACGCCCGATGCCGTCTGCCGGTAGGCCAGTTCGAGCCCCTGGCGGGGCATGAGGGCCCGCACCAGTTCCAGGCCGGTGTGGCACTGGCGGCCGGTGTCGAAATCGAAGTCTGCGGGCAGGCGGGCGCCGGGGGCGATGATGCGGATCTCGCCCTTGCCGCCTCTGGCCTGCAGGCGCACGGAGATGGGGTGCGAGTCGTCCCGGGCATGCTTGGCGGCGTTGGCCAGCAGCTCGCCGAGGATCAGCGCCATGGCCACCCCCTCTTCTTCGCAGACGGTCAGGGCATGTTCCTGGTCACGCGCCAGTTCGTATCCCCGATGGCCCCGGGGATAGCCGGGCATGCTGCGCAGCAATGCCGGCAGCATCTCGCACAGCAGCAGGGCGCCGTCGGCGCGCTGGCCGTGGATGCCGTGGACCAGGGCGATGGCCTGCACCTGCTGGATGATCTTCTCGAGGCCGGCGGCAAGGGCCGGATTGCCGAAAGCCTGGTTGCGCAGCAGGCCGAGGATCCCCTGCAGGTTGTTCTTGATGCGGTGGTGCACCTCGCGCACCAGGGTGTCGCGCTGGCGGCGTTCGCGGTCCAGCCGCGCGGCTTCCCGTTCCCGCCGTTCGGTGATGTCCCGAGTGATGACCTGGATCAGGCTGCCTTCGTCCAGGCGCAGGCGGGTGGCGCGCAATTCCACCGGCACGTCCAGGCCGTTGCGGTTGCGGACCCAGGTTTCTTCGGTGACGGGGCCGCCGCTGTGCAGGAGCTGGTGAAACAGCTCCAACTGCCGTTCGCGGTGATCGGGATGGGAGAAGTTGAAGGCGAGCTGGCCGATCATCTCTTCGCGGGAATAACCGAACAGGGCGCTGGCCTGGCGGTTCACTTCCACCACCGTGGCGGTTTCGTCGATGAGGGCGATGGCATCGGCGGCATTGTCGATCAGGAAACGGTACTTGCGCTCCGAGGCCTGGAGCTGCCGTTCGGCCCGTTTGCGGGCGTCGACGGACATGAACACTCCCAGCATCCGTTCGGGCTTGCCGTCCCGCCGCTGCAGGTTGCCCACGCCGCGCACCCAGTGCACCGTGCCGTCGGGCCGCACCACCCGGTGTTCCACGTCGTAAGGCTCGCCGGTTTCGAGGCAGCGCGCCACGGCGGCTTCCACCCCGGCGCGATCCTCGGGGTGGACGCAGGCGAGGAAGGTGGCATAGTCGGGCACCCGATCGCCGGGTTCGCGGCCAAGGAGGCGCCAGACGTTGTCGGACCAATAGAGCCGATCCGAGGGGAGGTGCCAGTCCCAGGCGCCGATGCCGGCCAGGTCCAGGCTCAGGCGCAGGCGCTCCTCGCTCTCGCGCAGGCGCGCCTCGGCCCGTTGCAGTTCGGTCACGTCGCGGGACATGCCGCGATAGCCCAGCAGTTCGCCCCGGTTGTCGAAGAAGGGCACACCCGAGCACGACAGGATCACCTCGCGGCCGTCCTTGTGGCGGCGATGGTTGATGAAGTGGTGGAAGGGTTTGCGGCGGCGGAACTTTTCCGCCAGCAGGGGCCGCAGGCGTTCGGCCTCTTCGTCAGTGGTAAACGCGTAGAGACTGTGGCCAACGACCTCGGCCGGCGTGTAACCGAGCACCGCATGCACCCGGGGACTGACGTAACGGTAGACGGCGTCGGTGTCGAACTCCCAGATCACGTCGGCGGTGGTTTCCACCAGGGCCCGGTAGCGGCTGTCGGCCTCGAATCGGCTGCGCAGGGATTCGCGGTAGCCGGTGATGTCGATGCCGGTGATGATGATCTTCCGGGCCGTGACATCGTTCTCTTCCAGCAGGCTGGCCGACCACTGGATGTAACGCACTTGTTCGTCCTTGCCGATCCAGGTGGTGGCAAGATGGGTGCCGGGCGTATCGCCGGGCAGGGTGGCAAGTGTGCGGCGGACGTTTTCCCACTGTTCGCGGGCGATCAGGGTGCGGAAGGGGTGGCCGATGACGTCGGCCTCGCGATAGCCGGTGGACAGCTCGCAGGCGCGATTGAACAACACGATCCGCCCCTCCCCATCCAGCACCAGCAGCAGGGTGTCGGTGGCATCCCGCAGCGCCGGGTGCTGCAGCGAGGCCAGCAGGGATTGTGCAATCGAATCGTTCATCCCTTGGCGTCCCGCGGATTCCGGTCAGACGTGCCGTGAAGCCGCCGTGTGGACGGTTTCCATGATGGCAAATGGCCAAAGATTAAGCAATCGGCGCGGATCGGGGCGCACGTTGGGAACAGCTTTGACGCCCGGCGGGATTCTTGGCGGGGTGCTGGAATACTTCCAGACTAATCAATGCCTGCGGGCTTGGCAACCGGGGCAAGCCGGGCTCAGTGGGCCTCGAGCCGGGCCAGTTCCTCCAGCAGGTTGAGCATGAGTTCCTGACCGCTCTGGCTCATGCCGGCGCAGAGGACTTCCGGCGCCCGTTCGCCGTCCACCAGGCGCTTGAGCCGGCCGCCGAGGCGGCGCAGGTCGCCGTGGGTGGCGGTCATCTGCTCGGCCATGAAGGCCACCGCCTGCAGGGCATTGACTTCGCCGGTGGCGGCGGCGTGGATCATCCGGGCCAGGCCGGGGGCGGCCAGCTCGGGTTGGGCGGTCTCGGCCGGATCCGGGAGGCTGGCGGGATCCTGCAGGCCTTCGAGGATGCTGCGCACGATCACCATGTCCTCGGCGTCGAGGCCGGCCAGCACGCGCTCGTCGCGCTGGCCGGCCAGGATGGCGCGGATGGCCGTGACCAGGTTGGTCCAGCCCTGTTGCCCGGCGATCTCCAGCATCCCTTCCAGGGTGGGCAGCGCGTCGCGGTTGGCGCAGGCCTTCACCACCTGGCGGATGAGCAGGGCGTGGGACTGGCGGATCTGTTGTTCCCGGTCGGGCAGGCGCATGGTGTGCAATATAGCACAGCCCAAAAGCCAAGCCTGTCATGACCCGGACAGGTCATCGGGGTAAACTTGCCGACATCGGAAATTGCGGAATCAAACGATGGAACAACCCCGGGACACCCTCCAGGAAAGCATCGCCCGTCAGCGGGCCATGCTCACCGAACTGCTCAGGAAGCCGCTCCAGGACGTGGCCGCCGAAGCGGCGAAGGTCTGGCCCGACCGCGTGCGCCTCGACGAAGTGCTGCAGGCCTCATTGCCCCGGGTGCCCTACTGCAAGTATCTGTATGCGCTCAACACCGAGGGCATCCAGCTCAGCGACAACATCAGCAAGGAAGGGATCCTCACCGGCGACTATCGGCGGGATCGTTCGCAGCGACCCTACATGAAGGAGGCCGTGCCGGCCGACGGCTTCCTGCTCTCGGGCACCTATATCAGCATGCGCATGAAGCGCCCCTCGCTCACCGCCATTCAGGTGGTGCGCAACGACACGGGTCGGGTGCTCGGCTTCATCGGCGCCGATTTCGATCTGCGCGAACTGCCCCTGACCAAGGAGCTTTACGAAGAACCGCGCTACTGGCGGCAGATCAAGGGTGACCCGTCCATCCGCGGCACGGTGTTTCACCAGACCCGGGTGGAGAGCCTCATGGACAGGAAGCTGGACACGGTGCTCAGCGTGGTGGAGGAGCTGATGACCGACCGGGGCGTGTTTCACATCATCCTGCACTTCTCCTCCAGCCGGGCCATCATCTGGCTGTACGACGATCCCTATCGCTACCGCCTGCTGGACATGGATCAGCTCGTGGACCCGGACATCTGCCTGGCCTACCCGCGCACCCCCTACCCGAAGGAGGCCATCGTGCCCGCCGGCCTGATCCGCCCGATCCTCGAAGGCTTCCGCACCCTGCGCTTCATGGACGAAATGTTCTACCTGCGCTCGGGCACCCTCAACATCTTCAACGGGATCGTCGGTCTCACCTTCTCCTGCGACGGCTCCCACTACATTCCCTACGACGAGTTCCTGAACAAGGATCACGCCTTCTGGCAGATGGCGTTGCCCGATTCGGCGTGATGCGAAACCGATGTTCTTCGATTGTCGCAGCTTGCGCCGCGCCATGGACGTGGTGCACTGTAGGAGCGGCGCCTCCGCCGCGATGAACAATGCCAAAGAGCGAAGGCCGACGACTGCATGGATGCAGGAGGTAGAGCGACGCAGGAAGCCAAAGCCGAGTGACGAGGATGAACGAAACCCGCCAATTGTGCCGGCATGACGGCGCTCCGGCGAAGGGCGCCCTCTCCCCGGAGGGGAGAGGGGACCCATGGTTTGGGTTTTCCGGTGGCTCGAACGAAGGGCCCCCTCTCCCTCAGGGAGAGGGTCGGGGTGAGGGAAAAGACAGGACAACGCCTTCGACCTGCCGGCAATCGCCGGGCATGACGACAGGCTGATGAACCGGCATGGCGATACTCTGGGAAAAGCGGCATGGGGGCGTGTGCTATCAGGTGCGCAGCGCCGGGCGCACCCGGCGGCTGTACACCGACGGCGTGTTCCACAGCCAGTTCCGGCCCCAGGCCGCGCAGGCCGGGGGGATCTGGGATCTGTTGTGGCTGCCGGCGCTGCTGGCGCCGCCGGGCGTGGTGCGCCGGGTGCTGGTGCTGGGTGTGGGTGGCGGCACGGTGATCCGCCAGATCCGCCGCTACCTGACGGTGGAGACCATCACGGGTGTGGAACTCAATCCGGTGCACCTGCAGGTGGCGCGGCGTTTCTTCGGCGTCACCCCGACGATGGCCGAGCTGATCGAGGCCGATGCAGTGGCCTGGCTGGAAGCCTATTCCGGCCCGCCCTTCGATCTCGTGATCGACGATCTGTTCGGCGAGCGGGACGGCGAACCGGTGCGTGCGGTATCGGCCAACCCCCGCTGGTGCCGCCTGCTCTGCCGGCACCTCGGCGAGGACGGGCTGTTGGTGATGAACTTCGTGGCCGCCGCCGATCTGCACAACAGCGCCTGCCAGGCCTACCGCAGGCTGCGCGGCGAGTTCACCAGCCGCCTGCGCCTCACCCTGCCCGCCTACGACAACGCCATCGGCGCCTTCAGCCGCTTTCCCGCCCTCGCCCGGGATCTGCGCCGGCGGATCGCCGCCCTGCCGGGGTTTGGGGATCTGCCGGTGGCGGTACAACAGATGGGTTGATGGTTGAATCGTTCATCGCGGCGGGGGCGCCGCTCCTGCGGTGCACGACGTCGTAGGCGCGGCACAAGCCGCGATGAATTTGGCAAGGCATTGCCCGTAGGAGCGGCGCCTCGCCGCGACCGTTGAGGCTCAGGCATCCTCCATTCCTTCCAGCGCCTCGTTCTTTTCCAGCCATGCCGCCTCCACGGCCTCGATCTCCCGGCGCAGATCGGCCTGGCGGGCCAGGAGGTCGAGCAAACGGGGTTTGTTGGTGTCTTCGTAGAGGGCGGGATCGGCGAGGGTGACTTCCAGTTCCGCGCGTTCGGCTTCCAGGCGTTCAAGCCGTTGCTCGAGGTCGTTTATGGCCTTGCGCAGCGGTGCGCTGCGCTGGCGCCGTTCGGCGTCGCGGCGGCGCTGTTCGCGGCGGTTGCCGGCGGGGGGCGGGGGTGTGCCGGGGTTCGCGTCCCGTTCCCGGTCGAGGAGGTATTGGCGGTAGTCCTCGAGATCGCCGTCGAAGGGGCTGACGCGGCCCGCATGTACCAGGCAGAAGCGATCGGTGACGCTGCGCAACAGGTGGCGGTCGTGGGAGACCACCACCAGGGCGCCGTCGAAGTCCTGCAGGGCGTTGGTCAGGGCCAGGCGCATTTCCAGATCCAGGTGGTTGGTGGGTTCGTCGAGCAGCAGCAGGTTGGGCCGTTGCCAGACCAGCAGGGCCAGCACCAGGCGGGCCTTCTCGCCGCCGGAGAAGGGGGCCACGGGTTCGGTCACGCGATCGCCCGAAAAGCCGAAGCCGCCGAGGAAGTTGCGCAGACGCTGCTCGGGCGCGTCTGGGGCGAGTCGCTGCAGGTGCAGCAGGGGCGAATCCTGTTCCCGCAATTGTTCGAGCTGGTGCTGGGCGAAGTAGCCGATGGCCAGGTGACGGTCGGTGCGACGCTCACCCGTGCGAGGAGACAGTTCGCCGGCGAGCAGTCGGATCAGGGTGGACTTGCCGGCGCCGTTGGGGCCGAGCAGGCCGAGGCGGTCGCCGGGGTTGAGGGTCAGGCTCACGTCGCACAGCAGTTCCGTTTCGCCATAACCGAAGGCGACGTGCTCCAGGCTCAGCAGGGGGCGGGGCAGGTGTGCCGGTTCGGGAAAGGTGAAACGGAAGGGCGAATCCACGTGGGCGGCGGCGATCTTCTGCATGCGCTCCAGGGCCTTGAGCCGGCTCTGGGCCTGTTTCGCCTTGGTGGCCTTGGCCCGGAAGCGTTCCACGAAGGCCTGCATGTGGGCGATTTCCCGCTGCTGTTTCTCGAAGGCCGCCTGCTGGCTGGCCAGCCGCTCGGCGCGCTGGCGCTCGAAGTCGGAATAGTTGCCGGTGTAGAGGTGAACGCGGCTCTGCTCCATGTGCAGCACGTGATCCACCACCCGATCGAGGAAGTCCCGGTCGTGGGAGATGAGCAGCAGCAGGCCGCGGTAGCGCTGCAGCCAGCCTTCCAGCCAGATCACCGTTTCCAGATCCAGGTGGTTGGTGGGCTCGTCGAGCAGCAGCAGATCGGAGCGGCACATGAGCGCCCGGGCCAGGTTAAGGCGCATGCGCCAGCCGCCGGAGAAGGCCTTCACCGGGCGCCCGTGATCCGCCTCGGCAAAGCCCAGGCCGCTGAGCAGGCGGGCGGCGCGGGCCGGGGCCGACCAGGCGTCGATGGCGTCGAGCTTCTCGTGCAGCCGGGCCTGGGTGTCGCCGTCGCCGCGGGCTTGCGCCTCGCGCAGTTCGGTCTGCAGGCGGCGCAGTTCGGCATCGCCGTCGAGCACGTAGTCGCGGGCCGGGGCGTCGAGGGCCGGGGTCTCCTGGGCCACGTGGGCGAGGGTCCAGTCGGCCGGCAGGCGCACGCGGCCGGCGTCGGCGGCCAGTTCGCCGCGCACCAGGGCGAACAGGCTCGACTTGCCGCAGCCGTTGGCCCCGGTGACGCCCACCTTCTGGCCGGGATGCAGGCGGAAGCCGGCGCCCTCGAACAGCAGGCGGGGGCCGCGGCGCAGGGCAACGTCGTCGAACTGCAGCATGGCGTCAGGCCTCTTTGGCCTGGCAGGCGGGGCACCAGTAGGTGGTCTTGCCCACGAAACGGGCCTTTTCGATGGGCCGTCCGCAGCGGTAGCAGGGTAGCCCGGCGCGCCGGTAGACCTGAAAGCGGGCCGCCTCGAAGGAGGCGCCCCGCTGCTGCAGGGCGGTGGCCCGCGACAGGGTGTTGGTGATGCCGCCGGTGGCCAGCGACTGGCGGGGCAGCGCCAGGCAGGCGTCGGCCAGGGTCTGGCGGCGATCGGCGTCGAGATCCCGCAGGCGGGCAGCCGGATGGATTCGACAATGGTGCAGGATCTCGGCGGCGAGGTAGTTGCCGATCCCGGCCAGAAAGCGCTGATCCTGCAGCAGCGCCACCAGGCCGCGGCGGGCGAAGCGGGGATCCTCGATGCGTGCGAGCACCGTCGCCTCGTCCACTGCCGTATCCAGCAGTTCCGGGCCGAGGCGGGCGAGATAGGGATGGCTGGCCAGATCGGCTTGCATCAGGATTGCGATGTCGGAGGCGCTGTAGAGAAAGGCGGCGGGTCCGCCGGTGTGGATGGACAGCCGCAGGCTGCGGCGGCTTTTGGGCTGGCGGCCGTCCTCGCTCACCTGCCAGCGGCCGTAGAGCTGGTTGTGGCTGTAGAGGTATCGATTTTCCTCGAAGCGGGTCAGGATGGCCTTGCCCCGGGCCCGCACCGAGACGATGTGGCGGCCTTCCAGCTCCCGGGCGCGGGACTGGAGATCGGCGCGGGCGAAGGTGAGGCGGCGGGCGACGCGGCCGGCCAGAGTCGCGTCCAGCAGGGCGGCGGCGCGGCGGATTTCGGGACCTTCTGGCATGGGACGGCGAACGGCGAACGGGAGGGCGCAGGATAGCAGATCCTGCCGGGTGAATGGCCTTTTGCCGGCATTGTGGCTAGACTCGTTTCGACGGTACCGGCGCAGTCAGGACGGACAACAACGACAACAACAACGATGGAGATCGCACATGCACCAGAGTGATTCGCCCCTTTCCCCTCAGCGCACGGAACCCAACCCGACGCCGGATCTGCTGCCATCCCCGCGCGCCTGTCCTGCCGGGCATGGCTCCCGCTGGCTGGGGGAGGGGTTCCGCCTGTTCCGGCAGGACCCCTGGGTATGGATTCTCAACATCATCATCTTTCTGGTGATCATGATCATTCTCGGCACGATCCCGATTCTGTCCTTGGTCTCCAGCCTGGTGGGGCCGGTGTTCATGGGCGGCCTGATCCTGGGTTGCCGGGATCAGGATCGGGGCCGGCCGCTGGAGGTGGCCCACGTGTTCGCCGGTTTCCGGGAGCAGACCGGGCGGCTGGTGGCGGTGGGCGCCCTCAACCTCCTGGCCACCATCCTGATCTTCGTGGTGGCCATGGCGCTGATGATGACCTTCGGCATGGGCCAGGACATGCTCACGGCCATGCAGGGGCTCGAAAACGGGGCGATGGCCCCGGGGGCCGTGCCGCCCGATGCGGTGGGAATGCTGTTGATGCTGCTGGTGGTGGCCCTGGTGGCCATCCCGGTGGCCATGCTGTTCTGGTTCGCGCCGGCGCTGGTGGTGCTGCACCCGGCGCTGGGCGTGACCGAGGCCCTGGGCCTGAGCTTCCGCGGCTGCCTGCGCAACGTCCTGCCCTTTCTGATCTATGGTCTGGTGTTGTTCGTGCTGGCGATCCTGGCCTCCATTCCCTTCATGCTCGGCTGGCTGGTGTTGTGGCCGGTGCTGATCGGCTCGATCTACGCCAGTTACAAGGACATCTTCCTGGCCGGGGAGGGTTGAGCGCGTGTCCTGGCTGCAAAGAGTGCGCGCTCTCCCGCCGGGGCTGCGCATCGTGCTCGCCTGTGTCTTCTGTCTGACACTGGCCGGGGCCCTGATCGGCCTTTACCAGCTGCTGACGACCTGAGGAGTTCTCATCATGCCGCCTGCCATCCGCCATCCGTGGGGTTACGTTCTGAGCGCCTTGCTGGGCGCGGCGCTTGGCGCCCTGGTGACCTTCTTCGCCACGCTGACCCTGCTCAGCGACAGCTACGTGGACGCGGCCGCCTTCACCGCGGCCAACCGCCTGCAGACGGAGATGGCGCTGCTGGCCGATCTGCGGCGCCACGACGTGGCCAGCGCCCGCGCCCGGCTCGAAACCCGGATCCGCGAAGGCGCCATGCACCTCGAAGCGATCCGCCCCGGCCTCTCCGGGGAAACCCGGAAGCTGGTGGATCGCACCCTGCAACAGGCTGCCCGCCTGCTCGGCCCTGTCCCGGAACCGCCCTCAGGGGAGTAGGCGCGGCGCCTGCATGAGGTGTCAGCGCAGAATCGCGGCGAGGGCGCCGCTCCTACGGATCGTGCCCCGAACGAAGGGCTCTCTCCCTCCGGGAGAGGGTCGGGGTGAGGGGGCGATCAAATTGGCCGGATTCATCGCGGCTTGCGCCGCTCCTACGGATCGTGCCCCGAACGAAGGGCTCTCTCCCTCCGGGAGAGGGTCGGGGTGAGGGGGGCGATCAAATTGGCCGGATTCATCGCGGCTTGCGCCGCTCCTACGGATCATGCCCCGAACGAAGGGCTCCCTCTCCCTCCGGGAGAGGGTCGGGGTGAGGGGATCCGGCCAAATGCTCCCCGCGCAACCGGTGCCAGGCTTCCGACCAGCGCTGGCGAATGTGCAGCCGCAGCCACAGGGTGAGGGCGAAGGTGCCGGCCAGGGCGGCGTACAGCCAGGCGAAGCGGAACTGGAACAGATTCGCCACGAACTCGCTGCCGAAGAAGTAGCCGGCGATCGAAAGGGGCCCGCGTTGCCACAGATCCGCCGGCAGGGAGCGTGCGATGAGCAGCAGGCTGAGGATCATGAATGCCCAGCCGGCCGCCTGGCGCAGCCGAACGAGGCCACGGGCGCGGTCGAGCAGGCTGTTCTCGCCGGGGCCCAGGCAGGCCCGGTAGTCCTCGACGAAGTTCGTCCAGCGGCAGGCTTCGTGTTCGGTGTCCACCAGGATCATGTCCGCCGGCAGGTTGCCGGGGGCATAGCCGTCGGTGGCCAGCAGGATGCGCTGCACCACGCTGGCGTGGATCTTCGCTGCGGTGGTCGCGTTGGGCCAGTGCTTCCAGGGCGGAAAGGCGCAGGGCCGGCGGATGTGACGGCACAGGAAGTGCACGTCGCGCGGCGCATAGCGGTAATAGACGGCAAGGCCCGCCCGGGAATCGTACAGCTTGTCGTGCACGTTGCGGTGCCGGCGCAGCCACGCCCTGTCCGCGGCCACCAGGCGCAGGCGCTCGGCCGGATCGGGGGCTGCCGCCTCCGCCTGGCGGATCATCCATTCCAGGGCCACCAGCGACATGCCCTGCTTGGGATAGCCGCCGCCCACGTTGGAATGCACGCCGGCGAACCACACCTGCTGGATGCGTCCGGCCAGCTCGCCTTCCCGTGACTCGTCCCACAGGCGCGGGTGGAAGGTCTTGCGCTCGTCGTCCAGCGACAGGGCGTGGGCGGCCCGCTCCACGCAGGGACTGAGCCGGTAGTTGGGGAACTTGTAGCGGTAGATCAGGCAGTTGATGGCATCGGCCACCCAGAGGACGGGAAAGCCCACCGCGCTCACCGTGTCCCACACGCCGAGGAAACGGATCCGCGCCTTGCCGTGACCGCGGCCGGCGGCGGGCAGATCGGGCGTGAGGTCATGGCAGTGTTCGCGGGCGAAGGCGTCGATGTCGGGACGCCGGCGCCCGAAGTGCCAGAGCCGTTCCAGCCAGGCGTGATTGTCGTGCCGGTAGGCGCGCCAGGCTTCGCGCACCCGTTTGTGCAGTTCCGCCTCGTTCTGCGCGCGCGCCGCATCGATGATGCCGATGCGCGTGATGAGGCCGGCCAGGGTGCGCACCGTGAAGGCGCCGCGGCTGAAGCCGAACAGGTAGAGGTGATCGCCGGGCCGGTAGACCCGGGCCAGCGAGGCATAGAGATGCCGCACGTTGCGGCTCAGCCCCCAGCCGAAGGCGCCGCCCAGCAGGGCCAGGGGCTTGAAGGCGGCCGTGCCCACGCCGTCGTCGTAGAAGGTGATCTGCTCCCGTTCGGGATCGTGCAGATCCACCATCTCGAACAGCTTGAACACGTTGGTGCCGCGGTTCTTGTTGGCGGTGTTGCCCGTGCCGTCCGAAAAGATCACGATGTTCCTTCCCATGCGCATCCCTCCCCTGCGGGTCGGGCCATTCGCCCGACGATGTTCCCGACAACGAATCGTTCAGCGCTCTCCCTGCCACCATTCCGGCAATTCCCCCACCGAGCCAAGCACCGCATCGGGCCGGATGTCGCCTTCGAGATCGGCGGGGCGGAACTTGCCGGTGCGCACCAGAATCCCCCGGATCCCCACGGCCTGGGCGGCTGCCACGTCGCCGCGAATGTCGTCGCCGATCATGATCACCGACGCGGCGGGCAGGCCGAGGGCATCCAGCGCCGCGCGGAAGAACGGCGCCGCCGGCTTGCCCAGCACCACGGCCTCGCAGCCGGCGGCATACTCGAGCGCCTTCACGTAGGGCCCCACGTCGAGGCGCAGGCCATCGGGGGCCTGCCAGTAACGGGTGAGCCCCAGGGCCACCAGCGTGGCCGGAGGGTCGGTCATCAGCAGGCGGAAGGCGGCGTTGAGGGTGGCGTAGTCCCACTCCTCGCCCAGATCGCCCACCACCACGGCGGCGGCCGAGGTCGCATCGCGCCCCGCAACGGGCAGATCCCGGAATTCGCCGGCGGTGGCCGGCGGCACGAACAGGGCGACCGGGCCGTCCATGTGGTCCGCGAGCCAGGCCCGGGCGGCCACCGGCGGCGTGAGGATCTCCTCCTCCCGGGCCGTGATGCCCAGCCGGGCCAGCTTCTCCACCAGCGCCGCGCGTGGCCGGGAGGAGGTATTGGTCAGGAACAGAAACGGGATCTCCCGGGTCCGGCACCAGGCCAGGGTCTCGGCGGCGCCGGGCACGGCCTGATCGCCCACGTAGAGCACGCCGTCCATGTCGAAGAGGATTCCCCGCGGTTGCGGCATCGCTTGCTCCTTGCCGAAGCGGTGTATGATCTCAATATAGCCCAACCTGTCTGGAGACCACCATGAGCGACACGGAACGACCCGAAACGCTGTTCGACGAGGTGGCCGATGCCGCCGTGGATCTGGGCAACCGCCTGATGGCCGAACACCCCGACGCCGATCCCTGGGAGATCGGCTCGGCCCTTCTGGCCGGCGCGGTGCACTTCTGGCTCTACACCCGCCAGCCCTGTGGCGATCCCGCCTGCGAGGACTGCGCCGACATCGCCACCGCCGAACAGCGCTACAAGCTGTTGCTGGAAGAACTGCGCTACTCCGCCGAGGAGAGCACCTACTATCACACCCCCTTCGATACCAACGTGGGCAGGGCCTGACGCCACGGGCCGCGCCTACAGGCTTGTCTCCCCAATCGGTAATTTCCGCGTATCGGCCACCGGGGTTCGCGGGGGCAGCCAGGGGCGGATCCGTTCCAGTACCTCCTCGGCGGTGGCCCGGTAGCCGGTGAGCTTGCCGCCGTAGAGGCTGAGCACCCGTTCCGGTCCGGGGTGCAGGAGGGTGTCGCGGGGGCGGGCGAAGAAGCTGCCTGCCTGCCGGGGCAGCACCCGCAGGCCGGCGAAGGCGTCATGGATCGCAGGCGTCGGTCCCGGCACGTAGTGGCGGTACACGGCCAGCAGGTAGTCGATCTCTTCCGGCAGGGGAGCCACTTCGTCCGGGTTGCCGTGGAAGGCGGTTTCGGTGGTGCCGACCAGCGTATGTTCGCGCCAGGGCAGCAGGAACACGGCGCGCCGATCCTCGGGCGCTTCCACGTAGATGGCGCCGGGCGGTGCCGGCGCGTCGAGCAGGATGTGCGCGCCCTGGACCAGATCGATTTCCAGGGCCCCGGCGCGCGGGGCAATCGTCTCCCGCACCCGGTTCACCCACGGCCCGGCGGCATTGACCAGCACCCGGGCATGCAGGGTCGTCTCGCCCCCGTCTTCGCCGAGGCGTGCCCGGATCCCTGCCGCGGTGCTTTCGGCGTGCAGCAGCCGGGCCGGGCAGCGCAGGGTGGCGCCGAGGCGGCAGGCGCTGGCCATCACCGCGCGGGTCAGGGCACGGTCGTCGGTCTGGGCGTCGCGATAGACGAAGACCGTCTGCAGGCCGTCGCGGCGGATGGGCAGTTGAGGCCAGGCACTGCGGGGCAGGGTGCGGAAACGGTTGCCGGGGCGCAGTCCGCCGAGTAGGGCATAGAGGCTCAGGCCCAGGCGGATCTGCCACGGTCGGCGTGAGGTGTCGCGATACACCGGAATGTGGAAGTCGAGCCAGTGCACCAGCCCCGGGGCGTTGGCCACCAGCCGGTCCCGTTCGGCCAGGGCCTTGCGCACCAGGCCGAACTGGCCGGTTTCCAGGTAGCGCAAGCCGCCGTGGATCAGCTTGCTGGAGCGGCTGGAGGTGCCGGCGGCCACGGCGGTGCGTTCCAGCACCGTGACCCGATAGCCGGCCGCGGCGGCCGCCTGGGCCACGCCCGCGCCCTGGATGCCCGCGCCCACCACCAGAATGTCCGTGTCGAAGTCCATGCCGTGCCGGCTTCCCCAATCCGTCGCAAAAGACAAGTCTCCCCGCCAGGCGGGCGGGTTGCTACACTCCCCGCTCCCATCTTCCCACGAAAGCATCCCATGGACATCATCGAAACCCTGGCCGGCGAGCTGAACGCCCGGCCCGCCCAGATCACCGCCGCCGTGGAACTGCTCGACGGCGGCGCCACCGTGCCCTTCATCGCCCGTTACCGCAAGGAGGCCACCGGCGGCCTCGACGACACCCGGTTGCGCCACCTGGAGGAGCGCCTGGCCTACCTGCGCGAGCTGGAGGAGCGCCGCGAGGTGGTGCTGCGCAGCATCGAGGAGCAGGGCAAGCTGGACGACGATCTGCGCGAGGCCATCGAAGCGGCCGAGACCAAGACCCGGCTGGAGGATCTCTATGCGCCTTACAAGCCGAAGCGCAGAACCCGGGCGCAGATCGCCCGCGAAGCCGGCATCGAGCCGCTGCTCGATGCCCTGCTGGACGATCCGGCGCAGGAACCGGAGGCAGCCGCCGCCGGTTTCATCGACGCCGAGGCCGGCTTCGCCGACGCGGAGGCGGTGCTCGAAGGCGCGCGCCAGATCTTCATGGAGCGGGTGGCCGAGGCCGCCGATCTGGTGGGCGCGCTGCGCGAGCGCCTGTGGGAGGAAGCCGAGCTGACCGCGAAGGTGATCGACGGCCAGGCGCGCGAGGGCGCCAAGTTCGCCGACTACTTCGACTATCGCGAGCCCATCAAGCGCATTCCTTCCCACCGCGCCCTGGCCCTGTTCCGCGGCCGCGCCGAGGGCGTGCTGCGCCTGGGCCTGCATCTGCCGGGGCAGGACGATCTCGAGGAGGCCGACGCCATGGGCATCTGCGACCGGGCCATCGCCGCCCATTTCGGGATCCGCAACGAAGGCCGCGCCGCCGATGCCTGGCTGGCCGCCGCCGTGCGCTGGGCCTGGCGGGTCAAGGTGGCCATGCAGCTCGAGACCGATCTCAACCTGCGCCTGCGCGAGCGCGCCGAGGAAGAGGCCATCCGCGTCTTCGGCGAGAACCTGCGCGATCTGCTGCTGGCCGCGCCGGCCGGCCCGCGACCGGTCATGGGGCTCGACCCCGGCCTGCGCACCGGCGTCAAGGTGGTGGTGATCGACGCCACCGGCAAGCTGCTGGACACGGCGGTCATTCATCCGCACGCGCCGAAGAAGCGCTGGGACGAGAGCATCGAAACCCTGGCGCAACTGGCGCGCCGGCATCGGGTGGAACTGGTCAGCATCGGCAACGGCACCGCCTCCCGCGAAACCGATCGGCTGGTGCAGGATCTGATCTGCCGCCATCCGGAGCTGCGTCTCACCTCGCTGGTGGTGAGCGAGGCCGGTGCCTCGGTCTATTCGGCCTCGGCGCTGGCGGCGAAGGAGTTTCCGGATCTCGACGTGTCCTTCCGCGGTGCCGTGTCCATCGCCCGGCGTCTGCAGGATCCGCTGGCCGAGCTGGTGAAGATCGAGCCGAAAGCCATCGGCGTCGGCCAGTATCAGCACGACGTGAATGCCCACAAGCTCGCGCGCAAGCTCGATGCGGTGGTGGAAGACTGCGTGAATGCCGTGGGCGTGGAGGTCAACACCGCTTCGGCGCCGCTGCTGTCACGGGTGGCCGGCCTCTCGCCCACGCTGGCGGAGAACATCGTGCGCTTTCGCGAGGCACACGGCGCCTTCGCCGAACGCCGCGATCTGCTCAAGGTGCCGCGCCTCGGGCCCCGGGCCTTCGAACAGGCGGCGGGCTTCCTGCGGATCATGCAGGGCGCCAACCCGCTCGACGCCTCGGCCGTGCACCCGGAAGCCTATCCGGTGGTGGAGCGCATCCTCGAACACACCGGCCGCGACATTCGCGAGCTGATCGGCGACAGTCGGCTGCTGCGCAGCCTCGCCGCCAACGACTTCACCGACGCGACCTTCGGCGAGCCCACCGTGCGCGACATCCTGCGCGAACTGGAAAAGCCGGGCCGCGATCCCCGCCCTGAGTTCCGCACCGCCCGCTTCCGCGAGGGCGTCGAGACCCTGGCCGATCTCGAACCGGGCATGCAGCTCGAAGGGGTGATCACCAACGTCACCAACTTCGGCGCCTTCGTCGACATCGGCGTGCACCAGGACGGCCTGGTGCACATCTCCAAACTCTCGGATCGTTTCGTCAAGGATCCCCGCGAAGTGGTCAAGGCCGGCGACGTGGTCCAGGTGAAGGTGCTGGAGGTGGACGCCGAGCGCAAGCGCATCGCCCTGAGCATGCGCCTGGACGAAAAAGCCGAACGCACGAAGGGCAAGGCGAGGAAAGCAGCCGGCACCTCCCGGCCGCAAAAGCGCCGTAACCGTACGGGGGAGAAGAAACGCACTCCCGGCACCGCCATGGCGGCCGCCTTCGCCAGGGTCAAGTAACGGCGAAGACGCAACCCGGAAAAAAGGGGATCCGGTTCTTCCATTCCCGGACTGTTGAGGAGCGCTACAAGCCGCAACGCCGTGAGGTGTTTGCATCCCTTGCCGCCGCCCAGGCAAATCGCAACCACCCCGCCCAGACGGGGATTGAAATTCCACGCCTGGAATTTTATATAAACCGCCGCGTATGCCGCCTTGCGGAAAAATCTCACGATTCTTGCGACAAAGGAGGATACCGACATGACCGTTTCGTTCAAGCCCAAGGCCGATCCCCTGCTGCGCCGGGCTGCCGACAAGGGCTATCGCGTGGCCTGGAAGCGGAAGTATGGCTTCGAGAAGGGGCACTTCGACGAGGAGCTGACCTACGGCGAGGCGAAGAAGAAGGCCGAGGAACTCGAAGCGAAGGAGCCGGAGAAGACCTTCTGGCCCGAACTCATCCACGTACCCGCCTGAAGCAGGAGAACCGACATGGGAAAAGGGGATCACCGCTCGTTCCGTGGCAAGCTCTTCCGGGGCAGCTACGGCAAGACCCGTCCGCACAAGCCGAAGAAGAAGCCCGCCGGTGAGTGATCGGCGCCGGGGCCGGGGTTGATATACTCGGCCCATGGCCCTCGCCGACGCCCACTGCCACATCGACTTCCCCGAGTTCGACGCCGACCGCGCGGCGGTGCTCGCGCGCTGCCGGGCGCTTGGCATCGAGCGGATCCTCGTGCCCGGCGTCAGCCGCGCCACCTGGCCGCGGCTGCTGGCCACCTGTGCCGGGGAGGCCATGCTGCGACCGGCCCTGGGCCTGCACCCGGTGTTTCTCGAGGAGCATGAAGAGACCGACACCGGCGCCCTGGAGCGGGAGCTGGCCGCCCACCCGGAGGTGGTGGCGGTGGGCGAGATCGGGCTGGACTTCCAGGTGCGCGGCGCGGATCGCGAGGCCCAGATGAGCCTGTGCGAGGCGCAACTGGCCATCGCCCGGGACGCGGATCTGCCGGTGATCCTGCACGTGCGCAAGGCCCACGAGGAGATGCTTGGCCTGCTGCGGCGGATCCGTCCGCCCGGCGGCATCGCGCACGCCTTCAACGGCTCCCTGCAACAGGCCGCCCGTTACCGCGAGCTGGGCTTCCGGCTCGGCTTCGGCGGCACCCTGACCTTCGACAACGCCCGCCACATCCACGAGCTGGCCCGCCACCTGCCCCTCGAGGACATCGTGCTCGAGACCGACGCCCCCGACATGAGCCCCGCCGCCCACCGCGGCGAGCGCAACAGCCCCGAATACCTGCCGGAGATCCTCGCCGCCCTGGCCGCGGTGCGGGAGGAAGACGCCGAAATGCTGGCGGCGGCCACCACGGCCAATCTGGACGCGGTGATGGGATGGTCGTGATGGCTCGGGTTTTCCCCTCACCCTGTCCCTCGGCTCTGGCTCCTGCTTCGCTCTACCTCCTGCATCCGTGCAGTCGTCTCCCCGGAGGGGAGAGGGGACCCACGGTTTGGGTTTCCCCGGCGGGCCGGACGCAGGGCTCCCTCTCCCCCGCTTGCGGGGGAGAGGGGCGGGGTGAGGGGGAAACGGCATGAAGGAACTTTCCCGCACAGATCGCTTCGCCGGCCTGCGCCGCCTCTACGGCGAGCGGGCCTTCGCCCTGCTGCCACAGCTGCACTTCGCGGTGATCGGAATCGGTGGCGTGGGTTCCTGGGCGGTGGAGGCGCTGGCCCGTTCGGCCGTGGGGCGCCTGACCCTGGTGGACTACGACACCATCGAGGTCGGCAACGTCAACCGCCAGATCCACGCCCTCACCGAGACCCTGGGGCGCAAGAAGACGTCGGTGATGGCCGAGCGCGTTGCGCAAATCAACCCCGCTGCCGAGGTGAGCGTGATCGACGACTACCTCAACATGGACAACCTCGAGGCCATCCTCGGCCGCGGTTACGACTACGTCATCGACGCCATCGACAGCATCAAGTTCAAGGCCGCACTGATCCACCATTGCAGGCGCCACCGCATTCCCGTGATCACCACCGGCGGCGCCGGTGGCCTGACCGATCCGGCGCGCGTCCAGGTGGCCGATCTGAGCCGTACCCATCACGATCCCCTGGCCTCGAAGGTGCGTGCGCGGCTGCGCGACCGTTACGGCTTCACCCGCAATCCGCGGCGCAGCTTCGGCGTGGAATGCGTGTTCTCCAGCCAGCAGCTCCTGTATCCCACGCCCGACGGCGGGGTGAGCCATCGCAAGCCGGGCATCCATGGCGTCTCGCTGGACTGTCGCTTCGGTTACGGCACCTCCGTGGCCGTGACCGCCACCTTCGGCTTCACCGCCGCCGGCCGCGCCCTCGAGAAATGCCTGAAGAAACGCCTGCACGGAGCGTAGGTTGCGCTCGCGCTGCAGCGCGCCGCCCACGTTGCCAACGGAGAGTGCGATGCCATTAGCGATGGAAACGGAATCCGGGCGCCAGCCTTCCCCGCCTGCCGAAACCGTGGTCTTCGTCCACGGCGTGTGGATGACCGGCGCCGAGATGACCGTGCTGCGCCACCGGGTGCGTGACTGCGGCTACCGGGTGGTGCAGTTCCGCTACCCTTCCGTGCGCCGCACGCCGCGCGAGAATGCCCGGGCCCTCAATGCCTTCCTGCGGCGCATCGACGCGCCGGTGATCCACCTCGTCGCCCACAGCCTGGGCGGGATCGTGGTGCTGCACCTGTTCGATGCCTTTCCCGAGCAGAAGCCGGGCCGGGTGGTGCTGATCGGCACCCCGGTGCGCGGCAGCGCGGCGGCCCGCGAACTGGCCCGCCATCCCTGGCTGCGGCCCCTGCTGGGCGCTTCCCTGCAGCAGGGGCTGCTGGGAGACGCGCCCCGCTGGTGGGGGGATCGGGATCTCGGGATCATCGCCGGCACCCGCGGCCTCGGCATCGGCGTGGTGCTCACCGCCGGCCGCCTGCCCGAGCCCAACGACGGCACCGTGGAGCTGGACGCCACCCGCACTTCCGGCGTCACCGATCGCCTGGAGTTGCCCCACGGGCACAATGCCCTGCTGTTCGTGAAGGAGACCGCCGAGGCGGTGTGCCGGTTTCTGGCCACGGGGCGCTTTCGATAGCGGGGTGGGCCTTCATCCACCTACCGCTTTCGTGTTGCAGGTTTGTGCAGGGCGTCGGCGGTGTCGATCCAGCCGCCGCCCATGGCCTTGTAGAGGGAGACCAGGGCGGCGTAGAGATCGGCGCGGGCCTGGGCGTGGAGCAGCTCCACGTCGAACAGGCGGCGCTCGGCGTCGAGCACTTCGATGTAGCTCACGTAGCCCTCGTCGTAGCGCAGCCGGGCCTTGGCAGCGTAGGTGCGCAGGGCCGCCACCTGACGGCCGCGGGCGGCCAGTTCGGTGCGGTACTTGGCCACCGAGACCAGCGCGTCGTCCACTTCGCGAAAGGCGGTCTGGATGGCATCGAGATAGCGTTCCAGGGTCTGGCGCTGCACGGCCTCGGCGGCGGCCACCCCGCTTTCGAGGCGACCGCCGGTGAAGATGGGGCCGAGGGCGTCGGCGCCGATCTGCCAGAGATTGGCGGAGGAGCGGAACAGGCTGTCGAGTTCGCCGCTGGCCTGGCCGAACAGGCCGGTGAGGGAGAGGCGCGGCAGGTAGTGGGCGCGGGCCACGCCGATCCGCGCGTTGGCGGCGATCAGGGCCTGTTCGGCGGCCTGGATGTCGGGGCGGCGCACCAGCAGTTCCGAGGGCAGGCCGGCGGGCACCTCGGGCAGACGCAGGGCGTCGGCGGCCTGGCCGCGGGCGATGGGCCCGGGGTTGCGGCCCAGCAGCACCGACAGGGCGTTTTCCTGCAGGGCGATCTGCCGCTCCAGGGCCGGCACCCGCACCGCGGCCTGTTCGTATTCGGATTCCACCTGGGCCAGTTCCAGATCGGAGATCACCCCACCCTGGCGCTTGATGCGGAACAGGCGCACCGACTCGGCGCGGCTCTTGACCGTCTCGCGGGCGATCTCGAGCTGGCGGTCGAGGTTGCGCAACTGGATGTAGCCGGTGGCCACGGCGCTGACCAGCGACAGGATCACCGCGCGCCGGCCTTCCTCGGCGGCCAGCAGTTCGGCGCGGGCGGCTTCCGAGGCGCGACGGATGCGCCCCCACACGTCCAGCTCCCAGCCGAGGTTGAGGGTGGCCTGGTAAAGGTTGCCGCGCTGCCCGCCGGGCACCGCGCTGCCGGCCTCGGCGCGATTCGCGTTGGCGCCGTAACCGAGCTGGGGGAAGGCCTCGGCGCGGGTGAGGCCGAGGCGCGCGGCGTATTCGTCCACCCGGGCGGCGGCGATGCGCAGATCCCGGTTGCCGTGCAGCGCCTCGCCGATCAGTCGGTCGAGTACCGGATCGCCGAAGCCCTGCCACCAGGCGGTGTTGGCGATGTCGGCGGCCTGGCCGGCCGGCACCCGCCAGGTGGCTGGCGTGTCGATGTCGGGGCGCACGTAGTCGGGGCCGACGGTGCAGCCGGCGAGCAGGGCGGCGAGCAGGAGCGAGCCGAGGCGCATGCTCAGTCGGCCCCCGCCGGACGGCCGCCGCCGAGGCGTTCCTTGGCGCGGACGATCAGATAGTAGAACAGGGGCACGAAGAACAGCGCCAGGGTGGTGGCGCCGATCATGCCGCCGATGATCCCGGTGCCGATGGAGTGGCGGGCGTTGGCCCCGGCGCCGCTGGCCAGCACTAGGGGCAGGGCGCCGAGGATGAAGGACAGGGAGGTCATGAGGATCGGGCGCAGGCGCAGGCGGGCCGCCTCCAGCGCCGCGTCGAAGGCGCTGCGGCCTTCCCGGTACTGCTGTTCGGCGAATTCGACGATCAGGATCGCGTTCTTGGCCGCCAGGGCGATCAGGGTGATGAGGCCGATCTGGAAATAGACGTCGTTCTCCATGCCCCGCAGCCACACCGAAAGCAGGGCGCCGAACAGGCCGAAGGGCACGGCGGTGATCACCGCCAGCGGCAACGACCACTGTTCGTATTGCCCCGCCAGGATCAGAAATACCATCACCAGGGCGAAGACGAACACCACGGCAGCGGTGCCGCCGGCCGACTTCTCCTCGAAGGACTGGCCGGACCAGGCGTAGGTGAAGCCGTCGGGCAGCACTTCGTCCGCCAGCGACTCCATGGCGGCGATGGCCTGGCCGGAACTGAAGCCGGGGGCGGCGTCGCCGGTGATCTTGGCGGCGGTGAAGCCGTTGAAGCGGGGCACCAGATCCGGGCCGGTGACGTAGCGCACGTTCACCAGTGCCGAGAGGGGCACCATGCGGCCGTTCTTCTGACGCACGAAGATGTTGCTGATGTCCTCGGGCTTTTCCCGAAACGAAGGTTCGGCCTGCAGGATCACGCGCCACACCCGGCCATACTTGTTGTACTGGCTGGCGTACACCGAGCCGAACAGGGTCTGCATGGCGGCGAAGGCGTCGGCCACCGGCACGCCGAGGATCTCGGCCTTGTCGCGATCCAGATCCATGCGCAACTGGCGCGAGGCGGCGTTGAGGGTGGTGTTGAGGTTGATCACTTCCTCGTGCCGGGCCGCGCGGGCGATGAGCTGGCCGCTCACCTCCGCGAGCCGCGCCACGCCGCCCGCGCCGCGGTTCTGCACCCAGAACTCGAAGCCGCCCACGCTGCTGAGGCCGGGGATCGAGGGCGGGTTGACGGGGATCGCCACTCCTTCGGTGAGGCGGGCCAGTTGCGGGCGCACGGCGGCGATCAGGGCCTCGGCCGAGAGGGCCGGGTCGCTGCGTTCGGCGAAGTCCTTCAGGGCCACGAACACGGTACCGGCATTGGTCTTGAAGCTGCCGTCGAGCAGGCTGTAGCCGGCCAGGGCCGAGTAGTCCTGCACCGCCGGATGGGCGGCGAAGATGTTGGCCACCGCCTGGGTGAGCTTTTGGGTGCGATCCAGGCTGGCGCCGTCGGGCAGCATCACCGCGGCGAACAGGAAGCCCTGATCCTCGGGCGGCACGAAGCTGCCGGGCACCGCCTCGAACAGCCGCCAGGTGGCGACGATCATCACCCCCAGGACCACGAAGGCGATGCCGATCCGCTGCAGGGTCAGGCGCACGCCCGCGGCATAGCGCTCGGTGAGCCGCGCCAGCCAGGCGTTGAAGGCGCCGAAGAAGCCGCCGGGCTCGCCGGCGCGGGGCCTGATCAGCAGCGCCGCCAGGGCGGGGGTGAGGGTCAGGGCCACGAAGCTGGAGATGGCCACCGAGATGGCGATGGTCACCGCGAACTGCTGGTAGAGCACGCCGGTGGTGCCGCCGAGGAAGGCCACCGGCACGAACACCGCGATCAGCACCAGGGTGGTGGCGATCACCGGCCCGGTGACCTCCTCCATGGCGCGGAAGGTGGCCTCGCGGGGGCTCAGGCCCTGGCCGATGTTGCGCTCCACGTTCTCCACCACCACGATGGCGTCGTCGCACACCGTGCCGATGGCCAGGACCAGGCCGAACAGGGTCAGCAGGTTGATGGAATAGCCCAGCGCCGCCATGCCGATGAAGGTGCCGATCACCGCCACGAAGATGGCGAGGGTGGGGATCAGGGTGGCCCGCACGTTCTGCAGGAACAGGTAGGTGACCAGCACCACCAGGACGATGGCGATGATCAGGGTCTCCACCACCTCGCGGATCGAGGCCTTGACGAACTGGGTGGTGTCGAGGGAGACGGTGTAGTCGATGCCCGCGGGGAAGTTCTTCTTCAGATCGGCCATCAGGCGGCGGACGGCCTGCGAGACCTCCAGGGCGTTGGAGCCGGGCTGCTGGTAGATGGCGATGAAGGTGGCCGGCGCGCCGTTGAGCGAGGCGCGCAGCAGATAGGCCTTGAGCCCTTCCTCGGCGCGGCCCACGTCGCCCAGGCGCACGATGGCGTTGCCACGCTTGTCGGTGCGCAGGATGATGTTTTCGAACTCGGCGGGGGTGGTGAAGCGGCCGGCGGTGACCACCGGGAAGGTCATCTCCACCGGCCCGTCGGTGGGCGCCTGGCCGATTCGGCCCACGCCGAACTGTTCGTTCTGCTCGCGCACCGCGCGCTGCACGTCGGCGGGGGTGATGCCCAGGCTGGCCATGCGTTCCGGCTGCAGCCAGATGCGCATGGCCAGATCCGGCAGGCCCATGATCTGCGCCTGGTTGGCGCCGGGCACCCGCTTGAGCGCGTCCAGCACGTAGATGTTGGCGTAGTTGCCCACGTACTGCTCGTCGTAGCGCCCGTCGGGCGAATAGATGCCAATCAGCATCAGGAAGCTGGAGGAGCGTTTTTGCACCCGCACCCCGGCGCTGCGTACCGCGTCGGGCAGCTCCGGCAGGGCCAGGTTGACCCGGTTGTTGACCTGCACTTCGGCGGTGTCGGGATCCGTGTCGATGGTGAAGTACACGGTCATGGACATCTCGCCGGTGGCGGCGCTGGTGGACTGCATGTAGAGCATGTTGTCCACGCCGTTGATCTGGGTCTCCAGCGGCGCGGCCACCGAGTTGGCCACCGTCTCGGCGTCGGCGCCGGGATAGGTGGCGGTCACCGACACCTGTACGGGCACGACCTGGGGATACTGGTTGATGGGCAGACCGGCCATGGACACGAAGCCGGCGATCACCACCACGATGGAGAGCACGGCCGCCAGCACCGGGCGGCGGATGAACAGGCCGGAGATCATGCCTTCTCCGCAGCGGGCGGTTCGACGATCTTCACCTTCGCGCCGTTGCGCAGGCGCAGGGCGCCTTCCACCACCACCGTCTCGCCGTCTTTCAGGCCGTCGTCGATGAACCAGCGATCCCCGAGCCAGGGGCCGACCTTCACCGGGCGCAGTTCCACCGTGCCGCCGTCGTCCACCACCCAGACGAAGCTGCCCTGGGCGCCCTGCTGCACGGCCCGCTTGGGCACCAGGATGGCCTGCGGCCGCACCGCGCCCCGGATGCGGGCGCGCACGAACTGTCCGGGCCGCAACAGGTGATCGGGGTTGGCCACCTCGGCCCGGATCAGGAAAGTGCCGGTTTCCTCGCTCAGGGCCGCGTCGGCGAAGGTGATGTGCCCGGTGTGGGGATAGACGGTGCCGTCGGCCAGCGCGATCTGCACCGCGTATTCGCCGTTGGCGGGCTCGCGCAGACGGCCGCTCTGGACCTGTTGGCGCAGGCGCAACACCTGGTTCTCGGAAATGCTGAACTCCACCCACATGGGGTCGAGCTGGGCCACGTAGGTCAGCAGACTGTCGGTGCCGGGGCCGATGTAGGCGCCCTCGCGCTTCACGGCGAAGCTGGAGATGCCGGTCACGGGCGAGCGGATCAGGGTGTAGCCCAGGTTCAGCTCGGCCTGGATCACCTTGGCCCGGGCCGCCTCCACGGCGGCGGCCGCCGTGCGGAATCGGCCCACGGCGTCGTCCAGCTCCTTCTGCGCCACGGCGTTCTGCGCCGCCAGGGGCTTGACCCGGTCGAGATTGGCCCTGGCGGTGGCCAGCCGTGCCCGTTGCTGGGCCAACTCGGCCTTCGCCGCCTGCAGCCGGGCATCGAAGGGCTTGCGATCCATCTGGAACAGGGGCTGGCCGGCCTTGACGAAACTGCCTTCCTCGTAGAGGCGTTTCTCCAGGAAGCCCTCCACCCGTGAGCGGATCTCCACGCGACGGGAGCTTTCGGTTCGGGCTACGAAGGTCATCACCACCGGCGTGTCGCGGGCTTCGATCCGTTGCACGGTGACTTCGGGGGGCGGGGGTGGCGTTTCGTCCTGCTCGTCGGCGCAACCGGCGAACAGGACCGGAAGCAACAGGAGCAGGGGCCGGAGGCGGAAGTCCATGAGCGGCAGAATCCCTGGAACGAATCCTTCGATGATCCGCCCCGGGCAGGCTGACGTCAAGTCGGCTCGACAGACTGTTGTGTCATGACATGGCGGGGCCGCGACCCGCGGGATTTGCTACGATGACCACTCAACTTTCGGCGCAGCCGGTCGCTATGCCGATCATGCAAGCGCACCCGCAACGCCAAAACCCCGGGCCGATTTCGAAGATGGTTCGTTCTTTCCCCTCCCTTGACCGATGGCGCCGGCTGGCGGGTGCGCGCGCGGCGCTCCTGCTGTGTCTGCTTGCCGCCGGCCTGCCGGTGGCCGCCGAGCCGGCCCTGATATTCGGCCTGTTGCCCTCGGAGAGTGCCACCACCAAGTTCCGGCGCTATGCTCCCCTGCGCGAATACCTGCGCAAGCGCCTGGGCCGGGACGTGGTGCTGGAGACGGCGCGCGACTTCCGC
Organism: Chromatiales bacterium; assembly: GCA_026984045.1. Lineage (GTDB taxonomy): Bacteria > Pseudomonadota > Gammaproteobacteria > UBA6429 > Thiohalophilaceae > JALSSV01. Next base: position 15,845 of record JALSSV010000058.1, on the reverse strand, counting down.
GCCTTTCGGCGCCGCACCCTGGAGGGCCGGTACGATCTGCTCGAAACCGCGCCCCACCTCGTGCCCGAGGCCATCGACAGCGGACGCTACGAGGTGATCACCACCATCGTCAGGCCACTGACGGCGGAAATCGTGGTGCGGGCAGACAGCGCCTACCGGCAACCGGCAGATCTGGCTGGCGTACTGGTGGCCACGCCCAGCCCCTCGGCGGTGACCACTCGGATCGGCAAGGAAGCCCTCGAGGCGGCAGGACTGGTCGGCCCCTTGGCGCCGCGATACGTCGCCTTTCCCACCCACAACGCGGCCTATGCCGCCGTGCTGGGCCAGGCCGCCGAGGCGGCGCTGATCTCCGTCAACGTCTACAACAAGGCGCGGCGCCAGCATCAGCCGCTGCGCAGCATCGGCAGCAGCCGTCGAATTCCCAACATGTCGATCCTGACCGCCCGGCGCCTGGCGCTGGCCCTGCGCGAGCGCCTGCAGGCCATCCTCGTGGGCATGCGCGATGAACCTGCCGGCCAGCGGGTGTTGCGGGAGATGGCCTATCCGGGCTACCGCGCGGCAACGGCGGAGGAGTACGAGCGTCTGCGGGGATATCTGACGCCGCTGCCGCCGGAGTAGGGAGGCGCGCGGAACACGAAAAAACCGGCTGCAAGGGCCGGTTTTTTCGTCCATGGCGGCGAGGCTTACTGGCTCTTGCTCACCATGTACTTGATGGCGGCCTTGACGGCTTCGTCGCTCAGGCTGGCATTGCCGCCGCGTGGAGGCATGGCCTTGTAGCCGCCGGTAGCGTGTTTGAGCAGGGTGTCGATACCCTGCTTGATGCGCGGCGCCCAGGCCGCCTTGTCGCCCACCTTGGGCGCCCCGGCGGCACCGGTAGCGTGGCAGGCCGAGCAGGTACCCTTGAACACCGACTCGCCGTCCACCGCGGCGGTCTCGGCCGCCGGGGCCGGCGCCGGCACGCTGCCCACGTTGACCTGGCCCACCGGCTTGATGCTCTCCTCGATGGCCGCCTGGACCATGGGATCAGTCGCCGGCTTGTCGCTGCCGGCCGCCGCCAGGGGCGCGATGGCCAGCAGGGGAAGAAGGAGGGAAAGGCTGCGCACAGCCCGATGACCTGCAGTGATTACGCTCACGTTCCGTACCTCGGGGTGGGGTTGTGGTTCGATGGATTCGCCCGCCGGGCCGTGCCGGGGCGGCGCAAGTATAGCGGGAATGGCGGCCTTCGGCCACCGGCCTATGGACGCGGACGCCCGCGACAGGTAACCCGGATATTGCACCATGGGCGCCGGATGATTGCGGACTTTGCAGCCGCGCTCGCGCTGCGCTGGAGCGAAAGGCGTAGCGATGGCTACGGCTTTCGTGAAGCGCAAGCGAGCGCGAGCGAAAAGCCGCAAGGGCCGGCGCAGAGGGCGGGCAGGAACAAAATGTGTTTGTCAAAACAAGCCGAGAATTCTCAATATGCCATTGCTCTTCAATCGGTTGAGTAACCGCCCGCCCTCGACATGGTGCAATATCCGGGGTAAGCTACACGCCGTTTTCACCCCCCGAAAACCCTCCCCGCGCCCGTAGCTCAGCTGGATAGAGCGTTGGCCTCCGGAGCCAAAGGTCAGAGGTTCGAATCCTCTCGGGCGCGCCATCTTTTCCCTCCTGTCATGAGTGTCGGCGCCCCTGTTCGGTGCCCGGTACTGTCGTCGCCCTCCATCCGTTCCGTGTGGCGTATACTGATGCGCAGTGACGGCGCCGCGGCAGGAGGTGTGGCCATGATTCGCATGCTGATTCGGTTATCGCTGCTCATGCTGGGTTCGGTGGCGATAGCCGCCGGGGCGGCGGAGTCGCGGATCCTCGCGCCGGAGCGCAATGCCGTCTGGCAGGAAGGGGCCGAGGCGGTCATCCGCTGGCAGACCGACTGGCAGGGCCCGGTGTGCATCGAGCTGCTGATGGGGGGCAAGTCGCGGGGCATCATCAACGATTGCCGGACAGCGGCCCGGGATCGGCGGTTCCGTTTCCGTGTGGAGCGGATGTTCGTCACCGGCTTCGGTGTCGATTACGAGGATCGCATGCGGGTCGCCGTCTATCCCAAGGCCGATCCGGAGCGGGCGGTGCTCAGTCCGTGCTTTACCATCGAGGGCTTTTCGCCGCCCCGCCTGCGCACGCCTCGGGAGGCCATCGAAGCCTACTATGCCGCGCTGAACGCACACGATTACTACCGGGCCTATTCCCTGCTCAATCCGTTGCGGATTTCCCTGCGCCTGCGTTCGGGCGAGCGTCTGGCCTTCCAGCCCCGGCCCGATTTCGACACGTGGCGTGAACGCATGGAGGCGTTCGCCGGCCAGTACCGGCTCTTGCGAATCGAGCCTTTCGTGATGGGCGGCAGCGCCTATGCCCATCCCCGCGTGTTGCTCGGGATCCGCACCTTCCGCGTCGCGGTGGAAGAACGGGACGGCTCGGATCGGGTGCGGGAAGGCGATTATTTCGTGGACGTGATCCCGGGGACAGACGGGATTTTCCGCCTCCTCCAGATCGCCACCTCGCCCTGAATCAGTATTCCACGATCACTTTCCGCAACTGGGTGGCAAGAATCACGAATGACGAGCCGGTGATCAGACCGCTGCAGTTGCCACGCAGCCCAACGGCAACGGTGTTCAGTCCCTTGCGGGCCTTGATCTTGAACGTGTAGGTATAGGTTCGGGCTTTTCTGGCCTTGTGCAGATCCCACATGAGCTGGCCGAGTTCATTGACGCTGTTGATGGTGTCGAGGATTTCCAGGGCCTCTTTCGTTGACTGGACCTCGGTCAGCTCCGGCAGGGCCAGCAGTGCCAGATCCCTGATTTTTCCTGCTACCACGTCGTAGTCCAGACCGGACTGGATGTCCTTGCGGTGATAGTGTTTCCCCTGCCGGTATACGGCCTGAAACCCGGCGAAGGCGCCATAGCCGGTGGTCTTCGCGCCGCCCACATAGGTGAATACCGCCTTGATCCGAACCGTCTGTTTGCGCGGGCTGTGAAACTGGAAGGTCTGCAGGGCTTCGGAGGCGGCGGCGCCGGCAAAGGCGGTATCGTTGATACCGATGTAGCCGGTTCGCGGATTGCACCAGTAGCGGGCCTGGGAGCCCTTGATCAGATCGCCCGGAGAGGTCTTCCAGCCATGGCAGCCGGCGAAGGGCGGGCGGATGACCAGCCGGTTGGGAATGTTCAGCCGGAGGGCCTGCCATTGATATTCGCTCCAGCCGATTTTCGGCAGGGCGAAGGCGGGCCAGAAGGTCCAGGTGCCGGGTTTATCGATGCGGAGCGTGCCGCTGATTTTGACCTTTTGCCCCGGTCGCAGGGCGCGGTTGCGGAAGTTGTGCGCGAAATCGCGGTTGCGATCCGCCGGATCGCGGGCCGCGATGAACACCCCGTAACGGCCGAGATGAATGGTCTTCGTGCTGCCATTGCGGACGATCACGCTCGCCATCAGGGTGGCCCCCACCTGCCGGCCCGGGCCTGCGATGAGGAAATCGCTGAACACCAGGCCGTGCTGTTGCCCCAGCTTGTGCCTGCTGGCCAGTACCTTGGCCGGGGCGGGAAGACTGAAAACACAGAAGATCAGGAACAGGACTATCCGGGACCACATGGCCAAGCCTCCTCGGATGACAACACCTTGTTTTCCACTTTACTCCGGTTCGATTCGCCAGGCCAGCCGTGGCCCGCCTGCGGCTATTTGGCCAGCAGCAGACGGGGAAAGGCGTCATGAATCTCGGCAATCACGCTGTCCGGATCGTGCTGATAGCGGCGCGAGAAGTGGAAGGGCGCCAGCAGCCCGACCTCGGCCGCGGCCGCGATTTCGCCACAGGCCCGGGTGGTCAGATGGCCGTTGCGACGGGCGTTTTCGGCGTCCTGTAGCCGAAAGGGCGCCTCGCAGAAGAAGGTGTGGGCGTGATGGGCGAAATCGACGAGCCGTTCCCGGTTGGCAAGGGTGTCGGCCAGGTCTGTGGCATAGACCAGCCGCTTGCCGGGCTGGATGAGCAGCAGATCCGCGGCCAGATCGGCAGCACTCGCCTCGCTGCCATCGGGCAGGCGAATGGCGGTGGCCGTTTGCCCCGTCTGGATGGCCGTTTTCAGCGCGCCCAGCCACGGGCCGGGTGACAGATGCCGTGCGTCGAGACGATCCCGACGCACATGGATCTCCAAGTCGGGTTCGAAGGCGAAGGCCAGCACCGGCGTGTGGTGATCCAGTTGCCGGGCGCGGATCCGAAAGCCGGGTTCATCTCGCAGCAGGCCATCGGGAGCCGGAAGTTCCTCGAGCGGCACACGCGCCTTGCGGCCGGCCTGCAGGCGAAAGCGGTGCAGCGTCTCGCCGTGCAGTTCGGCCACCTCGAATACCGGTCCCCGATGTTCGATGCGATCCCACAGGAAGCTGTCGAGAAACCCGCCCACATGATCCGCCAGCCCGGGCGGGCCGAAGACTCGGCAGGGCGGAAAGTCCCCCAGGCGGGAACGCAAAAGCCACTGGAATCCCGCAAGGTGATCCATATGGGCGTGGCTGATGAACACATCCGTCACCTGGTGCGCCAGCCGGGCCGAGAGATGACCGGGTTCCCCGAGATCGAACAGCAGGCTGCGGCCCGCATGGCGCAGCCGCAGGTGCAGCAGGGGATCGCCGAACACGCCATTGATCAGGACGTAGTCGAGCGGGCCGCAGCGGCCGAAGAGTGGCAGCGGTTCAGGGGGAGCCGTGGGTGGGGATAGGAGCGTCATCACCACCCTCTGCTGGCTGACGAAGGGCTCGGCGGAACCGAGGAGGCCGTCGGGTCGGCGTTGGGCATCGCGAACCAGCAGGGCCCGTACCGGTGCGGTCACGGCGGGCCCCCGGAGTGTCAGTCGGCTGCCGTCGAGATGCAGCACTTCACCCAGACTCAGCGTCCCCTCGTCGCCCATCAGTGCGACCTGCCGGCCTGACCAGGCCGAAGCCTCGCCGCGGGGCGGAGGCGTGCCGAGCACCGGCAGCGCATCGATGTTGATCACCTGTTCTTCGGCCTGGGCAAGCCAGGCATCCCAGATCGCGGTACGTGACCGGGCCCGCGCGCGTGCGCTTGGTCTTCGGGCAGCAGCTGCAGGGGCCACGTGCCAGATCGCCCCGGCATGAACCTGCAGATCCGCAAGGAGCGGAATGGCCTCGGGATCGCGGGCCAGGGCCAGAACCTGTGGCTTCTTGAGGACATGGCACAGCGCCTCGACCATCTCCCGGCCAGCCACACCCCGAACCACCCCCGGACCATCTACCAGCAGCAGGTATTTGTCGTTCCGATGGCCAAGAAGACGCTGCAGCGCGAGAAGCTGCGGCAACCGAAAGCGGCCGGCATCCAGGGTGCAGAGGGCTTCGTAGCGCAATACACGCCAAGCGCTGTTGAGCCATTCACCAAGCGACACCGTCCCCGGCAGACCGAACAGCGGTGAGCCCGGATCGGCGCTGAGGCAGAGAAAGGGTTCATGGTGGACCATGCAGGTCGCTGCGAGGCGTTGTACCAGCGTCGATTTGCCGCTGCCTGGTTCGCCAAAAACCCAGATCGGTGTTCTCAGTTCGCCCAGTGCTCGTAAAAGGATGTCGGGTGTGTTCGATAGTGTGACAGGCTGACCGGGTTTCATGTCTGCAGAATGCCGTGAACATGGCGGTGGAGCAAGCCTGCGGAGAAAATGTAGCCTGCGATGGACTGTCCGTGGATGGGTATGGGAGAGCTGTCGGAAGCGTCCTTGGAGTATCTCTATGCGGAAGCGGAGTGGTGCCGGTTTGGCGAATGGCTTGGGAGAAGCCCGAGCAGGGTGCCGGTTGATTCAGACGCGTTTGGCCAGATGTTCTGCGAGACGCAAGCTCAGCTGCACGATAGAAAATGTGGGGTTGACGCCGCCTCCGGTCGGAAACACGCTGCTGCCGGCCACATAAAGATTGTCAGTACCGAAAATTCGGCAGTCAGGATCGACCACCCCATCCTTCGGTCGAAGGGCCATGCGGGTGGTGCCCATATGATGGCAGTGTTCGCTGACCGGCAGTTCCTGGTCTGTATCAAGGATGTAGTTCGGGAGTTGGACACGGGCAATGTCCAGTCTGGCAAGTTCGGTGGCGGCTTCCATGGCCAGGGTGCGGACGGTTCGATGATCTTCGTCCCGCAGCTGCCAATCGAGTGAGATTCGCTGCAGTCCGAAACGATCCTTGTCGCGGTTGAGGATTATACGGCTATTGCGATTCGGTAGCTGTTCGATCAGTGTCGTGATCAGGCCGTCGCCAGGACAGTCGAAATCGATCAATTTCCGGGAGAATTCCGTGAGATCCCGCGAAGTGCAGACAGCATCCCGAACGTACCGTTTGAGATTTGCAAGGTGTCCATAAGTTGGCGGGTCTGCGTTGGGGTGAAAGGCGATGACACCGCTGCCAATACCCATGCGCAGCGTGAAGTCGGATTGTGGGAAGAGTTCGAACTGGCCAGAATTCCAGTAGGCGCTAGTGTAGTCGGCGACGAAACGGCCAAGGTCGACATTCAGATGTTCCATGAAGCAGCGGCCGACATAGTCGCTGTGGTTGCCGATACCCCCAGGCATGCGATGCTGCGTGTTAAGCAGAATGCGGGCGTTCTCAACGGCGCCGAGTGCCAGGACGAAGTATCGGGCCTGGATGTTCCAGGCAGTCCCCTTGTAATTGTGTATTCGGAAAGCGGAAATCTGTCCCTGATTTTCCATCAGAGGAATATCGACAAGATTGGCGTTGAGGAGCAGATCGATACGCCGGTTGTCTGCAAGTTCGGCGCCGTATTTGGTGCGAAAGCGTGTGGGGGGGCTCTCTGCATGAACAGGAGGGTAAAAGGTGTTTGAGGATAACGGCCCGGGAAAGGCCGGATGGGTAAAATCGGCGGGTTTTATGTCCAGGATGTCACAGGCCTCGGGGAAATGTATGTCCAGTGCAGCCTTTTCAATAGGCCATGCCGGCATGCCGAGGAATGGACGTTCACGAAAGTCGATTTCCTGCAAGGTCATACAACGACCGGCCCAGTGGTTGGAAGTGCCACCGAGATAACGCAAGCGGCAGCCTTGGAGCCCAATATTAGGCAAGCCAATGTTCATGCCGTCGTAACATGACTGGGAGGCGCTGGATGCAGTTTCTCCTCCACCTTCCAGAAGACAGACCAGAAGTCCATGCTGAGCCAATTTGCGCGCCAGCGTGATGCCGGCCACGCCGGCGCCGGCGATTGCGATGTCGTAACCATGGAAGTTACGAGAGGCAGATACCTGTTCCAGATCGTATTTCATGTATTCTCGTCTGTCATGGGCAGTAAATCATGCCGGTGCAGTACCCATCCATTGACAATTGGATAATCGTCTCGTTTTGATCTCCAGTACCACGTCGGTGATATGAAGGTGCGTAATCGTGGGTGTGATGGGAAAGTGAGCAAGCTGAGAGATCCCAGACCAAGCAGGAAAAGGCGGCGACTGATTCGTTTCATGAGGCAGTATCCTATGTGTTGAATCGATTGGGATGATCAGTGTTAGCCGGGCAGTTTGCCTTCCGAATGGGACGTGCGGGAATGCCTACCCATGTCGAGTGCGGGGGCACGTCATGCGTCACGACGGCGTTTGCACCGATTCGTGCATGGTCGCCGATGTTGAGGGGGCCGAGGATCTTGGCGCCGGCACCAATGTCGACGTGACAGCCGATGCGTACGGCTCCGGCGATGGTCACCTGCTGGAATATGAGGCAGTTAGGGCCTATGACCGCGTCCGGGTGTATGACGATGCCGGTGGGATGAGGAATCAGAAGTCCACCCTCAATAGTGGTATCGATTGGGATGTCCGATGCGGTCACGACACTCCAGAATCGATGACGGGCGACGGCAAGAATTTTTCGGATGCGGAAAACGGGATTACGCTGGTTGCGTAGCCGTTGATAGTCCCGAATGCTCGCAAGCAGGCGACGGGAAGGATCCCACAGGCATCTGGGTCGTTCTCGGTCCCAGTTGGGAGAGTGCCAGTCAGTCTCTGAATGGTTGTTCATTGGAATCGTTGTTTTGATTTTCAAGTTTATCGCGTTGAGAGATGTAAGTGCATAGACATTTTGGAATAGTTGGCGGTAAGCCTGTGAAGGAAGACAAGCAAGTTCCGGTAGTCTATATCAGGATGATTTCCGAAATGCTGTCAGTTGTATTGAAATCTGTGTAGGGTAAATGAGTGAAAGGACGATGCTGGAGTGTGGATGCGCTTGGGTGAAAAAAGATATGGGTCAAGGACCTTGTAGGTCATTGGTCATACGTCGGATGGCAGAGGAGTAGAAAAGCGCAGAAGACGTTTTTATGGGTTAAGATCGAATCCATGGAAAATAGTTTGTCACAGGACAGGTATAGGACGGTTGACATCTTGGGTGTGCGCTTTCCGCGCATGACACAATATCAATTGCTCGATCGCCTGTTGCAGAGGGTTGGCAGTGGGCCGGGAGGCGGGATCTGCTTTCCGGATATGTCCACGATGAATCTGGTAGTCCGCGATGCGGAATTTCGCGCGTTACTCAATGACAGAATGGAAGTGTATAACGACGGCGCGGGTCTGGCTTGGGCGGCCCGCCGCCAAGGTTTGCCATTCCCGGACAACCTCAATGGTACGGATCTTGTTCCACTGCTGCTAAAAAATGTGCCCGAAGGAACAAGGGTTTATGTGATCGGCGCACGAGATGACATTCTTCAGGCCGCGGTAACTGCGATGGCAAGGGTGTTCCCGAAGCTGGACTTTGTTGGTTGTCACCACGGATATTTGCAGGACGAAGAGGAACAATACTTGATTCGGGAAATCCAGGGCCTTCGACCAGATATCGTGCTAGTAGCAATGGGGAATCCGCGACAAATCCACTTCATCGCACGCGCACGTGAACGGTTTGGATTTGACCATACGGTGTTCCTCGCTGTTGGCGGACTTCTACATTATTTTGCAGGGGACTTGCGCAGGGCACCTGTATGGCTGCGTAAGATGCGTCTGGAATGGTTGTTTATCACCATTCAGCAGCCGCATAAATGGAAGCGGTATTTTGTCGGGATCCCCCGATTTCTTCTGAATGTGCTGCTTTGGGAACGAAACCATGGCAAGCCAGTGTCGGATTAAGATCTTGGAATGAACAAGGAAGGTATACAGTCCTTGTTGCGAAGCATGCTCGCGGGTGTGGTTCGTTTCGCGCCATCTAATGTAAAAGACTGTCCGCGTGTGCTCTGCTATCACAGAGTTGAACCGGAGCCACGTGATCGATGGTCGGTTTCCGTGCAAGATTTTGCGATGCAGATGCGTTGTCTTCGGACGGATTGGAATCCGGTCGGTTTGTCGGACGTTGCAGAATGGCTTGACGGAAATCGAGAGTTGGCTGGACGATCAGTGGTCGTGACGTTCGATGATGGATTTATGGATGTTTTCAAGCACGCCTTACCTGTCTTGGACCGCTATTCCATTCCTGCAACCATGTTTGTTTGTCCAAGGTTTGTGGAAATAGGGGATGGTGAACGGGATAGCGGATTCGAGGCGGAAGGTCCATTCATGGGATGGAAACATCTTGAAATATTGTCCCAAGCGGGTTGCATGCTGGGAAGTCATTCGCAGACGCATCCCGTTCTTTCGCGATTGGATGAGAAATCGGCAAGAGAGGAGATTGCAGAATCGCGCAGACAGATTGAATCAGCGACAGGCAAGCCATGCAGGGTCTTCTGTTATCCATACGGAACGCCGGCGGCGGTTTCGGAACGTGAATGGGCCTTGGTGGAAGAGGCCGGCTATACGCTTGCCTTCAGTTCCGTTACGGGTGCTCTGAGCAAAGAGGCAAATCGGTGGTATCTGCCACGTTCTAAAGTGCTCGCTGGTGACAAGGAATCAACATTCATGGCGATACTTGAAGGACGCCTTGATGCATGGCGACACATCGAAAGGCGTCATTGAGCTGAGCCATTCAAAATGACTGAGTTTGTGCGTTTGGGTTGTGTCATGATCATGCGAGATTTGAAAGTGGTTTGCCTGGCGAGTCTGCTGTTGTATATGTCAATGACCGCAGCATATGCGGTTGACCTGGAAAAGTATCCATTGGGAATCAATTTGAACGGGATCGCTGATTGGTCACCGGAGATGCCCTTTCTTGATTTGATGAAACAGGCCAGGCCCTGGATTCCACAGAGAAGGAACCGTCCATGGGGTAAGGGAGGGATGTTGATACTCGATGAGCACGGCTGGGTGCGAACACTGGAGCCGCGCCAATGGGCGGATCTTATATTCCTGACAGTCAAACAACCCCTCCCCTTTACTGAATTTGTGGTGCGCTACGATGGCAAGGGGAAAATCGACTATGCCGGAATTGCGCGCAGAATTCGAAGGATAAGAACGGGAGAAGATATAGTCCGTGTTAGTCAGAAAATAAACGGGCATGCAATTTTGCGCTTGCTTAAAACCAATCCTGAAGATCCGGTGCGAAACATCCGGATCATTCCAATAAAATATCTGTCGGAGTACGAAAAAGGAGAAGTTTTCAATCCCCTTTGGTTGAAATATGTGCAGCGGTTTCGAGCGATTCGGTTTATGGACTGGATGGGTACAAATGGTTCAGATCAGGATGCCTGGTCCCGACGTCCTCGGCCTGACGATTATACCTGGCAATGGCGTGGTGTCCCCCTAGAAATTCTGGTAAGCCTGGCGAATCGTATCCACGCTGACCCATGGTTCAATATGCCACACAAGGCGAATGATGATTACATCCGGAATATGGCATTGCTTGTGAGAACGAATCTCAACAAGGAGTCCACGATTTATGTGGAGCATAGTAATGAAGTTTGGAACTGGCGATTCAAGCAGGCACACTATGCAAAGGAGCAGGCAAAAAGTCGTTGGGGCAGGGAAGGAAATCACTGGATGCAATGGCATGGGATGCGTACTGCGACACTTTGTCAGATATGGAAAAAGATATTTTCAGGTGAGGATTCACGTATTCAGTGTGTATTGGGGATTCACCCGGGCTGGCGGGGGTTGGAGAAAGCGGCACTGGAGTGCCCCTCGTGGGATAAAGAAGGTAACGGCCCGTGTTATCGAAATGGGATTGATGCGATTGCAATTACTGGTTACTTCACAGGCTGCCTTGATGGAAATGCGGGTTGGAAGAGGCCGGCACGGTACGAAACAATCCGCAAGTGGTTTGCCGAGCCGGATGGTGGTATGAAAAAGGCTTTTGAACAAGCATTGGACGGTCGTCATTTCGGATGTGAGCGAACCTTGAAGGGCGTTGCGGACACGATCTCCTATTTTGCGGCTATTGCGAAGAGTTACGGGATGTCACTTCTTGCTTATGAAGGCGGCCAACATGTTACCGGTAATGGGAGCAAAATACAGGATGACCCTGCATTTATACATTTCCATCTCCAGTTCAACCGTTCGGAATATATGTACACGCTGACGCGAAAAATTCTCGAACTGTGGAAAGAGAATGGTGGTGGATTGTTTATGTATTACAATGATATTTATCCGGCATCGAAATGGGGAAGTTGGGGTGCAATGGATAATCTGCAAGATACCGGATCGCCAAAAATCCGTGCGATCCGTGATTTTTCCAAAGGCAGAGAATGCTGGTGGGATGGATGTTGAGGCGACAGTCTGGTATATCGATATTAACAGTCTTTATGAAAACATTGGGCGTCTTCAAAGCGGAAAAATGCGGTACCTCGTTCCTGTTTGTTTTTGATGATTTGAGATCATTGGTGATGGCGATTCATCTTTGCATCACACACTGGTTGTTAAAAATCGGAGTATTCAACAGCCTATTGGAACGTTGCCACATAACAAAAGCAGAATGAAACTCATGTCTTTTGTGATTCTGGACCTTCGAGTTTTTCCCGTGTGATAAAAATATAGGCCCCAACGAGGCCAGAAAGCATCCAGTAAAGATACGGGATATAGTCAATAGAACTTACCGTTGAAATTATGAACATGGTGCTCACGGTCATGGCCGTGAAGCAAATCCCTAGGTGCTGAAGTTGCGGATCGTGATTTGCCACGTGTTGGCTGAGACGGTAGCTGTTTCGCAATAACCAAATGAAGAAGGCAACAAAGAAAAACAGTCCAACTGCACCGTTTTCGAGACCTATTCGAATATAGGAATTTACAACGTCGATGATACCCTGCCCTTGAATCATCTTCAGCATCTCAGGTTCGTTGCGATAGTTCGGCGAACCGAACAAGGGGTATTTTTGGAAAACGAGCCATGCATTGTCGATCAGGCGCTGGCGATACGTAATGTTTTCATGTTCGACAGAGCCGATGAATGGCAAAAGATTGATGAATTTGTCCCAGAAAGGAGTAAGCGAAGCTATTGGCAGAAACAATAGAGTTAGGAAAAAGCCCTTGATGACTCGGGAGATGGCGTTTCGCTGCAAGAGGGTGTAAACGAAAATCAACAGGGCAAAACCAACCCATGGGCCCCTCGAAAGACTGGCCGCGAGACCACCAAGAAGCAATAGCGGTATGCCAAGTCTTCCGACAGGATTGGTGAGTGAAGGTCGAAATTGCAGATAAGCGCCATACGCCAGTGTCACGGCAAAGCCTAAAGCGATTGGTGTGTAAAAAATGGTGCTGGCACGGAGTAGACCGCTGCGTTCCAGATAAAGGGCGGGCGGATTACGGGTACCAAGATGGTGTATGAAGGGATTGTAGAGATGCCAGTTCTTCACGGTTTCCATCATGCCAATTAAGGAGAGGCATAACAGGATAAATACAAATAAGACGAGAAGTTTTTGTAACTGTTGCGTGTCTTGGATGTATCGGCTCATTACATAGTAGATTGGAATGACATCGATAAACAATATTACTCCTTCTCGTAAGCCGTTCGTTATCGTGTCCTCTCGAAAACCGAGAATAATGCGCAAGAGCAGATAGGCTGTTAGATAGTAATCCGATCTAAGTGCGCCAAATCGACGATGTTTTGCGGCTGGTTGAAACAACAATGTTAACAGCAAGACGATAATCAGAAATCGCGGGTAGCTCATTGTCATCAAAAACCGCATTCCTCCAAAACCGGGTATATCCAACCATAAATTTGGAAGCGCTAGCATGAGGCAGAGAAAAAGAAGGAGGCGTGAATCGACGTCCCTCGGAGAGAAGAACCAGATGATCAAAAAGAGTGTAATCAAAAAGATCCAGAAACCGGGTAATATGGCAGCCAGAAGCAATGCCGAACCGTAGAGAATCAGCAGTCTATTGCACGGTAAATCAGGAGCGACTGTCAGTATCGATTTTTTGAAAAAGAGATACGCAACAGAGACGGCAAACAGAATGAACAGGGTGGCGCGAATTGTTTCTGGCATTTTGTAGCGTCTGTATATTGAATGGTCCGTCTGAAGTATAGCGAAACAAGATGCAGAATGTCTGAATATTCCCGCCAAAATGTCAAAAGCGCAAGTCTATGGACGGTAGGAGGGTTTGTCGTCGGTCAGACAGTGCGCTTTACCGGCAACCTGGTGCTGACGCGACTATTGCTTCCAGAATATTTTGGAATCATGGGCATCGTGACTGTTGTCATGATTGGATTGACGATGATGTCAGATCTTGGATTATTACAGTCAATTGTACAAAGCCGTCGTGGTGATCGTGCCGAATTTCTTAACACGGCTTGGACGATTCAGATCATCCGCGGGATTGTTTTGGCAGGAGTGATGCTTGCAGTTGCACTGTGTTTGGGTTGGGCTATTTCGAACGGTTGGACGAGTCCGTCCACGGTGTATGGGAACAAATTGCTCGTAGACGTACTGTTGGTAGTGGCAATCGTGCCTGTTATTAACGGCCTCGAATCCACGAGGATGTATTTGGCCAACAGGCGGTTGCAAGTACGTAAGATAGCCATGCTCGAAATTGTGAGTCAGACAGCGGGATTGTCGGTGATGATCGTAATTGCTTGGCGTTTTGGGAATATCTGGTCTCTCGCGATAGGTGTAATCATAACCTCGGTTGTCAGGACAATTCTTAGCCACGACTGGTTTCCTGGAGAAAAACACAAATTGCAACTGAGTAAGGACTCAATGGACGAAATTATCCATTTTGGAAAATGGGTACTGCTTTCATCATTGGCGGGATTTGTCCTCAATCAGGGTGACCGTATCCTGCTTGGTGGATTGGTGGATGCCGGTCAACTAGGGGTATATAGCATCGCCTATTTCCTTGCGAGTGCGGTACTGCTGGGCCTTGGAAAGTTGAGTAGAACTGTGCTGTTTCCAATCCTTAGCAAGGTTGCGAGAGAGGAACCGCAGGAGTTGAAATCACAGTATTATAGACTTAGGGCAAGAGTTGATGTCGTGGCATTTACTGTTGCAGGACTACTATTCATTTCTGGCACGTCAATCATCAACTTTCTGTATGATCCACGATACTCCCATGCAGGATGGATGCTTGAAATCCTAGGGCTCTCGGTAATCGGGGTCGGTTCGATACTCTCTGAGCAGGTATTTCTGGCAACTGGCAATTCAAAATGGCTTTCGGTAGTAACAGGGATACAAACAATATTTCTGTACGTTGGACTTCCGATGGCTTATTCAATAGGCGGCTTGTACGCTGCTGTTTGGGTAATCGCACTTCTTTTTGTTCCAAAATATTTGCTCGCCAGTTGGTATCTTTCCAGGCTGAAAATACTTTCTTTGAAGCATGAAATTCGATTCATACCGTTCATGATATTGGGTGGATTGACGGGAATGCTTGTTTCAACGGTACTGGGATTATTCAATGAACAGCGATAGTGAAAAGCAAGATAATAGTGCTGCGCCGATATTTCTCTGTGGTCCACTTCGATCGGGTACCACAGTGCTTGGTTTGATGTTGGCATACCATCCATGTATCAACGCCCCAGGTGAATATGACTTTATTTTTGACTATCTTTATAAAGATAATGGTGAGAAGACGAGTAATGAAGAATTTTCAAGATTATTGAAACTCGATAGAGTGTATAATCAGTCAGGTTTGCATTTCTCGAAAGACGAGGAGCCGGCAGTCACGGTACGTGGCTTTATCGATCAGTTAACCATCGAGAGCAAAATCAATGTAATTAACTTGCATCGACATTTTTACCGCGTGCCGGAAATCATACCCGATGCCAGATTCATCCATATTCTGCGTGATCCACGTGATGTTGCAAGGTCGGCAATCGGTATGGGCTGGGCGGGCAACGTTTATCATGGGCTGGAGTTCTGGGAAAAGAGCGAATGTGATTGGCAAGAACTGGAGTCAACGCTCAGAAGCGAGCAGTATATACAAGTCAGATTCGAAGATATCATAACCGATACTAGAGAGGTGTTAACAGAAATTTGCCGTTTCCTTGGGCTGGAATACAATGATCAGATGTTGGACTATCCACAGTATACGACATATGACCTTCCTGATCCTTCTCTTGTCTATCAGTGGAAACGGAAACAGACACGTAAAGAAGTCCAGCTGCTGGAATACCGCCTTGGAAGAGAGCTGGAAAAAATGGGTTATGAGAATAGTGGTTATCCACCCTACATACCAAATAATTTTGAGTTGCTCTATCTTGACGTGCAAAACCGTATCTTCAAGTACAAATTTAGAATTCGCCGTTATGGTTTGAGGTTGTTTGTATTTGAATTTCTTTCGAGAAAATTGGGGTTGAATGCATGGAACGAACGACTGATAAAAAAAATTAACGAAGTGGATATGCATTATCTCAAATAAATATCGGGTAGGTGCTCAGAGATCCCCTCATTTCTTGCCATTTTACCGCGATGGGATCATGCTTATCCAAACTGAACTGGGGAGCATGAGATGGTCCAACGCGAATCGATTCAACAGACTGATATTATCAAATTTATCAGC
>JALSSV010000057.1 GCA_026984045.1 Chromatiales bacterium | reverse complement strand
GGAGCGGATCATGCGGCGGCGGGTACGGGGCTCATTCGTCGTCGGCGTCGAACAGGGCTTCGACGAATTCGGCGGCATCGAAGGGGCGCAGATCGTCGATGCCCTCGCCGATCCCGATGAAGCGGATGGGGATCCCCAGCTCGCCCGCGATGGCGAAGATCACGCCGCCCTTGGCGGTGCCGTCGAGCTTGGTGAGGGTGATGCCGGTCACGCCCACCGCTTCGTGGAACTCGCGGGCCTGGCGCAGGGCGTTCTGGCCGGTGCCGGCGTCCAGCACCAGCATCACCTCGTGGGGCGCGTCCGGATCCAGCTTGCCCATCACCCGCTTGACCTTCTTCAGCTCCTCCATGAGGTTGGACTGGGTGTGCAGGCGCCCGGCGGTGTCGGCGATCAGCACGTCGATCCCGCGGGCCCGGGCCGCCTGCAGGGCGTCGTAGATCACCGAGGCGCTGTCGGCGCCGGCATGCTGGGCGATCACCGGCACGCCGTTGCGCTCGCCCCAGGTCTGGAGCTGCTCCACGGCGGCGGCACGGAAGGTGTCGCCGGCGGCCAGCATCACCGACAGGCCGCCGTTTTGCAGCTTCTTGGCCAGCTTGCCGATGGTGGTGGTCTTGCCGGCGCCGTTGACGCCCACCATCAGGATCACGAAGGGGCGCTGCTCGCCGATTTCCAGCGGCCGGGAGACCGGTTCGAGGATCGCCAGCATCTCCTGCTTCAGGGCCTGGTAGAGGGCTTCGGGATCGGCCAGCTCCTTGCGCGAGATGCGCGTGGTGAGATCGTCGATGATCCGCCGGGTGGTCTCCACCCCCACGTCCGCGGTCAGGAGGCGGGTCTCCAGTTCCTCCATCAGGTCGTCGTCGAGCACCTTGCGGCCCCGGAACAGGCCGGCCAGGCCGCCCGTGAGCCCGGAGCGGGTGCGCGAGAGGCCGGCGCGCAGGCGCGCCAGCAGGCCCTTTCGCTCCGTGGCGGGCTGTGCATCGGCGGTTTTCTTGCGGCGGAAACTAAACATGAATCGCTGTGTCTATTGCGGAGCGTGCGCGATGCACGCGACGGGTTCGGCAGATGGGGTATCCTACCATCCTGCCGCGCCTCTGGGCACAACAAGAACCGGCCACCGGCCAAAACCTCGCCAAGGACATTCCATGCTCAAGAAACTGCTGCTCGTCTGCCTGCTGTGGCCCGCCCTGGTGTTGGCCCAGGTACACGAATACCGCCTCGACAACGGCCTGAAGATTCTGGTCAAGGCGGATCACCGCGCCCCGGTGGTGGTGGCCCAGATCTGGTACAAGGTGGGCGCCAGTTACGAGCACCTGGGGATCACCGGCATTTCCCACGTGCTCGAGCACATGATGTTCAAGGGCACGAAGCGGCATCCGGCCGGCGAGTTCTCGCGCCTCATCGCCGAGAACGGCGGGCGCGAGAACGCCTTCACAGGCCAGGACTACACCGCCTACTTCCAGCAGCTCGAAAAGAGCCGCCTGGCGGTGAGCTTCGAGCTGGAGGCCGACCGCATGCGCCACCTCACCCTGCCGCCGGCGGAGTTCGCCAAGGAGGTGCAGGTGGTGATGGAGGAGCGGCGCATGCGCACCGAGGACAAGCCCACCGCCCTGACCTACGAACAGTTCAACGCTGCGGCCTTCGTCTCCAGCCCCTATCACAATCCGGTGATCGGCTGGATGACGGATCTGAAGAGCCTCACGGTGGACGATCTGCGCGCCTGGTACCGGCGCTGGTACGCGCCCAACAACGCCACCCTGGTGGTGGTGGGCGACGTGGATCCGGAAGCGGTGCTGGCGCTGGCACGCAAGTATTACGGTCCCCTGCAGCCGTCGCAATTGATCCCGCCCAAGCCCCGAACCGAGATCGAGCAGAAGGGTCCGCGCCGGATCGTGGTGCGGGCGCCGGCCAAACTGCCGTACCTCATCCTGGGCTGGCACGTGCCGGTGCTCAACACGGCGAAACACGAAGAGGAGGCCTATGCCCTCGAGGTGCTGGCCGGCATCCTGGCCGGTGGCGACAGCGCGCGCCTGCCGCGCGAGCTGGTGCGCGGCCACGAGATCGCGGCCGACGCCGACGCCGGTTACGATCTCTACGCCCGACAGGAGAGCCTGTTCGTGCTCGATGGCACCCCTGCCGAGGGTCACAGCGTGGCCGAGCTGCGCAAGGCCCTGCTGGCGCAGGTCGAACGCCTCAAGCGCGAGCCGGTGAGCGCGGCGGAGCTGGCCCGCATCAAGGCCCAGGTGGTGGCCGGCAAGGTCTACGAGCAGGACTCGGTCTTCTACCAGGCCATGCAGCTCGGCATGCTCGAGAGCGTGGGCCTCGGCTGGCGCAAGCTGGACGAGTATCCCGAGAAAATCCGTGCCGTCACACCGGCCCGGATCCAGGCCGTGGCGAAGAAGTACCTGATCACGGATCACCTGACCGAAGCGGAACTCGAACCGCTGCCCCTCGCCGCCCCCAGCCACGAATAACCGGAAATCCCGACCATGCGCATTCTCCGACTGTCCCTCGTTCTCGCCAGCCTGTTCCTGCTCGCCGCCTGTGCGGCCACGCCACCGGCTCCCTCGTCGCAGGTGAAGACCGGTGGCCCCCGGATCCAGGCGTGGCACACGGCCAACGGCGCGCGGGTGCTCTTCGTGCGTGCCCCGCAATTGCCCATGTTCGACGTGCAGGTGGTGTTCGATGCCGGCAGCGCCCGCGATGGCAAGCAGCCGGGCCTGGCCAGCCTGGTCAATGCCATGCTCGATCAGGGCGCGGGGGAGTGGGACACCGATACCCTGGCCGAGCGTTTCGACAGCGTGGGCGCCAACTACGGCGCCAGCGCCGGGCGTGACATGGCCAGCGTCAGCCTGCGCAGCCTCACCGAGCCCGCCCTCATGGAAAAGGCCGTCGCCACCCTGCAGGCCATCCTCGAGGCGCCGCGCTTTCCGCGCCCGGAACTGGAACGGCTTCGCCGGCAGACCCTGATCGGCCTCAAGGCGGACGATCAGTCGCCCTCCACCCTCGCCAGCAAGGCCTTCTACCGGGCCGTGTATGGCAATCATCCCTACGCCCACCCGGTCGATGGCACGCCGGCGAGCGTCAAGGCCATCACCCGCAAGGATCTGCAACGCTTCTACCGGCGTTTCTACGTGGCGAAGAACACCCTGGTGGTGATCGTGGGTGATCTGGATCGCCCCGCCGCCGAGCGGCTCGCCGAACGGCTGGTCGGCCGCCTCCCGGCCGGGGAGAAGGCCCCGCCCCTGCCGTCCGTGGCAAGGCTGAAGAAGGCGAAGCAGGTGCGCAAGGCCTATCCCTCCACCCAGACCACCATCCTGGTGGGCCAGCCGGGCCTGCGCCGCGGCGATCCCGACTATTTTCCCCTCTATGTGGGCAACCACATCCTCGGCGGCAGTGGCTTCAGCTCGCGGATCCTGAAGATCATCCGTGACGAACATGGCCTGGCCTACAGCGCCTACAGCTATTTCGTCCCCATGCGGGTCGAGGGCCCGTTCATCATGGGACTGCAGACGAAGAACGCCAGCCGCGAGCAGGCGCTGGCCCTGCTGGAGAAGACCCTGCGCGACTTCCTTGCCCAGGGGCCCACGGAAAGGGAACTGACCCATGCCAAGAAGAACATCACCGGCGGTTTCCCCTTGCGCATTGACAGCAACAGCGACATCGCCGGTTATGTGGCCATGATCGGTTTCTACGATCTGCCGCTCGACTACCTGCAGACCTTCAACAGCCGGGTCGAAGCCGTCACTGCCGAACAGATCCGCGACGCCTGGCGCCGGCGCATCGATCCCGAACGCATGGTGACCGTGCAGGTGGGCAAGGGGCTCTGACAGGCTGCTGAAAAGGCCCATCCATGGGCTTTTTCCACTCGGGAACGGAAAACGCGGTTTCCCGTTCCTTGCATTGTCAATGCCTCCCTGCATCGCACATCGGCTGCCGAAAAACGGGGTTTTCAACAGCCTGTCAAGCGGCGGGCGTGTCACCCGGAGGCGGCGGCTTTCCATGCTAAAATGTCCGGGTTTTTCCTGCCAGACCCGCGCGCATGCAAATCACCGACGAGATGCTCACCGCTTATGCACTGCCCCTCGGGCTGATCGTGCTGATGAGTTACATGGCCTTCATCGTCTGGCGGCTGGGTAAGGATTCCAATGCCGGCCGGTTCGGCATGTTCGTGTTGTTTCTCGGGCTGATGGTGGGGGTGCTCGGTTTTTCCATCAAGTTCATCATCAAGTTCTTTCTCACGCACTGACCCACAACGCCCATGGCCGCGCAGCGTAACCGGATCCGGATCATCGGCGGACGCCACCGCGGCCGCAAGCTCGCCTTTCCCGATGTGCCCGGTCTGCGTCCCACCCCCGATCGGGTGCGCGAAACCCTGTTCAATTGGCTGATGCCGCATCTGCCCGGCGCCCGGGTGCTGGATCTGTTCGCCGGCAGCGGTGCACTGGGCTTCGAGGCCCTCTCGCGTGGCGCCGCGGAGGTGGTGCTGGTGGAAGCCGATGCGGCCGCGGCCCGTCGGCTGGACGAGAACCGGCAATTGCTGGGCGAGACGGCGCGGGCGCGGGTGGTGCGGCACGACGCCCTGCGTTACCTGGCAGGATCGGCGGACAAGCCCTTCGACATCGTGTTCCTCGATCCGCCCTACGCCGCCGAGCTGTTGCCGGCGTGCATCGCGGCGCTGGAAAACGGGCACTGGCTGGCGGATCCGGCCTGGATCTACCTGGAAGCGCCGGTGGCCCGCGGCGCGGCCGCCTTGCCCGAACTGCCCGCCAACTGGGAAATGCACCGTGAAAAACGCGCGGGCCAGGTGGGCTGTCATCTGCTGCGCCGGCAGGGGCCGGATTCGGGGTAGAATCCTGTCCGGAACCATTTTCGAGCCTGCCATGTCCATCACCGCCCTCTATCCCGGCACCTTCGATCCCCTCACCAACGGGCACACGGATCTCGTGCAGCGGGCCTCGCGGCTGTTCGGCCGGGTGGTGGTGGCGGTGGCGGCCGTCTCCGGCAAGCAGCCGGTATTCAGTCTCGACGAGCGGGTGGAACTGGCCCGGGCGGCCCTGGCCGGGATCCCCAACGTGGAGGTCTGCGGCTTCGATACCCTGCTGGTGGAGTTCATGCGCGAGCGCGGCGCCCAGGTGATCCTGCGTGGCCTGCGCGCAGTATCCGATTTCGAATACGAGTTCCAGCTCGCCAGCATGAACCGCCATCTCGCCCCGGAAGTGGAGACCGTGTTCCTGACCCCCGCCGAGCAGTATTCCTTCATTTCCTCCTCACTGGTGCGGGAAATCGCCAGCCTGGGCGGTGACATTTCTGCCTTCGTCCATCCGGCGGTGGCGGCTGCGCTGAATAGAAGATTGCGCTAATATATGGGGCTCCTTCCCGCCCCCGAGGGCATCGCTGAACCGAGGTCTTTCATCATGTCCCTGCTGATTACCGACGAGTGCATCAACTGCGACGTCTGCGAGCCCGAATGCCCCAACGAGGCCATCTCGCAGGGCGACGAAATCTACGAGATCGATCCCAACCTCTGCACCGAATGCGTCGGTCACTACGACGAACCCCAGTGCATCGAAGTCTGTCCGGTGGACTGCATCATCAAGGACCCGGACAACGAGGAAACCGAAGACCAGCTCCTCGCCAAGTACAGGATCCTGCAAAGCGCCTGATCGGGCGTTCCGCCTTGCATTCGGTCCGGCGGATACGCCGGACCCCTTCCGTTTTCTCCTCCATGCCGGTCTTTGGCTGCCGGTCGCGGATTTTCCGTTCGCCGCTTCACGGCGTTGCAGCGGGGAGATTCACCAGACCTTCGGTGACCAGTTCCGTTCGCCGCCATCGGTGGTCTCGCCGATGCGCACCGTGGTTTTGCTGACGAAGAAATAGGGCGGTACGGGCAGGTTCAGTGGTGCCGGCATGAACTTGTAGACCCGCCCGGCCAGATCGTAGCGGGAGCCGTGGCAGGGACAGTAGAAGCCACCGAACCACTCGGGGCCGAGATCCGCGGGCTGGAGATCGGGACGGTAGGTTGGCACGCAGCCCAGGTGGGTGCAGATGGCGACCACGATTAGCACTTCCGGCCGCAGGGAACGGTGCCAGTTGGCGACCTGGTCGCTGAACTGCTGTGGCTCGCGTGAGTCGGGGTCGCGCAATCGGGCCTGAAGTTTTTCGTCGTGCAGGCGGGCAACCTGTTCCGGTGTGCGGTGCAGCACCCAGACGGGCCGGCCCCGCCACAGTACGGTGATGAGTGCGCCAGGTTCGATCCGATCCACGTCCACCTCGATCGGCGCGCTGGCGGCGGCCACCTTCGCGCTGGGATTCATGCTGCCGATGAACGGAATGCTCGCCGCGGCCAGGCCGCCGGCGCCGATGACCGCCGTGGCGGCCGTGAGAAAACGGCGGCGGCGCATGTCGATGTTTTCCGTTTGCATGGTTCTCCTCCGCGCAGGGATGTTTCCCGATGTCGTGAGTATGCGCCCTTGTGTCCGACACATGTCAAGAAACGGGTATGAACGTCAGTGCAAGGCGCAGCTTGCCTGTTCCGAGTGTGAATGGACTATGATGATTGCAGATGCCTGCGGAACGTGGAGGCAAAGCGATGCATGCAGAAGCGGATCGATTGAATCGTTGCCGCAAGGCCTGGTGGCTGTGGCTGGTGCTGAGCCTGCTGCCGGGCATGGCGTTCGCGCGGCAAGGCGTCGAAGGCACCGGCATGCCGGCACCGATGGTGCGCCAGGACGTGCGCGTGGTTTACGACGTGAGCCACGACGATCGGGAAGCCGGCATCGGCAAGGCGCTGTTCTATGCCCGGGGCCTGATTGCCGCCTACGTGAGCCTGGGCGTGCCGCGCAAGGCGCTGGACATTCATCTGGTGTTGCACGGCGCCGCGGCCTACTGGGCGCTGAACGAGGATGCCTTCCAGCGTGAACGCGGCGATCCCTTCGCCTTCAATCCCAACGAGAAGATCATCGAGAAACTGATCGCCGACGGCGTGCACGTGGAAGTCTGCAACGCCAGTCTGAAGGCCCGGGGCTGGACGGCGGAGGATCTGCTGCCGGGTGTGTTGCGGGTGCACGACGGTTATACCCGAATCATCGATCTGCAGCTCAGAGGCCATGCCTATCTCTATTTCTGAATTGATGCGCGCGATGCGTGGCCGCGTCTTCCTGGCCGCGTGGCTCCTGCTGCCGGCCAGCGTGCTGGCCGTGAACGTGCCGCCGCGGGTCGATGCCGCCTGGCTGCAGGCCCATTTGCAGGCCGGGAAGCTGGCCATCGTCGAGATCTCCAGCGAGACCAGCTACGTCTTCGAGGGCCACATTCCAGGCAGCGTGGTCAGCAGCAAGAGTGCCTGGCGGGAACAGGCGGCGGATGGCGCCCTGGTTCACCTGCCGGTGTCCCGGCTGCAGGCGCGCCTGCGCGCCCTGGGCGTGAACGACGACGATGGCGTGGTGATCTATTACAAGGGCAACGACACCGACGAGATCCTTGGCGCCTATTATCTCTTCTGGCTTCTGCACCTGCTGGGGCATCCCAACGTGGGCATGCTCGACGGCGGATGGCAGGCCTGGCGGGATGCCAGTGGCCCGGTGGCCGAGGAGGAAACGCCGCGGCGCAAGGGCGATTTCGTGGCCCGGCCTCTGCTGGCCCTGGAGGTGGGGACGAATGAACTGGCCCGGATCCGCGAAGCGTATCTGCTGGTGGACGGTCGGCCCGCCGCGCATTTCGCCGGGCGCAGCAAATTCGCCGCCAACCCGAAGAAGGGCCGGATCCCCGGCAGCGTCAATCAGCCCTGGCAGGATTACGTGCGCCGCAGCCGGGAGGGGCGCTGGTACGTGGTGCCGCCGGACGTGCCGCCGTTGCTCCGGCGCCTGGGCATCTCGCCGGACCAGCCAATCCTGCTGACCTGCCTCGGGGGGACGGGGGCGGCCTTCAATTACGCCGTGTTCTATGCCGCCGGTTACCACAACCTGCGGGTGCACGATGCCGGTTTGCGGCGCTGGAACCTGCGGAACCTGCCGCTGGTGAATCCCGCCGTCTCATCGGCCGGGAAGGGGAGGTGAACATGTTGCCGGAAATCTATCTGCAGTGGCTGGCCTGGGGATTCGGGATCGCCGTCCTCCTGGGGGCCGTGGTGAACCGGACCAACTTCTGCACCATGGGGGCCGTCTCGGACCTGGTGAACATGGGGGATACGGGCCGGATTCGGGCCTGGGTGTTCGCCATCGCCGTGGCCATGCTGGGCGCGTGGATCCTGGAAGCCAATGGCATCGTGGATCTGAACCGGACCATGCCGCCCTACCGGACCGCCAACTTCGACTGGCTCCGTTACCTGCTGGGCGGCACCCTGTTCGGCATCGGCATGACGCTCTCTGGGGGCTGTGTGAACAAGACCCTGGTGCGGATCGGTGGCGGCAATCTCAAGTCGCTGGTGGTGCTGCTGTTCGGCGGCATCATGGCCTATCTCATGACCATGACCGATTTCTATCATTACGCCTTCCATGTCTGGATCAATCCCACCAGCGTCGAGCTGACCCGTTACGGCATCGACAGCCAGGCGATCCCCCGCCTCCTGGCCGCCCTGTTCGGCACGCGCGATGCCGGCCTGTTTCATGCCCTGACCAGCGGTCTCCTGATTCTGCTGTTGCTGGCCTGGGTGTTCCGCTCACGGGATTTCCGCCGCCGCCCGGCAAACCTCGTCGGCGGCGGCACCGTCGGCCTGCTGGTGGTGGCGGCCTGGTATCTGACGGGCGGCCCCTTCGGCCAGACGGTGATCGAGGAAGTGGGATTCATGGACGTGCCGCCACGCGGGGTCGGCGTGATGTCGCTGACCTTCGTCAATCCCATGGGGCAGACACTCAACCTGCTGCTGCATCCTGCCGATGTCACTCTGCTCACCTTCGGGGTGGCCATTCTCACCGGGGTTATCGTCGGGGCGCTGATCGACTCGTTGCTGGCAGGACGCTTCCGGATCGTGGGTTTCGTCTCCTGGGGCGATTTCTGGCGGCACGTGGCGGGCGGGATTTTCCTTGGCACCGGTGGCGTCCTGGCCATGGGTTGCACCATCGGCCAGGGTGTGACCGGTCTGTCCGCCCTGGCTCTGGGATCGGCCCTGGCCTTTGCCGGTTTCGTGTTCGGTTCCGGCCTGACCATGAAATACGAATATCATCGCCTGCTGGACACGGCAGGACGCAGCTGGCTGGGCACCCTGCTGGTGGCGCTGGCCGATTTCTTCCGTTCGCTGCGCCCGGCGCCCGAATCGGGAAGTTGACAGGCTGTTGAACCCCCCCGTTTTGCGGCAGTGATGCAGGTCGGCTCTGCTGGGCTTGCGCCGCCCTGCAATCGCCTGTCACAACGATTCTGCGACGAATGACAAGGAGAAGAAGATGCTGAATGGGGTGATGCTGCTGTGGTTCCTGCTCACTGGCCTGTCGGTGCTGTTCGTGGCCGTGGACAGCCTGCGCACTCCCGAATCGCCGGTGCTGAAATGGGCCTTCATTCTGTTCACGGCCTATACCGGTCCCGTTGGCGCTTTCCTCTATGTGCTGGGCTGCCGCGAGCCCTTGCCGGGACTGCATGCCCAGTACACCGCCACGCCCTGGCGCCAGACCCTGGGCTCGACCATGCACTGCGTGGCCGGCGACGGGCTCGGGATCCTGGTGGGGGCCGTGATCGGGGGGCTCGTGGCCTTGCCCGTGCCGGCCGAGATCGCCCTCGAGTACGGGCTCGGTTTCGGCTTTGGCTGGGTCATCTTCCAGGCCCTGTTCATGCAGGCCTCGGCCGGAGGCAGTTTCACTCGCGCCCTACGCAACACCTTCATCCCGGAACTCGTCTCCATGAACTACCTGATGGGCGCGATGATGGTGGTGATGGCCTTCGGCGCCTGGTGGCTGCCGGAGAGCCGTGAACCCACCGGTCCCGTGTTCTGGTTCGTCATCGCCATGGCGCTTCTCACCGGTTTCGTCACCGCCTGGCCGGTGAATGCCTGGCTGGTTCGCCGGGGTCTGAAGCACGGCATGATGACCGTGCGCCCGCCGGGCAGTCGCGAGGCGCCGGCCGGGGGTCACGGGGAACATGGCGGAGGCCATGGCGGGCATGCCGGCCCGGCCGTTACATCGGGCGAGGTGGCCTTCCAGGTCGTGCTCTCCTTCCTGGTGCTGGGGGCGGGGCTGGCGATCGCGCTTTCGCTCGGGCATTGATCCCGGCTGACACCGGATCCGGGCTGGGGTAATCTCTCGGCTTGCCACGGGGAAGCGCCATGTGCCGATTGCGCCGGATTTTCTGCCTGCTCTGGATCGTCGTCGTTCTGCCTGTTCAGGCGGGGGAAGGGCCGCGCCTCGGGGCCATCGCCTCCGCCCATCCCCTGGCCACCCGGGCCGGTTTCGAGATCCTCGAGGCCGGCGGCAATGCCTTCGATGCGGCGGTGGCGGTGAGCGCGGCGCTGGCCGTGGTGGAACCCTACTCCTCGGGATTGGGTGGCGGCGGCTTCTGGTTGCTGCAACGGGCCGGCGAGGCCCGGGCGATGATGCTCGACGGGCGCGAGACGGCGCCGGGGGCCGCCCACCGGGACATGTATCTGGACGCGCAGGGGGAGGTGATTCCCGGCGCTTCGGTGAACGGGCCGCTGGCGGCCGGGATCCCGGGCGTGCCGGCGGCGCTGGACTACCTGGCCCGGCACTACGGGCGCCTGCCCCTGGCGAAGACCCTGGCGCCGGCCATCCGGCTGGCCGAGCGGGGCTTCACGGTCACCGAGCACTACCGGCGCATGGCGGCCTTTCGCCTGGAGGTGTTGCGCGCTTCGCCGGCGGCGGCGCGGATTTTCCTGAAGGAGGGGCGGGTGCCGCCCCTGGGCTACCGGATCCGCCAGCCCGACCTGGCGGCTACCCTGCGCCGCCTGGCAGCCCGGGGGCGCAAGGGGTTCTACCGGGGCGAGGTGGCAAGGCGCATGGTCGAGGCCGTGCGCGAAGGCGGCGGGATCTGGACGGCAGCCGACCTGGCCGGCTATCAGGTCCGCCTGCGCGAGCCGGTGGTCTTCACCTGGCGGGGCTGGCGGATCACCGCGGCCTCGCCGCCCTCCTCGGGCGGGGTGGCGCTGGCCACCATGCTCAACATCCTCGAGCAGGACGATCTGGCACGCCTGCCCCAATGGCAGCGGGTGCACCTCATCGTGGAAGCCATGCGCCGGGCCTACCGGGATCGTGCCGAGTACCTGGGGGATCCCGATTTCGTCGAGATACCCGTCGCGCGACTGGTTTCCAAGGCCTATGCGAAGTCCCTGCGGGCCGGCATCGATCCCGCGCGGGCCACGCCCAGCGACACGCTGAAGGCGGTGGACAGCGCCGGCCGCCATACCACCCATTTCTCGATCCTGGATCGGGCGGGCAACCGGGTGGCCGCCACCCTCAGCATCAACTACCCCTTCGGCAGCGGCTTCGTGGCCCCCGGCACCGGCGTGCTGCTCAACGACGAAATGGACGACTTCTCGGCCAAGCCGGGCGTGCCCAACGTCTACGGCCTGGTGGGTGCCGAGGCCAATGCCATTGCGCCGGGCAAGCGCATGCTCTCGAGCATGACGCCCACCTTCGCCGAGTCGCCCCATACCCTGGCCCTGCTCGGCACGCCCGGCGGCAGCCGGATCATCACCATGGTGCTGCTGGGGATCCTGGCCCTGGACGAGGGCGCCGATCCCCGCGCCGTGGTGGCCCGGCCCCGCTTCCATCACCAGTACCTGCCGGACGTGATTCAGTACGAGACGGATGCCCTGGATGCCGCCACCCGCGCCCGGCTGGAGGCCATCGGCCACCGGCTGCGGGCGTTCGAGCCCTGGGGCAACATGCAGATCGTGGTGCAGGATCGGGTCAGCGGGCGCATGGACA
>JALSSV010000056.1 GCA_026984045.1 Chromatiales bacterium | reverse complement strand
GGGCGGCGGCAGCGCCTGCCCTTCGACGAGTTCGACCCGTACATCTCGGAGGGGGTGAGCCGCAGCGGGTATGGCCAGTATTACCTGCGCCTGATCCACCGCTATTCGCCGGTGCAGGTGACCAATCCGTATGCCCGGGATGAGCCGTGGGAAATCGAGCGGGACTGGGAGGAATTGCAGCAGTCCATGGATGTCTCGAAGCCCCTGCCGGACATTCCGATCTGGGAGCTGGCGAGGGATATCGACCCGACCACGGTGGAATACGACCGGCGCATGGGCCGGCCGGCGCGGTTCTGGAAGCATCAGGACCCGGAAGAGGTGCGGTCCTGGACGGACGCCTCCCGCGAGGCACTGAGGGAATATCCCTGGGGCCTGACCCGGGAGGAAGCGCTGGCGGTGGGCTGGACGCCCTCGGGCTGCGGCGAGGGCGAGGCCATCTGGGGCCGCACCCCGCGCCAGGTCCCGGAAGCCGCGCCGGACGCCAGCGACGGAGCCACCGCCGCATGAGCAACCGTCTTTCACCGGCGAACGGCCGCCCGGATGCAGCGCCGCGCAATCCGGGGCGCGGCGGCATCCCGGCGCAGGTGGCTCATGCTTGAACTGCACAACGAAACCCGTTTCGCCGCCGGGCTCTATCCGGGCTGGGACCGGCAGCGTCGTCATCAGCTCACGGCCGTGGTCAAGGCCGCCTGGCGCTTCGAACTCGATGGCACGCTCGAGCCGCTGACCGTGCCCCTGGTGGAGACCGACGAACATCACGGCAAGCCCCACGAAACCTCCCTGCGGGCGGCGGACGAAACCGTGCCCTTCAAGCAGGGCGGGGAAGTCTGTCTGCACGGCACCGCCCATCCCCGCAAGGCCGTTGCCCCCTTCACGGCCGTGTGCCTGGAAATCGACTTCCCCGACGGCCGGCATTTTCGCAAGGAGTTGTACGTCTTCGGCCGCCGCCGCTGGCGCAAGCGCCTGCTCGGCCACGCCATCACCGATCCCGAGCCGCTCGAACCCACCCCGCTGCGCTACGAACACGCCTTCGGCGGCCGCGTCCCCGGCCGGCCCGACAGCGCCTATCCCCTCAATCCCGTCGGCCTTGGCTACAACCCCTCCGACTGGAAACTCGTCAACCCCGAGCTGCCGCGCATCGAATACCCGCAGCACCTGGTGAGCAAACCTTCCCACAAGCCCCCGCCCGCCGGCTTCGGCCCCCTGCCCGTGTTCTGGCAACCTCGCGCCGATGAAATCGGCGAAGCGGTGGACGACCCGGAAGCCCACGGCGGCTGCCCCTGGAGCGACTCCGCCGAACCCAGCCTGCACAATGCCGCGCCGCCGGATCAGCGCTTCCCGAAGCCGTTCACCGGTGGCGAGATCCTTCGCCTGTCGGGCTTCTTTCCGGGGCAGCGGCCGGGACAGGCGGTGGAGCTGGTGCTGCCGGTGCCCGGTGTCCGTCTCCAAGCCTTCCTCGGTGGCGTCACCACCCCGTTGGAACCGGTCTTCGACACCCTCGTGATCGACACCGACGAGTGCACCCTCCAGCTCGTCGGGCGCGCGGCGATTGTCTGGCATCGGCTCGACCCGCGCAGCGGATGGGTCATTGTGCAGGAAGCGGCCACACAAACGGGTACCGGTACGGCAGAGCGCCGCAGGAGGGCATGATGAGCCGGTCATCGTCCACCAATTCCAGGCAAACGGATCTGGCGATCACCGGCTGGGGGCTGGCCAGCGCCGCCGGCGATCAGGCCTTCGCCCTGCTCGGCGCCGTGGGTTGCGGATTGAACCTGGCAAGGCCCGATCCGATCTTCGAGGCGCCGGCGCGGGACGGCCTGGGCGCGGCGGCGATCATGACCTGCCCGTCGCTGGCGCAGGATGCCGAACCGGCAGAGCGCATGCGCCTGCTGTGGCAGACCGCCCTGGATGCCCTGCTGGACGACTGGACGGACGCCCCCGAGCGGTTGGCGAAGATGCGCCTGATCCTGCTCGTGCCGGACGTGACCACGGAACGGGGAAGCGAACTCGATGCAGGCGACTGGCCGTCGCTCATCGCCGGGCGACTGGGTCATGCGCGGCCGGAGAACATCGAAGTGCGTCCGGTGCGGGAGGATGTCACGGCCGCCTGGCTGGAGGTGGCGGAGCGGCTCGAGGACGAAACTTGCGAGGGCATCGTGCTGGGCGTGGTGGACACGCTGCTCGATCCGGCCAGCCTCATGGCGCTGGCCGCCGAACACCGGTTGTTGCTCGAAGGAGACGCCGAGGGATTCGCGCCGGGCGAGGCGGCGGCCTTCGTGGTGCTCGAAAGGGCGGCCGCGGCAGGCCCGCGAGCCCGGGCCCGGGTGCGGGCGATCGCGCGCCTGCCGGAACCCGAGCACGGCCGGATCGGGGAGACGCGCCTCAACGCCCTGTCGCAGGCCATCGGCCTGGCCGCCACGGAGGCGGGCGCCACGGCCGGGGACATCGACTGCCTCTGTGCGACCGTGGCGGGAGGGCCGGGGAAGGAAGTGGAATGGTTTCAGGCCGCTTCCGACCTCTGGCCGGTGAGGCTCGACGAGGCCGAGCGTCTGGCCATGCAGAACGGTGACACGGACATGCCTCCCCAGCCACCGCCCGCCCCCGAAGCCGAGCGGCTCGATCCGGCCCTGCTGCTCGGCGAGACGGGGCACGCCGGCCTGCTGCTGTCGGTGTTGTGCGCCTGTGCCCGTTTCGACTTCACCTGGCCTGCGGTACGCAACGTGCTGGTCGCGGAGTTGCCGGACGCACCCTGGCGCGGCGCCTTGTGGCTGGAAGCGGTGACGAAAGCCGGCGAAGAAAGACGTTCTGCTCTCGGCTATCTCTCAACAGGCTCTTGAAAAGGCTCATCCCTGGGCTTTTTCAAGCCGCGAAACGGAAAATGCGGTTTCCTGTTTCCTCACATTATCAATGACTTGGCGTCATTGATAATGGCGATACCTCCATGCATCGCGCGCAGCCTGCCAATCTGGAGAAATATCCGATTGAATGCCGGCCCCGCTGCGCTGGCGCCGGCCTGCGCAACTCCGCTCTCGCTGGCGATGGCCTCCGGCTCAGATCCAGATCAGATAACCCATCTCGAACGGGTGCGCCAGCAGGCGGTGGTGGGGATAGAGGCGCAGGCGGTAGGTCTTGAGGCCACATTCGTCCGGTTGCAGATCCAGGTGGAAGATGTGGCTCTTGCCGTCCTGCTCGGTGTGCTGCAGGGGATAGACGGCCTCGGGGTGGAAGCTGCCATGGCCATCCGTGCGGCCGAGCACGCATTCCACCATCACATCTTCGGGAGCGAGACCGTTGAGGAAGGCGCGCACCCGGACCGGCAGGGCCGTGCCGTATTGCAGCCAGGGGCGGGCTTCGTCGAGCCGTTCGGCATGGACCTTGTCCCAGTGCTGGCGGACGTTGCTCTTCCAGCGCGCCAGTTCCGCGGCTTCCTGCCGTTCGCGGGCCTGCAGGCGCGCGCAGTGGTTGCGGGCGGCGGCGTAGAACTTCTGCACGTAGTCGCTGACCATGCGCATGGAGTTGAACTGGGGAATGCAGGACTTCATCGCTTCCCGCGACATGCGCACCCACTGGCGGGAATAGCCGTGCTGATCCCGGTGGTAGAAGGTGGGGATCACCTCGTGCTCGATGAGGTCCAGCATGTCGGTGGCTTCCTGGGCGTCGCGGAAGGCCGGGTCGAAGTCGGGGCTGTGGGGCGCGATGGCCCAGCCGTTCTTGCCGTTGTAGCCTTCGCCCCACCAACCGTCGAGCACGCTGAGATTGAGCACGCCGTTGATGGCGGCCTTCTCGCCCGAGGTGCCGCTGGCTTCCATGGGGTATTCGGGGGTGTTGAGCCACACGTCCACGCCGGTGACCAGCTTGCGGGCCAGGGCCATGTCGTAGCCTTCCAGCAGAATGATCTTGCCGATGAATTCGGGCTGCATGGCATAGTGGTGGATGGTGCGGATCAGCTCCTGGCCCGGATGGTCGTTGGGATGGGCCTTGCCGGCGAAGATGATCACCACCGGCCGGTCCGGATCGCCCAGCAGGCGCCGGAGGCGGTCGGGATCGGCGAAGATCAGGGTGGCGCGCTTGTAGGTGGCGAAGCGGCGGGCGAAGCCCATCACCAGCAGATCCGATTCGGTCTCGCCGATGAAGCGGGTGGCGCGGCGGATGGTGGCCTCACTGGCGCCCTCGCGCTGCAGGCGTTCGCGGGTGCGCCGGGTCACGTCTTCGAGCATCTGGGTCTTGAGTTCCTGGCGCAGCGACCAGAAGCGGTGATCGGGGATCTCGTCCAGGCGCTGCCAGAAGTCCGGATCGAGCATGTGGTTGCGCCATTCGGGGAAGCGCATGTCGAACAGGTTGATCCACTCCCGGGCCAGGAAGGTGGGCACGTGTACGCCGTTGGTGACGTGGGAGATGGGGTTCTCTTCCGGCGGGATCTGGGGCCACACGTAGCCTTCCATGCGCGAGGCCACGCCGCCGTGGATGCGGCTCACGCCGTTGTGGAAGCGCGAGCCGCGCAGCGCCAGGGTGGTCATGTTGAAGCCGCCGTGGTTTTCGGGCGTGGCGCCGAGCTTCAGGAACTCCTCGAAGGGCACGCCGAGTCCGGCGACGAAGTCACTGAAATACTCGGTCATCAGATCCAGGTGGAAGATGTCGTGCCCGGCGGCCACCGGGGTATGAGTGGTGAACACGGTGCCGGCGGCCACCACCTCCAGGGCGGTGGCGAAGTCGTGGCCCTGTTCCACGAACTCGCGGCAGCGTTCCAGCACCAGGAAGGCGGCATGGCCCTCGTTGATGTGATACACGGTGGGCGAAAGGCCCAGGGCGCGCAGGGCGCGCATGCCGCCGATCCCCAGCACGATCTCCTGCTGGATGCGGGTGGTCTTGTCCCCGCCGTAGAGCTGGAAGGTGATGGCCCGGTCGGCTTCCGAGTTCTCGGGCAGATCGCTGTCCAGCAGATAGAGGCGGATGTGGCCGGCCTTGGCTTCCCACACCCGCAGCAGCACCCGCCGGCCCGGCAGATCCACGTGCACCCGAAGTTCCTCGCCCTGGGCATCGCGCGCCGGCGCCAGCGGCAGGGCGTCGAAGTCGGTCGGCGTGTAGTGGGCGTGCTGCTGGCCGTTGCCGTCGATGGTCTGGGTGAAGTAGCCCTGGCGGTAGAGCAGGCCCACCCCGACGAAGGGCAGCCCCAGATCCGAGGCGGCCTTGCAGTGATCGCCGGCCAGGATGCCGAGGCCGCCCGAATAGATGGGGAAGCTCTCGTGCAGGCCGTATTCGGCGCAGAAGTAGGCGACCAGATCGGTCTCGCGGTCGAAGTGTTCCTCGACCCGGGGATGGGCGGTCTGCTTGAGGTAGGCGTGATAGGCCGAGACGATGCGCGAGTATTCCTGCAGGAACAGGTTGTTTTCGGCGGCGGCGTCCAGGCGCGCCTGCCGGATCCGGCGCAGGAACACCTTGGGGCTGTGGCCGCATTCGCGCCACAGATTCCGGTCGAGGCTGTGAAACAGGCCGCGCACGTGGCGATCCCAGCTGTAGTAAAGATCGTTGGCCAGGGTCTCCAGTTCGCGGAGCGCCTCCGGGATCACGGGACGGACTTCGAGTTGATAGCTGTTCTCGCTCATGGCTTGTTCGTTTCCAGGGGTTGGCTAGATGGAAGTTCCAGGTATCGGATCACTTGGGCCAGGTGTCCGATTCCAACACCGCCCTCGCTCAGTGCATATCCTGAACCGGGGTTGGCATTTGGGACTTCCATTCATGTGCACGATCAGGTGATCACGTCCGGCGCGCTGCGGCCGGTCAGGGCTTCCACCTGCAGGATCTCGCCGGCCGCGTGGATCAGCGGCGCCAGGTAGTCGTTGGCGTCGGCGTCGTGGCGGGCGATGTCCGGTTCGTATTGTTCCAGATAGAGGCGCAGGGTGGCGCCTTCGGTGCCGGTGCCCGACAGGCGCACCACCAGGCGTGCCTCCTGGTGGAACAGAAGGCGCAGGCCCTGGTGTTCGCTGACGCTGCCATCCACGGGATCGGTATAGGCGAATTCGTCGGCGCTGGCCACCGTGAAGTCGCCGAAGCGCCGGCCGGGCAGGGTGCCGAGACGGTCGCGCAGCCGGTCCACCAGCTGCCGGGCCACGTCCGGATCGAGCGCCTCGTAGTCGTGGCGGGTGTAGAAGTCGCGACCGAAGTTGCGCCAGTGTTCGCGCACGATCTCCGCCACCGACTGCTGGCGTTCGGCCACCAGGTTCAGCCAGCAGAGCACGGCCCACAGGCCGTCCTTTTCGCGCAGGTGATCGGAACCGGTGCCGAAACTTTCCTCGCCGCAGAGGTTGATGCGGCCGGCGTCGAGCAGGTTGCCGAAGAACTTCCAGCCGGTGGGGGTTTCGTAACATTCCACGCCCAGGGCCGCGGCCACCCGATCCACCGCGCGGCTGGTGGGCAGCGAGCGGGCCACGCCCTTGAGACCCGTGCGATAGCCGGGCAGGCGGTGGAGGTTGGCGGCCAGCACCGCCAGGCTGTCGCTGGGGGTGACGAAGAAATTGCAGCCGAGGATCATGTTGCGATCCCCGTCGCCGTCGGAGGCGGCGCCGAAGTCGGGGCAGCGGGGCGCCGGCTGGAACAGCCGTTGCACCAGTTCCCGGGCATGCACCAGGTTGGGATCGGGATGTCCGCCGCCGAAGTCGGGCAGCGGCGTGCCGTGGATCACGGTGTCGGCCGGGGCCCCCAGGCGGTGTTCGAGGATCTCGATGGCATAGGGCCCGGTGACCGCATGCATGGCGTCGTAGACCATGCGAAAGGCGCCGGTGTCGAACAGGGAGCGGAGGCGGGGGAAATCGAGCAGGGTTTCCATCAGCGCCGCGTAGTCGGCCACCGGATCGATGATGGTCACGGTCATCCCGCCGAGCGTGTGTTCGCCCGGGTGATCCAGGGGCACCTCGCCGCTTTCGAGAATGCGGTATTCGGTGATTTCGCGGGTGCGGGCATAGACGGCCTCGGTGAAGGCTTCCGGTGCCGGCCCGCCGTTGTCGATGTTGAACTTGATGCCGAAGTCCCCGTCGGGGCCGCCCGGATTGTGGCTGGCCGAGAGGATGATCCCGCCCCGGGTGCGGTGGCGGCGAATCAGGTTGGAAACGGCCGGCGTGGAGAGCAGCCCGCCGGCGCCGAGCAGGATGCGCCCGATGCCATTGGCGGCCGCCATGCGCAGGATCACGCCGATGGCCTCACGGTTGTAATGGCGGCCGTCGCCGCCCAGGACCAGCGTGGCGCCTTCCCGTTGCGGCAGACAGTCGAACAGGGCCTGGACGAAGTTCTCCAGATAATGCGGGGTCTGGAAGCGGCGCACCTTCTTGCGCAGCCCGGAAGTGCCGGGACGCTGATCCGTGAAGGGCGTGGTGGCGACGGTCAGGATATCCATGGCATGTGCCGGCAAGCGGCTCCCGTTCGGCAAGGGTTGGAATTATAGCATGGGGGCTGTGCCATCCTGCGGGCAGGAGCAAAATGGTAGCATGCCCGGGTACGCATCCCATGCGCAACGATTCGAGGAGATTCGACCATGTCCACACTGGAAGTCCGTCCCGCGGCCCTGCAGGAAGCCCATCTGCCACCGGCGATGCAGAAGGCCCTGGCCACCGAGCTGGAACGCTGGCAGAACGAGAAATGCGTGGCCCGTCTGTGGCAGCGGGATGCGACCCTCTGGACGGGCCAGGACGAGGATCGCTGGCTGGCCTGGCTCGACATCGTCGCCGACGAACTGGCCAATGTGGACGAGCTGCTGGGTTTCACTGCGCTGGTGAAGGCGGGTGACTACCAGGACATGGTGCTGCTGGGCATGGGCGGGTCGAGCATGGGGCCGGAGGTGTTGCATGGCGTGTTCGGCAACCGCGAAGGCCTGCCCCCGCTGCGGGTGGTCGATTCCACCGATCCCGATCAGATCGCCCAGACCGAGGCGGCGCTGGATCTGGCCCGCACCCTGTTCATCGTGGCCAGCAAGTCGGGCAGCACGCTGGAGCCCAATCTGCTCCACGAATACTTTCATGCCCGCATGGTGGAGAGCGTGGGCGAGGACCGGGCCGGCCGGCATTTCGTGGCCATCACCGATCCCGGCTCGCAGCTGGAACGAATCGCCGAGCGCGAGGGCTTTCTCGCCGTCTATCACGGCCGCCCGCAGATCGGCGGGCGTTATTCGGTGCTCTCCCATTTCGGCATGATTCCGGCGGCCGGCCTGGGGGTGGAGGTGGGCCGGTTCCTGGAACGGGCGGCGGTGATGGTGGATGCCTGCCGGCCCGACGTGCCGGCTGCCGAGAATCCGGGGCTGTGGCTGGGGCTGATCCTCGGCATGGCCCATGCCCTGGGGCACGACAAGCTGACCCTCACGGCCTCGCCGACCCTGGCCGGGATCGGGGCCTGGATCGAACAGCTCATCGCCGAGTCCACCGGCAAGCAGGGCAAGGCGATCATCCCCCTCTATGCGGAGCGCCTGGCCGAGCCCGGGGTCTATGGCGAGGACCGGCTGTTCGTGCACCTGGCCCTGCACGACGAGCCCGACGGCGGGCAGCAGGCGGCTCTCGACCGGCTGGCGGCTGCCGGCCATCCGGTGGTGCGCCTGAGCCTGCCCGATCGCGATGCCCTGGGCCAGGAGTTCTTCCGCTGGGAATTCGCCACCGCGGTGGCCGGGGCGGTGATGGGTATCCACCCCTTCGATCAGCCCGACGTGGAAGCCAGCAAGATCGCCACGCGGGAGCTGGCCGAGACCTACGAGCGGGAAGGGGCCCTCCCGGCGACGGCGCCCCTGGCCGGCATGGGTGCGATTCGGCTGTATGCCGATCCGGCCAATGCCGGGGTGCTGCGCGAGACGGCAACCGATCCGGACGATGTGTCCGCCCTGCTGCGTGCCCATCTCGACCGGCTGGGGCCCGGCGACTATTTCGCCCTGCTGGCCTACCTGAATCGCCTCGATCCTGCCATCGAGGCCTCCCTGCAGGCCATTCGCCATGCGGTGCGGGATCGTCACCGGGTGGCCACCTGTCTCGGCTTCGGCCCCCGTTTCCTCCATTCCACCGGCCAGGCCTACAAGGGCGGGCCGAACACCGGCGTGTTCCTGCAAATCACCGCCGATCCGCTGCAGGATCGCCCGGTGCCGGGCCACCGCTACAGCTTCGGCGTGATCGAGTCGGCCCAGGCACTGGGCGATCTGCGGGTGCTGGAAGCGCGGGGCCGGCGGGTCCTGCGCGTCCACCTCGATGATCCCCGCGACGGCCTCGCGCAACTGGAGGCGATGCTGGTTTCTGCCTGACGCCGGCAGTGTGTCAACCATTCTTCCGCAACGGCGTTGATCCCGTAGAACCGGCAGCAAACCGGGCGGAGGCCCGCAACCATGGAGAACAGGCTCTGGACGAATCGGCACTCAACCGCTTTCTGGCCGGGGTGGAGAAGCGGGCCTTCCGCATGGCGCAGCTGGCCACGGGTGACGTGGACGAAGCGCTGGATCTGGTGCAGGAGGCCATGCTGACGCTGGCACGGCGCTATGCCCGGCGGCCGGAGGCCGAATGGGCGCCCCTGTTCCACCGCATCCTGCAGAACCGGATCCGCGACTGGTATCGGCGGCGCAAGGTGCGCAATGGTCTGATGGCCTGGCTGCGACGGGACGATCCCGACGCAGCCGCGGATCCCCTCGAGAACCTGCCCACGGCCGAGAACCGCGGCCCGGCCGCCCAGGCGGACAACCTGGCGCTGCACGACCGTCTGGCCCGGGCACTCTCGGAATTGCCCCTGCGTCAGCAGCAGACCTTTCTGCTGCGGGTCTGGGAAGGGCTGGATGTGAAGGACACGGCCCGGGCCATGGGCATCAGCAGCGGCAGCGTCAAGACCCACTATTCCCGGGCGGTGCATGCCCTGCGCGAGAAACTCGGAGATTTCCATCATGAATGACGAACGGTTCCGCAAGCGTGTGCGTGAACACCTCGATGCCGGTCTGGACGAGGTGCCCGACGGCGTGACTCGCCGCCTGCGGCAGGCCCGTGCCGCGGCAGTGGCGGCGAGCGCTCGGCGACCCGCGCTGTCCTGGCCGCCGGCCGGTGCGCTGGTGCTGGGCGGTCTGCTGCTGATGGCGCTGTTCCTCCGTCCACCGGGAAACGAGGCACGGCTGCCCGAGACGCTCACGGAGAGCGATCTGGAACTCATCGCCGCCGACGACAGCCTGCAGTTCTACGAGGAACTGGACTTCTACCAGTGGCTTTCGACCATGGAGGGGAACCGCGATGCGGGCTGAGCGACAGCGCCTCTGCGGATCGGGCGTGCTGCTTCTTCTGGCGATCCTGTCCCCGGCCGTGGCCCTGGCCGGCGATGCACCGCCGGAACCGGAATTGCTGGAATTTCTGGCCCTGTTCGCCGAGGCGGACGACGAAGCGCTCGACCTGGCGCTGGGCTCGGTGGAGAACGAACGGGATGCCGGTTCGCGTCAGACCGGCCAGGGTGAACCGGCAGAGGAGGACGAAGATGAAAGCCGTTGACTGGATCCTGATGCTTTGCCTGCTGTTCGGCCTGGCCGGACCCGTGCTCGCGGCCAGTGACTGGAACAGCCTGCCGCCGGAAACCCGGCGACTGCTCAAGTCCTTCGAGAATCGCTGGGACAGCCTGCCCGAGGAACGCCGCCAGCGCCTGCTGCGAGGTGCCGAGCGCTGGCAGCAGATGACCCCGGCACAGCGGGAACGGGCACGCCAGCGGCTCAAGCGCTGGCGTCAGATGACGCCCGAGCAGCGGGCCCGGGTGCGCGAACGCTACCGGCGTTTCCTGCAAATGACGCCGGAACAGCGCCAGCGCCTGCGCCAGCGGCGCGAATGGTTCCGCAGCCTGCCGCCGGAACGACGCCGGGCGCTGCGCGAACGCTGGCAACACATGAGTCCGGCACAGCGCCAGCGGGCCCGTGAGCGCTGGCGCCGGGCCAGCCCAGAACAGCGCCGGCAATGGCGCCGGCGGATGGAGAGGTAGAGGAGAAGAATAGCCGGCCCGCTCACGCGCAGCGGAGCCGGACTGCGTTGGTGCAGTCGCGGCGAGGCCCCCGTTCTTACAGGGAGGGCTGTCGTCAGGGAATCTGGATCTTGCCGCCGGTGTCCTGCCCCGGCACCACGATGGAGCTGGCGGCCTCGCGCTGCATCTGGCGGGCTTCCTCGATGGTGCGTTCGATGGCCTTTTCCGCCTCGGCGGCGAAGCCGGCCACGGCCTCGGCCAGGGAATCGGTCGGGATCTCGAAGCTCAGGGGAATGGCGCCCATGGGGGTCATGATCTGGGCCTGGCCGATGTACTGCACGGCGCGGCTGTCGTCGGGCTCGCCGTCGGCGGTGACCGGCGTCAGGCGGGTGAGGGTGCCCACCTTCTGATCGGTGAAAGTCTCCTGCAGATACAGGTTGTCGGCATCCATGGCCAGATCGGCCAAGTTCGGGGAGTCGCTCATGGGAAGATCCTCGCTGGGTTCATTCCCGCACTATAGCAGGTGGCGGGTGATTGGTGGCGGGTGGCCGGGAAAGGCGTTGCCGTTTTCGCCATGGAGATGCCGGGCCGGAACCCGGTATTCAACCCGGTCGCCTCGTCACTCGTCCCTTTCGGCCTGCCGCCGGTCCACTTCCTCGGCGAGGCGTTGCAGGGCGGGGGCGATGGCCACTTCGGGGGCGGGGGCCGGTTCCAGGCCCCGCAGGGGCTCGGGCAGGGTGGCCAGTTCGGCGTCGAGGCGTTCGCGGATCGTCTGCAGGCTTTCTGGCGGGGCGAGGCGCCCGCCGCCCGCCATCACCGGCACCAGCAGGGGCTGGCCGGGCTGCTCGTCGTCGATCAGGGACAGGATGTCCTTCTGCAGGCGCCCCTGGCCGTCGTACTGGCGGAACACCTGCTTGCGGCCCGGCCAGGTGGCCTTGCCGGTCGAGCGCTTGCGGCGGGGGAGGCCGGCGTATTCCTGCAGTTTGTAGGCACAGTCCAGGTAGGGGGCGTCGCTCGAGGTGTCGAGGCGGGTGCCGATGCCGAAGCCGTCGATGGGCGCGCCGGCGGCAAGCAGTTCCCGCAGCCGGTATTCGTCGAGGTTGCCTGAGCAGAAGATGCCGATCTCGGGATGGCCACCCTCGTCGAGGATCTGCCGCACCCGTTTCGACAGCGCCAACAGATCCCCCGAATCCAGGCGTACCGCCTTCACCGGACAGCCTTCGGCCTTGAGCCGATCGGCCATGGCGACGACCTTGCGGGCACCGGCCAGGGTGTCATAGGTGTCGATGAGCAGAACCACGTTGTCCGGCTGAGAATGGGCGAAGTGTTCGAAGGCCGTTTCCTCGCTGTCGTGGGCCTGGACGAAGGAGTGGGCCATGGTGCCGAAGGCCGGCACGCCATAGCGGGTTTCGGCCAGCACCGTGGAGGAGCCGGCGAAGCCCGCCAGATACGCGGCGCGGGCCGCCAACAGGCCGGCTTCCGCGCCGTGGGCGCGGCGCATGCCGAAGTCCACCAGCAGCTTGTCGGGGGCGGCCAGGCGCGAGCGCACCGCCTTGCTGGTCAGCAGGATCTGCAGGTGCAGGAGGTTGATCAGGCGGCTCTCCACCAGTTGCGCCTGGGGCAGGGGAGCGACCACCCGCAGTACCGGTTCGTTGGCGAAGAACACCGTGCCCTCGGGCAGGGCCTGCACGTCGCCGGTGAAGCGCAGGCTGGCCAGATGCTCCAGCAGGCGCTCGTTGAAGCGGCCGGTGCTGCGCAGCCAGTCGATCTCCTCGACCGTGAAGTGCAGGTTCTCGAGAAAGTCCAGGGCCTGTTCCAGTCCCGCCGCCACCAGGAAGTTGCGCCCCTCGGGCAACCGGCGCACGAACAGCTCGAACACGGCCGTGTCGGTCATGCCCTGGTCCACATACCCCTGGAGCATGGTGAGCTGATAGAGATCGGTAAGCAGGGGGCTTTGCAGCGGATCCGGCGCGGTTTTCATGGCGACTCCAGATCGGCCAGGGTGACGGGCACGGCGCCGGCGGCGAGCATCTCCGCGATGGCCCGCTCGCCGTCACCGGGTTTGACGTTCACGGCCCGGATGGCGTCCTGCAGGAGAAAGACCGTGAAGCCTTCCTGCAGGGCATCCTTTACCGTGTTGAGCACGCAGTAGTCGGTGGCCAGCCCCCCGATGAACAGGCGCCGCACGCCCGCCTCGCGCAGGCGGGTGGCCAGATCGGTGCCCTGGAAACCGGAATAGGCTTCCTGGTCGGGGCTTGTCGCCTTGGAAATGATCCAGGCGTTCTTCGGCAGGCGCAGGGTCGGCGCGAATTCGGCTCCCGGCGTGCCGGCCACGCAATGGACCGGCCACGGCCCGCCCCGGGCCTGGAAGGAGCAGTGATCGGCGGGATGCCAGTCGCGGGTGGCGATGATGGGCAGGCCCCGTCGCTCGACGCGTTCGATCCAGGCATTGAGCGGGGCGATCACGGCATCGCCTTCCGGCACGGCCAGTTTGCCACCGGGCAGGAAGTCGTTCTGCACGTCGACGATGAGCAGGGCATCACCGTCCTGCAAATGAATGGGCGACTTGTCGTTCATGTACTATCGGTTCCGGGAAGTCCTGGCGCGAGTCCATGGTATCTGGGAAATGGGGTCGGGGCGAGTCGAATCAAGACATTCCCTGCGGCTATAATCCCGGAAAACGGAATTCTTCATGCATCATCTCCACAACCGTACGGTCCTTTCCTGGGCCCTTTACGACTGGGCCAACTCCGCCTTCGCCACGGCCGTGCTGGCCGGCTTCTTCCCCGTCTT
This sequence comes from Chromatiales bacterium, assembly GCA_026984045.1. GTDB lineage: Bacteria > Pseudomonadota > Gammaproteobacteria > UBA6429 > Thiohalophilaceae > JALSSV01. Next base: position 37,474 of record JALSSV010000056.1, on the reverse strand, counting down.
CTTCAAGAGCTGGTGGAGCGCGGATCTGCCCGCCACCGAGAGCACCTTCCAGCTCGGCCTAGCCAATTCCCTGGCCAGTACCGTGATCGTGATCCTGGCGCCGGTGCTGGGAGCGATTGCCGACGTGGGAGGGCTGCGCAAGCGTTTCCTGCTGCTGTTCGCGGCCCTGGGCATCGCAATGACCGCCAGCCTCTACTTCGTGGGGCAGGGAGAGGCGACGCTGGCGCTGATCGGTTTCGTGCTGGCCAGCATCGGCTTCTCGGGCAGCGTGGTGTTCTACGATTCGCTGCTCGTTTCGGTGACCGACGAGCCGCATTACGATATCGCCTCGGCCTGGGGCTATGCCCTGGGCTACCTGGGTGGGGGGCTGCTGTTCGCCGGCACCGTGGTCATGACCCTGTGGCCGGCGGCCTTCGGCCTGGCCAGCCAGGCCGAGGCGGTGCGGCTTTCCTTCCTGGCGGTGGCTGCCTGGTGGCTGGTTTTCTCCCTGCCGCTGATGCTGTGGGTGCCGGAGCCGCCAGGGCAGGGGGGCATGCGGCCCGGGGCGGCGGTGCTCGGCGGCTTTCGGCAACTGGCCGGCACCTTCCGCAAGGTGCGCCGCCTGCGCGTGGTGGGGCTGTTCCTGCTGGCCTACTGGCTGTACATCGATGGGGTCGACACGGTGGTGCGCATGGCCGTGGACTACGGGCTGTCGCTGGGCTTCGCCTCCGACAGCCTGATCACGGCACTGCTCATCACCCAGTTCGTGGGCTTTCCCGCGGCCATCGGGTTCGGTCTGCTCGGCGAGCGGATCGGGCCCAAGCCGGCGATCCTGATCGCCATCGGCGTCTATATCGGGGTCATCGTCTGGGCCTTTTTCATGCAGCAGGTGGCGGAGTTCTATGGCCTGGCGGTGGTCATCGGCCTGGTGCAGGGCGGGGTGCAGTCGCTGAGCCGGTCCCTCTATGCCCGCCTGATCCCGGCCGGGCAGTCGGCCGAGTTCTTCGGTTTCTACAACATGCTCGGCAAGTTTGCCGCCATTCTCGGGCCGCTGATCATGGGCATCGTTGGCCTGCTCACCGACAGCAGCCGCCTGTCGATTCTGGCGGTGGGCATTCTTTTCGTGGGCGGGGCGCTGCTGCTGATCCGAGTGAATGTGGCCCGTGGTCAGACCATGGCCCGCGAACTGGAACGCGGCTGATCCCCGATTCCGGTCTTTTTCCCGCTCCGATTGCGCAAAACGTGACGGCGTTCACGTGCAGGGGTGATAACGGTCATAGTGATTTCGTGCCCAGGGACTAGACTGAAAAGGGTAGTACCAATGGCCTATATCGCCGTTTGGCCTCTTTGGGCTTTCTTTCTGGTACTGAACTTGCATCGGCACCGGCCTCAACGGCTTTGTGCCCGGGTGCACCTGGCCATTCATGGAAACGGACTGCAGAAGGAGATTCCGGCAATGACAGCGGCAGCGAAACAGGACCTTTCCCGGATCGGACAGTTTGCCAATCTGATCCTCGAATACCGGCCAGCGGAGGAGACCGTGTGGTATGCCATGCATGCCCGCCCCCGGCCATGTTTCACCCCCGACCTGCTGGCGGACATCGCCGCCTTCCAGAACCGGGTGGAGACCCTGATCCGCAGCGGCGCACTGTCCGTTTCGTATCTGGTGCTGCACTCCCGGGTGCCGGGCGTGTTCAATCTCGGCGGCGATCTGGATCGCTTTCGCCGGCACATCGCCGAAGGCGACCGCGCCGGCCTTGCGGCCTATGCCAAGGCCTGCATCGACGTGCTCTATGCCAACGCCATTCATCTGCACCTGCCCCTCACCACCATTTCCCTGGTGCAGGGCAGTGCCCTCGGCGGGGGGTTCGAGGCGGCTCTCTCCAGCTCGGTGCTGATTGCGGAAAAGGGCAGCGAGATGGGTCTGCCGGAGATCCTCTTCAACCTGTTTCCGGGCATGGGCGCCTACAGCCTGCTGTCACGCAAGCTCGATGCGCGGCGCGCCGAGGCGCTGATCACGGCAGGGCGTCTGTACAGTGCCGAGGAGCTGTTCGAGATGGGCGTGGTGGACGTGCTGGCCGAACCGGGCGAGGGCGAACAGGCGGTGGCCGAGTACATCCGCCTGCACCGCCGTGCCGCCAACGGCCGGCGGGCGGTGGAGCGGGTGCGGGAATATCTGAATCCCCTCACCTACGAGGAGCTGATCGACATCGCCGAGATCTGGGTGGATGCGGCGCTCAACCTGACCTCGCGGGATCTGCGCCTGATGGGCAAGCTGGTGGCTGCCCAGAACCGCCTCGGGGAGGCGGCGCCGGCGGCAAAACAGACGATGGAGGTGGTTTCCAGCAGGCGGTAGCAAAAGCCCAGGGATGGGCTTTTGCTACCGCCTGTCAAAGGGGGGCAGTCAGAGCTTCTCGATCCGCGCTTTCTGATTCCGGAGCTGATCGAGAGCCTTCTGCTGTTCGGCCAGTTTCGTCCGTTCCTTTTCCACCACCGCGGCCGGGGCCTTCTCGACGAAGCTGGCATTGCCCAGTTTGCCCTGAACGCGGGCGATGTCCTTCTCGAGCTTTTCGATCTCCCTGGCCAGGCGGGCCAGCTCGGCCTGCACGTCGATGAGGCCGGCCATGGGGATGAGGATCTTCATCTCGCCCACCAGGGCGGTGGCCGACTCGGGCGCCGTCTCGTCGGGCGCCAGCCAGGTGATCGAGTCGATGCGCCCCAGGCTCCTCAGCCAGGGCAGGTGGGCCTCGATGCGCGCCCGGTCGGTTGCGTCGCCGCCCTGCACCAGGACCGGCAGGCGCTTGCCGGGCTTGATGTCCATGGCGCTGCGGATCTTGCGCACGCCGAGGATGAACTGGCGCAGCCATTCGATTTCGGCCACCGCCTCGGTGTCGATGGCCCCGTCGTCGGGCTCGGGGAAGGGCTGGAGCATGATGGTCTCGGTGCCGGGCCGGGTTTCGGCGTTCACCCCGGCCAGGGGCGCGACCTTCTGCCAGATCTCCTCGGTGAGGAAGGGCATCAGGGGATGCAGCAGGCGCAGCAGGGTCTCCAGCACCTGCACCAGGGTCTGGCGGGTGCCGCGCAGGCGTTCCGCGGAGGCCGTCTCGTCGTGCAGCACCGGCTTGGACAGCTCCAGGTACCAGTCGCAGTATTCGTTCCAGGTGAATTCGTACAGGGCCTGGGCCAGGTGATCGAAACGGTAGCTCTCGATGCTGCGGATCGCCTGGCGGGTGGTCTCCTGCAGGCGGCTGCGGATCCAGCGATCGGCGGCGGTCAGTTCCACCGCGCCGCCGCGCTGGCCGCAATCCTGCCCCTCGGTGTTCATGAGCACGTAGCGGGCGGCGTTCCAGATCTTGTTGCAGAAGTTGCGATAGCCCTCGATGCGCTCCAGCGAGAGCACGATGTCGCGCCCGGTGGTGGCCAGGGCGGCGAAGGTGAAGCGCAGCGCATCGGTGCCGAAGGCGGGGATGCCGTTGGGGAAGTTCTTGCGGGTCTGCTTCTCGATCTTCTTCGCCAGGTGGGGCTGCATCAGGCCCGAGGTGCGCTTTTGCACCAGCGATTCCAGATCGATGCCGTCGATCACGTCGATGGGGTCGAGCACGTTGCCCTTGGACTTGGACATCTTCTGGCCCTCGGCGTCGCGCACCAGGCCGTGGATGTAGACTTCCTCGAAGGGCACGTCGCCCATGAACTTCAGGCCCATCATGATCATGCGGGCCACCCAGAAGAAGATGATGTCGAAGCCGGTCACCAGCACGTTGGTGGGATAGAAGGTGCGCAGGCGTTCGGTTTCCTCCGGCCAGCCCAGGGTGGAAAAGGGCCACAGGGCGGAGGAGAACCAGGTGTCGAGCACGTCCTCGTCCTGGCGCAGGGGGAAATCGGCGGGCAGGCCGTGGCGTTCGCGGACCTCGGCCTCGTCGCGGCCCACGTAGACGTTGCCCTGCTCGTCGTACCAGGCGGGGATGCGGTGGCCCCACCAGATCTGGCGGCTGATGCACCAGTCCTCGATGTTGCGCATCCATTCGAAATAGGTGTTCTTCCAGTTGTCGGGCACGAAGCGGATGTGGCCCGTCTCCACCGCCGCGATGGCCGGTTTGGCCAGCGGCCCCACCTTCACGTACCACTGATCGGTGAGGAAGGGTTCGATGACGGTGCCGGAGCGGTCGCCGCGGGGCACCATCAGCTTGTGATCGTCCACCTTCGCCAGCAGGCCGGCAGCCTCCAGATCGGCGACGATCTGCTTGCGGGCGTCGAAGCGATCCAGACCCACGTATTTTTCGGGGATCAGGGTGCCTTCGTCTTCCTCGTTGGCGCGGATCGCCGCATCGGGCGTGAAGATGTTGATGAGCCCGCCGTGGGGCAGGGCGGAGAGGGCCACCTCGTCGCGGTGGCGCAGCCACACGGCATAGTCGTTGAAGTCGTGGGCCGGGGTGATCTTCACGCAGCCGGTGCCGAATTCGGGATCCACGTACTCGTCGGCGATGATGGGGATGCGCCGTCCGGTCAGGGGCAGCTCCACGAACTCGCCGAGCAGGTGCGTGTAGCGCTCGTCGCCCGGGTGCACGGCCACGGCGGCGTCGCCGAGCAGGGTTTCGGGGCGGGTGGTGGCCACCACGATGTGGCCGGTGCCGTTGGAGAGCGGATAGCGCATGTGCCACAGGTGGCCCTGTTCCTCTTCCGACAGCACCTCCAGATCGGAGACGGCGGTGTGCAGCACCGGATCCCAGTTCACCAGCCGCTTGCCGCGATAGATCAGGCCTTCCTCGTAGAGCCGGACGAAGACTTCCTTCACCGCCGCCGACAGGCCCTCGTCCATGGTGAAGCGTTCCGTGGACCAGTCCACCGAGGCGCCCATGCGCCGCAGCTGACGGGTGATGGTGCCGCCCGATTCGGCCTTCCACTGCCAGATCCGCTCGATGAACTTCTCGCGGCCCAGATCGTGCCGGGTGAGGCCTTCCGCCTCGAGCTGGCGCTCCACCACCATCTGGGTGGCGATGCCGGCGTGATCGGTGCCCACCTGCCAGAGGGTGTTGTCGCCACGCATGCGGTGATAGCGGATCAGGGCATCCATGATGGTGTCCTGGAAGGCGTGGCCCATGTGCAGGCTGCCGGTGACGTTGGGCGGCGGGATCATGATGCAGTAGGGGCGCTTGCCGCCGCGCGGGGCGAAGTAGCCCCGGCTTTCCCAGATTTCGTACCAGCGTTGCTCGATGCGCTTGGGATCGTAGGTCTTGTCCACGTTCAGGGTTTCCACAGGGGGCAGGATGGGCCAGCGGGCGATTATACCCGAGGCCCGGCATCCGTTGCGCCTCGGAACCGTCTGCCCGGGGTGGTACCATGGCGCCTGTTTTCCTGGCTGCCGTTCGCTTCCATGACCCGCACCGAATCCCGGCTGGCGCTATTGCTGCTGGCCACCTTCCTCATCAAGCTGGCCGTGGCGGCCGCATTGCCCATGACCGGCGACGAGGCCTATTTCCTCGTCTGGGGTCGGCATCCCGATTTCGGTTTCTACGATCATCCGCCCATGGCCGGCTGGTTCCTGAGCGTGATGTCCGCGGTCAGCGATCATCCCGTTTGGTTGCGCCTACCCCAGATCGGGACCACCACCTTCATCGGCTGGGCGCTGTACCGCCTGCTGCGGACGCGGGGCGAGGGGCTGGCCCTGCTGGTGGCGGCCCTGTATCTGCTGGCGCCCATGAACCTGCTGGGCGTGCTGATCACCACCGATACGCCGCTTTTGCTGTTCTCCTTTCTCTCGGCCCTGGCCTTCCGCCGGGCCCAGGCGGCGGACGCGTCCTTCTGGTACCTGCTGAGCGGCTTGCTGCTGGGGGCGGCCTTCTTCTCCAAGTTCTTCGCCGGCCTGCTGGGCGTGGCCTATTTCCTGTATCTGCTGCTGTTCGTGCGCCGGGGCTGGCGGCCGTGGCTGGGGCTTGTGTGGGTGATCGCCGGCACCCTGCCCTTCATCGGCCTGAACCTGTGGTGGAACTACACCCACTGCTGGGACAACTACCTGTTCAACCTGCAGAACCGCACCGCGGGCGGCGGCGTCTCGCTGGCCACCGTGGGCAAGTATCTGCTGCTGCAACTGTATCTGCTGACGCCGCCGATCCTCTGGTATCTGGCCCGCCATGGCCGGGCGGTGGGCGCACGGCTGCGCGGCGAGCCCGACGGCCTGTACCTGGCGCTGTTCCTGATCCCCTATGGCCTGTTCCTGTTGCTGTCCTTCCGGGTGTCCATCGGCCTGCACTGGCTGCTGAGCTTCTATCCCTTCGTGTTCCTGGGGCTCGGGCTGGTGGCGCCCGCGCGCGCCCTGCGTCGTAGTCTGGCCTTCATGGTGCCCTTCGCGCTGGCGCACCTTCTGGCCTTTTTCGTGCTGCTGGCGAAGGCGCCGGACTGGGATTTCATCCGCCAGGACGAGAACCGCACCAAGGACGTGATCTACGGCCTGCATGCCCGGGACATCTACGCGGCGGCGCGGCGCATGGCGCCGGACTTCGTGCTGGCCACCGACAGCTATACCGAGTCGGCGCTGTTGTCCTATGCCGGCCGCACGCACGTGATCGTCTTCGGCAGCGGTTCCTACCATGCCCGGCAGGACGACATGCTCACCGACTTCCGGACCCTCGACGGGCAGGACATCGCCATCGTGAGCTACTTCCCCGGGGTGCGGCAGTATGCCCGCTATTTCGCCAGCGCCGACCTGCGGCCGCTGCCCATGGCCGGAACCACCTACTGGATCCTGCTGGGGCGGGGCTTCGACTACGCCCGTTACCGGGCAGAGGTGATCGAAGACATCCTGCGGCGCTTCTACCGCATGCCCGACTGGCTGCCGGTGGGGCAGTGCTACATGACCGAGCGCTACGGTCTGCCCCGCTCCTGACCGCCTGCTCAACGGAATTTCTGCGGCCGGCACTCACGCCGGTTGCAGGCCGGCGGTTTCCTCGCTGCTCATCTCCGTCACGTGTTCGCGGAACAGTTCGATGAAGTGCTGCTGGTAGCGGCGCAGATACTTGTTTTCCGGATAGGCGATGTGGGTGGTTTCCCAGGGGAAGAGCCGGGCGAGATCTCGGATCGCCAGATCGGCATCCTGCACCGGGTCGTAGGCCATGCTGGCGATGATCCCGATGCCCATGCGCTGGCGCACGTAGGTCTTGATCACGTCGGTGTCGGCGGCGGTGAGGACGATGTGTGGCTGCAGCCCGGCCTTCTGCAGGCTGCGATCGAAATGGCCGCGGCCCGTGAAGCCGTGGACGTAGGTGATCAGGGGATGCGCGCACAGGGCTTCGAGGGTCGGTTCCTCTTCCAGCAGCAGCGGATGGCCCGGCGGGGCGATCAGCGAGCGGTTCCACTGGTAGCCGGGCACCGTGGTGACGTGGGGCTCGGCGGCCAGATCCTCGGTGCAGATGGCGAAGTCCACCTTCTCTTCCAGCAGCATGCGTACCAGGTGGCGGGGCGTGTCCTGATGGATTTGCAGTTCCACCCGGGGCCAGGCCCGGTTGAAACGGGTGACCACCGGCGGCAGCACGTAGCGGGCCTGGGTGTGGGTGGTGCCGATGCGCAGCACGCCCGTGGAATCCTCCACGTGTTCCCGCCCCACTTCGAGGATGTTGCCGGTCTCGGCCAGCACCCGCCGGGCGTGTTGCAGCACCTGCTCGCCGGCTTCGGTCAGCCCCAGGATCCGCTTGCCCTGGCGCATGAACAGGTGCACGCCCAGTTCCTCCTCGAGGCGCAGGATGTGCTGGGAGACCGCCGACTGCACTATGAACAGCCGTTCGGCCGCACGGCTGACGTTGCAGCCGGATTCGACCAGTGTCACCAGGGAGCGGAGCTGACGCAGTTCCATATCTCAAATCATGATACTGAATGATATTTAATCATTTTACATCATGATAAGAAATATGAATACTCGCATAACACCGAATTGTGATTCGGGCGGAACGCGGATTCCGCGACATTCGCAGCAGATGCCCGCAGAAGGCGTCTCTGTGACGACATCTTGACCACACTGGAGGAAAGGCATGAGTGCAGCACAACCGGAAGCCGTTCTGGTGGAGCCGGAGGCCATATTCGATGAAGACGGCTTCCTGATCGATCCGGCCTACTGGTCGGAGGATCTGGCCGAACATCTGGCCAATCTGATCGACGGCATTCGTCTGACCGAGGCCCACTGGCAAATCATCTATTTCGTGCGGGACCGTTGCCTGCGCCTGGGTTCCATTCCGCCGATGCGGATCCTCTGCCGCCAGCTCGGTACCGAGCGCGACGCGGTGAAGGGGCTGTTCGGCGGTTGCCTGAACCTGTGGCGCATCGCCGGTCTGCCCAATCCGGGCGAGGAAGCGAAAGCCCACATGGATTGACGCCGCGCATCGGGCATCTCCCCCGGATGAGAGGCATTCACCTCGGCATCTCCCACGGGGCTTGCGGACCGCGACACTTCCTGTCCCGGTCCGCTTTTTTATGGAGGAGGTACAGGGTGAGCCTTGTCCGGCGTGATGCCCGTGTGTACTGGGTCAGGAACGAAGGAGCCCCTCTCCCCTCAGGGGAGAGGGGTTGGGGTGAGGGGACAGCAGTCAAGAGGAAAGCCTGCTGTTGAGCGCGCGGCCTCGGGTGCTTTGTCGTAATGCTGCCGATGTCGTGCGTTGCAGGCCCCCCTCACCCCGGCCCTCTCCCCCGACGGGGAAGAGGGGGTAGACATGCAAGTATCCGCCTTCTCGCACAATTGAACGAAGGGTTCTCTCTCCCGCTGGCGGTTTCATTCCCCCCCGCGCAGGTCGTCCTTCAGGCGGGAGACGTGCTCGGCGATGATGGCCTGGATGTCCGCCTCGATCTGCACCAGGGCGTTGATCAGGCCTTCGTGGACGGCCTTCTCCAGGCTGCCCTGCAGCTCGTCGAGGTAGTCGATGACCTGGCCGGTGGAGTGGGCGGCCGGGCCGGGCGCGGGTGGGGCCGGGGTGTCGGCCACCGGCTGATCCAGCACCGGCAGGGCTTCCTCGAGAACCGGAATCTCCTCCTCGTCTTCCTCGAGAGTGGCCACCACTTCGTCGAGCACCGGCACCACCGGTTCGGTGGAGATGGGGATCCTGGGCTTGTCCGCTTCGGGACGGCTGCTGGTGCGGGCCCTGGCCAGGCTCTCCCGGGCGGCCGACAGCTTGCCCTCGCTCTTCTCGAGCAGCCCCTTGATGGATTCGAGGGCTTCGAGCAGCTCGTCGTTGGCCGTCGGTTCGGATTTCTTCGCCATGGGCTTACCCGCTCAGGGTGTGGGTGTGCAAATCATAGCCGCGATCCCGGTAGAATTTGAAGCGCTCCCGCCCCGCCCGGCGCACCGGCTCGTCCTGGCTGACGATCTCCACCACCCGTTCGAAGCGGCTGAAGAAGGGCGGCACCGTCTCGTGCAGGTTGATGAGCACCCCCGTGTGGCTCTCGGGCGGCTCCGTCTGGCCGATCAGGATCGGGCAGTCGGGCACCGGATCGGCCAGCGGCTCGTGGGGCACGAAGCTGCCGTCGCGAAAGATCCACAGCAACTGATCGAGCCGTTCGCAGTGCCGCGGATCCTGGCCGTGGATGTAGATTCGGTGATCCAGCTGCCAGGCCTTTTCCGCCAGCCGGCAGGCCACCCGCTCCCGGGCGTCGGCGGCGGGGCTGTCCACGATGTAGAAGTCGACGCGGGTCATTCGAGCCGGTAGCGCTTGCCGCACTGCTCGAGCAGGTACTGGCTGAGCAGGGCCACCGGCCGGCCCGTGGCGCCCTTCTTGCTGCCGCTCTCCCAGGCCACCCCGGCGATGTCGAGGTGGGCCCACTTGAGCTTCTTCGTGAAGCGGGCCAGGAAGCAGGCCGCGGTGATGGCGCCGGCCTCGCGGCCGCCGATGTTGGCCATGTCGGCGAAGTTGCTCTTGAGCTGATCCTGGTATTCCTCCCACAGGGGCAGTTGCCAGGCTCGGTCGTCGGCTTGCTCGCCGGCGTCCAGGATCTGCCGGATCAGGGCCTCGTCGTTGCCCAGCAGGCCCGCCGGATGCTTGCCCAGGGCGATCACGCAGGCGCCGGTGAGGGTGGCCACGTCGATTACCGCCTTGGGCTTGAAGCGCTCCGTGTAGGTGAGGGCATCGCAGAGGATCAACCGGCCTTCGGCGTCGGTGTTGAGCACTTCGATGGTCTGGCCCGACAGGCTGGTGACGATGTCGCCGGGCTTGTTGGCGTTGCCGTCGGGCATGTTCTCGCAGGTGGGCACCACCGCCACCACGTTGATGGGGGGCTGCAGCTCGCCGAGCATGTGCATGGTGCCCAGCACGCCGGCGGCACCGCACATGTCGAACTTCATCTCGTCCATGGCGGCCGAGGGCTTGATGGAGATGCCGCCCGAGTCAAAGGTGATGCCCTTGCCCACCAGGGCCACGGGCCGGGAATCGCGCGCGGCGCCCCGGTATTCCACCACGATGAGGTGCGGCGGCTGGCGGCTGCCCCTGGCCACGGAGAGGAAGGCGCCCATCTTCAGGGCCTCGATGTCCTTCTGCTTGAGCACCCGCACGTTCATGTTGGGGAAGGCCCTGAGGGTCTTGCGGGCAGTGCCGGCCAGGTAGGCCGGGGTGCACACGTTGCCGGGCAGGTTGCCCAGCTCGCGGGCGAAGTTGGCCCCGCCGGCGATGGCGTTGCCGATGGCCAGGGCCTGGCGGGCCTGGTTCAGGCGGGCCTTGTCGATGACGTTGAGGGTCATCTTCTTCAGGGCCGGTGGCTTGTCCTTTTCCGACTTGAGACGGTCGAAGCGGTAGTCGGCCTGCTGGATCGTCTCGGCGGCGATGCGGATGCGCCAGGGCAGGCTGCGATCCTGCACCGGAAGGTCCGGCAGGTAGTTCACGGCCTCCCGGACGTGGATCTTCTTCAGGGCCGAGACGGCGGTGCGCAGGGCCTTGCGATAGCGCCGGGTGTCGAAGTCCTTCTCCTTGCCGCAGCCCACCAGCAGGAGTCGCCGGGCGGGCAGATCCCCGGCCTCCGGCAGCAGCAGGTGGGTGCCTTCCTTGCCGTCCAGATCGCCGTGCTTGAGCAGGGCGGTAAGCCGACCGCCGAGGGCGGCATCGAGTTCCTGGGCGGCGGCCGAGAGCTTGCGCCGTTCGAACACGCCCACCACGAGGCAGTCGCTGCGGGTGGCGGGGGGGAGGGTGGTCTTGACGGTCAGTTCCATGAATAGTCCTGGTCGATTCGGTCTCGACGCAAGCTTACTCGAAAAAATGCCCGGATTCAGCCACAATCGCGATAGATTTCCGCAAACGGCCGCGTTGTGATCATCACCCGTTATCTCGTCAGAGAAGTGTTCTCGACCCTCTCGGGGGTTTTGCTGGTGCTATTGCTGATCGCCTTCTCCGGCCAGCTCGTTGGTTTGTTCTCGAAGGTGGCCGAAGGCACCCTCCAGGCCGACACGGTGATGACCCTGTTTGGTGTCTACAGCCTGACTCTGGTGCCGTTCGTCTTGCCCCTGGCCCTGTATCTCGCCATTTTGATGGCCCTGAGCCGGTTGTATGCGAACAGTGAAATCACGGTGCTCGAGGCCTGTGGTTACGGCCCCTGGAATCTGCTGCGGCCGGTCTTGCTGGTGGCAGTGATCGTGGCCGCGGTTCAGGGGGGATTCACGCTGGTGCTGGCGCCCTGGGGGGATGCCCAGGGAGAGCGACTGGAGAAACTCGAACGCAAGTCCTTGAGCATCGAAGGCATCACGCCGGGACGCTTCCGCAGTTTGCCCGAGGGTCGGGGGGTGATCTATGCCGAGCGCATCAACGCGGATCGGACCCGGATCGAGAACGTCTTCGCCCAGATCCGGCAGCGGGGGCACGAGAGCCTGCTGGTGGCCGAAGCGGGATTTCTGGAGGCCAATCCGCAAACGGGAGAGCGCTATCTGGTACTGCTCAACGGCCATCGTTACGAGGGCCGGCCGGGTCAGGATGAGTTTGCCGTGATTGGGTTTGACCGACATGGCCTGCGCATGAACCCGCCCCAGGATCGGCACATTCGCTATCATCAGCGCGCCATCCCCACGCCTGCGCTCTGGGCGGGGCGTGCGCAACGGGCGCATCTCGTGGAGTTGCAGTGGCGGATCGCCTCGGCCTTGATGTGCCTTGCGCTGGCCTTGCTCGCCGTACCGCTCAGCCGTACCCGCCCCCGGGGCGGTCGATACGGGCGGCTGGCGCTGGCGTTCCTTCTGTATCTGCTCGTCAACAACCTGCTCAATATCGCCCGCACCTGGCTGGATGAGGGCGTCGCCCCGGCCTGGGTGGGGATGTGGTGGGTGCCGATCCTGACCGGAGTCGTCGGCCTGGTTTTCATCGGCTGGCAGGTCGCTGGCCATCGGCGTTTGCGGCGCAAGGAGGCCTGAATGCGGATTCTCGATCGTTACGTTGGCCAGTCGGTTCAGTTGGCCGTGCTCGGGGTGCTGGGTGTGGTGATGATGTTGTTCATCCTGATCAACTATGTCACCGAGTTCGAGAAGATCGGCCGTGCCGACTACACCACGCTGAAGGCCTTCACCTATGTCCTGTTGTGGCTGCCCAAGCTGGTCTACCAGTTCTTTCCCATGGCGGCCCTGCTGGGAACCATGCTGGGACTGGGGCTTCTGGCCGGGCACAGCGAACTGGTCGTGATCCGCGCGGCAGGGGTCTCCAAGCTGCGGATTGCCCTCGCGGCCATCAAGTCGTTGCTGGCCCTGATTCTGATTGCCTTTTTCATCGGCGAAGTGGTGGCCCCGCCTGCCGAACAGTATGCAGAGCAGATGAAGCTGCAGGCCCTGGGCTCGCGGATCAGCTTCAACACCACTTTCGGGCTGTGGTTGCGGGATGGTCGGACCGTGATCAACGTGCGCACGGTGGAACCCGATGGTCGACTGGCGGGCATCACCCTCTACGAGTTCGATGACCAGCGACGGCTGGTGCGGCGCATCGAGGCCCGTAGCGCCGTGCGCCAGGGGGAGGGGTGGCAATTGCAACAGGTCACGGTATCGGACCTTCGTGCCGACAGGGTGACCAGCGAGCACCGGGAGACCCTGCCCTGGCGGACGAGGCTCGACCGTGAGCTGGTGGGGACCATTTCCTACCATCCCGATTCCCTGTCCCTGTGGAACCAGTATGCCTACATCCGCTATCTGAAGCGCAATGGCCTCGATGCCCGGCTCTATGAACTGGCCATGTGGAACAAGATCGTCATGCCCCTGACCATCCTCGCGATGGTCCTGCTGGCGGTGCCCTTCGTGTTCGTCTCCGTGCGCCACGGAGGCATCGGCCGGCAGGTATTGTTCGGGTTCCTCATCGGGATCGTGTTCTACATCCTCGATCGCCTGATGGGACAGGTGGGGCTGGTCTACGACATGCCAGCCTGGCTGGCTGCCAGCACGCCGACGCTGGTGATTCTGATCGCTTCCGCCTGGCTGTATCGCCGGCTGAATTGACAGGCCGCTGGAAAATGCCGTTTTTCGGCGGCCTGTTTTTTCAGCAGCCTGTTCGAGGTTGCCTCATCCCCGATTTTCGGTTGGCGCCCGCAAGTCACACACCCTGGTACCGCTCAGGCGGTCGCGCCAGTTGTCGGGCCGGTGATCGAGAACCAGCCAGATCAGGCCGATCGCGAGAATCGCCAGGCCGGGGAGGTGGTTCAGGGGTTCCAGCCACCGATGGGAATGGAAGGGAACACCGGCCAGTCGTGCCATGCCGACAATCACCACCAGCCAGGCCGGGATCGCCGTGACGAATCGCAGCAGGGCCTGGGTCCAGGTCACGGCCCCGCCGTCGCGGGTGCGCAGCCGCAGCCGCCAGGCGCGCATGCCCAGGGTCTGACCGCCGTGGGTCCAGAACCAGCCGAAAAACAGGTAACTCACCGTCAGCAGGTACAGAGACAGGAGGGGCTGATGTTCGGCCGGCGGCTGGCCCCGGCTGACGATCAGCAGCAGGGCCATGGCCAGGAACAGCACGGCTACCAGCAGCAGGCTGTCGTAGAGCATGGCGAGCAGTTGCCGCCAGGGAGAAGCGGGACGGGAAAGGGTCATGGACTGCGGGCTCCGGCCGGGAGGGGCGTGCCGATCGACTTGCACAATCCCGGAAGTCTGTTTTACTTGGATACCAGAACCAACGATAACAGAGCCCCGGGGCCTCGTGCCACCGGGCCGAAAAACAACAAATCACTCCAACGTAAGGAGTGCGGTCATGAGTATCCTCTCCGAACTGGCGGCCACGCCGGGGGTCGTCGCCGCGGGCCAGTATACCTGGCGCGGCGATCGCTATACCTTCGAGGGCCGGCTGGATCCCGAACACGCCCGCATGGCCTCCATCATGTGCCGGGCCACCACCATGGCCACCCACATGCAGGCGCGCATGCTCGCCTCCCTGCCCGGGGGCGAGGGGCTCGACCCGCCCCGGGGCTGGTTCGTGTGCGGTGCCACCCACAGCGTGTGCGTGCTGGCCAACGTCTTCTGTTTCATCGACAACGCCCGGACCTCGCCTGCCACGGTCCTCGCCGCCATGACCGAGCGGCTGGGCGAGGTGCGGCCCGAGGCCATGATCTGACGGTTGGTGACGAAAGGGGGAAACGATGGCGGATCTGGAGGAACTGATGGCCCTGGACGGGGCGCTGGCGGCCTTCCGCTATTCGAGCACCGGCGAGGTGCTCGAACAGAGCGTGCGCGAGGGGGCGGACTTCGATGCCCGGGTGCTGGATCTGGTGGCGCACATGTGCGTGGCCAACCTGGCCATCGCCACCCTGCAGGCGCGGGGCTGGGAGGCCATGACCGGCATGACCGGTTTCCATCCGGTGCAGCAGTTCGGTCTGCTGGGACTGGACTGGACCGTGGTGGTCGATGGCGAGCGGGGCGTGATTCTGCCCACCGGGCAGGCGGATCTGGACGGCGCCTGCGCCCGCCTGGGGAGCGGTGCATGATCCGGCGGCTGATGCTGCGCGAGGAGGTGCGCGCCGTGGCCCTGTTCCGTGACGATGGCGCCCTGGTGGAGGGCTACGGACTCGACAGTGCCGAGCGGCTGGCCACCCTCGCCCGCTTCGCCTACGACACCAAGCGCATCGTGCAGGGCAATCTCGACCAGCTCTCCATGTTCACCGGCCAGCGGGGCTGGACACCACCCACCGGCTGGCTGGTGCGCGGCGGGGGGCACACCGTGTGCAGCGTCGGCAACCTGGTCTGCGTGGCCGACACCACGGTTGGCAACCTCAACGAACTGATGGCCGAACTGCAGGAAGTGGCCCGGTACTGAACTGCCCCGCGCCATGCCACTTGGCGGCAAATCGCTGTTGCCCAGGCCGGATCTTCGAATAGGGGCGCGGGACCCTGCGGGGTGGGAGTCCGATGATCCGCCTGACTGGATTGGCATTTGGCGTTTGCTCTTCAAAAACAGCCGTTTGATCGGGCTTCAGGCCGACCCGCCGATTCAGGACCACCTGGCCGGACGCGGGTTTCCGGGGAAATCCGCCGCCGCCACCTCGGCTGTTGTATCATGTGCGCCTGTTTTTTCCCCGACCCGAGACCACCCGCATGTTGCAACTCCGTGGCGGCCGCGCCCTGTCCGATTTTCGCCTGCGCAAGCTTCTCGACACCCTGAAGACCGCCGTTCCCGGCATCCGGGAACTGAATGCCGTCCACTACCACTTCGTCGACGTGCTCCGGCAGCCCGACGCGCCGGCCCTGGAACGCCTGCGGGTGCTGCTGGACTACGGCGAGCCGGCCCGCGAGCTGCCCGACGCGCGGGAGACGGTGCTGGTGGTGCCCCGACCTGGCACCATCTCGCCCTGGTCGAGCAAGGCCACCGACATCGCCCACAACTGCGATCTGCCGATGGTGGAGCGCATCGAGCGGGGGGTGCTCTACGAGATCGCCTGCGAGGCCGAATTCACGCCCGGGGAGTTTCGGGCCGTCGCTGCCCACCTGCACGACCGCATGACCGAGGCGGCCTTCGCCAGCCTCGACGAGGCCGCGGCCCTGTTCGTGCACCACGAGCCCCGCCCCCTGCAGCGTGTGGACATCCTCGACGGCGGCCGCGAGGCGCTGGTCCAGGCCAACCGGGAATGGGGCCTGGCCCTGGCCGACGACGAGATCGATTACCTGGTGGAGAACTTCCGCGCCTTGGGCCGCAACCCCACCGACGTGGAACTGATGATGTTCGCCCAGGCCAACTCGGAGCACTGCCGGCACAAGATCTTCAACGCCGACTGGATCATCGACGGCCAGCGCCAGGACCGTTCCCTGTTCGCCATGATCCGCAACACCCACCAGCAGCATCCGGGCCGAGTGCTGTCGGCCTACAGCGACAACTCGGCGGTGATCGCGGGTTTCGACGCACCGCGCTTCTTCCCGGAACCGGGCAGCGGCGAATACGCCCGCCACGAGGAGCCGGTGCACATCCTCATGAAGGTGGAGACCCACAACCACCCCACCGCCATTGCCCCCTTCCCCGGCGCCGCCACCGGCGCCGGCGGCGAGATCCGCGACGAGGGCGCCACCGGCCGCGGCTCCAGACCCAAGGCCGGCCTGTGCGGCTTCTCGGTCTCCAACCTGAACATCCCGGGCTTCGCCCGGCCCTGGGAAGGGGACTACGGCAAGCCGGCGCGGATCGTCTCGGCCCTCGAGATCATGCTCGAGGGGCCCATCGGCGCGGCGGCCTTCAACAACGAGTTCGGCCGCCCCAACCTGTGCGGCTACTTCCGCACCTACGAGGCGAAGGTCAACGGTCCCGCCGGCGAAGAGGTGCGCGGCTATCACAAGCCCATCATGCTCGCCGGCGGTCTCGGCAACATCCGCGCCGAACACGTGGCCAAGGGCGAGATCCCGCCCGGCGCCCAGATCATCGTGCTCGGGGGGCCGGCCATGCTCATCGGCCTCGGCGGCGGCGCCGCCTCCAGCATGGCCACCGGCGAGAGCCACGAGGAGCTGGATTTCGCCTCGGTGCAGCGCGGCAACCCCGAGATCGAGCGCCGCGCCCAGGAAGTCATCGACCGCTGCTGGCAGCTCGGCGCCGACAACCCCATCATCAGCATCCACGACGTGGGGGCCGGCGGCCTGTCCAATGCCGTGCCCGAGCTGGTCAACGACAGCGGCCGGGGCGGGCGCTTCGAGCTGCGCACCGTGCCCAACGACGAGCCGGGGATGTCGCCCATGGAGATCTGGTGCAACGAGGCCCAGGAACGCTACGTCCTGGCCGTGGCGCCCGAGGATCTGGAACGCTTCGCGGCCATCTGCGAGCGCGAGCGCTGTCCCTATGCCGTGATCGGCGAGGCCACCGCCGAGCAGCGCCTGGTGCTGGGCGACGGCCACTTCGACAACACCCCCATCGACATGCCCCTCGAAGTGCTGCTGGGCAAGCCGCCGAAGATGCTGCGCGAGGCCCGGCACCATCCCTTTCACAAGGAAGATTTCCGGGACGAAGGCATCGATCCCCGCGAGGCGGCGGAGCGGGTGCTGAGCCTGCCCACCGTGGCGGCCAAGCATTTCCTGATCACCATCGGCGATCGCACCGTCACCGGCCTGGTGGCCCGCGATCAGATGGTCGGCCCCTGGCAGGTGCCGGTGGCCGACGTGGCGGTAACCACCACCGCCTTCGAGGGTTACACCGGCGAGGCCATGGCCATGGGCGAGCGCACGCCCGCCGCCCTGCTGCACCATGCCGCCTCGGCCCGGATGGCGGTGGGCGAGGCGCTCACCAACCTGGCCGCGGCCGCCATCGAAAAACTGGAAGACGTGGTCCTGTCCGCCAACTGGATGGCTGCCGCCGGCCATCCCGGCGAGGACGCGGGGCTCTACGACGCGGTGAAGGCCGTGGGCATGGAACTGTGCCCGGCGCTCGGCATCGCCATCCCCGTGGGCAAGGACTCCATGTCCATGAAGACGGTCTGGGAGGAAGAGGGCGAGATCAAATCGGTTACCGCGCCCCTCTCGCTCATCATCTCCGCCTTCGCCCCGGTGCCGGACGTGCGCCGCACCCTCACGCCGCAACTGCGCACCGACCGGGGCGAGACGGATCTCGTCCTGATCGATCTGGGCAAGGGCCGCCAGCGCATGGGCGGCAGCGCCCTGGCCCAGGTGTTCGGCCAGCTCGGCCACCATCCGGCGGATCTCGACGATCCGCGCGCCTTTCGGGCCTTCTTCGATACCGTTCAGCGGCTCAACGCCGAAGGCCGCCTGCTGGCCTATCACGACCGGTCCGACGGCGGCCTGTTCGCCACCCTGTGCGAGATGGCCTTCGCCGGCCATTGCGGGCTGCGCATCGATCTCGACCCCCTCGGCGGCGATCCCCTGCGCGCCCTCTTTACCGAGGAACTGGGGGCCGTGATCCAGGTGCGCCGGGCCGATACCGAAACGGTTCTCGATGCCTTCCGCGAGGCCGGCCTCGGCCACCACACGCACGTGATCGGGGCCCTGGCTGAGGACGACCGGCTGGTCTTCACGCACGCCGGGCGCGAATACCTCACTGGCGAACGCATCGCCTGGCAGCGTACCTGGACCGAGACCACCTTCCGCATCCAGGCCCTGCGCGACCATCCCGACTGCGCCCGCGAGGAGTTCGACAGCCTGCTCGACGCCGACGATCCGGGGCTCAACGTGCAGCTTGCCTTCGACCCGGCCGACGACGTGGCCGCCCCCTTCATCGCCCGCGGCGCCCGGCCCAAGGTGGCCATCCTCCGCGAGCAGGGCGTCAACGGCCAGATCGAGATGGCCGCCGCCTTCGATCGCGCCGGCTTCGCCAGCGTGGACGTGCACATGAGCGACATCATCGCCGGGCGCGTGGTGCTCGACGATTTCAAGGGCCTGGTGGCCTGCGGCGGCTTCTCCTACGGCGACGTGCTCGGCGCCGGCGGCGGCTGGGCCAAGTCGATCCGCTTCCACCAGCGGGCCCGGGATCAGTTCGAGGCCTTCTTCCACCGCCCCGACACCTTCGGCCTGGGCGTGTGCAACGGCTGCCAGATGCTCTCCCAGTTGCGCGATCTCATCCCCGGCGCCGGGGCCTGGCCGCGCTTTCTGCGCAACCGCTCGGAACAGTTCGAGGCCCGCTTCTCCCTCGTGGAGATCGCCGACTCGCCCTCCATCCTGCTCGCCGGCATGGCCGGCGCGCGCCTGCCCATCGCCGTGGCCCATGGCGAGGGTCGCGTCCACTTCGACGGACCGCAGAACGGGGCGCAGGTGGCCCTGCGCTACGTGGACCACCACGGCCGGCCCACCGAAACCTATCCTTTCAATCCCAACGGCTCCCCCGGCGGCATCACCGGCCTGACCACCGAAGACGGCCGCGTGACCATCATGATGCCCCACCCGGAACGGGTTTTCCGCACCGTCCAGTACTCCTGGCATCCCGATGACTGGGGCGAGGACGCCCCCTGGATGCGCCTGTTCCGCAACGCCCGGGTGTGGGTCGGATAGTCGCTGCGCCAGCGCGCAGCGACAGGGACGGGTGACGAGGGCCGAGTGGCGACGGCAGACATCGATCATTTGAACACAGGGAGGTGCACATGGAACTCATCCGTCCACTTGTCCTTTTTCTCGTGCCGGTCTTCGCCGCGCTGCAATTCGCCTTCTTCGAAAGGCTGGATACCCGAACACGATTGTTGTTGCTGATCCCCTACCTTGGGCTGTGGTTGGCCGGGCTGGCTGCACTGGCCTTCGCCGGGATCTGGGCATCGCTGCTGGTCTTGGCGGGCGCGGCACTGGTTCTGGTGCTGGGACTGCTGGCCGCCACGGCTGACAGCCGTGGCGATGGCCGTTCGATAGGCAACGGACTGGTGGCTGCCCAACTTTTTCTCTATCAGTTGGGTATCATGCTGGGGGTATTGCTGATGCTGGGACTGGGTGCGCTGTTTCTGTGGTTGTATCCCACGATTGCCTGAGCATCGGGCGTGCCAAATACCGGATAAACAGACGATGTTCGGAGGTTCGCAACAGCTTTTTGCCCCGGTTTGCAGGCTGTGCCTCAACGGAGTGAAAACCATTCCGGGAAACCGTCCTTCAGGCTTGCATGACCCTGCCAGCGGCAGGGCGATGCCGGAACCCGGAATTTGCTAAGATACGGCTCTTTTCCGCCGGATCGTCTGCCATGACCCACGCCCTGGAAATCCGCAACCTGCGCAAGACCTATCCCAATGGCGCCGAGGCGCTCAAGGGGATCGATCTGCACGTGGCGGCGGGGGACTTCTTCGCCCTGCTGGGCCCCAATGGCGCGGGCAAGTCCACGGCCATCGGCATCATCTGTTCGCTGATCAACAAGACCGCCGGCACGGTGAAGGTGTTCGGCCACGACATCGATACCGACAAGAACGCCGCCAAGAGCTGCATCGGGCTGGTGCCCCAGGAATTCAACTTCAACCAGTTCGAGCCGGTGATCGAGATCGTCATCAACCAGGCGGGGTTCTACGGCATTCCCCGGCGCGAGGCGCTGGAGCGGGCCGAGCACTACGTGCAGCAGCTCGGCCTGTGGGACAAGCGCCGGGGCATGGCCCGCAACCTCTCGGGCGGCATGAAGCGGCGGCTGATGATCGCCCGGGCCCTGGTACACGAACCGAAGCTGCTGATCCTCGACGAGCCCACCGCCGGCGTGGACATCGAAATCCGCCGTTCCATGTGGGAATTCCTCGAGCGGATCAACGACGAAGGCACCACCATCATCCTCACCACCCATTACCTGGAGGAAGCCGAGAACCTCTGCCGGCACATCGCCATCATCAACGAGGGGCAGCTCATCGAGCACACCAACATGCAGGAACTGCTCACCAAGCTGCACGTGGAGAGCTTCATTCTCAACCTGCGCCGGCCGCTGGAAAGCCTGCCGCCGATCGAGGGCTATCATATCTGCCAAGTGGATCCGGTGACCCTGTGCGTCGATATCCAGCGGGACCGCAACCTCAACGATCTGTTCGCCGAACTGTCCCGCCACGGCATCGAAGTGATGAGCCTGCGCAACAAGACCAACCGGCTCGAGGAGCTGTTCATGCGCCTGGTGCGGGAGGACGACGCCGCATGACGCCGCAACAGCAATGGGTGGCCTTTCGCACCATCCTGATCCGCGAGATCCTGCGCTTTCTGCGGATCTGGGTACAGACCGTGGTGCCCGCGGCGGTGACCATGGGCCTGTACTTCATCATCTTCGGCCGACTGATCGGCGCCCAGCTCTCCGACATCCACGGCGTGAGCTACATGGACTACATCGTGCCGGGGATCATTCTCATGGCCATCATCAACAACGCCTATGCCAACGTGGTGTCGTCGTTCTTCATGTCCAAGTTCGCCCATTTCATCGAGGAGCTGCTGGTCTCGCCCATGCCCAATGCCCTGATCCTGGCCGGCTACGTGGCCGGCGGAATCGCCCGCGGGCTGGTGGTGGGCATCGTGGTCAGCCTGGTGGCCATGTTCTTCGCGCCCTTCCAGGTCCATCATCCGCTGGCCCTGTTCCTGGTGGTGTTCCTCACCGCCATGCTCTTCTCCCTGGGCGGCTTCATCAACGCCATCTACGCCAGGACCTTCGACGACATCTCGATCATCCCCACCTTCGTCCTCACCCCGCTCATCTATCTGGGCGGGATCTTCTACTCCATCGACATGCTGCCCGCGTTCTGGCAGAAAGTCTCCCTGGCCAACCCCATCCTCTACATGATCAACGCCATGCGCTACGCCATGCTCGGCGTCTCCGACATCGACGTGCGCCTGGCCTTCGCCATCATCATCGGCTTCGTCATCGTCCTCTCCGCCTTCAGCCTCCACCTGCTGCGCAAGGGGGTGGGGCTGCGGCATTGACTGGGATGCGGTGGAAGTAACGCAGAGGGCGCAGAGGCGCAGAGATCACAGAGGCTCTGTGATGAGAAAAAAACGGATTTTTTTACTCAACGGTTCTCGCATCGAAAAACACCTCGTCTAAAAACTCCGTGCCCTCTGCGCCTCTGCGCCCTCTGCGTCCTTTCCACCCACCCTGATCGAGGTCGCTTGCGGTAGAATTGCCCAATCCTCTCGTGCGTGCCGGTTTTCCAGATGCCCCGACAAGCCCCCGATCTCTTCTCCTACCGCCCCTACTGGGCCCACCGTTTCGGCACGGCGCCGGTGTTGCCCATGTCGCGGGCGGAGATGGACGAGCTGGGCTGGGACCGTTGCGACATCATTCTGGTCACCGGGGATGCCTACGTGGATCATCCCAGCTTCGGCATGGCGCTGATCGGGCGGCTGCTGGAGGCGCAGGGTTTTCGGGTGGGGATCATCGCCCAGCCCGACTGGCGCTCGACGGCCGACTTCGAGAAGCTGGGGCGGCCCAGCCTGTTCTTCGGCATCACCGCCGGCAACATGGATTCCATGGTCAATCGCTATACCTCGGATCGGCGCATCCGGCGGGACGATGCCTACACGCCGAACGGGGAGGGCGGGCGGCGGCCCGATCGCTCTGTGGTGGTCTACAGCCAGCGGGTGCGCGAGGCCTTCAAGGGCGTGCCCATCGTGATCGGCGGCATCGAGGCCAGCCTGCGGCGCATCGCCCATTACGACTACTGGTCCGACAAGGTGCGCCGTTCCATCCTGCCCGACAGCAAGGCGGATCTGCTGGTTTACGGCAATGCCGAGCGCGCCATCGTCGAGATCGCCCACCGCCTCGGCCGGGGCGAGGCCATCGACACGATCCGCGACGTGCGCGGCACCGCTTTCATGACCCGTGCCATCCCCGACGATTGGCAGGTGATCGACTCCAGCGACGTGGACACCCCCGGCCGCCTGGAGCCGAAGCCCGATCCCTATGCCGCCGAACCCTGCGCGAAAGGATCGTCAGAGGGGGGAGAGACCGTGGTGCGCTTCGAACCGAAACGGCGCCTGCCGCGGGAGAAAACCGTGCTGCGCCTGCCATCCTACGAACAGGTGAAGGCCGATCCGGTTCTCTACGCCCACGCCTCCCGCGTCTTCCACCTGGAGACCAATCCCGGCAATGCCCGCGCCTTGGTGCAGGCCCACGGCAACCGCCTGGTGTGGCTCAACCCGCCACCGATCCCCCTGCGCACGAAGGAACTGGATCGCCTCTACGAATTGCCCTATACCCGCCGCCCCCATCCGGCCTACGGCGACGCCCGCATCCCCGCCTGGGAGATGATCCGCTTCTCCATCAACATCATGCGCGGCTGTTTCGGCGGCTGCACCTTCTGCTCCATCACCGAGCACGAAGGCCGGATCATCCAGAGCCGCTCCGAGGATTCGGTGATCCGCGAGATCGAAATCCTCCGCGACACCCAGCCCGACTTCACCGGCCAGATCTCCGATCTCGGCGGCCCCACCGCCAACATGTACCGCCTGGCCTGCAAGAGCCGCGAGATCGAAAGCGCCTGCCGCCGCCTCTCCTGCGTCTATCCCGGGATCTGCAAGAACCTGAATACCGATCATGCGCATCTGATCCGCCTCTACCGCCGTGCGCGTGCTCTGCCGGGGATCAAGAAGATCAGTATCGCCTCCGGCCTGCGCTACGACCTGGCCGTGCGCTCACCCGAATACGTCAAGGAGCTGGTCACCCACCACGTGGGCGGCTATCTCAAGATCGCGCCCGAGCACACCGAAGCGGGCCCGTTGTCGAAGATGATGAAGCCGGGCATCGGCACCTACGATACCTTCAGGGAAATGTTCGACCGCTTCTCGAAGGAAGCCGGCAAGGAACAGTACCTGATCCCCTATTTCATCTCCGCCCACCCCGGCACCACCGACGAGGACATGCTCAACCTCGCCCTCTGGCTCAAGCGCAACGATTTCCGCCCGGATCAGGTTCAGGCCTTCCTGCCCACCCCCCTGGCCATCGCCTCGGCCATGTATCACACCGGCCGCAATCCGTTGCGCAAGGTGGGTCGCAAATCCGAAAAGGTGGCCGTGGTGCGCGGCGCCCGCCGGCGGCGTCTGCACAAGGCCTTCCTGCGCTATCACGATCCCGAGAACTGGCCCCTGCTGCGCGATGCCTTGAAGCGCATGGGCCGGGCCGATCTGATCGGCAACGGCAAGCACCACCTGGTACCCCGCTGGCAGCCGGGCAAGTCCCGTCGCCGTGCCGCGTCAGGGCGAAACCGCCCCGCGCGGCGCGCCTGAACCGCCGTGGCGTGGGCCCGTAGGACGGTATCACGCATACGGTTCAGCCCGCTTTCTCATCCGTCATCTTCATGAGCCTTGTGCGCAGCCGTTCGTATTCCCCGGGACGCAGCACGCCCTTGCCGCTCAGGCGGCGCAGGGTCTTGACCTCGCCGGCCAGCCACTGCTGACGGTTCAGCCCTGCCTGTTCGCCGGCCTGTTCGATGGCGGTTCGCAGGCGTTGCACGAAGTCGCGGAAGCGGGCGCGGTCGGGCCGGTTGTGCAGCAGATGCACCAGGGGGTAGCGGGCGTGGCGGCTGACGAACACGGTCTCGCGGAAGGAGAGGGCGAAGGCCAGCACGATGAAGATGAAGGCCAGCAGGGCGAACACCACGATCACGGTCAGGGCGTAGCGGCCTTCCGGGTCCAGGTTCGGCAGCAGATAGCGCAGTACCGGGTATTCCAGGGCCAGCACCAGGGCGGCCACCAGGATCCAGCGCCAGGCCACGATCAGCCGGAATCGGGGACGAGGATCGAGGGCCAGCACGTCCAGTTCGTAGTGCAGCCGCCGCCCGAGGGCCGTGACGTCGATGAACAGGTAACGGTCGTTTTTCAGGGTGAACTGGCGTTTGCCGGCGAACAGGCTCTGTTGTTCGAGTTGGGGGGCGGATTCCGTCGTGGCTGCGGCATCAGTCATGGTGTCGTTTTAGCACAGGGAAGGTGGCCAGGACCATGAGCAGGCTTCTCTGCTCACACCCGGCGCAAGATCGCGTCCATCGCCCGGGTGGAGAGCACCCGTCTCAGATAACCGAAAAGATATGTCGGGACGGTGACGTAATAGCGCGGCTTCGGGCGGCGGCTCTCCAGGGCGTGGATCACCTTTTTCAGCACCGCTTCCGGTCCCAGGGTGAAGGGCACGGCGGGGCCTTCGGTCTTGAGGCGCTTGAGGGTGCGCAGGTACGCTTCGCGGTACACGCTGGCGTCGATGTCGATGTTCTCGATGAACTTCTGCAGGCTGTTGGCCCGGAAGCGGCTCTCGATGGGGCCCGGTTCCACCAGGCAGATGTGGATGCCGGTGCCGTGCAGTTCCTGGCGCAGGGTGTCGCTGATGCCCTCCAGAGCGAACTTGCTGGCGTTGTAGGCGCCGCGCATGGGCATGGCGGCAAAGCCCAGCACCGAGCTGTTCATGATGATTCGGCCGAATCCCTGGCGGCGCATCACCGGAATGAGGCGGTTGGTCAGCTCCAGGGTGCCGAACAGGTTGGTCTCGAACTGGGCGCGCAGCACGTGGCGTTTCAAATCTTCCACGGCGCCAGGTTGGCCGTACGCGCCGTTGTTGAACAGGCCATAGAGGGTGCCGGTGGTGCGCAGCAGGATCTCGTCCACCGCCTCGCGGATCGAATCGCTGTCGTCCAGATCCAGGCGCAGGGCCTCGAAGCCGTCCGCGGCGAGCGCGGCCACGTCTTCGGCCCGGCGCGCGGTGGCGAAGACCCGGTAACCCCGCCGGTGCAGCCCGTCGGCCGCGCAGCGGCCGATACCGCTGGAGCAGCCGGTGATGAGCACGCTGCGCGCCGGGCGTTCGTTCATGTGAGCAGCACCGCCAGGATGCCGGTGAAGAAGATGCCGTCGAAGGTGCCGGCGCCGCCGATGGAGGCGATGGGGGTGGCCAGCCGGGGAATGTCCTTCAGGTGCAGCAGATCGGCGCCAATCAGCACGCCCAGAGTGCCGCTCACGTAGGCCAGCGGGGCCGGATTGTCCGGCGAGAGGACGAGGGCGGTGAAGGCGGTGACCAGGGGCGCCAGCAGCAGCGGCATGCCGATCCCCATGCCCTTGATGGGCTGGCTGAAGGCGTAGCTGACGGCCGCGACCACGGCGATGGCCAGGAGCACGTCGCCCAGCGGCAACGCCTGGGTCGCCAGCAGGTAGAGGCTGAAGGCCACCGGCACCACCGCGCCGCCCACGTTGACGGCGATCACCGTCTCGCCGGTGTAGGGGCGTACGTGGGCGAGGATCCAGGGCGGCAGTTCCGGCGGCGGCTCGGCTTCCCGGGGATCGCCGTGGATCTTGAACAGCGGCAGGTTGATCAGGCTGCCGATCAGGGTGGCCAGCAGCAGGCTGGCGGCGCCTTGCGGGGAGAGGCCCAGCTTGTCCAGCACCAGGCCCAGCACCTGCAGCTGCAGGAGCACGAACAGAAACACCAGCAGGAAGGCCAGAACGACGAAGTGCAGGGGCTTCACGGGCATGGCTGTCTCCTCACAGCAGCGGGCGCACGGCGTCGGCCAGCAGCTCCGCCAGGAACACGGCATTGCTGGGATGGGGAATGGCGTCCGTGCTCCAGATCCGTTCCACGCCGGCCTCCCGCAGGGCGCTCTCGGCACCCTCGGCGAACAGGGCATGGGTGACCAGGGCATGCAGGCAGGTGGCGCCGGCGGCCTTCGCCTGGCGGGCGGCCATGGCGAGGGTCAGACCGGAGCTGAGCACGTCGTCCACCAGCACCACGCAGCGCCCATGCAGGTCTACACTGGGCAGGTGGATCCGAACCTGCCGATCGCCGAGGCGGTCCTTGGTAGCCACGGCGTATTCGAAGCCGCCGGCTTCGGCCACCTGTTCCACCCACTGGGCCGATTCGGCGTCGGGCCCGAGCAGCAGCGGCCGTTCCAGCGCCTGCCGGGCGAGAAACCGGCCCAGGGTCGGGGCCGCGGAAAGATTGATGGCCGTTTCCAGGGGAACCGCCTCGCGCAGATCGTGGATCCGGTGCAGATGGGCGTCCATCGTGATCAGGCCGTCGACGAGCCCGGCCAGGTGGCGGCCCACGATGCGCTGGCTGACCGCCTCGCCCGGATGGAAGGCCTTGTCCTGGCGCATGTAGCACAGGTAGGGGGCCACCAGCAGCAGACGGCGGGTGCCGAGTTCACGCAGGGTGGCGCTGGCCAGCAGCAGTTCCACCAGCTTGTCGTTGGGCCGGTCGAGGCTCTGGCAGAGGATTACGGTCTGCGGCGGCGAGGCAGGTACGGTGACCTTGCTCTCCCCGTCGGGGAAGTGATGCACGGCCATGGCCTGGAAGGACAGGCCAAGCGCCGCCGCGAGCCGTTCTGCCGCAGGCCGGTAGCCGGGCGGGGCGATGACCAGGGCGCTCATATCTCCAGGTAGCTCCGGGTGATCTCGCTCTCGGTGCCGATGCGAAAGCCCTTGTCCCGTTCGGCGAGGTTGCGGGCGAATCGGAAGTCGGCGGGAAACTCGGCCTGGATGCGGTACAGGGGTTCGCCCTTTTCCACCCGATCGCCCAGTTTCTTGTACAGATCCACGCCGGCGTTGGGGTCCATGGGGGCGCCCGCCAGGCGGGCGATGCGGGCCATCTGGTAGTTGTCGATGGCGGTCACGTAGCCGTCGGCGTCGGCCGTGACTTCCATGTTCAGGGGGGCCTCGGGCGGGATCGGTTTCGCCGGGCCCTGAGCCTCGATGATCTGCTGCATCTTGCGCAGGGCGCGGCCGCTTTCGAGGATGTCGCGGGCCAGATGATAACCCTGGCCGCCGCGCACGTCCGGATCGAACTCGAGGACACGGCCGGCCAGGTAGAGGGCCTTCTGGCGCAGGTCGTCCGGGGCGTTGCGATCGTTTTCCAGCACCTGCATCACGTCGCGGGCCTCCAGGGCCGGGCCGATGCCGCGCCCGATGGGCTGGCTGCCGTCGGAGATCACCACCTCCAGGTGGATGCCCAGCCGGTCGCCGGTGAACTCGAACAGCTTGCGCAGGCGCAAGGCCTGATTCATGTGCCGCACCTTGGCGGTGGGGCCCACGGGGATGTCCAGCAGCAGGTGGGTGGAGCCGGCGGCCAGTTTCTTGGACAGGATCGAGGCGATCATCTGGCCTTCCGAGTCGATGCCCAGGGGCCGTTCTACCGAGATCAGGATATCGTCGGCCGGCGCCAGCCGCGCATTGCCGCCCCAGGCCAGGCAGGCGTGGGTCTTCTTCACCACCTCGTGCATCTCTTCGGGGGTGAGATCCACCCGCGCCAGCACGCTCATGGTGTCGGCGGTGCCGGCGGGGGAGGTGATGGCGCGGCTCGAGGTCTTGGGAATCAGCAGGCCGTGGGCGGCGACGATGGGCACCACCAGCATGGTGGTGCGGTTGCCGGGGATGCCGCCGATGCAGTGCTTGTCGGCCACCAGGGTCTCGTCCCAGCGCAGGCGTTCGCCGGTTTCGGTCATGGCCCGGGTGAGGGAGAGGATCTCCTCGCGGTCCAGCCCCGACTGGGCCGAGGAAACCAGGAAGGCGGCCATCTCCATCTTGGAATAGCGGTTGGCGACGATGTCGCGGGTGATGGCGCGGAAGTCCTTCAGATCCAGCCGCTCGCCGCTGATCTTGCGGCGCACGGCCTCCATGGAGTGGGGCGGCTCCGTATGGGCGATGCGCACCTTGTGCCCGGCCTGCTGGCCGAGCTGCTCGAAGGCCTGTTCGGAAAGGCCCAGCTCGTCCGGGGTGACGATGCCCGCATCGTCGACGATGTTGAGCACCGCGTAGATCCGCGTGCCGTTGGCCTGGATCTCCACCTTGCTCAGGGCCTGGAAGCCCTCGGCCCGGTACAGGGCGCAGTCACGGTGCAGGAAGGCGACGTTCTCGTGATAGGTGTCGATGGCTACCCGCCGCAGGCGCAGTTGATCGGGGTGGCCGTTTGCGGTGGGCTGCCGGGCCGGTTTGCGGTGTCGGGGCATGCAGGCTTGAATCCATGACGGTGTGGACCCATTCTGACACAAGACACCCGGCGGGAGAATCCGTGCCGGTGCGTGATGCAGGAGCCTTGTCGATGTCACAACCCACCGAAGCCGAATTGCAGACCGCCCTGAAGGCGGCCGCGCGCATGCGCGAGACCGGCCAGGATCCCTTGTTCCTCGGCAAGGCCCTGTTGCACTGCCACTATCTGAACGGTCTGCTCGAGGAGGTGCTGGCCGCCGCCGAGGCCTACCTGCACAGCGGCATGGCCGAACGGGAACACGCCCGCCTGGAGAAGGCCGTGGAGAGGGTACGCGCGGCCGAACGGCGCGCCGCCCGTCAGGAACCGCCACCGCTGGGCCTGTAAACCGGTATAATCCGCGGCCCTGTGTCCCAACCCTTGCAGTTCAGGAACCGACGATGCCCATCTACGAGTACGAATGCGAAGCCTGTGGCCACAAGCTCGAGGCCCTGCAGAAGATTTCCGACGATCCCCTCAAGGACTGCCCGGAATGTGGCAAGCCGGCCCTGAAGAAGCTGATCTCCGCCGCCGGCTTCCGCCTCAAGGGCGGCGGCTGGTACGAGACCGACTTCAAGACCGGCAACAAGAAGAACCTGGCCGGCGACAAGGGCAAGGCCGACTCCGGCAGCCAGAAGAAAGCGGAGAAGAAGACCGGCTCCGGGTGACAAGGCCTTGATTTTCAAATAGCCATTCCGAATCTCGGGCCGTTCTGTCGTCTGGCGCTGGGTAGGCTGGCTCAAGCGCAGCGGAGCCGGCAAAAATCGTGTCATCCCAATCTGGATCCGCCCGCCGGGTCGGGGGACCGTTTCGTGACACGCCGTAAATACCTCCCTGTAGGCTCGACGGCCGCATCCCTGCGGCCGACGGTCACGAAACGGTCCCCCGACCCGCCGGGCTCCGTGCATTTGCCGGCGGCGATCTTTTTTTATGGGTGATATTGCCAGGTTGAGCTTGCGCCCCCCAGTCCGTATCATTCCCGCTTTTGGCGCCCTCAAGACCCCTCAAACCATCAGGATACTCCACGGCATGCGTACCCATTACTGCGGCGAACTCAACGAAGACCACATCGATCAGCAAGTCACGGTCTGTGGCTGGGTCCACCGGCGCCGGGATCACGGCGGCGTGATCTTCATCGATCTGCGCGATCGCGAAGGCCTGCTGCAGGTGGTCTACGATCCGGATCGCCCCGACGTGTTCGCCACCGCCGAGAAGGTGCGCAGCGAATACGTGCTGCGGGTCACCGGCCGGGTGCGCCGTCGTCCCGAAGGCACCGAGAACCCGAAGATGGCCACCGGCCAGATCGAGGTGCTCGGCCTCGAGCTCGAAATCCTCAATGCCTCGGAAACGCCACCCTTCCAGCTCGACGACGAGCAGGTCTCCGAAGAGCACCGCCTGCGCTACCGCTACATCGACCTGCGCCGGCCGCGCATGCTCGAGAACATGAAACTGCGCTCCCGGGTGACCAGCGAGCTGCGCCGCTATCTGGACGACAACGGTTTCCTCGACATGGAGACCCCCATGCTCACCCGGGCCACCCCGGAAGGGGCGCGCGACTTCCTGGTGCCGAGCCGCCTGCACCCGGGCGCCTTCTATGCCCTGCCCCAGTCGCCGCAACTGTTCAAGCAGTTGCTGATGGTCTCGGGCATGGATCGCTACTATCAACTGGTCCGCTGCTTCCGTGACGAGGATCTGCGCGCCGATCGTCAGCCCGAGTTCACCCAGCTCGACATCGAGACCTCCTTCATGGATGAGGAGGCCATCATGAACATGATGGAGAAAATGATCCGGCGCCTGTTCAAGGCGGTGCTGGACGTGGAACTGCCCGATCCCTTCCCGCGCATGACCCACGCCGAGGCCATGCACCGCTACGGCTCAGACCGCCCCGATCTGCGCGTGCCGCTGGAGCTGATCGACGTGGGCGACGTGATGGCCGAGGTGGAATTCAAGGTCTTCAGCGGCCCGGCCAAGGATCCCCACGGCCGGGTTGCGGCCCTGCGCCTGCCGGGCGGCGGTGCCCTGTCCCGCAAGGAGATCGACGAGTACACCGATTTCGTCGGCATCTACGGCGCCAAGGGCCTCGCCTACATCAAGGTCAACGCGGTGGCCAAGGGTCGCGAGGGCCTGCAGTCGCCGATTCTCAAGTTTCTGCCGGACGAAGCCATCAACGCCATTCTCGAGCGCACCGGCGCCGAGGACGGGGATCTGATCTTCTTCGGCGCCGACAAGAAGGCGGTGGTCAACGAATCCCTCGGCGCCCTGCGGGTCAGGCTCGGCCACGACCGGGGCCTCGTGGAAGGCGAGTGGAAACCCTTGTGGGTGGTGGACTTCCCCATGTTCGAGCCGGACGAGGAGGGGGGCGGCTTCGCCGCGCTGCACCATCCCTTCACCGCGCCCCAGGTGGAGGACGTGGCCGCCCTGGAGGCCGATCCTCACCACGTCCTGTCGCGGGCCTACGACATGGTCATCAACGGCACCGAAGTGGGCGGCGGCTCCATCCGCATCCACCGGGCCGACATCCAGGCCGCCGTGTTCCGCCTGCTCGGGATCGCCGACGAGGAGGCCCGCGAGAAGTTCGGCTTCCTGCTCGATGCCCTCAAGTACGGCTGTCCGCCCCACGGCGGCATCGCCTTCGGTCTGGACCGGCTGGTGATGCTGATGGCCGGCGAGGGTTCGATCCGCGAAGTGATGGCCTTCCCCAAGACCCAGTCCGGCAACTGCCTGCTCACCCAGGCCCCCGCGCCGGTCTCCGAGGCTCAGCTCAAGGAGCTGCACATCGCCGTTCGCAAGAAGCCAAGTACCGGAAAATCCTGAATATTTTTTCCGTCGAGCTCGATTGGCCCGGTTCGCCGATTTGCACCGGGCGGGGATTTCCTGAATACTCAGGATTTCCGGCGGGCTGCCGATAACTCAGTGAATTGCAAGAAGAATTGACCGGGCCAGCCCGGCTGTTGCAGCAGGATTCCCATGTCGTCCATGCAGGTCGGCCGCCTTGCTGCAATCGCCGGGCCGGAGCCCGGCGAACGACGGATCCGGGAATGCGACGCGCCCCGGCGCGCGCACCGCGCCATGCCCAGGAGGGGTTGCTGGAGTTGGAGTGAGCAAACGGTACTGGAAAACAGACTGGTTCATCGGCCTGGCCGTGGTGCTGGCCGTGTTGCTGGCCGCCGGCAAGGGGCCGCTGCACGATCTGGAATGGCTCGCCTACGATCTGGGCGTGCGTTTCTCTTCCACCGATCCGGCCAACAGCGACGTGGTGGTGGTGGCCATCGACGATCAGGCGATCGCGGCCCTCGGCGCCTGGCCCTGGCCGCGTGACATCCTGGCCGAGGCGACCCGGATCCTCAGCCGCCAGCGGCCGGCGGTGATCGGTTACGCCTTTCCCCTCGACTCGGCCCAGACGCCCTACGGCCTGGAATACATCCAGGAACTCAAGGACGTGATCGAATCCACGCCCAAACTGCGCTCCCGAACCATCCAGCGCCTGTTGCGCAATGCCGAATCGCGCATGGATACGGATCGGATCTTCGCCCGCAGCCTGGCCGGTGCCGGCCGGGTGGTGCTGGCCATGCCCTACCTGGCGGGCCGGGAACACCATCCGGGCAGCGAAGCGGTGTTGCCCGAGTATCTGAAGAAATACACCCTGCGGGACGTGGAGCCGGAATCGCTATCGTTACCGCTCCTGGCCCGCTTTCTCGGTCATCCGGTGCCGGTGGCCGAGGTGGTCTATCCGCCCATCGAGCCGCTGGCGAAACACGCCGGCGGCGCCGGCCTGCTCAACCTGGGCTACGGCGGCCAGCGCCATGCCCGCACCGAACCGCTGGTGATGCGCTACGGCGATGCCTACCTGCCCTCGTTCTCGCTGATGATGGTGGCCCGCAACCGCCACCTGGCCACCCGTAGCATCCGGGTTCGACTGGGGCGTTACGTGCAGGTGGGGGATTACCGCATCCCCGGGGATCCCGAGCTGCGGATCTATCCCCATTTCTACCGCACCAAGAAGGGGGAAACCCCGTTCCCGGTCTATTCCATGGTCGAGGTGCTCAATCGCACCACTCCGGCCAGCGCCTTCCGCGACAAGACGGTGCTCATCGGCCTGACCGCCCGCCAGCACTTCAATCCCATGATCACACCCGTCGGCCAGGTGATGCCGCCGGTGCTGGTGGCGGCCAACACGGTTTCCAGCCTGCTCAACGACGAACTCTACGCCGTGCCGTCCTGGACCCGCCTGGCCACCCTCGGGGCCTTCCTGCTGGTGGCCCTGTACCTGATGTTCCTGCTGCCGAAGGTGCGGTTCGGTACCGCCCTGGCGCTCACCGCGCTGTTGATCATCGGCCTGCTCAACGTGCATTTCTATTTCATGATATCCGAGTCCATCTGGCTCAAGCTGATGGGGCCGCTGGCAGCGCTGGTGGTGGGGCACGTGCTGCTGGGGGGCAAGCGCATCATCCAGGACCGCGTGCAGGCCATCCATGGTGAGCTCTCCGAGGCCAACCGAGCCCTGGGGCAGTCCTTCCAGGCCCAGGGGCAGCTCGATCAGGCCTTCGAGAAGTATCGCCGCTGCCAGGTGGACAAGGGCCTGCTGGATCTGCTCTACAACCTGGGGCTCGACTATGAGCGCAAGCGCCAGTTCAACAAGGCGGTGACCGTATTCAAGACCATCGCCGAGCACGACCCCCATCATGCCGACGTGCAGGAGCGCATTCGCCGCACCCAGGAGGTTTCCGATGCCCTGGTACTCGGCAGCAGCGGCAGTGGTGGGCAGGCGCCCAACGGCACGCTGGTGATCAGCACCACCGGCCTGCAGAAGCCGATGATCGGTCGTTACCAGATCGATCGGGAACTGGGGCGCGGCGCCATGGGCATGGTCTACCTGGGGCATGATCCCAAGATCGGCCGTACCGTGGCCATCAAGACCATGAGCCTGGCCCAGGAATTCGAGGGCGACAAGCTGGCCGACGTGAAGGCCCGCTTCTTCCGCGAGGCCGAGACCGCCGGCCGCCTCAACCATCCCAACATCGTGACCATCTATGACGTGGGCGAGGATCAGGATCTGTCCTACATCGCCATGGACTACCTCAAGGGCGAGAACCTCATGGCCTGGTGCACGCCCGAATCGCTCATGCCACCGCTGGAAGTGGTGGACGTGGTCATCCAGGTGGCCGAGGCGCTGGACTACGCCCATAGCCAGAAAGTCGTACATCGGGACATCAAGCCAGCCAATATAATCTACGACCGGGACAGCGGCACCCTCAAGGTCACGGACTTCGGGGTGGCCTGTCTCACCGATACCAGCAAGACCCGAACCGGAACCATTCTCGGCAGTCCTTCCTACATGTCGCCGGAGCAACTGGCCGGACACAAGGTGGATGGCCGTTCGGATCTGTTCTCGCTGGGCATCACCCTGTACCAGATGCTGAGTGGCGAGCTGCCCTTCATCGCGGATTCGCTGGCCAGCCTCATGTACAAGATCGCCAACGAGAAGCACCCGGACATCCGGATGTTCCGGCCGGAACTGCCGGCCTGTCTCAGCCAGATCATCAACAAGGCCCTGCAGAAGCAGGCCGAGGCTCGATTCCAGAGCGGCATGCAGATGGCCAAGGCCCTGCGCCGCTGCCGGGATCGCATGACCGGCAAGAAGAAAACCACCCGCAAGAAGAGCAAGGCGTCAGCGTGATTCAGGAAGGTACCAAACTGGCCGTTTACGGCATCACCGACGTGGGCATGGTCCGCGATCACAACGAGGACTACATCGCCTGGGATCCCCAGATGGGGCTGATCCTGCTGGCCGATGGCATGGGCGGTCACAATGCCGGCGAAGTGGCCTCGGAACTGGCGGTCAACTGCATCCGCGAGGCCCTGCTCGACGTGCTCACGCCAAACATGCTGGCTTCCAACGTGATCAATTTCGCCGATGCCCTGCGCGAGGCGGTGGTCTACGCCAACAACGAGATCATTCGCATGGCCAACAGCCGGCTGGAATGTGCCGGCATGGGCACCACCATCGTGGTCCAGCTCTATCACGGCGACCGGGTGATCATGGCCAGCGTGGGCGATTCGCGGATCTATCGCCTGCGCGATCGCGAACTGACCCGGCTCACCACCGATCATTCACTGGTGCAGGAAATGCTCGACAACGGCTACATCAGTGAAGAGGAGGCCCAGCTCTCGGCCAGCCGCAACCTCATCACCCGCGCCCTGGGCATCGCTGATACGGTGGAGGTGGACGTACTGGAGGAAACTGTCCAGAATGGCGATGTCTATCTGCTGTGTTCCGACGGCCTGACGGATCTCGTCTCCGACGACGAGATCCTGCAACTGCTGCTGTTGTACGCCGACGACCTGGACCTGGCCAGCCGCGAACTGGTGGCCCTGGCCAACGAGAAAGGCGGCAAGGACAATGTTTCCATCATCCTGGTCAAGCTGCAGGAGGCCTATTCCGATACCGTGGGCCTGGAGGCCGATCAGGAAGAACACGGCAACTGAAGCCGGGACTGACGATTCCCCGACACCCAGACCCGCAACACGAATGCTCGAACCGAGAACATCATGGCAAGACTGACACTGATACATGAAGGTGCTGTGCTGAAGGAGTATCCGTTGACCAAGGAGCGCACCACCATCGGTCGCAAACCGCACAACGACATCCAGCTCGACGATCCCACCGTCAGCGGCCAGCACGCGGCGGTGCTGCTGTTGCAGAACGTCTATATCGAGGATCTCGACAGCACCAACGGCGTGATCCTCAACGGCAAGAAGATCACCCGGCGCCAGTTGCAGCACGGCGACATCATCCGCATCGGCCGTCACGAACTGAAGTTCATGGATGAAAAGGTGCAGGACTTCGAAAGCACCGTGATCCTCACGCCGGACAAGCCGGCGGCCCGCGACGAAGCCGCCGCCGACCGCTACCAGATCCGCATCCTCTCCGGCCCCAAGGCGGGGGAGGCCATCGATCTGGTCAAACCCTACACCACCCTCGGCTCGCCCGGCGTGCAGGTGGCCGTGGTGGCCCGCCGGGGCAAGGACTACTACCTGATGCCCATGGGCGGCGCCGGCGACAGCGGGCATCCCACCGTCAACGGCGAACCGCTGGGGGCCGGCAGCCGCAAGCTCGAAGTGGGCGACACCATCGAGGTCGCCGGCAGCAAGCTCCAGTTCGTGGCCGCCGAATAGGCCTGCCATGGCGCGACTGCTGCTCAAGCACGAGGGCATCACCCTCAACCGCTATTCCCTCGACCGGGACGAGACCACCATCGGCCGCCTCGGCGATAATCACATCCAGCTCGACGATGCTGCCGTCAGCAGCCGGCACGCCCGCATCCTGCGGGTGGCCAACCCCTACCTCGACGGCCACTACGACTACCACCTCGAGGATCTGGACAGCACCAACGGCACCAAACTCAACGGCAACCGGATCGGCAAGGCCCTGCTCAAGCACGACGACGTCATCCAGATCGGCGCCCACCGCTTCGTCTTCGACAGCGGCCAGATCGTCGACCACGAAACCACCGCCATCTACCTGCCGGACGACTGACGTCGTCCGGCAACCCTGACGGTAGGAGTGGCGCCTCGCCGCGATGGTGCGGTGGCGGGTAGCTGGGGACGGGTAGCTGGGAAAAGCGTGTGTTTGCCCAGCTACCAGCCACCCTCATCCCGCCGCCCTAATCTGATAAAATCCCCCCATTGTCAATTTTCCCGGTTTTCAACGAGGTATCCCATGGCTGGTCATTCCAAATGGGCCAACATCCAGCACCGCAAGAAGGCGCAGGACGCCAAGCGGGGCAAGCTGTTCACCAAGCTGATCCGCGAGATCACCGTGGCCGCCCGCATGGGCGGCGGCGATCCGGACGCCAACCCGCGCCTGCGCGCCGCCATCGACAAGGCGCTGGGCGCCAACATGACCAAGGACACCATCGAGCGGGCGGTCAAGCGCGGCTCCGGTGCCGCCGAGGGGGATGCCTACGAGGAGATCCGCTACGAGGGTTACGGCCCCTCCGGCGTGGCGGTGATGGTCGACTGCCTCACCGACAACCGCAATCGCACCGTCTCCGAGGTGCGCCACGCCTTCACCAAGGCCGGCGGCAACCTGGGCACCGACGGCTCGGTGGCCTACCTGTTCACCAAGGTCGGCACCCTGACCTTCCCGGCCGGGTCCGACGAAGATCGGATCATGGAAGTGGCCCTGGAGGCGGGCGCCGACGACGTGGTCACCAACGAGGACGGGAGCATCGACGTGATCACCACGCCCGAAGCCTTCCTCGACGTCAAGCAGGCCATGCTCGATGCCGGCCTGGAGCCGGCGATGGCCGAAGTGACCATGCAGCCCTCCACCACCGTGGATCTCGGCCTCGAGGACGCCCAGAAGGTCATGCGCCTGGTGGACACCCTGGAGGATCTGGACGACGTCCAGAACGTCTACACCAACGCCGACTTCTCCCAGGAAGTCATGGAACAATTGCAATAACGAAGCCGCCCCCTTCCACACCCTCTCCCTGTGGGAAGGGGCCGGAGTTCCGTATCACACCCTCTCCCTGTGGGAAGGGGCCGGAGTTCCGTATCACACCCTCTCCCTGTGGGAAGGGGTCGGAGTTCCGTATCACACCCTCTCCCCCTGCGGGGAGGAAAGGGCCGGAGCCCCGTATCACACCCTCTCTCCCCTGTGGGGGGAGGGCCGGAGCCCCGTATCACGCCCTCTCCCCCCTCCGGGGGGAGAGGGCCGGGGGGAGGGGGGGGAA
>JALSSV010000055.1 GCA_026984045.1 Chromatiales bacterium | reverse complement strand
GTGGAAGTGGGGAGAGAAGCGCACGCCCGGACCGCGGCGGGCGCAGAGTACCTGGTGTTCCATGAGCCAGGCGTAGAGGCGTTCGGCCGGCACCTGGCGATGGCGAAACAGCACGATGCCGGCATGACGATCGGGATGGGTGTCGGTGAGACATTCGAGCCTGTCGCTGGCTCCGATGCGCCGGAAGAGGTGACGGGCGCGTTCGAGCACGGCCCGTTCCACCGTCTCCATGCCCGTGTCGAGCAGGAGGCCCACGCTGGCATGCAGGGCATGGATGCCGAGCATGTTGGGGCTGCCGCATTCGAAGCGGCGGGCGCTGCGGGCGATTTGCCAGTCGCGCCGGTCGAAGTCGATGGTTTCCACCATGTGCCAGCCGAACTGGTGCAGGCGCAGGCGTTCCCGGGCGTCGGGATGGCTGTAGAACAGCGCCAGCCCTTCGGGGCCCAGCAGCCACTTGTGGCCATCGGCCATCAGAAAATCGATGTGCGCGGCGGTCACGTCGAGGCGCAGGGCGCCGAGACTCTGGATGGCGTCCACGCAGAACAGGATGCCGTGTTCCCGGCAGAAGCGCCCCAGCCGTTCCAGATCGACCCGCAGGCCGCTGGCGTATTGCACGGAACTGATCGAAAGCAGGCGGGTGTGTTCGTCGCAGGCCTCGATCAGGGCGTCTTCCGGGGTGTTGCCCCGGTGCAGATCGACCTCGATCACGTCCACGCCCTGATCGGCAAGGGATTCCCAGACGATGCGGTTGGAGGGAAATTCCTCGTTGCTGATCACCACCCGATCTCCGGCATGCCAGCGCAGGCCATGGGCCACCACGGAGAAGGCTTCGGAGGTGCTCTTGAGCAGGGCGATGTCGGTGTCCACTGCGCCGATGAGCCGGGCCAGCCGGGCCCGCAATTCCTTTTCGACCTCCAGCCAGCGGGGATAGTGGCGGGAGCCGTGGCGGGCATTTTCACGGGCGAAGGCTTCCACCGCTTCCCGCGTGCAGCGGGGCCAGGGCGCCACGGCGGCGTGGTTCAGATGGATGAGGTCGGGATCGAGTTCGAAGGGCATGGGCGTCGGCGGTCCTGACTGGACAGACGACCAGCCTATAGAGAGGTTCCTGGCCACGCAACCGGCAGGCGCCTTCCTCCTCACCCAGGAATTTTTCTTTCCTCGGCTAAAGCCCCTGCCAAAGCTGCCGATATGGCCAAAAGGAATATGACCATACGCATATGACCAACGGGTAGTAACGGATATCGCTGGCCGTTTGTCAGTCCATGCGCAAGCGCCTGTTTCACGAAAGGGAAGCCGATTCGTCGTGGCCCATGAGACCGAACTGAAGATCTCCGCGCTGGGGCTCGATGCCACGGGCCAGCGGGTGCTGGACGTGGTGCTGGGCCTGCTGCGGGAGGAGGGCGTGGCCTGCCGGTTGCTCTCGTCCGGCGATCCGACCGGGCATCTGGTGATCGTGGATCGGGAAGCCGTGGATGGGGAACGCTGGCTGGCGGAGCTGTCTCCCGGACAGGTGAAGCTGTTGCTGGGTGGTGCGCCGGTTCAGGGCCGGAATCTGGCCTTTCTCGCCAAGCCCTTCAACGTGGGGGCCATGCGCGATCTGCTGTTGCGCATCATCCGGCAGATGCGCGCACAGTTGCAGGCGGCGGAGCAGCGGGAAACCGGCAACGACACCTCTTCCGGGCTGCTGGCGGCTCTGAAGCAGGCCCGCGACAACGGACAGGCGCTGATCGTGCAGCGCGACGGACAGCCGCTGGTCTACATCAGCGGAGCCACCCGGGCCTGCGCCTTCGTTGCCGGGCAGAGTCCGGCAACGCTGCTTTCACAGCCGCAGGCCTTGTCGTTCCACTCCCTTGCTGATGCCGCTTTCCGGCAGGCCACGCAGGATCTGGCGCTGAGCGCGCTCGATGCGCTGATCTGGCAATGTGCCCTGGCGGCCGACACCGAGCGTCTGCCCCCCGGTCTGAACGAAGCGACGCCCGTTCGCCTCAAGGCCTGGCCCAACTTCACCCGGCAAGGTTTTCGTCACGATTTCTTCCGCATTGCGGCCGTGCTGGCCCGTCAACCCGCTTCCTGTGACGAGCTGATACAAAGCACCGGTCTGTCCCGGAGCAGTGTCATCGCTTTTCTGCATGCCTGCGAGGCGGTGGATTTGCTGGTGACGGGGCTGCCCCCTGGCGCGGGAACGGACAAGGTCACGCCGATCCACCGCCACACGACAGCCTCCCGCCAGGGACTGTTGTCGCGACTGGCCGAGCGGCTGGGATGGAAACGGGCATGATGGATCCGACACTCGAGAAAATCATCTTCACCGGGCCGGTGGGCGCCGGCAAGACCGCGGCCATTGCCGCCATCAGCGATGTGCCGCCGGTAAGTACCGACGTGGCCTGTCAGGGAGACGAGCGCCGGCTCAAGGCCACCACCACCGTGGCCATGGATTACAGCTACATCGATCTGGGTGATGGCCGCCGTGTGCATCTTTACGGCACGCCCGGTCAGGCCCGGTTCGATTTCATGTGGGAATTGCTGACCCGCAATGGCCTGGGGCTGGTGTTGCTGATCAACAACGATCATCCCGAACCGCTGAGCCAGCTCGATTTCTATCTGGATGCCTTCGCCGATTTCATCGCCCGCACCGGCGTGGTGATCGGCATCACCCGCATGGGGCTGGCCGACCAGGCCCGGCTCGAGGACTATCAGAACCGTCTTTTCGAGCGAGGACAGGTTTACCCGGTCTTCGAGGTGGACGGTCGCTGCGGCGATGACGTGCGCATTCTCGTCCAGGCCTTGCTGGCTATCCTCACCATTTGACCCAGGGAGA
>JALSSV010000054.1 GCA_026984045.1 Chromatiales bacterium | reverse complement strand
CGGGGAAGTGTGGCTGAATCCCGGCCGTCCTTCCATGGTGGAAGGGCCGGAAAACGAGAGAATCGCGGCTTGAAAATTGCGACAACTATCTTGACAAACACCGGGGAATCGCCGGTGGGGGCGAAATCGTCCACCAGTAGAGCCACGTCCTTGGCGGCGAAGGCGGCCCCTTCCAGGGCGTTGGCGGTCGCTTCCCAGGAAATGGGCTCCTTGGCGTCCAGGTAGCCGAAAAACGATTCGGCCACTAGCGCCAGGCTGGTTTTGCACGCCCCGCTGCCGCCGGCCAGGTAAAGGGAAAACGGTGAATGTCCCAGGGGCGCGCCCAGGGTGTAGAGCAGCAGCGGCCAGACGATGGCCTCCGGGGCCAGGGTGCCGGGCAGGGTCAGCACGTCGCGGATGGTGCCGGCCACCGCGTCCGGTGTCGGCGGTTCCGGCAGGGCGAAACCGGACAGGGTGGGGCCGGGGTCCACCTCGATACCGGCCACCGCGCCCTCGGCCCCGATCCCGCCGCCGGCGTGGATGAAGACGGGCTTCCCGTCGATCTCGGTCCAACCAAGATGGGCGTAGAGGGTGGCCCGCTCGGGGCGGCTCATCATCTGGATGGCGGCGCGGCAATGATCCTTGGCGGCCTGGCCGGGATAGACCAGGGCACGGCTGCCCCAGTGTTCACAGATCCAGTTCAGGCCGGCGAACTCCTTGGCCGTCACCAGGGCACGGGGCAGGGGCTCGCCGGTCCCCAGCCAACCCTCGATTTCGAACAGGAACCGGGTTTCCAGCCCGTCGGTCCGCTGCACCTCCCGAGCGATTCGGGCGGCGAAGTTGGCTACCGCGATGGTGTGAACCGCATCGCCCTTTTCCACCTCCCGGTACAGGCGCCCGGAGATGACGCGGTACGCGCCGACCATTGCGCCATCGAGGGGGTGTTTTTTCTCGGCGCTGGGGCGGTCGGGGCCAACTGGGCTTGCCGCCTCGATCTGCTCCTTGACGACCTCCATCCCCCGGCACAGCGCCAAATCGTTGAAATCCGTCGCGCCCTCGGGCTGGTCCGGTCCGAAATCCGGCACCGCCAGGTGGCCGCCGATGGCCCTGGCGGCTTCCTCGGCCTTGGCCTGGCCGTTGCCGAGATCAGCCAGAATGATGATGGCCGCTTTGGGGTAGCGCTGGCGCATGGCCCTGGCCACCGCCTTCAGGTTGCCGCAGCTCAGGGCGGCCACTCCGGGCCAGCCGGTGGCCTCGATGGCGGAAAGCACGGTGGCCACGCCCTCGCCGATCAGTAGACGGTCGCAGGATTCCGGCATCGCCTGTGCGGCCCACCAGCAGCCGGATTTTCTGCCGCCGGCCAGGGCGGCTTTGCGGCCGGCACCGTCGATCATTTCCAGGGCGGTGAGGCCGTCCCAGTTCCCAACCGGGGCGATGAGCACCTTGCCCTCGAGGCGCTCGCCGCCGGCCTTGGGCCAGTAGCCGATCAGTTCCCGCAGCTTCTCCACCGGCATCTGGTGCAGCGTCGGGAAGGGATGGGCAGGCGTGCGTTCGTCGGTCTGATAGGGAATCCGCTTGCGCAGCAGGTAGCGGTGGGTGACGTGGGCCAGGGGCGCGGCTTCGATCACCTGGCGCGCCAGCGCGGCGGCGCGGGCCTGTTTGGCCTGGCGGTCGTCGCTGGCTGGCTTGGGGGCCGGCCTCCGGGGTGGCGGTTCCACGCCCTCGGTCAGTCCCAGGACCTCGGCCACGGCTTGAAGTGATTCAGAACGGCCCCAGCCGTGAACGTGTTCCAGCAGTTGGAAGCCGTCGCCGGCCTGTTCTTCGCCACCGCCGCCGCATATCCAGGTTCCCCGACCGTCCCGGTCGTCGAACCGGAAGCGGTCGCGGCCGCCGCAGCCGGGGCACGGGCCGTGGCGGTTGGTCAGGTGGTCGGCGTCGATGCCCAGGCGGGTGAGAATCTCCGGCCAGCGGCCCTGGGCGGCGGTCCTGACCGTGGAAAAATCGTGATGCTTTTCGTCAGATTCGATGCTATTATTCACGGTGAAACCTCGCGGTGTGGTTTCTCAATTCGTTGCGTTGCCCCCCGCCGGAGCAATCCAACGGGGGGTTCGTTGTCTCAGGCAGCGGTGCGCTCAGTACCTCCCTCCGCTTCCGCCAGCCGCGCCTCCAGAGCCTTGATCCTGGCCTCATAGCGCAGAATTTCCGCGCCCCTGGCTGCCTCAATCGCCGCATCCAGCAACTGGGCGTGTTCGTACAGCAGCCACAGGGCATTGGCTAGGTCCTCCTCTCCCAGCTCACCGGACTGGACCGCTGTCCATAGCGTTTTGAGCCCAGAGGCCAGGTTGCCGGCCTCTAGCTCCGGCTGAGCCATTCCCTTGATCCGATCCAGCAGGGCCATTTCCTCGGCCGTGTACTGCCGTGGCCCCTGGATCAGATCGCCGGCGAAATATTTGCGGAAGGCGGCGACGGCTGAGGCGACGCTGTGGACACAATCACGCATTGCGCACCTCCCCCGCCACAGCGGCACGTGCACGCTCACAGGCGGTCGAAGCTCGGCGGATGCGCTCGGCTACGGCCAGGGCATCGGCGGTCCGCCCCTCGCCGGCCAGGCGGTCCACAGCGGCATCAATCTCGGCGGCCAGGTAGGCCAGGTCGCGTCCGGCGTGATACAGGATGCTTTCCAGTTCCTTCAGCAGGCCGGCCAGCTCGGCGGAATCTGCCGGGACGGTCTGGGTGATGCAGGGGGTGATGCGCTCGGGGGCGCGGGTATAGGTAGGACTCATTTGACGGTCTCCTGTGCTTGGTTTGGAAGACCGCCCCTCTCGGTGGCTGACGAGATGGGGGCG
>JALSSV010000053.1 GCA_026984045.1 Chromatiales bacterium | reverse complement strand
CCCCCAGCCACCAGCCACTAGCCACCAGCTACCAGCTACCAGCTACCAGCTACCAGCTACCAGCTACCGATAACGCCGCAGATACCACCATTCGAAAAACCGCTTGGCCCAGTGCATGAACACCCCGCCGGGGATCACCAGGCTGCGCCGGGGATTGCGGTAGACCAGGATACCCTTGTCCAGGGAATCGATGATGCAGATGAGTTCGGTCTTGAAGGTGGCGGTGGCCGGTTTGCCCTGGAGTTCGGCGATGAGGTTGTCGGCGGCCGCCTCGGCCTGCAGATCGGCCATGTGGGCCTGCTTGGGCATCCATTCGGGTCCGCTGAAGCTGCCGCTGTCGCCGGCCACGTAAACCCGTTCGCTGTCGGGTACCTTGCAATGGGAATCGGCACGGAAGAAGCCGCCATCCGATAATGGCAGGCCGCTGTCGGCGGCGAAGGCCGGGCCGGTCAGACCCGGCATGAAGATGATCAGATCGGCCGCGAATTCCCCGCCTTCGGTGCGCACCGACTTGTCGGTGAATGCCTGCGGCTTGTGCCCCAGATGGGTTTCGATGCCGCGGCGCTGCATTTCCTTCATCAGGCCGTCCACCGCCTTCTCGCCCAGTCGCTTCCCCGGGCGAGGTGCGGCGGCAAAGAAGATCAGCTTGAAGCGATCCCGCCGGCCCTGGCGACGCAGGAGGGTATCGAGGCCGAACAGCACTTCGAACATGGGCCCGCCGCGCATGGCCGCCGGCTCCTTGGGGTTGCCGCCGAAGCCCATGGCGATGGTGCCGCCCTCCATGGCCTCCACCCGATCCCGGATCCGTTCGGCGGCCTCGATGCCCTCACAGATGGTGATGGCGTGTTCGATGCCGGGCAGTTTCTTGATGAAACGGCCGCCCGCGGCGATGATCAGGCCGTCGTTATGCAGAACCTCGCCGTCATCGAGACGCACTTCCCGGCCCCCTTCGCCAAGGCCCATGACCCGTGCGCGCCGAAAATCGATGTCGTGTCGTTGCAAAAAGCGTCGGAGATCGATGCGCAGATTCTCCCCACTGCGCATCCGCGAGGGAATCCAGATGAGGCTCGGCAGGTAGACGAGTTCCGGCGCCGGTGCCACGAGAGTGATTCGGGCCTGGCGATCATGCTGCCGCAGGCGGCGGGCGGCGGTGAGGGCGGCGAAACCGGCCCCGATGACGGTGATCTGATGCATGCTGGCGCTCCAGGAATGGGCATGAACGAAACGGTCGGCGATTGTAGCGCATCCCTGCTCGGGGCGGCCAAACCGGTGCCTGTCGGAGATGCCAGGAACCATCCGCTGCCGGCCAGGTCAAAAACAGGCTATTGACCTAATAATGGTATGGTAGCCTTGCGCAAATGGCAGAACAAAGCGTGATGACTTCTTTGTCAATCTCGATGAAAACGCGCTAGAATCAAACACTTTCATTGATTTTTTCAGGTAAACTCCCAGAAATGGGTTCCAGTAACGGCGGCACGCATGAAAGGAAACGACAGCCTCGGCCCGATCCGGCCTGAAAAGGAGTGGTCATGAGCGCGGCCCTCGCTCTCTCGGATCGAGGCCAGAAGTTTCTTCTGCGCCTGCGCCAGGGCTTTCTCGATCCGGTCGTCAATCGGCGTCTCGCCCGATACATGGCGCTGGCATTGCTGGCACTGGTGGCCTGGACCGCCGCCGGTCTGACCTGGCAGTGGCTCACCCCCCCGCCACCCCTGCCCCAGCCCGTGACGGTCACACCGGTCACGGGCTCGCACGGCAAGACGCCGGTATCGCTCCGGGAACTGCTCTCGGCACACCTGTTCGGGCAGGCCAGGGTGGCCCCCGTGCCGGTGAAAGGCCCCATCGTGGCGCCTGAAAC
Organism: Chromatiales bacterium; assembly: GCA_026984045.1. Taxonomy (GTDB): domain Bacteria; phylum Pseudomonadota; class Gammaproteobacteria; order UBA6429; family Thiohalophilaceae; genus JALSSV01. Next base: position 11,590 of record JALSSV010000053.1, on the reverse strand, counting down.
CCGTCTGCGCCTGTCGCTGCACGGCGTCTTCGCCTCCGACGATCCGAAGCTGGCCATGGCCATCATCGCCGGGAAAGGGGGCCGGGATCGGGCCTACCGCCGCGGTGATGCCCTGCCTGGCGGCGCCACCCTGCATGAAATCTATCCGGACCGGGTCATCCTCTCCCGCCACGGCAAGCTCGAAACCCTCAAGCTCAAGCGCAAGCACGCAACGGCAAGGCTGGACAAGGCGGTCAGCCCGCCAATGGGCAGGGTGGCCACAGGCCGCCAGACGGTTCGCCGCGTGCCCCAGTTGCAGTCGATCAAGCGGCTGTACCGCGACAACCCCCAGCAATTGCTGAAGCAGATCCGGATCACGCCGGTGATGAAGGACGGTCAGCTCGTCGGCTATCGCTTCAACCACAACGACCGTGCCCTGATGCGCGCCGCCGGCCTGCTGCCCCAGGACATCATCACCGAAATCAACGGGGTGTCGGTGCAGGATACGTCTGCCATGTTCTCCCTGCTGCAAAACCTCGACGATCTCCAGGAACTGCAACTGGTGATCCAGCGCCGGGGGATTCCCCAGCAGCTCACGCTCAAACTGAACTGAGGGCCCATGACAACAATGAAACGAACAAGCCGCCCCCTGCTCGTCCTGCTGCTGATGCTGACCTTTTTCCGGCCTTTGCCGGCAGTCGAAGGCCGGCTGACCCTGGACTTCCGCGATACCGACATCACTGCTGTCATCGACGCGGTGGCCAAGCTCACCGGCCGCAACTTCATCATCGACCCGCGTGTCAAGGGCAAGGTCACGGTGATTACCCACAAGGCCCTGACGCCGGACGAGGTCTACCAGGTATTCCTGTCGCTGCTCAAGGTGCACGGTTTCGCCGCCGTTCCTGGCACCCACGCCATCAAGATCGTCCCCGAGGTCAACGCCAAGCAGGACACCATCCGCACCGTGCGCCGGGCCCGCTTCGACGAGGGTGACGAGATGGTTACGGAGGTGATCCCCATCAAGCACGTGACCGCCGCCCAGCTCGTGCCCATCCTGCGCCCGCTGGTGCCGCAACGGGGACATCTGGCTGCCTATCCCCAGTCCAATGTCCTGATTGTTTCCGACAGCGCCGCCAACGTGGCCCGCCTGGCGGAGATCATTGCCCGCATCGATCAGGCCGTGAACCAGGAGATCGAGGTCATCCCCCTCAAGAACGCCGTGGCCTCCGAGATCGTACAGGTCATCAAGCAACTGCAACCCTCCACCGCCAAGGACAAGACCGGCGTGACCCTGGTGGCCGACGATCGCACCAACAGCGTGCTGCTCGGCGGCGATCAGAGCAAGCGGTTGCAGCTGCGGGCCCTGATCAGCCACATGGACGTGCCGCTGGAGATCAGCGGCAACACCACCGTCATCTACCTGCGCTATGCCAAGGCCAAGGATCTGGTGCCGGTCCTCACTGGCGTGACCAAGACCCTGGGCAAGAGCGGCAAAGGGAAGAGTGCCGCACGCACCGACATCAACATCCAGGCCGACGAGAGTTCCAATGCCCTGGTGATCAACGCCCCGCCCAACATCCTGCGCTCCATCCGCGCCGTGGTCCGCCAGCTCGACATCCGCCGCGCCCAGGTCCTGATCGAGGCCATCATTGCCGAGGTCTCCTATTCCAAGTCATCGGAGCTGGGTGTGCAGTGGGCCGTCGACGGCACCGACGGTGGCAACAAGAACGGTCCCATCGGCCTGCTCAACTTTCCCAGCTTCGGTTCCGGCCTCCTTTCCCTGCTGGAATCGCCGCCGGCTGCCGCGGCCGCCATGTCGGGGCTGAGCCTGGGGCTCGGCAGCTTCAACAGCAATGGCGATCCGCAACTGGCCATGCTGATCCGTGCCCTGGCCGGTGATGCCAACACCAACATCCTGTCCACGCCGTCACTGGTCACCCTCGACAACGAGGAAGCCAAGATCGTGGTGGGCCAGAACGTGCCCTTCGTCACCGGCCAGTACGCCAACACCGGTGGCGGAACGACGCCGGTCAATCCGTTCCAGACCATCGAGCGGCAGGACGTGGGCCTGACCCTGCGCATCAAGCCCCAAATCAACGAAGGCGATGCGGTGAAACTGGAGGTGAATCAGGAAATTTCCAGTCTCACCTCGAGTACCGCCGGGGCCGATCTCATCACCAACAAGCGCCAGATCACCACCAACGTCATGGTCGAGGATGGCCAGATCCTGGTGCTCGGGGGGCTCATCGAAGACAACCTGACCGAAGGCGAGCAGAAGGTGCCCGGTCTGGGAGACATTCCCCTGGTGGGCTGGCTGTTCAAGTACAAGAGCGTGCGCAAGACCAAGACCAACCTGATGGCGTTCATTCGACCCACCATCCTCAAGAATCGCACCCTGCAGAACCAGTACACGGCCCGCAAGTACAACTACCTGCGCGAGATGCAGATGGTGGAACGCAAGGAAGGCATGACCCTGTTCCGCAACCGCGAGATTCCGGTGATGCACGAATACGCCGCCATTCCGCCATTGCCGCCCATCTACCAGCCGGATCAGCACCACTCCGACATTCCGCCCCCCGGTGAAGCGAACTGAACGATGCCCATGGAAGCCCGCCGTCAGCCCGACGTCCGCCTGCCCTTTTCCTTCGCCAAGCGCCAGGGCATCCTGGTGCTCGACGAGGCCGCGGATCGCCTGCAGGCCGTGTGCCGGCCCGATATTCGCAGCGAGGCCCTGCTGGAGGCCCAGCGCCATTTCCGTGCACCGCTCGAGGTGCGCGAAGTGGATGAGGAGGAATTCAACGCCCTGTTGCAGAAGGCCTACGAGGATCGCAGCTCCCAGACCATCGAATCGGTGGAAGGGATCGGCGACGATCTCGATCTCGACAGCGTGGCCGAGGCCCTGGCCGAACCGGAGGATCTGATCGAGAACGAGGACGATGCCCCGATCATCCGCCTGATCAACGCCCTGCTCACCCAGGCCATCCGCGAGAACGCTTCCGACATCCACATCGAGCCGTTCGAGTCACGCCTGGTGGTGCGCTTCCGGGTGGACGGCGTGTTGCGCGAAGTGCTGCAGCCCAACCGCGCCCTGGCGCCGCTCATCGTCTCGCGCATCAAGGTCATGGCGCGGCTCGACATTGCCGAGAAGCGCGTGCCCCAGGACGGGCGTATCTCCCTGCGCATCGCCGGACGGGCGGTGGACGTGCGGGTCTCCACCCTGCCCTCCGGCCAGGGCGAGCGGGTGGTGATGCGGATCCTCGACAAGCAGGCCGGGCGCCTGGATCTGGAACACCTGGGCATGGATCCGCAGACCCGTGAACTGCTCGACCGGATCATCCACCGGCCCCACGGCATCGTGCTGGTCACCGGCCCCACCGGCTCGGGCAAGACCACCACCCTGTACGCCATCCTCAGCCGCCTCAACACGCGCGATCGCAACATCATGACGGTGGAGGAGCCCATCGAATACTACCTGGACGGCATCGGCCAGACCCAGGTCAATCCCAAGGTGGATCTCACCTTCGCCCGCGGCCTGCGGGCCATCCTGCGCCAGGATCCGGACGTGGTGATGGTGGGCGAGATCCGCGATCTGGAAACGGTGACCATCGCCGTGCAGGCCAGCCTCACCGGCCACATGGTGTTCTCCACCCTGCACACCAACACCGCCATCGGCGCCATCACCCGCCTGCGCGACATGGGCGTGGAACCCTTCCTGCTCTCCTCCAGCCTCGAGGGCATCCTCGCCCAGCGGCTGGTGCGCACCCTGTGCCGCGAATGCCGCGAGCCCTACACCCCTGGCCCGGCGGAACTGGCCAAGCTCGGGCTGGCCGATCGCGAGGTGCCGACCCTGTACCGGGCCACGGGCTGCCCCGCCTGCAACCAGCAGGGCTACCGGGGGCGCACCGGGATCTACGAACTGGTGGACGTGGACAACCCCCTGCGCGAGATGATCCACGACGGTGCCGGCGAGCAGGCCATGGAAGCCCACGTGCGCCAGCGCCGCCCGGATCTGTTCCAGGACGGGGTACGGCGCATCCTGGCCGGCGAAACCAGCGTCGAGGAAGTGCTGCGGGTCACCCAGGAACGCTGACGTGAGACACCGGGACTGAAGCCGTGGGCGCCTACGAATACACCGCACTCGACCCGCGCGGCGCCGAGAAGAAGGGCCTTCTCGAGGGCGACAGCGCACGTCAGATCCGCGCCCAGTTGCGCGAGCAGCAGCTCGTGCCCCTGCAGGTGGTGGAGGTGACGCGCAAGGAACGGGGCCGGGAACGCCGCGAGGGCCGCAGCCGCCAGGGCGGGGTGAGCGTCACCGCCCTGGCCATCATGACCCGCCAGCTGGCCACCCTCACCCGCTCGGCCACGCCCCTGGCCGACGCCCTGGCCACCGTGGCCCGCCAGACCGACAAGCCGCGCCTCAAGAGCCTGGTGCTGGCGGTGCGCGCCCAGGTGCTCGAGGGCCACTCCCTGGCCGACGCCCTGGCCCGCTTTCCCAACGTGTTCGACGATCTCTACGTGGCCACGGTGCGCGCCGGCGAACAGTCCGGCCACCTGGACCTGGTGCTCGAACGGCTGGCCGAATACACCGAATCGCGACAGATGATGCGACAGAAGGTACAGCTCGCCCTGCTCTACCCGGTGATCCTCACGCTCATGGCCGTGGCCGTGGTCAGCGCCCTGCTGGCCTTCGTGGTGCCGGAAGTGGTCAAGGTGTTCGAGAACACCGGCCAGACCCTGCCCTGGCTGACCCGGGCCCTGATCGCTACCTCCGACTTCCTGCGCAGCGCCTTTCCCTGGCTGGCCTCGGGCCTCGCCCTGGCCCTGCTGATCTTCGCCCGCCTGCTGAAGCGGCCTGACTTCAAGCGGCGCATGGACGCGCTGGTCCTGCGCCTGCCGGTGGCCGGGCGCCTGGTGCGCGGCATGAACACCGCGCGTCTGGCACGGACCCTGAGCATCCTCTCCGCCAGCAACGTGCCCCTGCTCGACGCCATGCGCATCGCCGCCGAGGTGCTGGGCAACCTGCCCATGCGCCAGGCGGTGGAACGGGCCGCCGAACGGGTGCGCGAAGGCGCCAGCCTTGCCACCTCGCTCGAGAAGGAAGGTCATTTTCCGCCCCTGTTCATCCAGCTGGTCAGCGGTGGCGAGGCCAGCGGCGAAATGGAGAAGATGCTCGATCATGCCGCCAGCGCCCAGGAACGGGAACTGCAGACCCTGATCGCCACCCTCTTCGGCCTGCTGGAACCGATTCTGATCGTGGTCATGGGTCTGGTGGTGATGGTCATCGTGCTGGCCATCCTGCTGCCCATCTTCGATCTCAACTCTCTCGTCAAGTAACGGCATTCCGACCCCAAGGAGCGTAGCAACGTGCACAAGATCCACAAACAAGGCGGTTTCACCCTCATCGAGATCCTGGTGGTGGTCATGATCCTCGGCATCCTCGCCGCGGTGGTGGTGCCCAACATCATGAGCCGCCCCGAAGAGGCGCGCATCGCCAAGGCCAAGCAGGACGTGCGGGCCCTGGAGACGGCGCTGGATCTCTACAAGCTGGACAACTTCGCCTATCCCACCACCGATCAGGGCCTGGCGGCGCTGGTCAGCAAGCCCAGTGTGCCGCCGGTGCCGAAGAAGTACCGCAAGGAAGGCTATCTGAAGAAGGTGCCGCGGGATCCCTGGGGCAACGACTACCAGTATCTGAACCCCGGCGAACACGGTGCCATCGATGTCTACTCCCTGGGGCCGGACGGCACGCCCAGCGACGACGACATCGGCAACTGGAACCTCGAGGACTGATCCGCCGCTTTGCGCCTCCCATGCCGACAGTCCGGATTCACCCTGCTGGAGATCCTCGTGGTGGTGATGCTCATCGGCATCATCCTCTCGGTGGCCGTGCTCGGCACCGGCGGCGATCGGGAGGCAATGGCCGAGACCGAGGCCCGGCGCATGCTGGCCCTGTTCCGCCTCGCCCAGGAAGAGGCCATCCTCGGGCGCCGGGAACTGGCGGCCCGCATCCTGCCGGACGGCTACGAATTCCAGGTGCGGGAAGACGAACACTGGCTGCCGGTGCAGGGCATCGCCGCGTTGCGCCCGCGGCGGCTGCCCGGCGATCTGACCATCCGCCTGCGCCAGGACGATCTGCCCGTGCCCCTCGGCGACGCGGAAAAACCGGCACGCATCCTGTTTACGTCCAGCGGCGAGACCCTTCCCTTCGTCCTGGAACTGGGCTGGGCCTTCGAAGCGCCCCGCTGGCGGCTTCTGGGCGAGGCCAGCGGCGAGTTGCGTTTGGAAGCCATCGACGACGGCGCCGCATGAACCGGCAGCGCGGCTTCACCCTGCTCGAAGTGATGGTGGCGCTGGCCATCGTGGCCCTGACCCTGGGCGCCATCATCCGCGCCAGTGGGCTGTACGCCGGCAATGCCGCCTACCTGAAGCAGAAGACCTTCGCCCAGTGGATCGCCGAAAACAAGGCGGTGGAATACCAGGTGCTGGAAAAGTTTCCCCGCCCGGGCCGGGACGAGGGCCGGATGGCGTTCGGCGATCACGAGTGGCGCTGGCAGGTGAAGATCTCCGCCACCGACGACAGCCGCCTGCGGCGGCTCGACATCCGCGTCGCCCCGGCCGATCGCGATCCAGAGGCCGATCCCGTCGCCACCCTGGTGGCCTTCGTCGGCAAGCCCGCGCCATGATCCGGCCTCTCTCACAGCGCGGTTTCACCCTGCTGGAGCTGCTGGTGGCGCTGGCCATCTTCGCCCTGCTGGCCGTGATGGCCTACGGTGGCCTGAGCAAGGTGCTCAGGACCGAAGACATCCTCGACGAACAGCTCGACCGCCTGGGCGAAGTGCAGCGCACCTTCACCTTCATGGAACGGGATCTGCTGCAGATCATCCCGCGCGACATCCGCGACGAATACGGCGACACCCAGCGCTTCCTGGTGGGCCGCGATCCGCTGCAGAGCAACGGCGAGCCCCTCCTGGTCCTGACCCGCAGCGGCTATGCCAATCCGCTCGGCGTGGCGCGCAGCGAACTGCAGCGCATCGACTGGCGGCTCGAGGACGACGTGCTCTACCGTGAGACCTGGCCGGTGCTCGATCGGGCTCAGGATACCCGGCCCCGATCGCTGCCCCTGTGCACGGCGGTAAAGGGCTTTCGCCTGCGCTTTCTCGACGACAAGAAGAAATGGCACCGGCAATGGCCGCCCGAGGGCCAGCAAGCCAAGGGCCTCCAGGCGCCGCTGGCGGTGGAAGTGACCCTGGAACTGGCCGACTGGGGCGAACTGCGGCGTCTGGTGCCGCTGGGCGCGGTGCGCCTGTGATGGGCGGCCGGCAGCGGGGCGTGGCCCTGATCACCGTGATGCTGGTGGTGGCCCTGGCCACCACCGCGGCCGTGCACATGGCCAGCCGCCAGCAGATCGATATCCGCCGTACCGAAAACACCCTCTACGACGGCCAGGCCCTCATGTATCTGCTGGGCGTGGAGAGCTGGGCGCGCCAGTTCCTCGCCGACGACCGGCGCAAGAACAAGATCGATCACCTGGGCGAGGACTGGGCGCTGCGCCTGCCGCCCCTGCCCATCGAGGGTGGCACCCTGAGCGGTCGGATCGACGATCTGCAAGCCCGCTTCAACCTGCACAACCTGGTCGCCGAAGGCGAGGCCGGCAAGGTGGCCCGGGCCCGCTTCGCGCGCCTGCTGCGGATCCTGGAACTGCCCGCGGCACTGGCCAACCGGATCGAGGATTGGCAAGATAGCGACATCGAGGCCCGCTTTCCCGACGGCGCGGAAGACGACACCTATCTGGGCCAGACGCCACCCTATCGCGCCGCCAACCGGCCCATGGCCCACGTCAGCGAGTTGCGGCTGATCCGGGATTTGACTGAGAAGGACTACGAAACCTTGCTGCCTTACGTTACCGCCCTGCCGCGGCCTACCCCGATCAACGTCAATACCGCCAGCGCCACCGTGCTGGCGAGCCTGGCCGACGATTTGCCTCTGGCGGAGATCGAAGCTTTGTTGGAAAAGCGCGAGGACAGCCCCTGGAACTCGGTACAGGACTTCCTGGCCGAACCGGTGTTCGCCGGCAAGGCCATTCCCGAAGAAGGCCTGAGCGTGGGCAGTGATTTCTTCCGCATCGAAGCCGAAGTGATGCTGGGGCAGAGCGCGCGCCGGCTGCGCAGCATCGTGATACGCGAGGACGACGGCCGCAACACCATCTATGCGCGCAGCGAGGGAGATTTCTGATGGCCGCCCACACCCTGTTGCGCCTGATCCCGCCAACGGACAGCGAATCCCGGGATCCGGTCCTGTGGCGCGCCTGCTGGGTGCGGGCCGACGAGACGCCACGCCACCTGCATTGCGGCACCCTGGTCGAGGCGAGCCGTTCCCTGCAGGGGGGGCCGCCCGTGGTGTACGTGCCGGGCGAGACGGTGCTGCTCACCTCGGTGAACCTGCCCCGCGGGCGGCGCGCCCAGTTGCTGGCTGCCCTGCCCTATGCCCTCGAGGAGCAGCTCATCGACGACGTGGAGCGCCTGCACTGTGCCCTCGGGGTGCCCGAAGGCGATGGCCGCTGGCAGGCCGCGGTGGTGGATCGGGCCTGCGTGGAGACCTGGCTGGCGGTGCTGGGGGCCGCCGGCATCACGCCGGCGGCGCTGCTGCCCGACAGCCTGCTGCCGCCGGCCCCGGTCGATGGCTGGCGCCTCGTCTGCGACGGCGAACGGATCGTCATCCGCCAGTCTGGCAACCGGGGGTTCGTTTGCCAGGCACCCTTGCTGCCGGCTTTGCTCGCGCGGGCGGTGACCGAGACAGGCTGCCCCGATCGTTTCGTCCTGCACGGCTGCGAGACTCTTCCCGGAATCGAGCAACACTGCAATGGCAGCCGGATCGAAACCGTGGCGCCCCCCGGCGGCGAGGCCGGTGCCCTCGATCCCCTGCTGCTGGAGGCCGAACCGGCGGAACTCAACCTGCTGCAGGGCGACTATTCGCCCCGCAGCCAGCTCGCTGCCCTGCTGCGGCCCTGGCTGCCGGCCGCCGCCCTGCTCGGGCTGCTGCTGATTCTGGGCCTGACCAGCCAGATCGGCGAATACCGTGAGCTGCGCGACTACAGCCAACGGCTCGATGCGCGCATGAAACAGGTCTTCCGGGAAACCTTTCCGGAGGTGAAACGGATCGTCAATCCCCGTACCCAGATGCGCCACCGTCTGGCGGCGCTGCGCAACGGCGGCGGCAGCGGCGGCCCCGGCTTCACCGCCATGCTGGCCCGCCTCGCGCCCCTCATCCGCCAGCACCCGAAGGTGGAAGTGACCCATCTGCGCTACGCCGACGGTCGTCTCGAGATCCGTCTCGTCACGCCCGATCTCAAGACCCTGGACGCCCTGCGCGAGAGCCTGGCAAAGCACACGCCGTGGACCATCGAACTCAAGTCGGCCAACGCCAGCGGCGGGCGGGTGGACGGCCGGATCGTGATCACCCCATGAACGAACTGCAACGCAAATGGCAGGCCCTGCAACCGCGCGAACGGCGCATGCTGGTGTTGACCGCCGTGGTGCTGACCACCGTGCTCTTCTACCTGCTGATCTGGACGCCGCTGCGGACCGGCATCGACGAGACCCGGCGCAAGGTCTCGGCCCAGGAGAAACAACTGGCCGAACTGCAGGCCATGGCCGCCGAGGTGCGGCGCCTGCGCGGCAGTGGCAAGGCCAATGGTCCCGCACGCCTGCAGGGCTCGCTGCTGGGCACCATCCAGGCCAGTGCCGCACGCAAGGGGCTCGGCGACACCCTGAAGAAGGTCCAGCCCTCCGGCCAGGAGGGGCGTAGCGTGATCCTCTGGGTGGAGAACGCGCCCTTCGACACGCTGATGGACTGGCTGGGTCTGCTGGATCGACAGTACGGGATTCGGGTGAGCGAGATCAGCGTGGAGCGGCGCGACGAACCCGGTCGGGTCAACAGCCGTCTGATTCTGGAGGCCCCATGAGATCGCGCTTGCGCCTCAACCGTACCGCCGCACGCTGGACACTGCTGGCGTTCGGCCTCTATCTCTTGTTTCTCGCGCTGCGCCTGCCTGCCGGCATGGTTCTGCAGCGGCTGCCATTGCCGGCCGTGCTGCATATCGGCCATGCCAGCGGCAGCCTGTGGTCCGGCACCCTGCACGACGTACGATTTCGCCAGCTCGCGCTCGGCCAACTCCACTGGTCGTTCACCCCGTGGACACTGTTCACGGGCAGTCTGGGCGCCGCGGTGCACCTCGAAGGCCGCAGCGGCCGACTGCGCGGCTGGCTGGGTTACGGGCTGGGAGGTGCGCTGGAAGTCGGGGATCTCCGTGGCCGGCTGAATCTTTCCGCCTTCGACAGCCTCACGCGACCTCTGGTGCTGGACGGCACCCTCCACTTCACCTCACTCGCGGCCCGATTCGAACCCGGCACCCGCATCCGACTCGATGGCCAGGCCGAATGGCGCCCGGCGCTGATCGGCGGCGTGCAGGATCTCTCTCTCGGACGCGTCCACCTGGAAGCCGCTGAACGGGGCGATGGCAGCCGCATCCGGATCCGCAACCAGGACGGCGATCTGGCCCTCGACGGTCACCTCGACCTCGACCCCGCCGGCACCTGGCTGCTCGACCTCACCCTCCAGAACCGCGACGCCAACCGCAAGGATCTGCAACAGATCCTCCGCTTCCTCGGCCGCCCCGACAGCACCGGCCGCTACCGCTTCCAGCGAACGGGGCGACTGTGGTAGCGGGTGACAGGTAAGGCGGTTGATTTCCCTGATCGTCAGCCACTCGTCAATGATCGGCATTGCCGGGCAGCGTTCATCGCGGCGAGGGCGCCGCGCCTGCTGGAAACGGTCATCCCCCTGTAGGAGCGGCGCCCTCGCCGCGACCAGACCGTTGCAGGAAGCAGGAAAACGCAATCAGCGCGCTTCCCGTTCCTCGAGCCGGCGATGGATGAGTTCGGCTTCTTCGGGTTTGCCGAGGGCTTCGTAGGCCTTGGCCATGAGGCGCTGGGCCTGGAGGTTGGCCTTGGTGTCGTCGAAATTCTCGCCCACGTAACGGGCGCGATCGATGGCCTGCTGATAGCGTTTTTGCATCATCAGTCGCTGGATCTGGTGTACCTCGTATTCGGCCAGAAGTTCACGGATGGTGTCCAGATGCCGGTAGGCCTGTTCCGTATAGGTGCTGCGGGGAAAGTGGTGAATGAGTTCGGTGAAATGTTCGTAGGCCTTGCGCAGGCTCATCGGATAGGCCGCCGCGGTCGTCTGATCCGCGAGCAGTTTCCGCTGTTCTTCTTCGCCCTGCTTGAGGGTGATGAGGCCACGCAGGTAATAGATATAAGCCTGTTGTGGCGTTGGAGGATAACGGTGGATGATCTCTTCGGCCTGTTGCAGCGCGGCCGGATAGTCACCCTTTTTGTAGAGCGCATAGGCCAGGGCGGTTTCGGCCTGATAGCGGAGGTTCTCGTCGGCCGCCGAATCCCGCAGGGATTCGAGCGAGGCAATGGCGGCCTCGAAGTGGCCGGCCTTGACGGCTTGCATGGCCTGCGTGTACTCGGCCTGCCAGACTTGCGGGTTGGGCGTACTGGCGCAGGCGGTGAGGAAAATCAGCAGCAGCGCGGGCAGCAGACGGAAC
>JALSSV010000052.1 GCA_026984045.1 Chromatiales bacterium | reverse complement strand
ATCAGATCCACCACGTTGATGACGCGGATCTTCAGCTCGGGCGCGAGGCGGCGCAGCAGATCCACGGCTGCCAGGGTCTCGATGGTGGGCACGTCGCCGCAGCAGGCCATGACCAGGTCGGGACGGCCGTGCTGGTCGTTGCTGGCCCATTCCCAGATCCCGATGCCGGCGCTGCAGTGCTTGATGGCGGCGTCCCGATCCAGCCACTGGGGTTCGGGCTGCTTGCCGGCCACGATCACGTTCACCAGGTTGCGCGAGTTGAGGCATTCGTGGGCCACGTAGAGCAGGGAATTGGCGTCGGGCGGCAGGTACACGCGCACGATGTCGGCCTTCTTGTTCACCACGTGATCGATGAAGCCCGGATCCTGGTGCGAGAAGCCGTTGTGATCCTGGCGCCAGACATGGGAGGTGAGGAGGATGTTGAGCGAGGCGATGTCGGCCCGCCAGGGGATCTCGCGGCACACCTTCAGCCACTTGGCGTGCTGGTTGAACATGGAATCCACGATGTGGATGAAGGCCTCGTAGCAGGAGAAGAAACCGTGCCGGCCGGTGAGCAGGTAGCCCTCCAGCCAGCCCTGGCAGGTGTGTTCGGAAAGGATTTCCATCACCCGGCCGTCGGGCGCCAGGTGATCGTCGTACGCCAGCCGCTTCGCCATCCAGGCCCGGTCGGTCACCTCGAACAGGGCCGAGAGGCGGTTGGAGGCCGTCTCGTCGGGGCCCATGACACGGAAGTTGGCCGGCTCGGCGTTGAGCTTCATCACGTCGCGCAGGTATTGCCCGAGCACGCGGGTCGCCTCGCCGGTCTGGGCGCCGGGCTGTTCCACCTTCAGCATGTAGTCGCGGTAGTCGGGCAGGTGCAGGGGCTTGAGCAGCAGGCCGCCGTTGGCGTGCGGGTTGGCGCCCATGCGCCGCTCGCCCTCGGGGGCGAGGGCGGTCACCTCCGGGCGCGGCGCGCCCCGCTCGTCGAACAGTTCCTCCGGCCGGTAGCTTTTCATCCAGCGCTCGAGGAGGCGCAGATGTTCGGGGGTGGTGGCGTCGGGGATCGGTACCTGGTGGGCGCGCCAGTAGTCTTCCACCTTGAGGCCGTCCACTTCCTTCGGGCCGGTCCAGCCCTTGGGGGTGCGCAGGATGATCATCGGCCAGCGGGGCAGCGGCGCCGGGCCGTCGCGCCGGGCCTGATCCTGGATGTGGCGGATCTCGGCGATCACCGTGTCCAGGGTGGCCGCCAGTTCCCGGTGCACCGCGGCCGGTTCATGGCCGGCCACCACGAAAGGATGGTAGCCGTAGCCTTCGAACAGGCGGATCAGATCGGCCTCCTCGATGCGGGCCAGCACGGTGGGGTTGGCGATCTTGTAGCCGTTGAGGTGCAGCACCGGCAGCACGGCGCCGTCGCGGGCCGGGTTGAGGAACTTGTTGGAATGCCAGGCGGTGGCCAGGGGACCGGTCTCCGCCTCGCCGTCGCCCACCACGCACAGGGCCAGCAGATCCGGGTTGTCGAACACCGCGCCGAAGGCGTGGGCCAGGGAATAGCCCAGCTCGCCGCCTTCGTTGATGGAGCCGGGCGTCTCCGGTGCGCAGTGGCTGGGCACCCCGCCGGGGAAGGAGAACTGGCGGAACAGGCGGCGCATGCCGTCCCGATCCTGCGAGACGGCGGGATAGCGTTCGCTGTAGGTGCCCTCCAGCCAGGTGCTGGCCACCAGCGCCGGCCCGCCGTGGCCGGGGCCGGTGATGAAGATGGCGTTCAGATCCTGCTGGCGGATCAGCCGGTTCATGTGCGCATAGAGCAGGTTCAGGCCGGGGGTGGTGCCCCAGTGGCCGAGGCGCCGCGGCTTGATGTGTTCCGGCTTCAGGGGTTCTTCGAGCAGGGGATTGTCGAGCAGGAAGATCTGCCCGGCCGAGAGGTAGTTGGCGGCCCGCCACCAGGCGTCGAGCCGGGCGAGTTCCGCGTCGGAAAGAGACGGGGTCGGGGTTTCGTTCATGGGGATTCTCCGGGTGCGGTAGCGGTGAGCAGGCTGCGGGTGTGGTGGGCGATGCGTTGTTCTTCGTCGGTGGGGATGACCCACACCGAGACGGGGCTGTCGGGCAGGCTGATCCGGGTGCGGTTTTCGGCATTGGCCTCGGCGTCGAGCTGCAGGCCCAGCCAGCGGGCCTCGCGCACGATGCGCTCACGCACGAGGGGGGCGTTCTCGCCGATCCCGGCGGTGAACACCAGGGCGTCGAGGCCGCCAAGCACCGCGGCCAGGGAGGCGATGGCGCGGTGCACGTGATACACGAAGTGGTCGATGGCCTCGGCCGCCTCGGGGCGGGGGTCGTGCAGCAGCTCGCGCATGTCGCCGCTGGTCCCCGACAGGCCCAGCAGGCCGCTGCGGTGATTGAGCAGGTCTTCCACGGCGGCCACATCCAGGCCGGCTTCCCGTTGCAGCCACAGCGGGATCCCCGGATCGAGCTGCCCGGGGCGGGTGGCCATGGGCACGCCGTCCAGGGGCGTGAAGCCCATGGTGGTGGCTTGGCTGCGCCGCTCGTGCAGGGCGCAGAGACTGGCCCCGTGGCCCAGGTGGGCGACGATCACCCGACCCTCGGCGGCGGCGCCGAGCACCGACGGCAGACGCTCGGCGATGGATTCGTAGGACAGGCCATGGAAGCCGTAGCGGCGCACGCCCCGGGCATGCCATTCCCGGGGCAGGGCGTAGTACTGTTCGCGCAGGGGCAGGCCGTGATGGAAGGCGGTGTCGAAACAGGCCACCTGGGGCAGATCCGGGCGCAGCCGTTGCAGTTGTTCGATGCCGGCCAGGTTGTGGGGCATGTGCAGTGGCGCCAGGGAGACGAGTTCGTGCAGGGCGGCCAGCACGCCGGAATCGACGACCCGGGGGCCGGCGAAGCGCGGCCCGCCATGCACCACCCGGTGGCCGGCGGCCGCAAGGCGCAGGCCCGGATAGCGTTCCTCAAGCCATTCGAGCAGGGCCGCAAGGGCCTGCTCCGGCGTGCGCGCCGGGCTGGGCCGTTCCCGGGCGGCCGCTCCGTCCTCGAGCTGCACGACGAAACGGGCCGCGCCGTCCAGATCCCGGAACTGGCCGCGGGCCAGGCGCGCCGGCGCCGTTTCGCCGGCCCGGTAGAGGCCGAACTTGAGGCTCGAGGAGCCGGCATTGAGCACCAGCAGCAGATCGTCCGGCTTCATGTTGGCGTCCTCATGCCGTGAGCATCTGCCAGAAAAGGGCCAGGGTCAGCCCCGAGGTGGCCAGCAGGGCCAGGCCGATCAGGGCATTGGACAGGCGGCCATTGACGTACTGCCCCATGAGTTGCCGATCGTTGGCCAGGCGCAGGACGATCACGAGCAGCAGCGGCAGCAGCATGCCGTCGAGCACCTGGGAATAGTAGAGGGCGTCCACCGTGGACAGGGGCGACATCTCGATGAGATCGCCCACCAGCATGGAGCCGAGAAAGACCAGGTAGAAGCCCTTGGCATCGCTGATCCGGTTGTCCATCCCTGCCCGCCAGCCGAAGGCATCGGCCACCGCGTAGGCCGTGGAGCCGGCCAGCACGGGAATCGCCAACAGGCCCGAGACGATGATGCCCAGGGCGAACAGCAATAAGGCGTGATGGGCGGCCACCGGTTGCAGGGCCGAGGCGATTTCCGGCAGCGTCCGGGGCTGGACCGGCTGGCCGTGCAGCATGACCGCGCCGCTGAGGATGATGCAGTAGGCCAGCAGATTCGAGTAGCTCATGCCGAGCAGGGTATCGGTGGAGACGCTGCGGGCCTGGACCACGGTGTTGTGTTCTTCCCGCTCCTCGGCGGCCTGCCAGAACAGCAGGTAGGGGGAGATGGTGGTGCCCAGCAGGCCGAGGGCGGCGAGCAGCCAGGCCGCGGTCCATTGGATGTGGGGAAGGAAGGTGTTTTCCAGCACGGCCAGCAGATCGGGCCGGGCCAGAAAGACGTTCACCACGTACACCGCCAGCACCAGGGTCAGAAGCAGCAGAACCCGCTTGATGGTGCGATAGGAGTGGTACATCACCAGGTAGGCCACGAGCGCCGTCAGGGGGATCAGCAGATGGATGGGCGGCAGATCGGTGAGGATGCCCAGCACGGTGGCCAGGGCCTGCAGATCGGCCCCGATGGTCAGGGTGTTGGCGCCGGCCAGGATGCCGACCATGACGAGGGTGGTGCGCCGGGAGTAAACGCGGTTGGTCAGCTCCGGCAGGCTCTTGCCCGTGACGATGGCGATCCGGGCGATGGCGCCCTGCACCGCGATCATCATGGGGGTGGTCAGCAGCAACAGCCAGAGCTGGCTGAAGCCGGTGGTGGCGCCCACCAGGGTGTAGGTGACGATGCCTGCCGGGTCGTCGCCCGCCCCCCCCGTGATCAGGCCGGGGCCCAGACGGCGTAACCCCGCCAGCCGGGAAGCCTTCGGCTGCAGCGGGAGGGCGGGCGCGGCAGCGGGCGGCGGCATTTCCGGCTCCGGTGGGGCGGGGGGATGAGGGCGGGACGCAGGGCTCATCCGCTTTCCAGTGCTTTCAGCAGTTGATCCCATGCGGCCTGGAACTTGGCCAGGCCCTCGGCTTCGAGCCGGGCGGCCATGGCGGCGAAGTCGATGCCCGTGTCGGCCAGGCGTTCGAGGGTGTCGTCGTCTTCCGTGCAGGCGCTTTCCAGGCGGGGCGCCGGATGGCCGTGATCCCGGAAGGCGTCGAGGGTCGCCAGCGGCAGGGTGGTGACGGTGAGTGGCGCGATGAGCGCGTCCACGTACTTGGTGTCGAGGTAGTCCGGGTTCTTGGTGGAGGTGCTGGCCCACAGGGGCCGCTGAACGATGGCCCCGTCGATGATGAGCTGTTCCCAGGCGGAGGTGGCCAGGTGCCGGCGAAATGCCCGGTAGGTGGCGCGGGCCGCGGCGATGGCGATGCGCCCCTTGAGAGCCGCGGCGGCGGGTTCCGTGGCCGCCTTCTCGGTCAGCAGGTGATCGGCCAGGGTCTCGATGCGGCTGACGAAGAAACTGGCCACCGAGGCCACGTTGTCCACCGGCAGGCCGGCCGCGGCCCGTTCGGCGATGCCCGCCTGCCAGGCCATGGCCACCTGGCTGTAGCGGCGGGGGCTGAAGATCAGGGTGGCGTTGACGTTGATCCCTTCGGCGAGCAGGCGGCGGATGGCCACCAGCCCCGCGTCGGTGGCCGGGATCTTGATCATGACGTTGGGACGCTCGAGCCGCTGCCACCAGCGCCGGGCCTCGTGCACCGAGGCCTCGGCATCGTGGGCCAGGGCCGGATCGATCTCCAGGCTGACGTAACCGTCGAGCCGTCCCGATTCCTCGTACACCGGGCGCAGGTGATCGGCGGCCAGCCGGAAGTCTTCCCGCATCAGGGCCTCGTAACGCGCCAGGCCGCTGTCGCAGTCCGGGGGCAGGCGCTCGATGCGCTGGCGATAACCGGGGTGTTCGAGAACGGCCCTGGCCAGGATGGCGGGGTTGGAAGTGAGGCCGCAGATCCCGTCTTCGCGCATCAGGCGTGGCAGATCCTGCTCCAGCAGATCCCGGTGCAGATCGTCCAGCCAGGGGCTCTGGCCGAGTGCCTTGAGCTGGCGCAGGCGATTCACAGCGGCAGCTCCGTGTCGAGGCCAGGCATGAGCACCTCGGTATCGTGCAGGTGTTGCGCAAAGTGCTGCATGACGTCTTCCTCCCCGTGCACCAGCACGGTGTGTTCGCGACCGTCGATCCGTCGGTACCAGCTTAGCAGTTCGTCACGATCGGCGTGGGCCGAGAAGCCGCCGATGGTATGAATCCGCGCGCGCACCGGGATGTCTTCATGAAAGATCCGCACATGTTCCGCCCCGTCGATGATGCGCCGCGCCAGGGTGCCGCGGGCAGCATAGCCGACGAAGATGACGCTGGAGTCATGGCGCCAGAGGTTGTGCTTCAGATGATGGCGGACCCGGCCACCGGTGCACATGCCGGAGCCGGCCATGATCACCGCACCGCCACCGATGTTGTTGAGGGCCATGGACTGTGCCGTTTCGCGGGTGAAGTGCAGGCCCGGCAGGTGGAAGGGATCCTGGCCGTTGCGGAACAGGGCGGCGGTCTTCTCGTCGTAACATTCGGGGTGGCGTTCGAAGATCTCGGTGGCGGAGATGGCCATGGGCGAGTCGAGAAAGACCTGCATGCTGGTCGGCAGGCGGCCGCTTTCCACGCCCTCCCGCAGGTAGTAGAGGATTTCCTGGGCACGTTCCAGGGCGAAGGTGGGGATCACCACGTTCCCGCCACGGCGGAAGGTGTCCTCGATGGCCGTGTACAGTTCCTCCACGGAGGGTTGCAGTTTCTTGTGCAGGCGATCCCCGTAGGTGGTCTCCATCACCACCACGTCGGCCTGGGGCGGGGGTTCGGGATCCCGCAGCAGGGTGTGGCCGGAATAGCCCAGATCGCCGGAGAAGAGCACCGTTCGCCGCCGGCCGCCTTCTTCCAGCTCGAGCAGGATGCTGGCCGAGCCGAGGATGTGTCCGGCATCGAAAAAGGTGGCGCGGATGCCGGGCGCGATGTCCAGCGGTTTGCGGTATTCGGCGCGGCGTCCGAAGAAGTCCATGCTGTTGAGGGCATCGAGTACAGTGTAGAGGGGGGTTACCGCGGTGGCGTGGCGTCCGTGGTGACGGGCGGCCTTGCGGGAACGGTATTCGGCTTCCTCTTCCTGGAGGTGGGCTGCGTCGAGCATGACCAGGCGGGCCAGTTCGCGGCTGGCGGCGGTGGTGATGATTTCGCCCCGGAAGCCCCGTTTGGCGAGCAGCGGGATGCGGCCGCAATGATCCAGATGGGCGTGGGTCAGGAGGAGGAAGTCGATGCTCTCGGCGGCGAAACCGAAGGAGTCGGCATTCTCCTCGTCGAGTTCCCGGCCGCCCTGGAACATCCCGCAGTCGACGAGCAGGCGTGTGCCGTTGCATTCGACCAGGTGACAGGAACCGGTCACCTCGCGATCCGCGCCATGGAAGGATAGCTTCATCGTGTTGTGCTCCCGTGTGATGTCAGCCGAACAATGGTGTGCCGTTGGCCTGGTGCCATTGCAGAATCCCTTCCCAGGCATCGAGCGCCGTTTCCGCGAACCAGAACAGCTCGCGATCCTCGGGATCGATGGTGCCTTCCGCGACCAGGAAATCGAAGTCGATGACCCGCCGCCAGTAGGCTTCACCAATCAGGATCACCGGCAGGGGCGCGATCTTGCGGGTCTGGATCAGGGTCAGTGTCTCGAACAGCTCGTCGAGGGTGCCGTAGCCGCCGGGGAAGGCCACCAGGGCCCTGGCCCGCAACAGGAAGTGCAGCTTGCGCAGAGCGAAATAATGGAAGCGCAAACACAGCCCGGGGGTCAGATAGGGGTTGGGAAACTGTTCGTGGGGCAGGGTGATGTTGAGGCCGATGGTCTTGGCGCCGGTCTCCCAGGCCCCGCGGTTGGCCGCCTCCATCATGCCGGGGCCGCCGCCGGTCATCAGCACCACCCGACAGTCGCCGGGGCCGTTGCCCGCATCCCCCACCAGGCGGCCGAAATCACGGGCCACGCGGTAGTAGTGGCTCTTGGCGAGGATCCGCCGGGCGATGTCGAGCTTGCGTTGCAGCGCCACGTCGTTCGGGGTTTCGGCCAGGGCCTGTTCCAGACGTTCCACCTCGCGGTGGGCGGCGGCGGGCTCGGGAATGCGGGTGCTGCCGAAGACCACGATAGTATGTTCGATGCCGTGTTCGCGCAGCAGGGCTTCGGGCTTGCTGTAGTCGAGCTGCAGGCGGATGCCGCGGGTGTCGTCCTGTTGCAGGAAATCCACGTCCTCGTCGGCCTGCCGGTAGGCCGGATCCTCCATCAGCCGACGCACCCGCTCGGGGGCGTCCATGTCGTCCAGCGCCGGCTTGGGCCGTTGCCAGGGCAGCTTCTCCTGACGGTGGACGGGGTGGGGCGGCGCCGGGATCACCGGATCGTCGTTGTCGGTGGCCTCGTCGCTCATGGGGTTTTCTCCTGGGTATGGTGAATGAGCACGGCCAGGGCGGCCGCGATCAGCCGGGCCTGGGGCGGATCGGAGCGTGAGGGCAGCAGGATGGGTACGCTGGCGCCGATGACGATGCCGGCGAGGGTGGCGCCGGCCAGGTACTCCAGATCCTTGGCCAGGATGTTGGCGGCATTCAGATCCGGGGCCAGCAGGATGTCCACCTGGCCGGCGACCGGGCTGTGAATGTGCTTGATGCGGGCGGCCTCGGCCGAGATGGCGTTGTCGAAGGCCAGGGGGCCGTCGACGACGGCATGCCGGATCTGGCCGCGTTCGGCCATCTTGCTCAGGCAGGCGGCATCGATGGTGGAGGCGATGGCGGGCTTGACTACTTCCACGGCCGAAAGGGCGGCGGCTCGCGGCTGTTCGACGCCAAGCTGGCGGGCCAGATCGATGGCGTTTTGCAGGATCTGCGCCTTGATCGCCAGATCGGGGGCGATGTTGACGGCCGCATCGGTGATGAACAGCAGTTTGGGATAGGTGGGCAGTTCGCAAACGAACACGTGACTGACCCGCTTTCCCGTGCGCAGGCGCTCGAGCACCGGGTGCATCAGGGTGTCGGTGTGAATCCAGCCTTTGGCCAGGGCCTGGGCCTCGCCCTGTTCCACCAGGCGGATACCCTGTTCGATCGCATCCGCCTCACTACGGGCATCGACGACCGTGGTGCCGTCCAGGTCGAAGCCCAGTTTTTTGCAAACGTGTCGAATGCCTTCGGCATCGCCGATCAGAATGGGCTCCGCCAGACGGGCGTCACGGGCTTCGAGCATGCCCTGCAGGACATGGGGCTCCTCGGCATTGACCACGGCGATGCGCAACGGCGAGCGCTGACGGGCCTGTTCCACCAGGGCGAGCAGGCGCCGAGGGGTTGCCGCCTCAGTCATGGGCGACCTCCCAGATCCGTTTCTCGCTCAGGTTCCCGTGCGTGTCGAACTCATATATATAGGGTGTGCCGGTGGGCAGCTCGAAGTGGATGATCTCGTCCGGGCCCATCTGCTCGATGTGCATGATGAGGGCACGCAGTGAATTGCCGTGGGCCGAGACCAGCACGGTTTCGCCCTGGCGCAGATGAGGCTCGATGTGGTCGTGGTAGTAGGGCAGGGCCCGTTCGGCGGTCATCTTCAGGCTTTCGCCGCCCGGCGGCGGCACGTCGTAACTGCGCCGCCAGACGTGCACCTGATCGGCGCCGAAGCGCTGGCGCGCCTCGTCCTTGTTGATGCCCTGCAGATCGCCGTAATAGCGTTCGTTGAGCCGCCAGGAGGTGTAGATTTTCAGTTCGGCGGCATCGCCCGGCGCGGGGGTGAAGTGTTCGTACCATTCCCGGCCGGTCTCGTGGATGCGCACGTACTGCTCGCAGTAACGATTGTGCTTGAGGATTTCGTAGAGGGTGTCCTGGGCGCGGATCAGGGTCGAGGTGAAGGCCACGTCGAAGCGCTCGCCGGCCAGCCGTTTCCCCACCCGTTCGGCCTCGGCCATGCCGTTGCGGCTGAGCGAGACGTCCACCCAGCCGGTGAACCGGTTCTGCAGGTTCCAGATGGACTGGCCGTGGCGAACGAGGATCAGGCGGGCCATGGCCGTTCAGACCTCCACGGGTTCCGGGGCGAATTCGTCCAGGGCTTCGAGCAGCGGCGTCATGTACATGTAGGCGGGACCCCCGTGCATGATCACGGCCATGAAGCCGGCTTCGATGATCTCCTCGCGGCTAGCGCCCCCCGAGACGGCCTGCTCGACATGAAAGGCGATGCACCATTCGCACTGGGCGGCCACCGCCAGGGCCACGTTGATCAACTCCTTCTGCCGGATGTCCAGAGCCTTGCCGGATTCGGCGCGCTTCAGGAAGCTGAGAAAGCCGCCGGTTTCCACCGGAAAGTCCTTCTCCAGGCGTTCGGTGAGGGTCTTGATCTGGTTGAGTTTGTCCTGCATCTGGCCCATGGTGTTTTCTCCTCTGTGTTGCTGGTCTTGACAGGCCGTGAAAAAGCCTGGTCGGTCATGTTCCCCCGTCCGTGACCGTTGCCGGCATTTTGCCGCCTTGCCGGTGATGTGCCTTGTCTTCGTTCAACCGAACAGCTTCTCCGCCGTGAACTGGGCCAGCCCCAGGCCCCAGTCGGGCAGCTTGCCGTGGGTGAGGAAGAACAGATCGCGATAGCGCATCTTCAACTGATAGGGAATGCGCCCGACCTTCAGGACTTCGTCGTTGCCGCCGTACCAGGTATTGGAACGGATGTAGAAGGCCTTGCCGTCGCCCATGTCACCGATGCAGAAGATGACGGGGCGCAGGGGATGGTCGGCTTCTTCCGCATCCAGACGACCCAGCTCCTTCGCTACCTGGCGGGCCACGATGTCCGCCTCCTGGTGGCCGATGCCGCCGATCTTGGGTACCGTGACGGCGGCCGCGTCACCGGCGGCGAAGACATTGGGATAATCGGGGTTGCGCATCAGCAGATCGGTCTTGATGAAGCCCTGGCTGTCGCTGATGGGCAGATCTCGCAGGAAGTCATGTGCCACCCAGTCGGGCAGAACGATCTTCAGCTCGGCCTCCAGGGTCTCGCCGTTCTCGAACTCGATGCCCTCGGCGGTAAGGCGCCTGATGTCGATGGTCTTGTTCAGGTAATGGATGCCCATGCTGCCGGCCAGTTCCAGGAATTGCCGGACGTTGTTGAGACCGGCATCCTCGGCGATGACCTCGGCCGGCGTGAACACGGTAATCCGATCCGGCGTGCCCTGGCCATGATCCTTGAGCCAGGTAGCCATGGCCATGGTGGCTTCCAGTGGCGGGCCCTCGCAGGCGGCCTCCGCCACCGGGATGGAACCGCCCGGGTAGGGTTCCAGCCCTTCGGCGCCGTCGCCCTGGTGAAAGCGGGCCGAGCCGATGGCGATGGGGCCGCCCCGATAACCGCCTTCGTGCAGGTATTCCCGCAGGCGGTTGCCGTGATAGAAATCGCTCAGGGTGTGGCCGTGTTCGGCGAAGCCTTCGATGCGCTCGTAGGCCAGGCGCGCACCGAGGGCGATGATCAGGTAGTCGTAGTGCAGTCGCTCCTGCTCGGCGCCGGGCCGTTCATTGGGCAGGAAGGTGACGACTTGCGCGTCCACATCGATGCCCTGCACCTCTGCCTGGACGAATTCGATGTCGTCTTCCACCAGCACCGGTCGCAGGGGCATGCGCTCGTGCAGTTCCGGATCCCGGTTCTCGAAGATGTCCACCGGAATGTTGGGGTTGTAGAGCAGATAGTCGCGGCGGTCGATAACGGTGATGTCGGCGGCATCGCCGGCATAGTCGCGGATCCGCTGGGCCGAGGCGAGGCCGGCGAAATTGCTGCCGAGAACGAGAACATGGGGTTTGGCATGCATGCGCTTGACTCCTTCAATGGGGGCGGCGTGAACCCGGTTGCAGTGTGCCGAGCCGCCGGCGGCTGAACAGCAGCTCGGCCAGAATGACCGCGCCATAGCCGCCGCCGATCCAGTACAGGCCGTCACGCCGGGTCTGCCACAGATAGACGAGCAGGGTCAGCCAGGCCGCAAGAGAAAACAGCATGCCGATCAACGGCCAGGCCGGTGGCAGGCCGATCTGCCTGCGCAGGCGCCAGGCCGACAGGTTGATGGCCAAAAAGATCAGCAGGAAGGTGGAACTGGAGAAGGCGGCGATGACGGTCAGGTTGCCAAGGTTGACGAAGGCCAGGGTGATGCCGGTGATGACGATGAGGCTGAACCAGGGGATGTCCTTCGAGCGGCGCACGAAGGCGAAGGCGGCGGGCAGCTCCCTTTCCTCGGCCATCACCTTGCCCAGGCGTGCGGTGCCGAAGAGC
The DNA here is from genome assembly GCA_026984045.1 of Chromatiales bacterium. GTDB lineage: Bacteria > Pseudomonadota > Gammaproteobacteria > UBA6429 > Thiohalophilaceae > JALSSV01. The sequence goes on along the minus strand of JALSSV010000052.1, from coordinate 1,672 downwards.
GTGGCATTGATGGCCGAGGCGGTCGAGAACAGGGCCGCCAGGCCGATGAGCAGGAAACCGGCCTGGCCCAGAAACGGCTTGGCCGCCACCGCCAGGGCATATTCCCCGTAGCGGTGGATCTCGTCCGGGGTCAGATTGCCCACCGCGACCAGCGAGACCAGCACGTAGACCGTGATGGTGATGCCGATGGACCAGAAGATGCCCCGGGTCAGGTTGCGCCCGGGATCTTCCATCTCGTTCACCGCGTTGGGAATGAGTTCGAAGCCTTCATAGGCCACGAAGATGAGGGCCGCGCCCATGAGCACGCCGAGCTGGCCCTGGTTGAACACCGGCAGCAGGTGATCGGCCCTGATGAAGAACAGGCCGATGATGGCGAACAGCAGCAGGATCAGGACCTTGACGGTGACGATCAGCAATTCGGTAGTGCCGCTGGCTTTCACCCCATAAAGGTTGATGCCGAGAAAGGTGAGCAGGATCAGGGATTCGAGCAGATGATGCATGGCCGGGTTGGCCTGATCCCGGGGATTGAGCATGGCGGCGCCATAGGCGCCGAAGGTGTAGGCATACAGACTCAGGGTACCGATGTAGCCGGCCAGCAGCAGCCAGCCGCCGATGCCGGCGATGTTGGGATGACGGAAGGCCTTTTCCAGATAGGTGAAACTGCCCCCGTCGGACCGGTATTTCAGGCCCAGCCGGCCATAGGCCATGCCGGTGATCAGGGCCACGCAGCCGCCCAGGGCGAAAGCCAGCGGCGCGGCATGGCCGGCCTGCGCGATGGCCAGGCCCAGCACCGAGAAGATCCCGCCGCCGATCATGCCGCCGACGCCCATGGCGACGACTTCCTTGAGAGTGAGGCGTTCGCGGTCGATGGTGTTCATGCGTGTTGGCGATGGGTTTCGGCGGTAGCGGGTGGCGGGTTGCGCCATCGCAGTATCGCGGCTCGCGCCGCGCCTACGGTTTCTCCCTTCTGTTCCCGATTCGGCTTTCCACGTCCAGCACGTGCCGGGTGGTGGCCAGCACCGTGTCCGGGTTGAGGCTCATGGAGTCGATGCCGATCTCCACCAGGTATTCGGCCATCTCCGGGTAGTCGGAGGGGGCCTGGCCGCACAGGCCCGAATGGCGGCCGTTGCGGCGGGCGCCTTCCACGGCCAGGCGGATCATCTGCTTGACGCCGGGGTCCCGTTCGTCGAAGTCGAAGGAGACGATCTCCGAGTCCCGATCCACGCCCAGGGTGAGCTGGGTGAGATCGTTGGAGCCGATGGAGAAGCCGTCGAAGTGCTTGGCGAATTCGTCGATCAGGATCACGTTGTTGGGGATTTCGCACATGACGTAGATCTCCAGCCCGTTCTCGCCCCGTTTCAGACTGTTTTCCGCCATGGCCGCCAGCACCTTCTCGGCCTCGGGAATGCGCCGGCAGAAGGGGATCATCAGCTTCACGTTGGTCAGGCCCATGGTCTCGCGAACCCGCTTCATGGCCGCGCATTCCAGGGCGAAGCCGTCGGCGTAGGCGGGATGGGTGTAACGGGCCGCGCCGCGAAAGCCGATCATGGGGTTGTCTTCCTCGGGCTCGAAGTCGCGGCCGCCGAGCAGGGTGGCGTATTCGTTGGTCTTGAAGTCGGACAGGCGTACCACCACCGGCTTGGGCCAGAAGGCGGCGGCGATGGTGCCCACG
>JALSSV010000051.1 GCA_026984045.1 Chromatiales bacterium | reverse complement strand
CCGGCGGTAGCATGGCGGGCAGGACAGTCACGCCAGGGAGCACCACATGGCGATCGAGGAACAATCCGTTTACTACAAGGAAATCCAGGCGGAGCAGGACGCCTTCTGGAAACGCCGCCGGGCCCGGCGCATCGACCACGACAAGGTGCCCCGGGAAATCCTCGACCAGCTCAAGCCCACCTGGAAGCACTGGGAAGCCATCCCCGAGCGGATCGCCCTGGAGCAATACGCCTCCGACACCATCAGGCTGTTCCTGCGCGACAAGAAGGAAGGCTGGAAAGCCGTCCCCCACTTCCGCTGGCGCGAACTCGACCAGGACATCCTGGGCTTTCGCCATCTCAAGCCGGGCCACCGCCCCGGCGGCGCCCGGCCGAAACCGCAACCGAAACAGGCGCCCTGGGCCTGGATGTTCCGGGTCGGCGAACCGGAACCGCCCGCGCCCATGGTCACCCTCAGCGCGCCGCGCCCCGAACGCATCGCCCTGGACGACCCGGCCCACACCCGCACCCGCCGGCTCACGCACACCGTGCGCGAAGGCGAAACCCGCGCCGACATCGCCCGGCAACATACCGGCCGGGCCGATCCGGCCCTGGTGGAAGAGGTGCCCCGCGGCGGGCTGGTGCCCGGATGGCCGGTGCAGGTGCGCGTGGGCCGGGAACTGCGGGCCGGCGGCAGCGCCTGGCACACCGGCAGCGTGGAATTCGAATGGGCCGGCCCCACCGCCGGGCGCGCCACCGTTGCGGTGCGGCACGAAGCGTGGGAACACGCCTTCCCCGCCGCGCCGGGCACCTACACCCTCACCGTCAGCGCCGGCGACTGCCGCGACACCCGCACCGTGCATCTCGTCCCCGCCCGCCCCGAGGGCGTGGCCGTGCGCGTGGGCGTGTTCTTCGACGGCACCGGCAACAACCGGGACAATGACATTCCCAACGGGACGGATACGAACATTGCCCGGTTGTATGAACTGCATCAGGGCCAACCCGAGGAAGACGCCGCCATGGAACCTATTGGCAATCTCGATGGATTGCCCTTGTACAGTTACAAGATTTACCGTGAAGGGGTCGGGACGCAGACAGGGGAAGAAAACGATTCCCTCGAAATGGCTACAGGTGCTGGTGGCGTATCCCGGATCGAGACAGTATTGCAAAGGGTCGAAGCCTTCGTCGCACGATTTTCCGACCAACCCGGCCCCCGCATCATCGACGTTTTCGGTTTCAGCCGCGGCGCCGCCCTGGCGCGGGACTTCGTCAACCAGGTGAATGAAAAACTCTCTGGGCAGGGCGTGCAGGTGGGTTTCGTGGGCCTGTACGACACGGTGGGCTCCTTCGGCCTGCCGGGCAACGACGTGGACCTGCGCAGTGATGCCCCGCTGCTGGCGGGCGTGGCGGCGGTGGCCGGCGCCACCAATCCCGTCCTCTACGGCCTGGCCCTGCCCCGGGCCGCCACCCTGCTGTCGAACACCTACCGGCTCGACCTGGGCCTCGCCTCGACCGTGAAGGTGGTGCACCTGGTGGCGGCCAACGAATACCGGGCCAATTTCCCCCTGCAGTCCCTGCGCCCGGGTCCCGAAACCCCGCCGCCGGGCAACATCGAGGAAATCGCCGTGCCCGGCGCCCATGCCGACGTGGGTGGCGGCTACGGGCCGCGCCCCATCGAGGAATACCTCCGCGTCGATGACGATACCCTGCCCAGGGACCTGTACTATCGCACCGTGGGCCCGCGCGAACAGTGGCAGGCGGCGCTGCTCGAGAAGAAAGCCGCGCTGGAGGCCGCCGCGGCGGCGAAGGGCCTCGAGGCGGTGTTCCTCCGCAGCCGGCCAAACGCCGCGGGCGAGGCCGTGGACGAATACGCCCTGGTGAAGCGCCGCGTAGTGCGGCCCGGGCTGTCGAACGTGTATCTGCATGCGATGTATAAAAAAGGGGGCGAGACGGGGGTACCATTCGTCTCACAAGTCGAGTTCAGCCGACTCCAGAAAACAGCCCCTGAAAGATTCGCCATTCCCGACGAACTCCGCCGCCAGTTCCAGCCCGACCTCGTCACCCCCAGGGCCGCCTGGTACGTCGAGGCCCATTACGCCCATGCCTCCGCCGTGGACTGGTCGAACCGCAAGAGCCTGACCGACTGGCTGGCCAACCGGCCGAGCGAAGAGCGCAAGGTATTCTGGAACGAACCGGGCAAGGCCGTCATTCCGGCCCGGCACCGGCGGCAGGAGGCCCGGCGCGCATGAAACGCTTTCTCTGGCTGGGGCTGGCCCTTTTTCTGCTCTCGGGATGCGGGCAGGCAAGGGGTATCGACGTCGATATTACATACAACAACCTGTCTGATTCCTATATCTACCCCTATCGCATCGCCATCAATGGAACAGCGAACGCACTGGCCCAATTGCTGGGATGCTCCAACGGCACTGGTTCGGGCGCGCTGGTCATGAAAACCCTTCCCGAACCGCCCCGCTTCCTCCTCGTGGAATGGGAACACCTCGTCACCCGCAAGGTCTATCGCGCCCGCATCGAACTGAGCGACAAAGCCGGCCCCTGGTGGCGCCGGTCGCCGTTCCGGGAGGCGCAGGGACGCCCTTACCTGACGGAACCGGTTCTGGTCATCCAGTGGCGCGGCCCCAAAAAGGTGGCGGCCATGCTGGTGGCCAACTTCACGGACTTTTCCGCTGCCTCCATCGACCTCGGCGTGGCCGAGGGAGAGGAAATCCCCCGGCCGGAGTGGGGGCCGAAGTTGTATTTGGGATACAACCAGCTGGCCAATCAACCGGGTGACACGTACCGGCCTGGCGACGTCGATACTTACCGCAGAAAATACGACGACACGCTTCCCCCCCACCTCCGCTTCGGCTGCCCCCGCCTGCCCGACGGGCGCCTCGACGAAAGCCGCCTGCCGCCGCAGAAGCTGCCCTATCTCGTGGGCGCCAATGGCGAGCACCTCCCCTGCCGGGAATACTTCTGCGCCGACAGGCAGGAGCTCATCGACAAGCTCCGCCCCCTGGGCTGGCGGCAATACCCGACGGACAGCACTCCGCCCGCCCCCGTCTTCGGCGATGCCCCCAACCCCCGGCCGGCCAGATGACCATGTACCCGAGCGAAGAGCGCAAGGTGTTCCGGAACGAGCCGCCCAAGGCCGTCATCCCGGCCCGACACCGGCGGCAGGAGGCCCGGCGCGCATGAAACGCTTTCTCTGGCTGGGCCTGGCCCTTTTTCTGCTCTCGGGATGCGGGCAGGCGCGGGAAATCGTGGTGAAAGTCGCCGACAACAATCTGTCGGATTCCTATATTTACCCCTATGCCATCAAAATCAACGGCAAGACGGGCGTGCCAACCAGCCTTATTGGGTGTTCGGAAGGGGTGAGTACCGTGAGCGTCGCCATTCTCGACATACCCGAACCGCCCCGCTTCATCCTCGTGGAATGGGAGCACCTCGTCACCCGCAAGGTGTACCGCGCGAAAGTTCCGCTCAGCGACGCCGGCGGCCCCTGGTGGCGCCGGTCGCCGTTCCGGGAGGCCGGCGGCAAGCCCCGCCGCCCGACGCTGGTCGTCCAGTGGGGCGGCCCCAAAAAGGTAGCCGCCATGCTGGTGGCCGACAGCCTGGACTTCGCCCGCGCCCCCCTCGACCTCGGCGAGGCCGAGGGGGAGGAAATCCCCCGGCCGGAGTGGGGGCCGAAGTTGTATTTGGGATACAACCAACTGGCCAATCAACCAGGTGACATGTATCGGCCTGGTGATGTGGACTCCTACCGCAGGAAATATGACGACTCCCTTCCCCCCCACCTCCGCTTCGGCTGTCCCCGCCTGCCCGATGGCCGCATCGACGAAAGCCGCTTGCCGCCGCAGAAGCTGCCCTATCTCGTGGGGGCCAATGGCGAGCACATCCCCTGCCGGGAATACTTCTGCGCCGACAAGGCCGACCTCATCAAAAAGCTCCGCCCACTGGGCTGGCGGCAGTACCCCCCAGACAGCAATCCGCCTGCACCCGAATTCGGCGAGGCCCCCAATCCCCGACCGGCAAGGTAATCTCCCCCTTCTCGTCGGGAAGGGTTTCGCGAATCCCTACCGCCCGCTACCCACGCCTCGCCGGGAATTGTTAAGCTACGCGCCATGCCCGTTCCCGACCCCATCGCCGGGCGTCCGGCGATCCGCCGTCTGCCCGATCATCTCGCCAACCAGATCGCCGCCGGCGAGGTGGTGGAGCGGCCGGCCTCCATCGTCAAGGAGCTGGTCGAGAACAGCCTGGACGCCGATGCCCGCACCCTCACCGTGAGCCTGGAACAGGGCGGGATGCGCCGTATCCAGGTGCAGGATGACGGCTTCGGTATCCCCCGCGAGGAACTGACCCTGGCCCTGCAATCCCATGCCACCTCCAAGATCGCCCGGCCCGAGGATCTGGCGGCCATCCGCAGCATGGGCTTTCGCGGCGAGGCGCTGGCCAGCATCGCCTCGGTGGCGCGGGTGGAGTTGGTATCGCGGCTGCGGGGGGCCGAGCAGGCCTGGCGCCTCGCCTGTGATCCGGGGGCGTCGCCCGGCGAGCCGGAACCGGCCGCCCACCCGCCCGGCACCAGCGTGAGCGTGGCGGATCTGTTCCACAACACCCCGGCGCGGCGCCGTTTCCTGCGCGCCGAGCGCACCGAGTACCGCCATTGCGAAGAAGTGGTGCGGCGCCTGGCCCTGGGCCGCTTCGACATCGGCTTTCGCCTGCGCCACAACCGCCGCACCGTCTTCGAGCTGCCGCCGGCGACCGACGAGGCAGGCCGGCGGCGGCGCCTGGCCCGCCTGTGCGGCAAGGCCTTCGCCGAGCACGCCCTGCAGCTCGACTTTCGCCGCGGCGATCTGCGCCTGCACGGCTGGCTGCTGCCGGCCAGGCACGCCCGGGCCCAGGCCGACATCCAGTACGTCTACGTCAACGGCCGGATCATCCGCGATCGGGTGCTCACCCACGCCCTGCGCCAGGCCCACGCGGCCTGGCTGCCCGACGGCCGGCATCCGGCCTGGCTGCTGTTCCTCGAACTGGACCCGGCCGAGGTGGACGTGAACGTGCATCCGGCCAAGCAGGAGGTGCGCTTCCGCCAGACCCGCCTGGTGCACGACTTTCTGGTGCACTGCCTGGAGCGGACGCTGGCCGCGGAGGCGCCGACGGATCAGATGCCGGCGCCGGCCTATGCGCCGCAACCCCTCGAGTGGCACCGCCCGGCCACCGGCCCGGCCAGTCCGGTCACGCCACCGCCGCGTCGTCCGTCGGCGCCTCCGCGGATCGCCGAGCGCCCGGTGCCGGCCTATGCGCCACCGCCTCCGGGCAAAACGGCGGAGGAGGGCGCGCGCCGGATCGGGCGCTATCTGCTGTTTCTGCACGAGGAAAAGGCCGGCGTGGCGGATCTGGGCCGGCTGGTTGGCGAGCGGGTCCGGGCGCTGCCGGCGCAGGGCGAGGTGCCCGGCCGGCCGTGGCTGATCCCGGCGTCGGTGCCGGTTCCCGCCGCGCTGGTGGCCGGCCTGCCGGCGTGGGCCGACGCCCTCGCCGCGCTCGGCTTCGACGTGAGCGAGGCCGGCCCCGAAACCCTGCTGCTGCGCCAGAGCCCGCTGGCGCTCGAGCCGGTGGACGTGCCGGCCCTGTTGCCGGGATGGCTGGCCGACCTTGCCGCCGGCGCCGAACCCCGCGCCGCGTTGGCGGAACGCGCCGCCGGCCACCTGCGGCCCGACTGGCAGGGCGAACAGTGGCTGGCCTGGCTTGCGGCCGAAGGCTTCCCGCCCGCCGCGGTGCGCTGGCTGGAGGAAGGGGATCTGCGGGATCTCTTCACCGCGCCATGAGCGGTACGCCCCTGCCCGTGCTTTGCCTGATGGGCCCCACCGCCTCGGGCAAGACCGATCTGGCCGTGGCCCTGCACGAGGCCCTGCCGGTGGACATCGTCAGCGTCGATTCGGTGATGGTCTACCGGGGCATGGACATCGGCTCGGCCAAGCCGGCGCCGGCGATCCTGACGCAGGCGCCGCACCGGCTGGTGGACATCCTCGATCCCGCCGAGCCCTATTCGGCGGCCCGTTTCCGCGAGGACGCCCTGCGCGAAATCCGCGCCATCCACGCCGCCGGGCGGGTGCCCCTGCTGGTGGGCGGCACCATGCTCTATTTCCGGGCCCTGTTCGGGGGGCTGTCGGCCCTGCCGTCGGCCGATCCGGCAGTGCGCGCCGGGATCGAGGCGGAAGCGGCCGAGCGGGGCTGGCCGGCCCTGCATGCGCGGCTGGCGCAAGTGGATCCGGCGGCGGCGGAACGCATCCATCCCAACGATCCCCAGCGCATCCAGCGCGCCCTCGAGGTGCATGAACTGACCGGCCGCCCGCTGAGCGAACTGCAGGCGGCGGAGGCCGGCGAGGCGCCGCCGTACCGCTTCGTCAAACTGGCGGTGGCACCGGCGGAGCGCAGCGTGCTCCACGAACGTATCGCCCGGCGCTTCCGGCAGATGCTCGAGGCGGGGCTGGTGGAAGAGGTGGAAGGGCTCTACCGGCGCGGCGATCTGCACCCGGGGTTGCCCGCGATTCGTGCGGTGGGCTACCGGCAGGTATGGCAGTATCTGGCCGGTGAACTCGAGCGGGAGGCGATGGTCGAACGGGGCATCATCGCCACCCGCCAGCTCGCCAAGCGCCAGTTCACCTGGTTGCGATCCGAGACGCAAGTGGCCTGGTTCGACAGCCTGGCGGCGGATCGGCTGCCGCGCGTCTTGAAAATGGCGGAAAAGGCCATATCCTGAGTACAAGATCCACGAAAAGTGTGGTGAAAGTCTGACCATCTTCCGATTTTGCTTTGCCCCCGCATCAGTTACACTAACTGCAGGATGGTGAACAAAGCCGACGTGACAAAACAATATAAAACGCGGAGACAATAATTATGAGTAAAGGACAATCCTTGCAGGATCCGTTTCTCAATGCCCTGCGCAAGGAGCGCGTACCCGTGTCCATCTTCCTGGTCAACGGCATCAAGCTGCAGGGCCAGATTGAATCCTTCGATCAGTTCGTCGTGCTGCTGCGCAACACGGTGAGCCAGATGGTCTACAAACATGCCATTTCCACCGTCGTCCCGGCCCGGAACGTCAAGTTGCCCATGGCCGACGAGCACAAGGGTAATGCCTGACCACCCGGCACGCGTGATGGAAGTGAGGGTGGTGCCGGTTGTTTGAGCGTCCCCAGGGCGGCGAGCGCGCCGTCCTCGTCCATGTGGATCTCCCCGCCGAGGCGGACCGCGAATCCCTTCAGGAATTCCGCGATCTGGTGGTTTCCGCCGGCGCCGAGCCGGTGACCACCGTCACCGGGACCCGCAGCGCCCCGCATCCCCGCTATTTCGTCGGCACCGGCAAGGCCGAAGAGATCCGCGCAGCGGTGCGCGAGGCGGGGGCCGACATCGTCCTGTTCAACCACGCCCTCACCCCGGTGCAGGAACGCAACCTCGAGAAGCTGTTCCAGTGCCAGGTGCTCGACCGTACCGGCCTCATCCTCGACATCTTCGCCCAGCGGGCCCGGACCCATGAAGGCAAGCTGCAGGTGGAGCTGGCCCAGCTCCGGCACCTGTCCACTCGCCTGGTGCGGGGCTGGACCCACCTCGAACGCCAGAAGGGCGGCATCGGCCTGCGCGGGCCGGGCGAGACCCAGCTCGAAACCGACCGCCGCCTGATTGGCGATCGCATCCGCCAGCTGCGGCGGCGGCTGGAGAAGGTGGGCCGCCAGCGCGAGCAGGGCCGGAGGGCAAGGCGCCGCGCCGAGCTGCCCAGCGTCTCCCTGGTGGGCTACACCAACGCCGGCAAGTCCACCCTGTTCAACCGCCTCACCGCGGCCGGGGTGCATGCCGCCGATCAGCTCTTCGCCACCCTCGATCCCACCCTGCGCCGGGTGGACCTGCCCACCGGCTATCCCATGATCCTGGCCGACACGGTGGGCTTCATCCGCCACCTGCCCCACGACCTGGTGGCGGCCTTTCGCTCCACCTTGCAGGAAACCCGCGACGCGGATTTGCTGCTGCACGTGGTGGACGCCTCCGACGAGCGCCGCCAGGGCAACATCGAACAGGTGCAACAGGTGCTCGAGGAGATCGGCGCCGGGGAACGGCCGGCGCTGACGGTCTACAACAAGATCGACCGCCTGCCCGGCGCCGCACCCCGGGTGGAGCGGGATGCCGAGGGCCGGCCGGTGCGGGTCTGGGTGTCGGCCATCACCGGCGAAGGCCTCCCTGAACTGCTGGCCGCCATCGACGAGCGGCTCAATGCCGACATGCGCCGCCACACCCTGCACCTGCCGCCCGCCGCCGGGCGCCTGCATGCCCGCCTCCACCAGATGGGCGTGGTCAACGCCGAGACGCCGGCCGCCGACGGCGGCTGGCACATGACGGTGGCCATGCGCCAGATGGACTGGCAGAGTCTCGACCGCCATGAGAACATTTCCCGCTTTCTGGGGAGCGATGAGCGGACGCCGCGCCTTGCGGCCGCCGGCGAAGCCCCATAGAATCGCACCTTCGGCCGCAACGCCAACACCCACAATCGGCCGTCATCGCCCGATTTTCATCCACGGAGACCGTCAATGGCCTGGAACGAACCTGGTGGCTCGGGGGACAAGGATCCCTGGGGCCAGCGCAACGACGAGCAGGGTCCGCCCGACCTCGACGAAGTGCTGAAGAAACTGCAGCAGAAGTTCGGCGGCCTGTTCGGCGGCGGGCGCGGCGGCCGTGGCGGCGGCAGCGGTGGTGGCGGCATGAGCCTGAGCATCATCCTGGCCGGGCTGCTGGTGGTGTGGGCCCTGTCCGGCATCTACATCGTCAAGGAAGGGATGCAGGGCGTGGTTCTGCAGTTCGGGGCCTTCAAGGGCATTGCCGGTCCCGGTCCCCACTGGTATCCGCGCTTCATCCAGTCGGTGGAGATCGTCGACATGAACCAGGTGCGCAGCGTCAATCTCGGCCGGGTGCCCGACGAGGCGCTGATGCTCACCCAGGACGAAAACATCATCGACATCAAGTTCACCGTGCAATACAACATCAAGGACGCGCGTGACTACCTGTTCGACGTGCGCGATCCCGATCTCACCCTGCGCCAGGTCACCGAGAGCGCCGTGCGCGAGGTGGTGGGCAAGAACACCCTCGACTTCATCATCACCGAAGGCCGCACCCAGGTGGCCGCCGATGCCCAGCGCCTGATTCAGAAGATCCTCGACAGCTACAAGACCGGGATCACCGTCATCAAGCTCAACATGCAGGACGCCCAGCCGCCCCAGCAGGTGAAGGCCGCCTTCGACGACGCCACCAAGGCCCGCGAGGACCGGGTGCGTCAGGTCAACGAAGCCCAGGCCTACGCCAACGACGTGCTGCCCAAGGCCCGTGGCCGCGCCGCCCGCATGGTGCAGGAGGCCGAAGCCTACCGTGCCGAAGTGGTCTCCATCGCCCAGGGGGAAACCCGGCGCTTCAGCCAGATCCTGAACCAGTACCGCAAGGCCCCCAAGGTCACCCGCGAGCGCCTGTATCTGGAAACCATGGAAGAGGTGCTGGGCAAGACCGGCAAGATCCTGGTGGACGTGAAAAAAGGCAACAACCTCATCTATCTGCCCATCGACAAGCTCGAAGGCGCCCGCAAGGGCCGCGCCCTGAACGAGACGCCGCTCGACGCCATGCAGGTGGCCCCCGGCCCCGATTCCACCGCCCAGTCGCCCGGCACCCGCCTGCGTGACCGGCTCCGCACCCGGGAGGTACGCTGATGAATTCCCGTCAGATCCTGATCCTCGTCGGCCTGGTCGTGATCCTGGTGTTGGGCCTGTCCTCCGTCTTCACCGTGGACGAGCGCGAGCTGGCCATCAAGTTCCGTCTCGGCAAGATCGTGCGCGCCGACTATGCGCCGGGCCTGCACTTCAAGGTGCCGCTGATCAACAACGTCCGCAAGTTCGACAAGCGCATCCTCACCCTGGATGCCCGGCCCGCCAACTACCTGACCAAGGAAAAGAAGAACGTCAACGTGGACTTCTTCGTCAAATGGCGGATCCACGACGTGGTCACCTACTACAAGGCCATGTCCGGCTCCGAGCGCAAGGCCATGGAGCGGATCTACGCCACCATCAACGACGGTCTGCGCAGCGAGTTCGGCAAGCGCAGCATCCAGGAGGTGATCTCCGGCGAACGCAGCGAGATCATGAACACCATGACCGACGAAGCCAACCGCCAGCTCGGCAAGTTCGGCATCGCCGTGGTGGACGTGCGGGTCAAGCGCATCGACTTCAGCGATACCATCAGCGATTCGGTGTACCGGCGCATGGAGGCCGAACGCCTGCGGGTGGCCAAGGACTTCCGCTCCCGCGGTGCCGAGGAGGCCGAGAAGATCCGCGCCAAGGCCGACAAGGAACGCACCGTGTTGCTGGCCGAGGCCTACAAGCAGGCCCAGACCGTGCGTGGCGAGGGTGACGCCAGGGCCGCCGAGATCTACGCGAAGGCCTACAAGCAGGATCCGGAGTTCTTCTCCTTCTACCGCAGCCTGCAGGCCTATCGCAGCGCGCTGGGCGGAAAAGGCGACGTGCTGGTGCTGGAGCCCGATTCGGACTTCTTCTCCTATTTCGGCAGCGGGGAGGCGGGGCGCTAACCGGCCCACGCCAGCGGGAGGGGGATCATGTGGCACACGCTGTTGCTGGCCTTCGGCCTGATGCTGGTGCTCGAAGGCCTGATGCCCACCCTCAATCCCGGTGGCTACAAGCGCACCCTGCGCCTGATCCTGGAAATGGACGATCGCACCGTGCGGCGCATCGGCCTGGCCAGCATGATCAGCGGCGCGCTGCTCGTCTATCTTCTCACGCATTGACCGGCTGAACCGCCATGACCACGTCGCCACGCTGGCTCCTCCCTGACGGCATCGAGGAAATCCTGCCCGCCCCGGCCCGGCAACTGGAACAGCTCAGCCGCCGCCTGCTGGACCATTTCGATCGCTGGGGCTATGACCTCGTCATGCCCCCGCTGGTGGACTACCTCGAATCGCTGCTGGTGGGTAGCGGCCACGACCTGGATCTGCAGACCTTCAAGCTGGTCGATCAGATCAGCGGCCGCACTCTCGGCATCCGTGCCGACATGACGCCCCAGGTGGCGCGCATCGACGCTCACCACCTGCGCACCGCCGCACCCACCCGCCTGTGCTATCTGGGCACCGTGTTGCACACTCGGCCCGACGGTTTCGCCGGCGCCCGCAGCCTGTTGCAGGTGGGGGCGGAGCTGTATGGCCATGCCGGCATCGAGAGCGATCTGGAAATCCTGCGCCTGATGGCCGAAGCCCTGGCCCTGGCCGGCGTGGCGCCGGTCTATCTCGATCTCGGTCACGTGGGCATCTACCGGGCCCTGGTGGCCGACGCCGGCCTCGACAGCGAACGGGAAAGCGAACTGTTCGACGCCCTGCAACGCAAGGCCAAACCGGAGATCCACGATCTGCTCGCCGCATGGGCGCTTCCCGCGGAACACGCCACGCGCCTGCTGGCCCTGGCCGATCTCCACGGCAGCGCCCAGGTGCTGGCCACCGCCCGCGACGCCCTGGCCGGCGCGCCCGAAGCCGTGTTCGCCGCCATCGACACCCTCGACCAGGTGGCTCGCCGGGTGGCCGAGCAGATCCCCGCCGTCACCCTCCATTTCGACCTGGCCGAACTGCGCGGCTACCACTATCACACCGGCCTGGTGTTCGCCGCCTACACCCCGGGCCGGGGCCAGGCCATCGCTCTCGGCGGCCGTTACGACGGTATCGGCCAGGTCTTCGGCCAGGCGCGACCGGCCACCGGTTTCAGCACCGATCTGCGCACCCTCGCCGCCGTCGGCAACCTGCCGGTTGAAGCCCCGGCCGCCATCTTTGCGCCTGCCGACGCCAGCGACGAAGTCATCGCCGAACTGCGCAAGCGGGGCGAGCGCGTGATCCGCGAACTGCCGGGCCAGGCCGGCGAACCGGCCGAGCTGGGCTGCGACCGCCGGCTGGTCGAACGCAACGGCAAATGGGAGGTCGCGCCGCTGCAATAAATCCGCACGTTGCACCAGCATCCTGCGGCAAAACCGTCTCGCAACGCCACACAGCCTATTTCTGCTAACACAATGGTTCAGGAGTCCAGCATGGGCAAGAATGTCGTCGTCATCGGAACCCAGTGGGGAGACGAAGGAAAGGGCAAGGTCGTCGACCTGCTCACCGATCGGGCCAGCGCCGTGGCCCGCTTCCAGGGCGGACACAACGCCGGCCACACCCTGGTCATCGGCGAGGAAAAGACCGTCCTGCATCTCATTCCCTCGGGCGTGCTGCGCGAACACGTCCAGTGCCTCATCGGCAACGGCGTGGTGCTGGCGCCTGACGCCCTGCTCAAGGAACTGCACATGCTCGAGCAGAATGGCGTGCCGGCCCGCGAGCGCCTGCGGATCAGTGAAGCCTGCCCGCTGATCCTGCCCTACCACGTGGCCCTGGATCACGCTCGGGAAAAGGCCCGTGGCAAGAAGGCCATCGGCACCACCGGCCGCGGCATCGGCCCCGCCTATGAAGACAAGGTTTCCCGCCGCGGCCTGCGCCTGGGCGATCTGTTCCATCGCGAACGCTTTGCCGCCAAGCTCGGCGAAGTGCTCGACTATCACAACTTCGCCCTGCAGCACTATTTCAAGACCGATCCGGTGGACTTCCACAAGGTACTGGACGAAACCCTGGCCATGCGCGAGGAACTCGAACCCCTGGTGGCCGACGTCACCGCCCTGCTGCACGAGCACCGCGAAGCCGGCCGCAACATCATGTTCGAAGGCGCCCAGGGCGCGCTGCTGGACATCGATCACGGCACCTATCCCTTCGTCACCTCCAGCAACACCACCGCCGGCGGCGCCGCCACCGGCACCGGCATGGGCCCGCGCCACTTCGACTACGTGCTCGGCATCACCAAGGCCTACACCACCCGCGTCGGCTCCGGTCCCTTCCCCACCGAACTGTACGATGGCGACAGCCTCCTCGACGAAGTGGGCGAACACCTGGCCCGCGCCGGCCACGAGTTCGGCTCCACCACCGGCCGCCCCCGCCGCTGCGGCTGGTTCGACGCCGTGGCCCTGCGCCGCTCCGTCCTCATCAACAGCGTCTCCGGCCTGTGCATCACCAAGCTCGACGTCCTCGACGGCCTCGACACCATCCGCATTTGCGTCGGTTACAAGGTCGATGACGAAATCCGCAACGATCCCCCCGTCGGCGCCGAAGGTTTCGAAGCCGTCGAACCCGTCTACGAAGACATGCCCGGCTGGAAGGAATCCACCGTCGGCGTCCGCGAATACGACGCCCTGCCCGAAAATGCACGCGCCTACCTCAAACGCATCGAGGAAATCGTCGGCATTCCCATCGACATCATCTCCACCGGCCCCGAACGCAACGAAACCATCGTGCTGCGGCATCCCTTTGACTAGGGACTAGGGACGAGTGGAGAGGGACGAGGAACGGCCGGGCTTTGCCCGGCCGTTTTCGTATTGGGGTACATAAAAAGGCGTATCGGAAGTGGTTGAAAGAGGGCAGGGCGCGGTCTATTCTTGCATAAACAGTATGGAGAAGCCCGGGAAGGCGAATACCCCACCCCCATCAATTCTGCCTAACACCCGAGATATCGAATTAGGCAGAATTCCACCTAACCCCGGGAATCCACCCATCCACCTAATACACTGTTGCACAAATAGAAGGAAGAGAAACGCCGTGCAATGAAAGGACTGCATACAAACAATTAGACAACGACGACAAGGAAGTCAAGCATGAAGATTACGTTACAAGAAATATTTCGATCCGAGTTTC
>JALSSV010000050.1 GCA_026984045.1 Chromatiales bacterium | reverse complement strand
GGGGCTACCGGTCGGAGTCCCGTTACCTGGTATTCCAATGTCTCCAACATACGGTGGATCTGCCCGTGGAACAGTGGCGCGTCCTCGACCAGGCCCACCGCAAGCGCAACCTGGCCGAATACGAAGGGTATATGGATGTGGACGAACAACTGGTCGCTGCCACGCTGCGTGTCGCGAGGGAGGTCTCGGAACGCGTGAATAAACTGATAGGGCCCTGAATGACATCACCCACAGGACAAAAGGAAGCCTTCTCCCGGGTCGGGATCGACGCCCAACTCAAGGATGTGGGCTGGAATCTTACCGATGGCACCAGCGTCCGCTACGAATATCAACTGCCGAACGGCACCTTCGCCGATTACGTGTTATGCGACCGCCACGGTCGTGCCATGGCGGTGGTGGAGGCCAAGCGGGCTGCCGTCAATCTGCAGGAGGCCACCAAACAGGGCAGGGCCTACGCCGAACAGCTCGATGGCGTGCCCTTTGTCTTCCTCGCCAACGGAGACGAAGTCCTGTTCTGGGACTATGAGAACGAGGCCTACCCGCGCCCCGTCAGTACCTTCTTCAGCCAGCCGGATCTTGAGCGCCGCATTGCCAGCCGGAAGGTCCGCATGGACCCGCTCACAGTGCCCGTCGACAAACGGATCGCGGGGCGAGACTATCAGCAGGAATGCATCGACACTCTGTGCCGGGAAATGAACGCCGGCCAGCGCAAGATGCTGGTGGAGATGGCTACCGGCACAGGCAAGACCCGCACCGCCGCCGCCCTCATCAAGCGCCTGTTCGAGGCCAATGCCGTCACCCGCGTTTTGTTCCTGGTGGACCGTATCACACTGGCCAAGCAGACCGAGGATGCCTTCAACGAACACCTGCCCGATTATCCCTGTTACGTGCTGCGCGCCGGGCGCCGCTTCCAGGACGAGAAGCGCATCACCATCACCACCCTGCAGAGCATGATCAACATCTACAGGGACTATTCATCGGGCTATTTCGATCTGGTCATCACCGACGAGTGCCACCGCAGCATCTATGGCAAGTGGAGCGGCATCCTCAAGTACTTCGACGGCGTCCAGATCGGCCTGACCGCCACGCCCTTCACCAGCGAGATCGAAACCGGCGACGAGGAGGACCGGGAGTTTGTCCGTGACACCCTGCGCTTCTTCGAGGTGGACGAGCCCACATTCCGCTACGACCTGCGCCAGGCCGTCAATGACGGTTACCTGGTCCCCTACCAGATCTACAAGGCCAGGACGGTGAAGACCGCCGCCGAGGGCGGCTTCGAGGTGAAAAAGGACAAACTGGACTGGTCCGCCATGTCACTCAAGGTCCGTGAGGAATTCGAGCAGCTTTTCGCCGGTACCGACAGCATCAAAGTCGATCCCAATGCCCTGGAGCGCAAGTTCACTATCCCCGAGCGCAACCGGGCCATCGTGCGGGAGTTCAAGCAGGTGATGGAGAACGGCTACACCGATGCCAAGGGTATCCTGCGCAAACCGCTGATCGGCAAGACCATCGTCTTCGCCGTCACCAAACGTCATGCCGAGACCCTGGCGCAGATGTTCGACGAGGCCTTCGCACACGAGAAACCCTCGCCGGAGGTGCGCTATGCCGACTTCGTCGTTTCCGGATTCGGCAGGGACGACACCCTGGATGCGGCCACCAAGATCAAGCGGTTCAAGAAGGAGAAATTCCCGCAGATCCTCGTTTCCGTGAACATGCTCGATACCGGCTTCGACGCCCCCGAGGTGGTGAACCTGGTCATGGCACGCTTCACCCGCTCGGTGATCCTCTACCGGCAGATGCGCGGCCGTGGCACCCGCAAGGCCCTGTTTACTATGTTCGATTTCGTCGGCGTCACCGATTACCACGATGACGACGAAACCATGCCGGAAGGCGGGGTCATCCGGGAATCGAGGCCGCGCAGCCGGCACGAGCCCCGCACCCTGCTGACCCTGGACGTCGACGACCACATCGACCCCACCACCCGCGAATGGGTGACCATCGACGACAACGGCAATTTCGTCTTCCTGGACCCGGACGAACAGCAGGCCGCCCTGCTGGCGGCCCGGTTCGAGGCCTGGTTCAACAGCCAACCGGGCCTGCATTCGGACCAGAAGCGGCTGTTGCTCACCATCGGCGAATACATCAAGGCCAATGCCGGACGGCTGGAGGGGTTCACCCTGGATCACTTCGTGGTGCCGCCGTTCTCCAACATCGGCGGCCTGCAGCGCGCCATACAGACCTTCGGCTCCGGGGAGCGGCTTGCCGAAGTGCTGGACAGCCTCAACCGGGCCGTGTTCTCCGGCGAGGCCGATGCCATGCCGGCCGAAACACACCCCAAACCGTAACAGGAAAACAAGCAGAAGATGCCACTGACCCCTGAAATCCGCCAGAAGATCGACCAGATCCGCGACTACCTCTATGGTGGCGGCTACCCCGACCCCATGAACAATGCCGAACAACTGGCGTTTCTGTTCTATTTCTATCTCAGCGAAGGACAGGACAAGGAAGCCCAGGCCCGCGCCCGCATTGCCAAACAGAAGTACACCAGCATCTTCGACGGCGACTGGGAACTGAAGAACCCCCTCAACGCCCTGAAGAAAGGCGCCAGGACCACCCCGAAGGAACGGCTGCGCTGGTCAACATGGGCCAATGCCCTGAGCGGCGAGAATCTCGTGCGCTTCGTCCGTGACGAGGTGTTCCCCTTCTACAGGGAGATCGCGGATCAGGGTGCCGTCAACTTCATGGACGGTGCCCGTCTCGGCATCGACGACCCCACGGTACTGACCCAGGTGATCAACCTCATCAACGAGCTGCACCTGGACAAGTGTGACGCCGACACCAAGGGCGACCTATTCGAGCATGTGCTCAGGCAGATCAGCCAGGCCGGCGAACTGGGCCAGTTCCGCACCCCGCGCCACATCATCCGCGCCATCGTCGGGATCATCGATCCAAAGATAGGCGAGATCGTCTACGACCCCGCCGCCGGCACCGCCGGCTTC
>JALSSV010000049.1 GCA_026984045.1 Chromatiales bacterium | reverse complement strand
GGGCCGCGTAGTCCTCGGCGTGTCCTGGATCCAGTCGGCCAAGCCGCCGCGCCAACGCCTCGGCGATCTTCAACAGCCGTCGCGGATCGAGATGCACATGGGGATTGCCCTGTGGATGGATGTCTCCCTCGGCGCGGCTCAGACGCTTCGGGATCTCGATCAGACGCACCTGCCGGGCCGCCAGGAAATGGCCCGGCGCGCCCGGCTGAACGCGGCGATTGCCCGCCTTGCGCAGGAGCACGGGCAGCCAGCCCACCTCCAGCCCCGCCCCCGTGCACACCAGCAGATCGGCGCGCCGCAGCCTCGCGATCAGGCTGGGCCTTGCCTGGATGTGATGCGGATCCTGCAGGGCGGTGGTGGCGGTGTAGACCTGGACCGCGTCCCCGCCCAGCACCGTCAGCAACGCGCCCCACTCGGGCTCGCAGGCGAAGGCGCGCAACGCGGCCGAGGCCTGACCGAAGGGCAATACCAGGAAAAGGATCAGCAAGGAAAGGCGAAACCGACGCATGGCTCCCCCCGATCAAAAGGTGTGGGCGCCGTGAGCGCCCAGACTCATGGTGTACTGAAGCAGGATCTGATCGTCCGGACGGCGGCGCGATTCGTCCCGGTTGTATTGCAGACGCAGACGGCTGAACTCGCTGTGGCTCCAATCGATCATGACGCTGTATTGGCGGGGGTCGCGGCCCCCCGCATCCAGCACCGAGCCCACCAGGGCCGGACCGGGATCGGCCGCGTGCAGCCACGCGATCCGGCCGCCGAGCCGCCATCCCGGAAGGAACTGGTACACGGCCTGCCCATAGAGCCCCCATGCGTCGGCCCGATAAGGCACGCCGTGTTTCCCTCTCGGGGTGAACGCGCCGTCGGCGCGCTGCCACAGAAACTCACCCTGCAGCGTGAGGTTGTGGCGGTAGGGATTGCCGTTGGGCGCCCATTTCCAGACCGCATCGGCGATCCACAAGTCCGTGGCGCCTGAGAACAGGTCGTCCTCGGAGTCGGCGCGATCACGGGCCTCGGCGTGCAAATAGCCGACCCCGGCGCGCCAACTGTGACTCACGCCCACGTCACCGCCCGCATGGGCATATACGGCATAAGCGCCCTTGCCCGAATCGGCCGCTCCCCCGGCAGGGTAGTGCGCGCCGCGCAGATAGTCTGCACCCACCTCGACCAGCAGGTCGGTGGGCGCAACCCAGCGCAGGCCGGCGCCATCGTCGTTGTACTGGGTGTCGAGGAAGGCGCGATAGGGCAACGGCCGGTCGGCGAACGCGTCGGTGTGCGTGTGGCGATCGTTGAGGTAACCGATGCCAGGGTAGTAGCGGCCGCCGAGCAACGTGAGGCCATGCCCCAGGGCGGTGGTTTGGACGAAACCCTCCTCGACGCCGACTTCGTCCCCGTGGTCGCCGCTCTCCACGGCGAGGGTGAACCGTCCGTAGAACCTATCGTCGATGGCCGCCTCCACGCTCAGTTCGGACTCCCCGAGGGAGAATCCATCCGGGCCCTTGGTGGCCTCCTCGCCGATGGAAAAACCCGGAATCCCGTTTTCTTCGGCGGGCCTCGAGAAGGCGGCCAGCCGACCGTTGAGGATCAGGCCGATGGAGGGGTTGAACCGGTTCGGGGCCTCCGCGGCCGCGGGCGCCGCAGCGGTCGGGGCCACACTGGCCTCTTCGGCGCGTGTCGCGCGCTGCCGGGCCTCGGCGGCGGCCTGCTCGGCCCGGCGCAACCGCTCCTCCAGCGCGTTCATGCGTTGTTCGTATTCGGCCCGCATCCGCTGCATTTCCTCACGGATACGCGAGATCTCGGAGGTCGGGCCGGTGCCCGAGGCGGCGCACGCCTCGAAGGCGAGCAGGCTGCAGGCGCACGCCCACAACGGCGAAAGTCTCATGACTCGGTCTCCTGATTGGATCGTGGAACGGAGAGCCGGCAGGCGGCTCGGTCCGGTTACGAAGGAGACTCAGAGCGGCGGTGCGCGAACCGGATGGCGGCGGGTGGCCGGCAGGACGGGATCCGGCGTGGCCGGCACGGCGAGCCGGTGGTGAACGACATGCGGGAGATTGGGTTCCGGGCCCGTCTGGGGCACTGCAGGATGACCGGCGAGGTGCAGGCACAACGGGCAGTGATCGGTGGTTCCGCTGCCGGTGAGATGCAGCGGATGCCACGCGGCCAGTGCCTGGGCAACGAGAAAAAGCCCGGCAGCCAACAGCGCGCAGAGCAGGGCGTGTGGGGCACGGAGCTGGAAGGATCGGCGCCGGTCCACCGACATGCCCTGCGCACACGCGACCTGCAGTGACGAGCGCCGGCGCCTCACCGGCTCTTCAGCCTGGCCATGAGAACACACGGACCCGACCCGCTGAAACATCCACCGCGCCAAGGAAGGAACGGCTGGGCCAAAGGCGCACTCCCGGGCAATGCTTCTCCCCCTCATCCGCCTGCCGATACCGCCGGGACCATGCCCATCCGAAACCACGCCGCAGGGCCACCGCCCGGAATAACGGGCCAGACAGCAGGCCTGCCTATATGTTCATGCACACCGGGGACCCCGGTCCCGGCGGTAGGAACGTTCCGCGGCCGACGGTATTCGCGTTTCATTATAGCGTTTCGATGGCCGTGTAGCCGCTCCGAGCCGGAGAAAAACGCCGCGCAACGACTGCGGCTCGGTGAACGCGCTTTGTGGTATATCAACCCAAAAGGCGAGGCGTTGGCCGGCTTGCACGGCGCCAAACGGAGGGGAAGATGCCGACAACCGATTATCGGACGCGCTTCAGGATCGCGCCGGGCACGCGGGTGCGGCTGCGGGACCACGACCCGGGTTACAAGGACCGGCACCGATCCAAGAAAGAGGCCGCCCCCGAGATCGAACGCTACGCCCGGCGCCTGCGCGAGCTCCAGTACCTGCTCTACGCAGAGAATCGGCGCAGTCTGCTCATCGTGCTCCAGGCCCTGGATGCGGGCGGCAAGGACGGCACCATCCGCCACGTGCTCGGCTACATGAATCCGCAGGGCTGCCGCGTGCACGCCTTC
>JALSSV010000048.1 GCA_026984045.1 Chromatiales bacterium | reverse complement strand
GCAGGTCGTCCACCACCGATTCATAGTCGGCCTGGCCCATGAAGCCGGTGAGCGGCGAAAAGGCCCCGTTCATGAGCAGTTCCAGGTCGCAGAGCTGGCGCTGACTCAGGGTGAGCGAGGGAAAATCGCGGGATTCCGTTTTCAGCGCCTCGGCCCGGTCGGCGTCGATCAGCAAGTTGACGAGGGTGCCACCATGAGGGGAGACGAAGTAATCCATTGTTGGCCTTGTGTTTTCGGGTGCGCTCTAATTACAGGGCTTGCCGTATTTTCTATTACCACCCTTGGTCCGGATGCTGTCGGCGGGTTTTACATCATCGACAGCGTGGGCGGTGGGTTTAGCAGTTTAGGGGGGTGGAGGGGGGGGGTAAAGCCCCGGTTCAGTGGAATGGCGGCGGCTCCGACGACTCACGGGTGGGGTGAGCGCAGCGATCACTACCACCCGCTACCGCCCGACGCTGGCGTAGGTGAAGCCGTGGCCGCGCATGATGTCGGGTTCATAGACATTGCGCAGGTCCACGAACACATCTCCCTTCATCCGCTGGCGCAAGCGGGTCAGGTCCAGGCCGCGGTACTCGTTCCACTCCGTCATCAGCACCACAGCGTCGACGTCCTGGATGGCGCAGTCGAGGTCGTGGCAATACTCGACGCCGTCGGGCAGCAGGCCCCGGGCCTCTTCGATACCGTGCGGGTCGTGGGCACGGATGACGGCGCCCTTGTCCATCAGCGGCGGCAGTATGGCGAGCGCCGGCGAATCGCGCATGTCGTCGGTCTCGGGCTTGAAGGTGAGCCCCAGCACGGCCAGTGTCTTGCCGGCCTCGGAGCCACCCAGGGCCTGGCGAATCTTCTTCACCATGCGCGCCTTCTGTGCCGCGTTGACCTCCACCGTGGCCTCGACGATGCGACTCGGCACACCGTGTTCCTGGGCGATGCGGATCAACGCCAGGGTGTCCTTGGGGAAACAGGATCCGCCGTAACCCGGCCCCGGATGCAGGAACTTGCGGCCGATGCGGCCGTCCAGCCCCATGCCGCGCGCCACCGCGTGCACATCGGCGCCCACCTGCTCGCAGAGCTGGGATATTTCATTGATGAAGCTGATCTTGGTGGCCAGGAAGGCATTGGATGCGTACTTGATGAGCTCGGCGCTCTCCAGGCCAGTGACCAGGATGGGCGCCTCGATGAGGTTGATGGGCCGGTACAGTTCCCGCAGCAGCGCCTCGGCGCGTTCGCTCTCCACGCCCAGCACCACGCGGTCGGGGCGCAGGAAGTCGTTGATGGCGGCGCCCTCGCGCAGGAACTCGGGATTGGAGGCCACGTCGAAATCGGCCTGCGGGTTCTCCTCGCGGATGATACGCGCCACCTCGCGCGCCGTGCCCACCGGCACGGTGGACTTGTCGACAACCACAGTATAGCCCTTGAGACATCGCGCGATCCGGCGTGCGGCGTCATAGACATAGCTGAGGTCGGCATGGCCGTCGCCACGCCGGGTGGGAGTGCCAACGGCGATAAACACCAGGTCCGCCTCTTCGATGGCGGGCTCGAACGTGGTGGTAAAACGCAACCGCCCGGCTTGCACGTTGCGCGTCACCAAATCGTCCAGCCCGGGTTCGTAGATCGGAATCTCCCCCTTTTTGAGATGGTCTATCTTGTTCTGATCCACGTCCACGCAGATCACGTCGGCGCCGAATTCGGCAAAGCAGGTACCGGACACCAGGCCGACATAGCCCGCGCCGATCATTACTACGTTCATGCTCTGGTCTCCCCAATACTGGTACTGTAGTGGTTGGCAGCCACCCCGGGCATCCCACCCCTGAGACAGATTCCATGTGTCAGATACCCTGGCTGGCCAGACAGTGATTCTTGCTTGATCGGCCGCTCCGGCAAGGGGCTGAAGAGTTTAGGATGGGGAGGAAGGAAGGTAAAGCAGCAGACTCATCAGAAGCACGCCCTGTGCCGTCGCATGGAAATCGCTTTTCAGGTGACCGATGGTCACCCCTCGCCCGGAAAACGCCACCACCCGCCCACCGGGCAATTCCAGCAGGGGGTCGCCTGCCGACCAGCCGCCATCCTCTGACTGTGCTTCAAGCACCCGTCTCAACCAGACAGGCTTCACCCGTTCGCCGGCTCCGGACTCCACGAGCATCAAGACCCGTTGCAAATAGACATCGACCACACGTGGATCCAGCACCAGCTGCCACCGGATTCTCTCTTGCAGGCTGGCAACGATATCAGCCAGTGCTTCCGGCTCACCGCAGCCCTTGCGTTGCAGGAGCCGTATACCCATCAACTGATGAGTGGCGCACGCCGGTCGCAGGCGCAACCCGCCACAGAAACCGGCGTCAAGCTGGCTGGCGATGTCCGGCTGTCGCGCCAGGTCACTGTCGCAGGTGATGGCATAGATGAAAAGCTTGTTGTAGTCCGGCAGGTCCACGATATCCTCATAACGCACCGGTATCCAGGCATGCTCGACGAACAGCGGATACCACACGCCCGCCCGTCCATCCCTGACATGTCGGGCACGGTACGCGGCGAACAGATGCCGCAGATAGGGATCTCCCGTGAGTTCGGCGCTGCGCTGGATCATGCGCCACAGCATGGGGTTGTTGTGGGGGAGAAGCCGGGTTTCGTTGCGCTGCAGCCAGTCGGTCGCGGCCCGCAGGGCGTGGCGGAATTCCATGTTGTCTGGCGGCTGGACCGGGCGGTTGTTTTGCCATAGCAGGTAACCGTAGAAGCCAGCGGCGACTGCGATGAGCACAGTAGCCGCCAGGGCCGTTTTTTTGAGCATCTCGTTCCCTCGGATAGTGGGACGGCAGCAGGGAATCCAGTGCCGACTATACCAAAATGGGAGCGGGACGGCTGATGGGGACGAGTTTTGACATGCCGTTTGGTGAAGTGCTTTTGGGGGTGGCTGGGGGGCGGGTGGCTAAGCCACCGCCCGCCGCTTCCCCGGCAGCCCGTACCAGAGCACCAGCGCCAGCACCAGCAGCACCCCCTGTACCAGCAGACTCTGCAGGTTGGGATAGATGCCGAGCAG
>JALSSV010000047.1 GCA_026984045.1 Chromatiales bacterium | reverse complement strand
GGCCAAGCAGGGCGGGGATCTCGGCACAGCCCGGGAGCAGCAGTTCCAGTTCGAAACGGTGGGGGTGGTTGAGGGCTTCGAAGCCTTCCAGCCACAGGACGTCGCACGGGGCGCCGCCAATCTCCAGGCGCAGGCGGGCGCGGTTGTACGGAGTGGCCGGGTCGGGCATGGTTCCTCTCCCTGGTAGTGTGTCATCCCTGTTTCGGCAAAGCCTATATCCGGAGCCGCCCGGAGAGCAAGGGGCTTTCTGGCCGTTTTGTGAAGGAGTTCACAATCTCATCGCACCATGGCGATGAGCAGAATCACGAACAGCACTACGCCAATCACAGGCAACAGAAATGCCTGCCAGTCCTTTGCCGTGCCTTTGGGGGCCGTTTTCACGGCTTTTCGCATCTGCGGGAAGATCAGCACCATCATGGCCACCAGGAACAGGGCGGAACCGATTTTCAGCCAGTCCATGTGATTTCACTCCTCTGGTAAACGAAAGCCCCGGCGCAGGGCCGGGGCTCGTTGATGGATGGGGAAGTCGTAACCCGTGGATCAGTCATCCCCGCTGAACGCGCCCAGGATTTGCAGCAACGCCTGGAACAGGTTGATCAGCGACAGGAACAGGCTGGCGGTGGCCATGATGTAGTTGGTCTCGCCGTTGTGGATGATCTGCGAGGTCTCATACAGGATGAAACCGCTCATGATCAGGATCACCGCGGCGTTGACCGTCAGGAACAGGGCCGGAATGCCGAGGAAGATGTTCAGCAGGGCCGCGCCCAGGATCACGAACATGCCCACCATCAGGAAGCCAGCCAGGAAGCTGAAATCCTTGCGGGTGGTCAGGGCATAGGCGGACAGTCCCAGGAAGATGACGCCGGTGCCGCCCAGCGCGGTCATCACGATACTCGGGTTGATGGCCAGGTAATAGCTGAGCACCGGCCCGAGACCGAAGCCCAGCAGACCGGTGATGGCGAACAGCACCGGGATGCCGGTGGCCGAATTGGCGGTGCGCGGCAGCACGAACCAGAGCATGGCGATGGCCACGATGTCGGCGACCAGCGCGGCGCCATAGGAAACCTGCATGGTCACGCCCACGGTCGCCATGACGGCGCTGAACAGCAAGGTCATGGACAACAGCATGTAGGTGTTTCGCAGAACCTTGTTGGTGGACAGGACCGAGTCTGCGGTGCGTTGAACAACAGACTGATTTTGATACATGAATTATCCCCTTCTCGGTGATTGGTTTTGTGCTGGCAAATATGACAACAGCTTACCCGAACGGTTCCCCGGTGCAACCCCCGATTTCACCGCCCCGCGACCCCGCCCGGCTGGAAAGGGGAGGGGTGGTTGGGGTATCCTCCGCGCGGAAGGTGGCTGGTAGCGAGGTGAATTGTGTCCAGCAACCCGCTACCCGCCACCAGCGACCACTTTACCGGAGGGATGGCTGAGCGGTTGAAAGCACCGGTCTTGAAAACCGGCAAGGGTTGACGCCCTTCCAGGGTTCGAATCCCTGTCCCTCCGCCATTTTTCCGCTTGACGTTCCCGGTCGATGCCCCCATCTCCCCGCCATACCACTTGAACGGGAGGATTCCATGCGACTGTTGTCTGCCACGCTATTCCTGCTGGGCGCCCTGGCCCTGAATGGCTGCACCCAGGAAATGCAGAACAAGATTGGCCGCGCGGTGCAGAACTATACGGGCACCGATGGCGTGCTGGACGTCTATGCCGGTGACAAGCTGGTGAAGCGTTTCATCGAGATCGACAAGATTTCCACGGCCTATTCCACCTCGGGTGGCAACGTGCCGCGACCGTACCGGTTCGGCTACGGCGTGCTCGACGAGAACCAGAACCTGCGTCGTGACCCGGGCGAGAAGAAGGTCTATTTCGAGTTCAGCGACTATTCCACCAGTTATATCTTCTACGAGAATCCGCGTGACTGAAAACTGATCCAGGCGAAGTTTGCCCCGGATTGTCACGATTTGGACCTACACAAAATCCGGCCAATGTTGTAGATTCCCGTCTGATACGTGATTAGTACCGGAAAGTTCTATCCTTTCCGCCATCCATCTGGCAGTCCGGGGATTCGCATGATCAAGGTAATGCTGGTCGATGATCACGACCTGGTGCGCACGGGGATCCGGCGTTTGCTGGAAGACGCCGATGACATCCAGGTGGTGGGGGAGGCCGCATCCGGTGAAACCGCGCTCCAGCAGGTGGAAGCTGCCGGCCCTGACGTGGTGCTCATGGACATCAACATGCCCGGCATCGGCGGCCTGGAAGCCACCCGCAAGCTGCTGCGCCGCAACCCCGATCTGCGGATCATCATCGTCACCATGCACGACGACGATCTCTTTCCCCAGCGGCTGATGAAGGCCGGCGCCATGGGTTACCTCACCAAGGGGGCCCGGATCGAGGAAATCCTGCGCGCGATCCGTTCGGTGGTGGCCGGCAAGCGCTACATCACGCCCGAGATCGCCCAGCAGATGGCCCTGTCGAGCTTCGATGGCAACGAGGGCTCCCCCTTCGACAGCCTCTCCGAACGGGAGATGCAGGTGCTGCTGATGATGATGGATGGCCAGTCGGTCACCCACATCTCGGAGAAACTGTGCCTCAGCCCCAAGACGGTCAGCACCTACCGCTCGCGCCTGTACACCAAGCTGGGCGTGCAGAACGACATCGAGCTGGCGCGCCTGGCACTGCTGCACGGGGTGGTGGAAAGCACAGTGAAAGTAAAGGCATAATTGCTGTATAATCAATAGGATATACGGCATACCTTAAGTCATTTCTCCCATTCCCATGCACGCACTCCAATTCGACCCGGATTGCCGGCGCTGTCCGCGGCTGGCCGACTTTCTCGATACGGTCCGGGCCAGGCACCCCGGCTATCATTGCCGGCCCGTGCCGCCCTTCGGCAGCGCCCGCCCCCAACTGCTGATCGTGGGGCTCGCTCCGGGCCTGCACGGCGCCAACGCCACCGGGCGCCCCTTCACCGGCGATCATGCCGGCATCCTGCTTTACGCCACCCTGCACGAATTCGGCTTCAGCAACCGGCCGGAATCGACCGCCGCCGACGACGGTCTGCGGCTGAAACGCTGCCGGATCACCAACGCCGTGAAATGCCTGCCCCCGGCCAACAAGCCCACCGGGGGGGAAATCCGCGCCTGCAACCCTTTCCTGGCCGCCGAACTGGCCGCGCTGCCCCGCCGCGCGGTGATCCTGGCCCTCGGCCGCATCGCCCACGAGGCGGTGCTGCGGGCCCTGGCGCTGAAAATCCGCGACTGGCCCTTCGTTCACGGCGCCTTCGCCGAGCTGCCCACGGGCCGCTTCCTGGCCAGCTCCTACCACTGCAGTCGCTACAACACCCAGACGAAGCGGCTCACCCCGGCCATGTTCCGGGCCGTGTTCCGCCGCATCCGGAAGCATATCGACGGCTGATACAATGGCCGCCATGCGCGACGCCACCACCCCATTCGACGCCCGCGATTTCCTGCGCACCGTGCCGGGCCGCCCCGGCGTGTACCGCATGCTCGATGCCGAGGGCACGGTGATCTACGTGGGCAAGGCGCGCAACCTGAAAAAGCGCCTGGCCAGTTATTTTCGTGCCAATCTCGACAGCCCCAAGACCCGGGTGCTGGTGGCGAAGATCCACGACATCGAGATCACCGTGACCCACACGGAAACCGAGGCCCTGCTGCTCGAGAACAACTGGATCAAGCGTTACAAGCCGCGCTACAACGTCCTCTACCGCGACGACAAGAGCTTTCCCTGGATCTTCCTGAGCGATCACGAGTTTCCCCGGCTCGGCCCGCACCGGGGCGCGCGGCGGGCGAAGGGGCGCTACTTCGGCCCCTATCCCAGCGCCGGCGCGGTGCGCGAGACCCTGCGCCTGCTGCAGAAGGTGTTCCCGGTGCGCCAGTGCGAGGACAGCTTCTACAACAACCGCTCCCGACCCTGCCTGCAGTACCAGATCAAGCGCTGCCCCGCCCCCTGCACCGGGCTGGCCGATCCGCAGGCCTATGCCGAGGACGTGCGCCACGCGGTGATGTTCCTCGAGGGCAAGAGCAGCGAGGTGATCGATGCGCTGGTAAAGCGCATGGAAGCGGCCTCGGCCGCCCTGGAATTCGAGCAGGCTGCCCGTTACCGGGATCAGATCGCCGCCCTCCGGCGGGTGCAGGAAACCCAGTACATCAGCGGCGAGAAGGGTGAGGTGGACGTGCTGGCCGCGGCCATCGAGGGCGGCATGGGCTGCGTGCAGGTGTTCAGCATCCGCGGCGGACGCAACCTGGGCAACCGCACCTGGTATCCCCGCCTGGAAGGGGCGCTGGAAGCCGGCGAGGAGGGCGCGCTGCTGGAGCGGTTCGTGGCCCAGCACTACCTGCGCCCCGGCGCCATGGTGCCGGCGGAAATCCTCCTCAGCCATGCGGTCGAATCGCGCGAAGCCCTGGAAGAGGCCCTGAGCGGCGAAGCGGGCCACCGCGTGCGTCTCCGGCATGCCCTGCGCGGGCAACGAGCCCGCTGGGTGGCCATGGCCGCGGACAACGCCCGCCAGTCCCTGGCCATCC
The DNA here is from genome assembly GCA_026984045.1 of Chromatiales bacterium. Taxonomy (GTDB): domain Bacteria; phylum Pseudomonadota; class Gammaproteobacteria; order UBA6429; family Thiohalophilaceae; genus JALSSV01. Next base: position 9,592 of record JALSSV010000047.1, on the reverse strand, counting down.
GTCTCAACAGCCGGGCCAGCCAGCTCGCGCGCCTGGAGGCCCTGCAGGAGGCGCTGGAGCTGGACGAGCTGCCCACCCGCCTCGAATGTTTCGACATCAGTCACACCCGGGGCGAGGCCACGGTGGCCTCCTGCGTGGTGTTCGACACGGCCGGCCCACGCAAGTCCGACTACCGGCGTTTCAACATCGAGGGCATCACCCCCGGCGACGACTACGCCGCCATGCATCAGGCCCTGAGCCGCCGCTACCGGCGGCTGAAGGCGGGGGAGGGGGCCTTGCCCGACGTGCTGTTCATCGACGGCGGCAAGGGCCAGGTGGCGCAGGCCGCCGCGGTGTTCGACGAGCTGGGGATCCGGGGCGTGACCCTGGTGGGCGTGGCCAAGGGGCCGGGACGCAAGCCCGGCCTGGAAACCCTTCACTTGTCCGCCCGGGAGGCGGAAATTATACTGCCAGCCGATTCCGCGGCGCTGCACCTCGTCCAGCAGATCCGGGATGAGGCACACCGTTTCGCCATCACCGGCCATCGCCAGCGCCGCCAGCGGCGTCGCAACACCTCGCTGCTGGAAGCCATTCCCGGTCTGGGGTCGAAGCGCCGCCAGCGGCTGCTCAAGCAGTTCGGCGGCCTGCAGGAAGTGGCGCGTGCCGGGATCGAGGATCTGAGCCGGGTGCCGGGCATCAGCACGCGGCTGGCGCAGCAAATCTACGATGCCTTTCACGCGGACGGAACCTGAACATGGCGCTCAACCTGCCCAACAAGCTGACCTTCCTGCGCATCGCCCTGATTCCGCTGTTCGTGATCCTGTTCTACGTGCCCCTGTTCGGCTGGACCAACGTGGTGCTCACGGTGCTGTTCTTCCTGATTAGCATCACCGACTGGTTCGACGGCTATCTGGCCCGGCGCCTGCGCCTGCAGTCGGACCTCGGGGCCTTTCTCGATCCGGTGGCCGACAAGCTGGTGGTGACCATCGTCTTGGTCCTGCTGGTGAGCAAGCATCCGGGCTGGCTGCTGGCCCTGCCCACGGTGATCATCGTCGGCCGCGAGATCGCCATCTCGGCCCTGCGCGAATGGATGGCCCACGTGGGCGACGAGGCCAAGGTGGCGGTGTCCATCATCGGCAAGTTCAAGACCGCCACCCAGATGCTGGCCATCGGCTTTTTGCTCTACGCGCAGCCGCTGGGCGATTTCCCCACCCTGGAGATCGGCTTCATCCTGATCTACGTGGCCGCCTTCCTCACCCTGTGGTCGATGGTGGTCTATCTGCGTGCCGCCTGGCCCACCCTCAATGGTGACGGCAATGGCAAAGAGGGTGCTTGACAGCGCCGACGGCGAGGTTAAAATACGCGTCCTCAACCAAGCGGGAATAGCTCAGTTGGTAGAGCACGACCTTGCCAAGGTCGGGGTCGCGAGTTCGAGTCTCGTTTCCCGCTCCAAACCCCAAGCCTCGGCCCCGTTCACCGCGCCGAGGTTTTTTTTGTCCCGGGACCCGCTTCTCGCGTAGAATGGGTCCTCCTGGCTGGGTGGCAGAGTGGCTATGCAGCGGCCTGCAAAGCCGTGTACCTCGGTTCGACTCCGGGCCCAGCCTCCATATTTCCATGTTTCCCGACAGCGCCACGGCCTCGCCGGGGCCGAGGCGCGGTGCCGCAGGAGAACCGCCATGCCCCGCCGAATCCGCCCCTTCCTGTACGCCCTGATCCTCAGCCTCGCCACTGGCGGCTGCGCCACCGATGAATACGGCCGTCCCCGCGAGATGACCGACACCGAGAAGGGCGCCATCATCGGCGCCGCCACCGGCGCCCTGCTGGGGCTGGCGACCCGTCGCGAGGGCAAATACGGCGTGCTCTACGGCATCGTCGGCGGCATTGCCGGTGGCGCCGTGGGCCATTACATGGACAAGCAGAAGAAGGACTTCGAGAAACAGCTCGCCCCCGAGCTGAACCGCGGCATCATCTATCTGGAAAAGCTGCCCGAGAATCGCCTGCTGGTGGGCATGACCGCGGCCACCGCCTTCGAGGTGGATTCCACCCGCATCCAGCCCGCCTTCGATCCGGTGCTCGACAAGATCGCCCGGATCATCAACAAGTACGGCAAGACCCACCTCACCATCATCGGCCATACCGACAGCACCGGCTCACGGGCCTACAACCAGAGGCTCTCCGAACGCCGCGCCGCAGCGGTGGCCGCCGCCCTGCGCCAGCGGGGCGTGATCCCCGAGCGCATCACCACCGCCGGCGCCGGCGAAGACCATCCCCGCGCCTCCAACGCCACCCCCGAAGGCCGGCGCAAGAATCGTCGCGTGGAAATCATCATCGAGCCGGTCGTGGCGCCCGAGACCGAATGAGTCACCAGAGCCGCCTATGTTGATCCGCAGGGGTGGCGCCCTTGCCGCGATTATGCGGTAGCGGGTGGCTGGGGACGGGTGGCTGGGATAAGCCGCTCCTACTCGATTCAGCAGGCTGCCAGGACGCCAAACGCCGCATACCCATCCTGTCGGCACTTCGGTAGAATGGCGGCCCGTGCCGCCCGGGTGGCGAAACTGGTAGACGCAAGAGACTTAAAATCTCTCGGTGGCGACACCGTGCCGGTTCGATTCCGGCCCCGGGCACCAACTCCGCGCCAGGCGCTACTCTTCGGTTTCGTCGCGACGGATCCATCTTGTCCGAAATGGATCAATTGGCCTCCCGTTCGGCCTCGTCCATGAGGCTGACGATGCGCTCGGAGATCCGGGCCACTTCGTGGTAGGCCTGTTCGGCCTGGTCCATCTGGCCCCGCTCCTTGTATTCGATGATCAGGCGGATCATCTCGTGCAGCTCTTCGTGGGGTTTCTCCACCTCGCGCATGGCGGGAATGGCGCCGAATTTCTCCAGACCTTCGCTGTAATACCACTTGCCGAACTTGCAGTGCCGGTGGGAAACCGCCTCGTCCCTGGACAGGGCCTCCTTGCCGTCGAGGAAGGCACGCAGACGGGTCTTCCAGTTGAGATGGGCGGCCTTGGCCGCCGACAGATCCAGACCCGCGGGTTTGATGTCGAGACGCTGCAGCAGATCCTGCAGGCGGTTGGAGAAGTCGGCCAGGGTCTCGCAGGCCTTGCGCGCGGCTTCGGCGTCGGCGGCCGTGGTCACGCCCTGTTCGTTGATGTTGAGAATGTTCTGATTGATCTCGTTGGCCACGGCCGTCTGTTCCTCGGCGGCGGTGGCGATCTGCGAGTTCATGTCGGACATGGTGTTCACGGCCTGGAGGATGGTGTCCAGCGCCGTGAGCGTGCGGCCCACCTGTTCGGAGCCTTCCTGGCCCTTTTCCACGGCCACCTGCATCACGGCCACCGAATCGCGCACGCCGGCCTGCAGGCGGGAGATCATCTCCTCGATCTCCTGGGTGGACTCCTGGGTCCGGGAGGCGAGGGTGCGCACCTCGTCGGCCACCACGGCGAAACCGCGGCCCTGCTCGCCGGCCCGGGCCGCCTCGATGGCCGCGTTCAGGGCCAGCAGGTTGGTCTGTTCGGCGATGTTCTTGATCACGTCGAGCACCACGCCGATGTTGCCGCTCTCCTCTTCGAGCCGGCTGATCACCTGCGAGGCGTTGTCCACCTTGTCCACCAGCACCTGGATGTCCTCGCGGGCGGTGCGGGCGATGCCCAGGCCTTCGTTGCTGGCGTCCAGGGCCGCCTGCGCGGCGCCGGAGGCTTCGGCGGCGTTGCGCGCCACTTCCTCCACCGTGGCCGTCATCTCGTTCATGGCGGTGGCGACCTGATCGGTCTCCTGCTGCTGGCGGGCGATGCTGTTCTCGGCCTTCTCCATGCTGGCGAAGATGTCCGAGGCGGTGAAGGAGAGATCGTTCGACAGCCGGCCGACCTCCTCACCCAGGCCATCGAGACGTTCCTGCTGGGTGGTCAGGCGTTCCGCCAGGGGGCGGAGCAGGGGATCGGTCGTCTGTGGCGAATCGGCCAGTGCACGCAGCGGCTGCAGCCACCAGGACAGCAGCAGACGGCTGGCCGCGGCAAGCAGCAGCAGACTCAGCACGACGAGGAGTGTGTCATGCAGGATCCCTCCCGCCGGCGCCAGCCAACTGGCGATGAAGTCCGCAAGGAAAAAACTGACGGCTGCCGACGGGATCAGGGTCAGCAGTACTCGCATTTTTATTGTCATTTTGTGAGACCTCTGTCACAGCTTTGGGGATGCCAACGTTAGCGGCCATTGTCACCCCGTCTTTAGAAACGAATTTGTCAGGACAGCGTCATGTCATGTTGGCATGAATCGTGCTGACGAGTTGTAGAGCGTGTACCGGGATTCAGACGGTGACACGTCACATCCACACAATAAATCAGGAGGAGCAAGACATGGCTCATATCGTCATCATCGGTGCCAGTACAGGCGGGCTGCCCGCGGCCTACGACATGCGGCACCTGCTGGGCAAGAAGCACCAGATCACGGTGATTTCCAACACCGACACCTTCCAGTTCGTGCCGTCCAATCCCTGGGTGGCAGTGGGCTGGCGGACCCGCGAGGACACCACCTTCAAGCTCGCACCCTACCTGAAGAAGAAGAACATCAACTTCATCCCGGTGGCCGCCGACGAAATCAAGCCCGACGAGAACAAGGTCATCCTGGCCGACGGGCAGGTGGTGGACTACGATTACCTGGTGATCGCCACCGGCCCCAAGCTGGCCTTCGAGGAAGTGGAGGGGCTGGGGCCCATCAACGGCCACACCCAGTCCATCTGCACCGTGGATCATGCCGAGAAGGCGTGGGGTGAATGGCAGGAATTCGTCAAGGATCCCGGTCCCATCGTGGTGGGTGCCGTCCAGTTGGCCTCCTGTTTCGGGCCGGCCTACGAGTTCGCTTTCATCATGGATGCCGATCTGCGCAAGCGGAAGATCCGTGACAAGGTGCCCATGACCTTCGTCACCTCCGAGCCCTACATCGGCCATCTGGGCCTTGGCGGGGTAGGGGATTCCAAGGGCATGCTCGAATCGGAGCTGCGTAACAAGCACATCAACTGGATCACCAACGCCAAGGTCACCAAGGTGGAAGCCGGCAAGATGTTCGTGGACGAGCACAACGAAAAAGGCGAGGTGATCAAGCAGCACGAGCTGCCCTTCAAGTTCTCCATGATGCTGCCGGCCTTCAAGGGCGTGGATGCGGTGGCCAAGGTCGGCGAGGATCTGGTCAATCCACGCGGCTTCGTCAAGGTGGACAAGTATCAGCGCAATCCCAAGTGGAACAACATCTATTCGGTCGGCGTGTGCATCGCCATCCCGCCCGTGGAAGCCACGCCGATTCCGACCGGCACGCCGAAGACCGGCTACATGATCGAATCGATGGTCTGCGCCACGGCCCACAACATCCAGCGCGACATCGAAGGCAAGGAACCCGATACCGAAGCGACCTGGAATGCCATCTGTCTGGCCGACATGGGCGACACCGGCATCGCCTTCGTGGCCATGCCGCAGATCCCGCCGCGCAACGTGGCCTGGATGAAGAAAGGCAAATGGGTCCACCTCGCCAAGGTGGCGTTCGAGAAATACTTCATCAAGAAGATGAAGAAGGGCACCACCGAGAACCTGTACGAAAAGTACATTCTCAAGGCCCTGGGGATCGGAAAACTGCGCTGATCCCGACACGGAACCCGCGTCCCTGGATGGTGACGCGGGTTTCTTCTATAATTCAAAAATGACAGTAATGGCATGACAGTCATGTCATTTGTGCCACAGGAGATTCGAATCATGGATAATGATTCCGACAACCTCATACAGGACAAGCCCAGTTGCGAACAGCTCATCGACATCATGCCCGGCCCTTTCGTCATCATCGATCGTGACTACCGGATCGTGGCGGCCAATACCGCCTATCAGCGCCATTATGGGGCCGAACCGGGCGAACTGGTGGGGCGGCGTTGTCATGAAGTCTCCCACCATTCGGATGTGCCCTGCAGCCAGCATGGCGAGCAATGCCCGCTGGAGGCGGTGTTCCAGAGCGGCAAGCCGACCCAGGTGATGCATATCCACTACGATCCGCACAACCATGAAGAATACGTCCAGCTCCAGGCCTCACCGATTCTGGATGCGGCAGGCGAGGTGCGCTACATGGGTGAATACATCCACGTTCTCAGCCAGCCGGACAAGGAAGAAAACCTGCTGGTTGGCCGTTCACCGGCTTTTCTGCGCATGGCCAGCCTGCTGCAACGGGTGGCGCCCACCGCATCCACGGTGTTGTTGCTGGGCGAGAGCGGCGTGGGCAAGGAGAAGGTGGCCGAATACATTCATCATTATTCCGAGCGGCGTGACAAGCCGTTCGTGGTGGTGGACTGCGGTACCCTGGGTGAATCTCTCATCGAAAGCGAACTGTTCGGTTACGAGAAGGGCGCCTTCACCGGCGCCACTGCCCGCAAGCATGGCCTGTTCGAGGCGGCCAACGGCGGCACCCTGTTCATCGACGAGATCTGCGAATTGCCCCTGCCCTTGCAAACCAAGCTGCTGCGGGCGCTGGAATCGGGCACCATTCGCCGGATTGGCGGCAACGAATACATCAATGTTGACGTCAGAATCATCGCCGCCACCAACCGCGACATGCAGCAGATGGTGAGCGAAGGGGCCTTCCGTCAGGATCTGTACTATCGCCTGTCCGCCTTTCCCGTGAAGATCCCGCCCCTGCGTCAGCGCAAGGACGACATCGTGGCCCTGGCCGAGCACTTCCTGGCCCACATGCCCGAAGGCGAGCGCCATATCCCGCTCTCCAGCGAGGTGATCGAGAAACTGCTGAGTTATGACTATCCGGGCAACGTGCGCGAGCTGCGCAACATCATCGAACGGGCCATGATCCTCGCCTGTGACGATATCCTGCGACCGGATCACATCGTGCTCGAGGATCGGGAACTGCTGCGCGAGCAGGAAGCCCGCGCCTATTCCCCCGAACTGACCGAACAACTGGTCCGTCGCCGGGGCCGGCTCACCGATGAACTGGTGCTGGAGGCCCTGGAGAAGACCGCTGGTCATCGCTCCCGGGCTGCGCGGCTGCTCGGGGTCAGTGAACGCACCCTGTACCGGCACATTCGGCGCCTGCGAGAACCGGGCAGACTGCAGGAAGTTTGACGGTTGCCGAAAAGGCCGGAATTACAGAAAACGCCTGAATGTCCGCTATACAGGCTGTTGTAAAGCGTCATTTTCAACGACAACCTGTCAGAGGCCCGTTTTCATGGACGCCAGCGCCCCCCAGGACATCCAGCGTCTCCTGCGCCGTTTGCGGGAAGAGTTTCTGCAGGAACTGCCGAATCGGATCGATGCCATCGAACGCCTGATCCTCGAACCCCGGGCCGAGCCGGAGGAGCTTTGCCGCCAGGTCCACAACCTCAAGGGGCTGGGGGCCACGCACGGGATCGACGTGCTTTCCTTCGCCTGCCACCAGCTGGAGACGCACCTGGCCGACGCCGGCGAGACGGCGAATGACCGGACGCGACTGCTGGCCCACGTGGACATCCTGCGCCAAATCCAGCAACTGGGCAGCGAGGCCATACAGCAGGCCGAGCCGATCCGTCAGGCCCTGCGCGCCCTGGATGGCAACCGGCCGGGGAACGTCCTGAGCCTCTTGCTGGTGGAGCCCTCCGCCTCGCTGGCCGGCCTGCTCCAGGAGCGGCTCGCGGATCTGCCCCTGCAGATCGATCGCACCGACGACGGGCTCAGCGGCCTGGAGCACTATCTCAACCGCCGCCATGCCGTCCTCGTCACCGCGGGCGAACCCCGGCGCCTGGGCGGCGCGGCCCTGATCGCCGCCGTCAAGCACAGCCGCCAGGGTGACATGGATTGCCACTGTCTGCTGGTGACCGGCAGCGACGGCCTGTCGCACGCCGCCAGCGGCGGCGCGGATCGCATCCTGCCCCGGGATCGTGAGTTGCCGGATCGTCTGCATGCCGCAATCGCCCGACAAGTGGAGCAGGCCGCTGGGCGTTGAATTCGTCTCGACCCAAAACCGGTCTGTTGAAAAACATCGTCTTATCGCGGCTTGTGCCACTCCTTTGGCAAGCATGCCGGATTCCAACACCGCCCTCTGGGACGGAGAGTCGTTTCGTGACACGCCGTGAATACATCCCTGTAGGCTCGACGGCCGCATCCCTGCGGCCGACGGTCACGAAACGACTCTCCGTCCCAGAGGGCTCAGTGCTTGTCACTGAGTGTAGGAGGGTTCGGAACAGCTATTTAGAAACGGGTCCCACTGACAGACCACCACGAAAACGCTATCATCACCATCATGTTCGATTACGTCTTCTTCAACAGCCGTTCCCGTGACCGGTTCGTGATCGAACTGGAACGGTTGAACGTGCCTTGCCAGACCCGTACCGACGAGGCCGAGCTGGTCGTGAGCATCGACGAGGAGGTGGACGATGCACGGCTCGATGCCATCGACGAAACCTACGATCGCCTGCTGAGCGAGGAACAGGCCCTGTTCGAGGCCGAGGAGGCGCCCGAGATGCACGCGGCCGGCATCACCATTCAGTTGCGGGACGGTCGCACCGTCCAGGCTGCCGTGGAGCCGGCGCTGCTCAACCGCTTGCTCGAGGCGGTGAGCATCGAGGAGCTGGGCCGGTTCGTGCAGATCATCGCCAGCGCGGTGGAGAATCCCGACGAACGCCCCTTCTGCCAGCAGGCCCGGGACCGGTGAGCTTGCGCATCCTTCGGACCCCGCTGCTGGCGGGGATGCTGTGGCTATGTCTGCCGGGGTTGACGCCGGCCGCGCCCCTGCAGCAGGAAGTCGATCTCGGCGGCGAGCTGCGGTGGATGGACTACCGGGAATTCGATACCGACGGCCGTCTGTTGGACAAGGAAACGGGACCCTTGCCCGGCCTTGCCGCCCGCTGGCAACTGGCCGGGGGGCGCTGGTTCCTGGCCGCGGAGGGCGAATGGCATCCGGGCATCGTCGAATACGATGGCCAGACCCAGACCGGAATCCCGGTGCGCACCGACACCCGCACCTTTCTTTTCGATGGCCGCCTGCTCGGCGGTCATGCCTTCGGTAACGCCAACCGCTTCCGTCTGTCTGGCGGCCTCGGCTATCACTACTGGTATCGTGACATCCTGAACAGTACCGCGACTGACGGCTCGCCCGTGGCCGGGTTGCTGGAGGAGTATCAGTGGGCCTATCTGCTGGTCGGGGCCGATTTGCGTCTCTGGCATGCGGACAGACATGAATTGCGTCTGGAGGGGCGCTATCGCCGGATGCTGTTCGGCACCATGCGCGTGGACTTCAAGGGCTACCAGGGCTATGACGATACCGACGTGGTGCTGGCCACCGAGGACGGGCTGCAGCTGGCCCTGCGCTGGCGCTGGGAACTGCCCTCGGGACGGGCGATCGTCTTCGAACCCTATTACGCCACCTGGAATCTGGGACGCAGCAATCTGGCGGCCGTCACCCGCAACGGCACGGCCACCGGCGACCTGATCCTGGAACCGCGCAGCGAAACGCGCAACATGGGCCTGCGGGTGAGTTACCGCTGGCGGTTCTGAGATGGCGCCATTTGTCCTGCTCGCGCGCAATGCGGTAGAGTAGGCGCTTCCCAAGAAGCATGGATATGCCGTTCACATGATCCCGTTCCGTCTGCTGCCCG
>JALSSV010000046.1 GCA_026984045.1 Chromatiales bacterium | reverse complement strand
CTGCCGGCCCAGCCTCTGCAGCCCTTGCCCTACATCGTGGTGGTGGTGGACGAACTGGCCGACATGATGATGCTGGTGGGCAAGAAGGTGGAAGAGCTGATCGCCCGGCTGGCCCAGAAGGCCCGGGCCTCCGGTATCCATCTCATTCTGGCGACCCAGCGGCCCTCGGTGGACGTGCTCACCGGCCTCATCAAGTCGAACATTCCCACCCGGATCGCCTTCCAGGTCTCCTCGCGCATCGACTCGCGGACCATTCTCGACCAGATGGGGGCCGAACAGCTGCTCGGCCACGGCGACATGCTCTACCTGCCGCCGGGCACGGCCGTGCCGATCCGGATCCACGGCGCCTTCGTGGACGATCACGAAGTGCACAAGGTGGTCGAGAACCTGCGCCAGCGGGGCAAGCCCCAGTATCTGGACGAGGTGCTCAACGGTCCGCCCGAGGAGTCTGGCGGGGGCGGTGCTGGCGGGGAGGGCGGCGACAGCGAGGCCGATCCGCTCTACGACGAGGCGGTGCGCATCGTCACGGAGACCCGCAAGGCCTCGGTGTCGGGCATCCAGCGCCGCCTCAAGATCGGCTACAACCGGGCTGCGCGCATGGTCGAGGCCATGGAGCTGGCCGGCATCGTCGGCCCGCTGGAGGCCAATGGCCAGCGTGAAGTGCTGGCGCCTCCGCCGCCCGATGAGTGACGGGAGACGAGAAAATGACGAACCCTGGCGCCTTTTGCGCGTCCAACCGTAACAGTCGACCGAACACGAACCAATTCATGAAATTTCTCCCCTCCATCATCCTGTTGCTGATCCTGGCCACACCCGTGGGGGCAGCCACCGGCAGTCTCAAGGCCCGTTTTCACGGGCTCGACAGCTTCACGGCCGAGTTCACCCAGATCCTGTTCGATGCCAACCAGGAGAAGCAGGAAGAGGTCAAGGGGATCCTGCGGGTACAGCGGCCGGATCGCTTCAATCTCGAATACACCGAGCCCTACTACCAGCTCTACGTGGCCGACGGGAAGCATCTCTACTTCTATGACAAGGATCTGGCCCAGGTCACCATCAAGCCGCAGAAGGATCTCATCGACAACAGCCCGGCCATGATTCTCAGCAATCCCGAGCGCCTCGACGCCCTCTACACGGTAACCCCCCAGGGCGAGGATGGCGGACTGTTCTGGTACGAACTGGTACCGAAACAGGAAGGCAGCCACTTCGCCCGCATCGAACTGGGATTCGACCAGCGCAACCTGCGGATCATGGAGCTGCAGGACAGTTTCGGCCAGACCACCCGGCTCGAACTGCACGATTTCCGGCGCAACCCCGACCTCGACCCGGCCCTGTTCCGCTTCACGCCGCCGGCCGGCGTGGACGTGATCCGCGACGGCCCATGACCGGCAGCGGCGATCTGTTCGACACCGCCACGCCGGCGGAGGGCGGGGCGGATTTCGCCGGCCGTCCGCTGGCCGATCGCATGCGTCCGCAGACCCTCGACGAGATCGCCGGCCAGCGTCACCTGCTGGCGCCCGGCAAGCCGTTGCGCACGGCCATCGAGTCGGGGCGCCTCCACTCCATGGTCTTCTGGGGGCCGCCGGGCACCGGCAAGACCACCCTGGCACGCATGATTGCCCGCTACTGCGAGGCCGAATTCATCAGCCTCTCGGCCGTCCTCTCGGGGGTGAAGGACATCCGCGCGGCGGTGGACCGGGCCCGCAACCTGCGCGAGGCCTCGGGTCGGGCCAGCATCCTGTTCGTGGACGAAGTGCACCGCTTCAACAAGTCGCAGCAGGACGCCTTTCTGCCCTTCGTCGAGGACGGCACCGTGACCTTCATCGGCGCCACCACCGAAAACCCGTCCTTCGAACTCAACAATGCCCTGCTGTCCCGGGCCCGGGTTTACGTGCTCAAGGCCCTGGACACCGCCGACATCCTGGCGATCCTCGACCGGGCCCTGCACGACAGCCGCCGCGGGCTCGGCGACCGGCGCATCGAGCTGGACCCGCAGGTACGGGAGAAACTGGCCCAGGTGGCCGACGGTGACGCCCGCCGGGCGCTGAACCTGCTGGAGATCGCCGCCGATCTGGGCGAGGAGCATGAGGGCGTGATCCGGATCGCCCCGCAAACCCTCGAGGCAGTCCTGAGCACCGGCGTGCGCCGCTTCGACAAGCAGGGCGAGGCCTTCTACGATCAGATCTCCGCCCTGCACAAGTCGGTGCGGGGTTCCGCCCCCGATGCCGCCCTCTACTGGCTGGCGCGGATGCTCGACGGCGGCTGCGACCCCCTGTATATTGCGCGCCGCGTGGTGCGCATGGCCAGCGAGGACATCGGCAACGCCGATCCCCGCGCCCTGACCCTGGCGCTCGACGCCTGGGACGTGCAAGAGCGTCTCGGCAGCCCCGAAGGCGAACTGGCCATCGCCCAGGCCGTGGTCTACCTGGCCTGCGCGGCCAAGAGCAACGCCGTGTACAAGGCCTTCAACGCGGCGATGGCCGACGTGAAGCAGTCCGGCTCGGCCGAGGTGCCCCTGCACCTGCGCAACGCGCCGACCAGACTGATGAAGGAACTGGGCTACGGCAAGCGCTACCGTTACGCCCACGACGAGCCCGAGGCCTATGCCGCCGGCGAGAGCTACTTCCCCGAGGAAGTGGGGGAGCGCCGCTACTACCAGCCGGTGCTGCGCGGCCTGGAACAGAAAATCGCCGAAAAGCTGGCCCATCTGCGTGAGCTGGATGCGAAGGCCGGCAAGAAGAACTGACAGGCCGCCGGCAGACACCGTTTCCCGGCCGCCTGGACATGCACACGAGGAATCGCCCCTTGAACCAGCTGCTGGCCATCGCCTTCGGCGGCGCGTTCGGCGCCGTGGCCCGTTTCCTGGCCTCGACCGGCGTCTATCGCCTGGCCGGGCGCGATTTTCCCTATGGCACGCTGGCCGTCAACGTGCTGGGTTCCCTGCTGATGGGCCTGCTGTACATCCTGCTCATCGAGCGGGCCGCCCTGGGCGCCGAATGGCGGGCCCTGTTGCTGGTGGGATTCCTCGGTGCCTTCACCACCTTTTCCACCTTTTCCATCGAGACGCTCAACCTGCTCGAGGCCGGGGAACCCTGGCGGGCCCTGACCAACGTGCTGGTCAGCGTCGTGTTCTGCCTGCTGGCCGCCTGGCTGGGGGTGTTGCTGGGGAGACAGCTATGAAGACCAATGACGTGACCATGGTGCGG
>JALSSV010000045.1 GCA_026984045.1 Chromatiales bacterium | reverse complement strand
CACCCCCCCTGTAGGAGCGGCGCTAGCCGCGACACCCCCCTGCCCGATGGTGCCCGCCCCATGCTGAAATGGCTCTGGCTCTCCGCCGCCGTCGTCCTGCTGGACCAGCTCACCAAGGGCTTCGCCAATGCCCTCCTGCAGCCCCATCATCCGCGGCCGCTGTTCCCCCTGTTCAACCTCACCCTCATGTTCAACGAGGGCGCGGCCTTCAGCTTCCTGGGCGATGCCGGCGGCTGGCAGCGCTGGCTGTTCACGATCCTGGCCATCGGGATCTCCGTGTTCATCGTTCTCTGGCTGCGGCGCCTGGGGCCTGCCCAGCGCCTGGAAGCGGCGGGCCTGTCGCTGGTGCTGGGCGGTGCGGTGGGCAACGTGATCGACCGCCTGCTGCATGGCCACGTGATCGACTTTCTGGACTTCTACTACCGTGCCGACACCTGCCTGCCCCTGTTCATGCCGGTGGGCGGCGAATGCCACTGGCCGGCGTTCAACATCGCCGATTCGGCCATCACCGTCGGTGTGGTATTGTTGCTGATCGATACCCTGCGCCCGCGTCGCTAAAGCCCTACCCCCGTAGGTCGGCCTTCAGGCCGACACCAACCGACATCCACTGAAAACCGGAAAGGCATCAACGACATGACCGCCGAAATCGAAGCCCTCACCATCTCCCCCGGCTGCCGGGTGAAGATGCACTACACCATCACCCTCGCCGACGGCACCGTGGCCGACAGCACCCGCGAGGCCGAGCCCATCGAGTTCACCATGGGCGACGGCACCCTCGTCGAAGGCCTGGAGCTGGCCCTCTACGGCCTCAAGGCCGGCGAGCAGCAGGCCGTGACCCTGGAGCCGCGCCAGACCTTCGGCTTCCCCGATCCCGAAAACGTCCACACCTTGCCGCGCAGCGAATTCCCCGTGGACATGCGCCCGGAAGAAGGCCAGATCGTGGCCTTCAGCACCCCTTCGGGCGAGGAAGTGCCGGGCGCAATCGTGTCGGTAAACGATCAGGAAGTGACGGTGGACTTCAACCACCCCCTGGCCGGTCACGAGATCCGCTTCGACGTGGAAATCCTGGCCATCGAAGCGCCGCAAGGGGAGGGGGAAAACTGATGGACGTATTGCTCGCCAACCCGCGCGGCTTCTGCGCCGGCGTGGATCGGGCCATCGAGATCGTCGAGCGGGCCCTGGAACGGTTCGGCCCGCCCATCTACGTCCGCCACGAAGTGGTGCACAACCGTTACGTGGTCGAGGATCTGCGCAACCGCGGCGCCGTGTTCGTGGACGAGCTGGATGAAGTGCCGGACGGGGCCACCGTGATCTTCAGCGCCCACGGCGTCTCCCGCGCCGTGGAAGAAGAGGCCCACCGCCGCGGCCTGCGGGTGTTCGACGCCACCTGCCCGCTGGTGACCAAGGTGCACATGGAAGTACTGCGTTACAGTCGGGAAGGCCGCGAAGTGATCCTGATCGGCCATGCCGGCCACCCGGAAGTGGAGGGCACCATGGGCCGTTTCGAGCGCAGCGGCGGCGGCGAGATCCACCTGGTGGAAACTCCCGAAGACGTGGCCCGGCTCGCGGTCCGCGATCCCGCCCACCTCGCCTTCGTCACCCAGACCACCCTCTCCATGGACGACACCGCCGCCGTCATCGACGCCCTGCGGGCGCGCTTCCCCGCCATCGAGGGCCCGCGCAAGGACGACATCTGCTACGCCACCCAGAACCGCCAGGATGCCGTCAAACGCCTGGCCCGTGAAGTCGACCTGGTGCTGGTGGTCGGCTCTCCCAACAGCTCCAACTCCAACCGGCTCAAGGAAGTGGCCGAACGCCAGGGTACCCCGGCCCACCTGATCGACAGCGCCGACGATATCCAGACCGAATGGCTGGAAGGCAAGACCCGCATCGGCATCACCGCCGGCGCCTCGGCACCGGAAGTGCTGGTTCGGGCGGTGATCGCCCGTCTCCAGGGTGCCGGCGCCCACGTGGTGCAGGAAAGCGGCCACCCCCGTGAAACGGTCACGTTCTCCCTGCCGCGCGAATTGCGCTGAGAACGGAGCCTCCCTATTGCGCCCAGCAGCGCTTGAGCGGCGCTGTGCCGGAACGGCCCTGCGTGTTGAGATGATCCAGGGTCAGGTTGCCGCATTCGGCATCGGTGAAGTTCCCCCGGGGGGCGGCCTGCAGCACGAAGCTGTCGGCATCGGCACTCGTGACGCTGAGCTTATAGTAGCCGTTGCAGGAGGTGAGATCCGAACGGTAGCCCCGGCCCGACTTGCAGTCGATGGGCGGCGCATCCGGCGCAGAGGGGCGAAAGCTGGACAGGGTCGACGTGGCGATGGCAGTAGTTGGTGGATAACTGCCATTGTCGGAACGATAAGCGATGAGTGCTTGTCGCGCATTCGCCAGCGCCAGGATGCCATCGGTACGACGGCTCTTTCGTTGTTGATTCTCGTAAGCCGGCCACGCGATGGCGGCCAGAATACCGATAATCGCGACCGTGACAATCATTTCAATGAGCGTAAAGCCGTGTTCCATTGCCCGTGACTTCATGTGGGGTACCTAGAAGTGATCGTTTATTTCAGGATGTCGATCTTGATGACGTTGTCCTTTTCATCAAGGTGTACCTTGATGCGTGAGCCCTGTTGTACGTTGAAGGCTGAAATGGTCTTGCCCTGAGCATTGGTTACGACAAAATTTCGATTCAAACGAAATGTGTGGTCATTGACGATGATTTGACCGCTTTTGATCGAGATGAGGTCGACGATACCAGTGTAGGTATCGACATCCTTCGCAAATCCGATCGTGGTAGTCGTTGCCAGCACGGCAAGGATGCAGCCAAACAGACCTGTTTTGATGCGCATGGGGGTTGCTCCGTTCAATTGATTTCAATCTGTCGCCACGAGCGACGGCCAACTTCCTTGACGGTACAGTTGCCTGTGATGGTGTCTGTTGTCCCGTCAGTCATGTTGAGGATATTGATTTCCTGGCACTGGTTGGGCACGAGAAGCTTGGTGGTGCGGAACATCTTGGTTCCCGTCCGTTTGCGAATACCGCTACCCCATATCTGGCCGGAACCGAAGTTTACCTTGTCCGCGTCCGAAAATGAGCCATCGTTATTGTAGTCCCATGGGGTTGTGTTCTCGAAGCGGCTTCCGGTAGTTGCATTGAGTGCAAACAGCCATGATTCGCCACCACTGACACAGGGGTCCGTTGACGGGATCAGAGTCTGGAATTCGACACGATTACCGAAGACATAGATATGGTCATCAGCGCGCTCTCCAGTGAGAATCGGATTTCCATTGCTGTCGATATTGGCCAGATCGATATACCAGCCAAGGAATTCATTTAACGGATTACCGGTTGGCAAACCCGACCCATTGTACCAGTTGAGAACATTGTTGCTGGTCAGGCGAGCATCGTTGTCAGAAAACTGACTATTGTTTTCTCCAAGCATTTGCTGTTGCAGGAGGTAGTTGCGGGTAATGGTATTGATGTTCGATTCCTGGCGATCCCAGATGCCATAGAATGTTTGCAGGCTGAGATCGGACGGATCGCTGTCTTCGACGTATTTCCCGGTACCGACAAATACCATGAAGCCGTGTTTCTTTTGGTGGTATTGCACGGCGGGGGCCATGGTGATGGGTTGCGGATTACCGGATGGGTCGCGTGCAACGAACAAGGGGGTCGGTGTATTCCCCTGCTTATAGACATCCCAGTTGTTGGGGTCGGGATCACGAACATCGAATTTCCAAAGATTGCCGAACAGGTCGCCGGCATAGATGAAATCCACCATGTAATCATGATTGACGTCGACGGCGGTAATGTCGGAAAGCCGGTTGGCACGACCATTGCCGGTGGGATCCTCGGCAGCCCCGACGGTCGTTGAGATTTTGCGGAATATTCCGGATGCGCCTTTCCCACCATGTTCCACATCCAGGAGATAAAGAATGGCATCACCGGTGCTCGATGGATTGGCATCGGGTTCCATGGAGTTGTAACCATTCCCGAATGCAACCATCCATTTGCCGTTGTTCATGCGCATGATATAGGGTCGGGTATAGGAGTAGCCGAGGTCGGCATCGTCCGCATCGGAGAATTCCCAAAGAACGAGATTGGCCGCATTGCTCTCAGCAAAGGCAGCAGGATTGGTAATGTCGAGAGCGTACAAGCCCTGACCACCTTTGCCGAGTCCGCCAATGGCCACCGTGTGCCAATCGCCATTGAAGAACACGTCCCAGACGCTGACCGGCTGGTCGATATAGAATTCATGGCGATAGGCAGGATCGGTCAGTTTGCTGAGTTTGTTGAACAGCATGGACGGCACGTAGGAAAGCAGTTCATTACCGTTGCTTGCGTCCAAAATGTGCAACATGCCATCGTTTGCGCCAAACAGTAACATTTTGGTGCGGTTGGCATATGTGCTCGCAAACGAGCTGTAGGCGGCGGTTTCGAGATTGTCTGGATAGAAATACAGAGGCGGCCCGGGTGGCGGCACGAAGACCGGATCGGAGTGAACGATATCACCCAGGGGAGAAGTCCGGTTCCGGAATGAACCGCCATTACGAATTTCCTGGCTATCATCACCACGGAGCCAGTCCAGACGGAGGCTGCCCTTTCCATCGGTAACGCCGTTCAATGTATCAAGGGCATTTTGCTGGCTGGTATCCAGAACGCTCCAGAGGAAGGGAATCGGTCCGGAGGTTGGGCTGTTGGTAATGATATTGCGGGCGGTGCCAGACTGCAGAAGCGCTTTCAGTCGGGTGGCGGCGCTCCACTGCGGGTTGAGCGTTATGACATCCTTGGCCTCGACGTCTCCCGACCATTTGCTGGGATCATAGATCGCCTGGAACATCAGGGTGCCAGCCTGATACTGGCTGCTGGTCGTGGCCACGGAACTGCTGGAACCCTTGCGCTCATCTATGGAGTCGAGAACTCCCTGAAAGCCGTCCAGAAGCTCTTGAGGATTCGAGGCGCTGAAATAACGGCCGCGACTATTGATCGCGGCATGCCAGAGGTCATCGACATGGTTGCCATTCCAATGTTGGCTCCCATCAAGAAGTGCCTGGTAGGTGGTATTGTTATACGCCAGTGAACCATCGATGCCGAGACCCACGGTGAAATTTACCATGTGTTGCCACTCGGCAGGATCATTGTTGGGATTCCAGAAAATATCGTAATTGTCGGAATCGCTGTCGCCGTCGATATCGGTCGAATTGTCCGTGATGAAGTGAGGCACATCGTTTTGCAAAGACGATCGCAAGTCATGTGCCCAGAAATACAAGGCGATATCCGCCAGGTTGTTGCTGTTGCCATCCCGATAGATCGGAGGGGTTCTGTTGGAGCTGGACGATCCGCTATTGGCCTGATAATTGATATCGCCATACTTGCTGTTGCCGGTAGTGGGCAGGGTATGATTCTGGGCGTCGTAATTGCCGGCACTGTTGTTGTTGACGTTCCAGTAGCCATCGGTGAAGGCAAAATGGAAATTCTGCCGGCATGAATATTCAGGTGAGGCGCTGTTGTTGGGATCCTTGCGGTAGGCGGCAGCCTGCGAGTATTTCACACCGGCGCGCCAGAAAGCATCGGGAAGCGGGGTCCAGCCACTCGTCGGTGCGGTGTAGAGCCAGTTGAAAAATGCTGCACGATGTGCGCCGCCAAACGGCAGCGGATTGGCGACACTGGTCAAGGCGTTGAGTGTTTGCCAGCTGACCCGCACGCTCGTGCTCAGGCCCGAGAAAGCCCGTGTCGTGGCAGTCTTTGCCAGCAGGTGTCGAATACGGTAGTAGGAATACCAGTTGGCGAAATTCTGGCGTTCATCTGGCCCGGTATAACAGGCTGTGTTGGTCTGACTCACCGGAATGCAGCCTGTGGTTTCTGGTGAGTAACGTGACCGTCCGGATGTTGCACTAACGACGACTCGGCGATAGCAGTTGTCATCGTCGACATGCGCAGTATTGTTGATGTTGCAGCTGACGCCGCCGGTTGTCAATGTGCTGTCGAAAACATAATAGTGCGCAGGCTCACCACCGCCGGGCCCGACATAATAGGACCAATTGGATGTTGGGCGATAATCCTCGACCGTCACTCGATAGTTGTTTGCCAGATTGACAGTTCCGATCGAATGGACATATCCGTTGATCCAAGCGTTGGTGAAGGAGGCGTTGCCCAGGGAGTTGCCATTCTGGTCTACGCCGGGGAGATAGGTGGTATTCGGGTCATAATACATGCTGTTGAAGGTGGAGGACCGGAAGCGGTTGGTAAACCGGTAACCCCAGCGATCATCCGGCAAATAGGCCCAGGCCATGCTGCCTGAATCGTCCATGGTGAGGATGATGTTGGCAGGAACCCCTTCCTTCACTTCGAGTGGGAGGTCGCTGAGACCCAATGGCGTGGCCGAGACATTGTACGAACCGCATCCGAGAACGATGCTTATGGTGAAGGCAAGCAGGCGGCGGATCACGGAAAGTTGTGCAAATTGTCGTGGGTTTCGCATGTTCATGACTCCATTGCCTGGCGTACGGCGGTTGACAAAACAAAGATCAGTAGCGTTTGCCATAGGTGGTTTGTAGCAGGATGACACTATTGGGTGACAATCCGGTGGCTCGTGCAGTAACACGATAGAGTGTAATTGCTGAACGGTTGATGTTGTTGCGATAATCGGCACTGCCACCGATGTCACCAAGTTCTTCGATGATGAAACGCGGAGGCTGACTGGTGCCCAGATTGCCACCGGCATAACTTTGGGCCGGCGAGGGGTTGCTGTCAGTACCCCAGACGGCGGTATCGAAGACATGGTCATTGAAGTCTTCACCTGGCGCCGAGAAAAAGATGTCTTTCTGATACACGCTACTCGTGGTGGCAATGCTCGTGGCGGCAGTCGGGCGTATTGCACCCCAGGACTCGATTTGACGTTCTCCTTCCCGCAGAGCCGATTCGGCGGCATCCAGGGCGATGGTCTGATCGCGAAGGTTACCCACCATCAACTCCTCCAGACTGGAACCACTCATGGCGGCAACGCCGAGCAGAGTCAGAACCAAGAGGATGACGAGGCTGGTGACCAGCGCAGCACCGGTCTGTCTTTTCTGAGAAGTGAGTGGAGATGTCGTACTGTTCATCATTATCAAAGTTCTGCCTTGAAGTCCCGGCGATAGAGCGCCTTGTTCCTCAGGTGTATGGTGGTAGTAAAAATCTTGTGTATGCGACGATCGGCCAATGTCGTGATATCGACACCAGTGCTGTTTTCCACTCCCAGCAGACGAAACGTACCGGCAGCCGGGTTGCGATTGAGTTCCTGTGGCGTGCGCAGGAGAAGGCTGATGCGGACCGCGACGACATTGTCGAACTGCAGTACAGGATTGTCAGCGGTGACGTATCGATTCGGCTGGAAATTGTCATCCGTGGGATTGGTGTCGATACCATAAAGAATTTGCATGTTTTCCACGCCTTCGACCAGTTCCTGGTATCGGATTTCGTTGGTTCCCGTTCCCTGAGACAGGTCGGCACGAAACAATGCCGGTTCCCCGCTCGCCCCGCGCCCGATGTAATAGGCATATTGTGCCGCCTCCAGAGCGGTACAGCCGTTCGTTTCACACTTGACGCTCCAGGAATCACTGGAGGGGGAAATGTTTCCCGGCGCCAGTGTGCCTGTAGCGACTCCCCGACTCAGTGTCGATGCATTGTTGTTGGCGACGTTCTGGAAAAGGTTTGTGTTCAATCCATCGGATACGAAGACCAGACTGCCTTTGGAAATATTGCACGAACCATTCAGGGGCAACGCAGCCGCTGTACCATTGAACGCTGCTCCGTTGATCTGACAGGCACCGCCGGTCGAAGTGGCATAGACAACCCGGATAACGTCATTGCCGGAAAGTACCTTTCCGCTCAGCCATCCAGGTAGATTGTCAGGGCTGCTGTCACTGTCATCACCGTCAACGGCCGTCCAGTCACCTGCAGCTCCGGTATTGGACAGGGAGGTGATGGTATAGCTCGCTCCAGGGGCTGTTCCCCGGAACTCGAAACCGCTGACTCCGGCATTGAGATTGAAACTTTCACTGGTGCTGTTTTGGAGGAAACTCTTGACAGTAGGCGTGCTCCCGTAATAGCCGGCCTGGCGGAGATTGCGAGTCAAATCCTCGAATGCGAAGCGGGCATTTTCCTGCAGGCGCGACATTTCTTCCTGGACCTTGTATGCGCGCTTGCTGGTTGCGTATACCGTGGCAACGCCGATCATGACGATGAGGCTGATGACCATGGCGATCATCAATTCAACGAGCGTGACGCCGCGAACTCGCATAAAGGATTGTGTATCAAAATTCATGGTTCAAAAACCAGGATGTAACATTTCATGGTTGAACAATTTTTGGTGCTTGGGTTTGTGCGAGCTTCGTCCCAGCGCACGGTAATGGAGAATTGGCTTCCAAGTCGCTGAACTGTTCCGTAACCCGATGGCATGGTAGCGGCATTCGAAACCTGCCACTCGTAGTAATCGTGGGCAGCGAGCTCGTCCGGATTGCAACTGGCGGTAACACAATTTGGGGCAGGCGCGATGCCAGCTGCTGCGTCTAGGGCATCGTAGTCATTGTTGGCGACACCTTGAGGATTGGCGCGGATGCGTTCTGCCATGTCATAAGCCTGTATGACGGCCATGGTGCGATATTGCGCAACGGTATTGCTTTGCAGCCCCCGCGCCTGCAGACCGGCAAGGCCCAGCAAGCCGATGGAAAAGATCACCAGCGCGATCATGACCTCGAGCAGAGTGAAACCCGCTGTTGCTGTTTTTGTTGGCAGAAAGGTCAGGGACATGTCACATCATTTCCTTCGACATCATTGCGTGTACCGCTATTGTCGGTGTCTTGCGCCAGACTGACACGACCCAGGGCGTTGACGTTGATCGCGCGCGCCCGCTTCGGGTCCTTGTTGCGCGTTTCACAGAGAACAAAAGTGCCGTCCGGATCGGCGGTATTGGCCAACCGGCCTGAAGGCAGATAGAGCAGTTGCGTGTTGTCGTCGAATTGGGTGGCCCGCAATTGCACACCCGGGCTCAGGGCGTTCTGGCGTGCGATGAGGGTGTCATTGGCATCGACAGTGCCGTCTCGATTTTGGTCGATGAAGGCAATCCATCCACTGGTCCAATCTGTGGTGCCACTGCAACCCGTTCCATTACTGGAGGCGCAAAGGGTGACAGCGCGGCCCTGTTTGATGGATTCGCTGCGAGCGAGATTCAAATCCCCTGCCAGCTTGTTGATGATGGCTACCAGCCGGTTGCCTTCCGTCATGCGCTTGAACTCCGGCACGCCCACTGCCAGCAGGATACTGACCACCGCGACGGTGACCAGAAGTTCAATGAGGGTAAAACCGTTTTCCGTCTTCATGAGTCCTATATAGAAGATTCCCCCGGCCGTTGCAGGGGGAATCGGACCAGACGGCGCAAATGGCGGACGAGTGGCGAGGGGATCGTGCCGAATCGTGAACCGCTTCACAGCCCCCTTCCGCCCGGCGTGAGGCTGATCCACAATGCCGGTCTTTGCTGCAATGCGAGGTGGTGATGGTCAATCCGGCTCCTTTCGATTGTCTCGTCGTTGGTGGCGGGCTCATCGGCATGTTCACGGCCCGCGAGCTGCGCCGGGCGGGGCTGCGCGTGGCGCTGGTGGAGCGGCAGGCGGTCGGTCGGGAATCCACCTGGGCCGGGGGCGGGATCCTGTCGCCGCTGCATCCCTGGCGCTATCCCGAGGCGGTCAATGCCCTGGCGGCCTGGAGCCAGGAGTGCTATCCGGGACTGCTGCAGGCCCTGCAGGAGGAGAGTGGGACGGATCCCGAATACGTGCGCAGCGGTCTGCTGATCGTGGACGGTTTCGAGCCGTCCGTGGCCGAACGATGGGCCGGGCGGTGGGCGCGACCGCTGGAACTCGTGACGCTGGCGGAGGCACGGACGCTGGAACCGTCGCTGGGCAGCGGCGGGGAAGCCGCGGCCTGGCTTCCGTCCGTCGGCCAGGTGCGCAATCCCCGGCTGGGGCAGGCATTGCGCGGTGCGCTCGAGCGGCACGGGGTGACGGTGCTGGAGCAGCGTCCGGTCACCGGTTTCAGCCTGCGCGGGAGCCGGGTGGTGGGCGTGGAGACGCCGGAAGGTGAGATTGCCGCGGGCACCGTGGTCGTGGCCAGCGGCGCCTGGAGCGGGCAGTTGCTGGCCTCCACCGGAATCCCGCTGCCGGTGGAGCCGGTGCGGGGACAGATGCTGCTGTATCGCGCCGAGCCGGGGGTGGTGAAGCGGATCCTGCTGGATGCCGCCCATTACGTGATACCCCGCCGGGATGGTCGGGTGCTGGTGGGAAGTACCATGGAGCGGGTCGGATTCGACAAGTCCACGACCGGCGAGGCCCTGGCCACTCTGCGCGAGGCGGCGGCACGACTGGTGCCGGCACTGGCCCATTACCCCATCGAGCGCCACTGGGCAGGCCTGCGTCCCGGGTCACCCCACGGGATACCTTATATAACTGCCCATCCCCATATCGAGGGCCTGTTCGTCAATGCCGGCCATTTCCGCAATGGTGTGGTCATGGGGCCGGCTTCTGCCCGCCTGCTGGCGGATTTGATCCTGAAACGGGAACCCATCCTCGATCCATCGCCCTACGCAATCGGGGGAGATATTGATCCCGATCAGGCAATCCCCGTTTGACCTTTGAGAATCCGGCCAGAAACCGCGAAAATTACTCAGGTTAGTGGCAGGAAATATTCAAGTCACTGAATGGCAAGGATATTTGTCTGCGGAGAATTAAATTCATTCATTTTGATTGTGGTAATAAGGGGCATTTTCTAGACTTTGTACAAAACCATGACCTATACTCACGCCATGAACGAACGGACCATCCTCAAGATCGATCCGCAACAGGACATCGCCAGCCAGCTACGCAAGGTGGGCATCACGCCGACTCAGCAGCGGGTCCAGATCGCCGAAATCCTGTTCGCCCGTCCCCGCCACATGTCGGCCGATCAGGTGCTGGCGGTGGTCAACCGCGATGGGCCCATCGCTTCCAAGGCCACCATCTACAATACGCTGGGGCTGTTCGCCCGCAAGGGACTGCTGCGGGAAGTGATCGTCGATCCGAGCAAGGTGTTCTACGACTCCAATACGGCGGTTCATCATCACTTCTTCAATGTGGATACCGGCGAGCTCACCGACATTCCGTCCGACGATTTGATTCTGACCCGGATGCCCGAACTCCCCCCGGGAACCGAATCGGCCGGCATCGACGTGATTTTCCGCATCCGTTCGCGCGACGCCGCGCACTGAAATCCCCGTATCCGGTATACTTCGTGCCCGCGTCGCCGACGTAGCTCAGTTGGTAGAGCAACTGATTCGTAATCAGTAGGTCGGAGGTTCGACTCCTCTCGTCGGCACCATATTTTTCAATGACTTGAGGGGAATCCTCAGTCTTTTTGTTGGCGTTTTGTAGAAGGTTCTTCTACAAAAATCCTCTCCAGCGGTTGCACTTCCGTCCATTCCCGGGCCCGGATGTAGGTTTCGGTCATGCTCACGTCGGCGTGGCCGGCCAGGGCCTGGGCGTAGTCGCGGCCGGCCCGGCGGGCGGCGTCGGTGAGGGATTTGGCGCGCAGGTCGTGGAAGTGCAGGTCCTCGATGCCGGAGCGGCGCACCAGGCGGCGCCAGGCGGAGTCCCAGCCGCTCGGGGTATAGGGGGTGCCGTCGCGGGTGGCGAACAGGTACATGGACGAGGTGCGGCGGCGCAGGTTGCGGGCCCGGGCCAGTACGTCGTCCAGCGCGGGGGTGCGCTGGTAGAGCACGCGGGCGCCGGTCTTGCCGTGCTCGACCTCGAGGCCGGCGTCGGTGATGTCCGACAGGCGAAGGCGAAGCAGATCGCCGCGGCGCAGGGCGGTGAGGTAGGCCAGTTCGATGATGCAGCGCCATTGCTCGTCGGCGGCCTCGAGAAGGCGGCGGAATTCGTCGTCGCCGATGTAGCGGCGGCGGGCCCGTTCGCGGTTGCGGCGCACGCCCTGGCAGGGGTTGGCTTCGCACCAGCCCCAGCGGATGGCGTGGTTGAATACGGTGGAGAGGACGGCGACTTCCCGGTTCGCGGCGACCTTGGCGCTGCGCCGGTCCAGGTAGGCGGCCACGTCGGACGGGCGCAGTTCCTCGAGCATCATTTCGCCGAATACGCCGTCGAGCCGGTCGAGGATCCGCGCGTAATCGGCCCGGGTGGCTTCGCGCAGTTGCGGGAGGCCTTCGCCGCGGTAGCGGGCGATGGCGGCGGCGACGGTGCCCGGCGTGGCGCCCGGCACCGTCTCGCGGGCCTCGAGTTTGGCCCACATGCCGAGGGCTTCTGCGTAGTCGTCGGAGAGGCGCGTCCAGCGGCGTTTGCCGTCCACCAGGGCCACGTGGTACCAGACGCGGCCCTTGCGGTGCAGGCGCGGGGGGAGGTCCTTGTGCTTGGTGCGGCGGCGTCCCATGGCCATGAGTCTAGGCCACCCTGTCCCATCTTGGCGAGCGCTGGCGGGTGTCGGTTTCGCCGCTCAGGCGTCGCGCCACTTCCGCGCGCAGCACCACCGGCCGGCCGGCGGCGGTGAGCTCGTGCGGAAACTGGTGCTCGCGCAGCCATTCGATCTGTTTCGAGACGCGCTTGCGTCCGGTCAGCTCGACGAGTTCCTCACGAGTCAGAAACAGCATGGCTCAGCCGTTCTCCAGCGCGATGAAGGTGTCCCAGGCCTCGCGCAGGCGTTCGGGGGGATCGAGGCGGTCGCCGTCTTCGACGATGCGCTCGACGAGCTCGTCGGTGTTCAGCTTGCCGAGGCGGGGGCGGTCGTCCTCGTCGTACACGCCCATTTCGATGAGCAGGTCCACCAGCTCGGCCTTGCTGAACTGCGCGAGCCATGTGGCGTCAGGTCGCCAGTCGTCGATGTCGATTTCGGCGCTCAGGGCGAGGTGGGCCAGGTGCTCGGGGCGCAGCACGGTGAGCACGGCCAGGGCGACGGTGGCCTGCAACTCGCCGTCGAACCGGATGGCCATGACGGCGTTCACGTCGTATACGTCGTCTTCGTCGGTGACGCGCACGCCGGCTTCCTCGAGGGCCCTGAGCACTGCATCCTGCGATTCCCAGACGATGTCGTCATCGGTGACGGCCAGCACCAGCAGCATGAGCTGCACGCCCGGGTGCAGGCTGACGTAGCCGGGCAGGGCGTCGGTGCGCAGCCAGCGGGCGATGTCGGCATGCTCGTTGGCGAAGGGGTTGCGCGAGCGCCTGCCGGGCACGATCACCGGCTGTCCGGCGGGTTCGTCATGGTCATGACCGGAGCGCGCTTTTTCCAGCTCCGCCTGCGATTCGTCCAGTCTCGCCTTGCGGGCGGCTTCGTTCTTCCGCTCGTGGCATTCGGCATCGAGGCAGAAAGGGAGGCCGCTGGCGCATTCGTTCGAGATCTTGACTCGCTTGCGGCAGCCGTCGCATTCCTGCTCATGGTTGAAACGGATGTAGTAGCCGTCGAGGCGCACGTGGCAACGCATGAACAGGCTGTAGATGTCTTCATGCAGTTCGCGCACGCTGGGGCGGTAGTCGTCAGAACGGTATTCCTCCTCGAGCTCGGCCAGCACGGCTTCGGAGGCCTTGGCGGTGAGCAGGTGCTTGCCGTGGGCGGCGGTGATCTCGCCGCGGCGCACGAGGTCCTGGGCCCAGTCTGGCAGCTCGGCAAGGCGCATGAGGTTGGAGATTTGCGGGCGCGACATCTTAATGCCGTGTCCAGCCAGCGCCTCCTCGACTTCGGCCAGGTTGCGCTTGCCGTGCTGTTCGCGCATTCTGCGCAGCACCTCGGCCCACTCCATGGGGTTGAGGTCGCGGCGCAGGTGGTTCTCCTTGACCTGAGCCAGCATCCGCGCCAGCGGATCCTCGGTCTGGTCATCCTCGCGCAAAACGGCCGGGATGGTTGCCAGCCCTGCAGCGCGCGAGGCGCGGGTCCGGTTTTCGCCGAACACCACCACATACCGGCCCGGCGCCTCCGGGTTTGGCCGAACGGTGATGGGCTGGAGCACGCCGTGCGCGGCAATGTCATCGGCCAGTTCTGCAATGAAGGCCTCGTCGAAATCCTTGCGCGGCTGGTCAGGGTCGAAATCGATCAGGTCCAGCGGCAGGTCAAAGAGAGCGCCTGGTGGCGCGTCGAAAAACTGCTCTGCAGTGTTTTGCATGGTCATCTCCTGTTTCCCGGGAAACGTCATTTGTTCTCGGCTTTCTCGGCGTTGATCCGCATCT
Organism: Chromatiales bacterium; assembly: GCA_026984045.1. Taxonomy (GTDB): domain Bacteria; phylum Pseudomonadota; class Gammaproteobacteria; order UBA6429; family Thiohalophilaceae; genus JALSSV01. The sequence goes on along the minus strand of JALSSV010000045.1, from coordinate 46,648 downwards.
GGACTTCCTCGCGGTGCACGGTGACATTCGGTGGCGCGATGATGCCGATGCGGATGGAGCCGTCCGTGTTTTGGCCAAGCACGCGGATTTCCACGTTGCCATTCACCACAATGGCCTGGCCGAGCCTACGCGACAGAACGAGCATGGTTCTTCTCCAGTTTGTCCAGGTAATCGAAAATGCTCTGGTTGGCGCGAAACAGCCACAGGTCGCGCAGGGCGCGCGCATCGTCCAGCACCGGCCACCAGGCCGGGTTGGTGTCAGCGGCAAGACGCATGGCTTCGCACCAGCCGGACAGCCAGCCGGAAAAGGTGTCGTCGCGCGTCTGGCGGCGCAGCGTGTTGCTGTTGGCATCGTACTCGTCTACCAGAGCGCAGTTGTGGCGCCACTCCTGGTACAGCACGCTCCTGGCATGGTCGTAGATGTTCATGGCTTCCTCCTTGCTAAGGTTTGAAAACGCCTGCGCAGGTGAAACTCCGTGCCGCGGCCCCAGCCCACGCCGGAGTAACGTCGGAGAAAGGTGCGGTGTCTGAGAGGGCGCGGAAGACGGTGCCGTGCGTGCCGCCGCCAGATGCGCCTGGCCATGAGCCGGGTGCGCAGGTTACTCATTGTCATGCGCTGACCTCCTCACGGCCGGGTTCTGCCACCAGGCGCCTGTACACCTCCAGCAACAGCATCGCGTCAGTCAGCGCGCCGTGCAGGGCGCGGTGGCTGGTGTCGATGCCGTAGTGCAGGCACAGGGCGTCCAGGCTGTGGCGCATGCCGGGCAGGCGCTCATAGGCCATCTGGCGCGTGCATAGCACCATGGCGTGATCGTGCAGGCGGCCGTAGTCCGGTCCAAGTCTGGCAAGCTCGGCGTCAATGAAGCCCGTGTCGAACGGCGCGTTGTGGATGATCACCATGCTGCCGCGCACGAAGGCCAGAAATGCATCGGCAACGTCGGAGAACCGCGGCTGGCCAAGCGTCATCTCTCTGGTGATGCCGTGCACTTCCATGGCGCCTGGGTCGCTGTCGCGCTCCGGGTCAAGCCGCGCGTAGAAGGCCATGCCGGTCGGCTCGATGGCCTGTCCGGCTGGCGGAAAGGCCTCACGGATCTCGATGGCGGCCAGCTCGATAATGCGGTGGCCGCGCTCCGGCAGCAGACCCGTGGTTTCCGTATCGAGAATCACGCCCCTCATGACGCCTTCCTTTCTTCGGCCAGCCGGCCGCGCAGCCAGTCGAGCCCGCGCGGCGTTACCAGCGGCCGCGCGTGATGGTGCGCACGCCGATCGCCTGGCTTGGCCCAGCTCGAATAGCGCACCTTCATCAGGCCGTTGTCTAGGTAGTAGGAATAGGGAATGTTGCCGGCGTCGATCACGCGGTGCTCGCGCAGGTAGCGGAACAGCTCGCGCTGGCCCACGCCGAGGATGTGGGCGGCCTCCTGGACCGTGTAGGTTTTGCTAGTCATACCGCGCCTCCATCAGTTGGTGGTGGATGAGAAAGGCTTCCAGCCGCAGCACGCGGTCGAACCACCCGCGCAGAAATTTCTCGAGCGAGCGGCGGCGCACCATGATGCGGTGGTAGTAGCCGAGCCGGTTGCGCAGAAACAGGCGAGCGGCAAGATGCCGGTCCGCATCATTCGCGGCAGCCAGCGTGGCCGGCCCCAACAGGCCGTCGGTGGCAGCGCCCACGGCATCCTGCAGCAGGCGGATCGCCTGGCGCGGGCTGTGCTGCACCACGGCATCGAACAGCGCCACGCCCAGCGGCGCGGGCAGCTCTCCACAGCGGTAGCGGCCCCAGTAGTCGCGCCGGTAGAGGACCTTCGCCTGTTCCAGAGTCATGGAGGCGATGTCCAGATCCGGGTAGCGCGCCGCGCTGATTCCGTACCTGGTGCCGCGCAGCTCGCCGCCAGACCAGTTGCCGGGGTCGTCAGGATCGGCGGAAAAGCCGCCCTCCACGCCCACCAGCCAGTTCATAGCCACGTCGAAAGTGGACGCCATCATCACGCCGCCTCCGGCGGTTCGGGAGGCTCCGGCAGCCGCGCGCCGTGGTACTGGCGCTTGCGGCGCGGGAACTTGATTACGTTGGCGTTGCCGTGGCGCGGCCGAACGCCTGGCCTGGGCCGTGGCTCGCCCTCATCATTCGCCCGGGCGATGAACGTGCCAAGCAGCACGCCAGCAGGCAGGCTCGCCAGCACCCAGATCAGCATCGCCAGCAGCAATTTCTCGCCATCCATTGCTCAGGCCTCGACCAGCTCAAGGGGAAAACGCAGGCTCAGGCCCTCGGCCCGGGCCCGCAGCCAGGCCTCGCGGCGCGCCACCCAGCGGGCGTAGCGCGCGTCGTTCAGGGCTGTCTGGGCGTAGTCGCGGTGCTGGCGGATCACGTAGTTGCGCAGCGGGTTTGCATCGGTGGCGTGCATGGCGACCTCCTTGGTAGTTGGATTGCGCTACAGAGTAAAGCATACCGTACATCTTCCGTCAAGTAAGCAATACATCTCAAGTGGAATTGCGTTCTTGGCGGGGAGGGTTTAGTGGGAAATTCGCTTTGCGTGGCTATGATTGTGTATATACAATGCGTATATACATCGGTCATTGTTGGCTTACTATTTTTGTGGCAAAGGATGGCGATCAGGATTTCCCGGAAGACTCAAGATCGGTCCACGGCGCGCCGCTAAATATCGTGAATCCGAAAACGGAGAAGGAACGACGCGAGTGGATGATTTAGAGTTTCACGAGTTAGATGCGCGTCTGCTGAAGCGCATAGAAGAAACATGGACAGAGCAGATCGAAAGCATGCCAGCGGAGAAGGCCGATGTCTTCTGGCCGATGCTGGAGCGCCAACTTAGTTGGTGGAAAGGTTATGCCGACCCAGGAACCGAAAACGGTGACTGGCGTCTATATGTTGTAACAACCAAGGATGGTTCTGGCGGCCATGATATACCGGTGGCCGTCGTTGACATGACGGATGCGCATAAATCAAAGGATCCGTCATTGAAGTTGCTGGATTTCAATTTACAGCCGATTTTGCTTTTTCAGCTCGAAGAAGAAGTCGATTCGAATACCATCGGTGGAGCCATTCATATCATTGGTTTCGCGATCGTTTCGGCGATGAATCTCGCATACCAGAATGGGGTGCGGAAATTCAAAATCTACGGCCGTTCGCCGGAATTGCTCAACATGTTCGATTCGCTCGTCGCGACGGCTGGCGACTGGGGCGAGTACCAAGTTTATCGTCAATATAAATGGCTGGTTATTGAATCCTCTGGAGGAAACTAAATGGAAATCAAGACTGATAGCGAGTTTTTCGCATTCATCAGGACCGCGATTGAACACGAACTCGAGAAAATGAGCCATGCCGAGCTGCGAAATACCGGGTGGTTCACCTGGAATACGGATCGATATGCCGATTCTGAACTGGAAAAAGCGGCGTAATACGAACACCAACAATCAACAAAAACCCCGCCTTGTGCGGGGTTTTTTGTTTCCCGGGAAACACCATGGCGTCAACCAGGCCCGTTGGCGCTTTCTTCCTCGTTCAACAGCGCCTCGATGGCGTGCAGCAGGCGTGAGGACGAACCCTCGTCGTCGCTCTCAAGGTATTTCATGATGAGCTGGCTCGCATCGTGGCGAATGCTCTCCGGCGCCGTGTGAACGCGCTGGCGAAGATTTTCTAAATACTCTGTCAGCGAAATAGAAATTGGTTCTCCCGCTCTCGCGAGCCCTACGCTAGCTTGGATGTTTCTGTCTGATACGTTATCTAAGGACATCGGCCCTTTTCCTAACGCAAGCCATTTCGGTTGAACGCCAAGCGCATCCGCAACGCGTATCAAATTTTCAGGTTTTAACCCTTTTGAAGCGCCTGATTCCCACTGCTGAGCAGATGCTCTTGAGACACCAACACGTCTGGCCAATTCAGCTATAGAGAATCCCGCACGAATTCTCGCCTCTCTAATTCTGTCACCTATGCTAGCCATGATAGGTGAAGTTACATTGACAGGAGGAAAGGAAGCTTGACGTGGAGTGTATGGTATGCCTATCATTTGGTGTATGATTACTCGTAAGCAGATAGTAGAGATGATTGGCTCTGGAGCGCTACTTGCCAAATATGCCGGAGTGTCGCGTCAGGCAATACATGAATGGAAACATAGCGATAAACCAATACCTGCAGAGCGCGTCCTCGCTATCGAAGCCGCCACCGATTACCAGGTCAGCCGCCATGACCTGCGCCCTGACCTCTATCCAAAAGAGGCCTGGTGCCAGTGTCCTGCCTGCCTGCGCGAGCGTGAGGAGGCGGCATGAGCTGCGTTTTCGTCATGAATTCTTGCAAATATGCACAACATGCGCAGGGTTTTTCCTGCGCCGCGAACACGGGAGGGAGTCGATGGACGAGTTTCTGATGGCGCTGCACCAGAGCGCCAAGGCGGCCAGAGGCGGGATCTGCGGCCTGGCGCGCCGCCTTGGCAAGCGCGAGCAGACCCTCATCAACAAGCTGAACCCGGCCGACGAGATGCACATGCCACACGTCGGCGAGCTGGTGGCCATCATTGATGACACGGGCGATCTTTCGCCACTGGAGGCCCTGGCCGGCATGTTCGGCGCGCGCGTGGTCACATCCACGCACGAGCGCAACAGCAGCGCGGCCCTGGCCGTAATTCACACCGCCAGCGAAACCGGCGACGTGTCAAAAGCGGTTGAAGAGGCGCTGACGGACGGTGTCATCGACGCCAAGGAGCACATGCGCATCATGCGCGAGATCCGGGAAGCCCGCCATGCCCTGGCGGTACTGGAAAACACGCTGCGCGAAGAGGTGAAGAGGAATGAGATTTGCTGAGACTGGCTACAGCCGCGTTTCGGCGGCCAGGCGCTTTGCGTCGGCCAGCTCAACAGGCCTGCCTTTTTCGTCATGCAGCTGGTGCACCATCTTGCACCCTGGGCATTTGAGCGTGGTGATTTTGTAATGGCGTTCCTTTTTCACGACTTTGCTCGGCGCGCCGGTCACCCAGTTTGTTTTGGTAGGGTGTTCCTCGATGCTTGTCTTGACGACAGCTGTCGGCGCCGCAACAAGCCGAGTCTTGCAAAAAGGGCAGCGCGGCTTGCCTCGCCTGTCCCATCGTACGCCGCAGCAAATATGCTCCGGAAAAAGATTCCACAGCGTGTATGCAAGGCCGGGAACGACAGCGAACATCGCATAGGGAATCGCCTCGTAAAAGCTGCCCGTGTACCACCAGGCGAACGGAAGAGCCAGAATGAAGAGAATGAACGGCATTTCACCCACCATATTCCAAACCGTGCGCGGAATCATGCGCACATAGTTTTCGAGATTCGGCTCCATTTTTTCCTCCGAAAAGCAAGTGGAATGGGGCTGGATGGGGCAGGCGGTGGTGGTGCACCGCCTGCCCAACCTTGTTCACTTATGTTTATCACAATCGGAAGTCGGTGCAAGGTCAAATGAAACCGGAGCGCGAAACATGAACACGCAATGGAACGAAGGGGAAGACGAGGCCCTACAGGGTCTGCCGCACTTCGCGCAACTGTTGTACTTGCGTGGGCTGCGAAGATGCATGGATTACCGCACAGGCCTCGTCGGCGAACGAAGAAAAATCTCGTACCAGATGATGCGTGAAGTTCTTACGGTCGAGCGAAAGAACGGCAGCACGAAGCGCGATGACGAAGCCTACATAACGAAGAAGAAGCTGCGCATTGCATTGAAACAGCTTGAGTCTGCCGGCCTGGTCGAGTTCGTCAGGAGTGCGCGCTTCGAGGACATGATTATTCGCCTGCCAAAAGCCTCTGTAGACCCAAAATTTTTGGAAGATTCAGGCCATTCAGGAGAAGTCCGTCCGAATGAGGAAGGGCATAGGAAGGGCATGAAAGCAGGGGCATGTGAGGGGCATGGCGGAAACGTCGTATTCATGCGGCCTGAACAGTGTTATCCACAGGCAGGAAGGGCATGTGAGGGGCATGGGAGGAAGGGCATACCTCCGGGGATCCGGGAATATACGGATTCTACTACCAGCGAGGGTAACGAACGGCTTAGATCGCGCGCGCGCGTTGATTCGCTCACACGCGAAAGAACGCCGATGCCAGACGATTTCGCTGTCACAGAGCAGCACGTGGAATACGCACGGGCTCACCGGTTTCCAGACCCGCACGAATGCGTGCTGGCCTTCGTGGCGCATCACCAGGCGCGCGGCACGTTGCGGGAAAACTGGGATGCAGAGTTTCGCAAGTGGCTCGCCAACGAGCGGGCCTATCGCAAGACGCAAGGGGGAACACGTCATGCAGCACGTCAGCACAGCAGCCGCTCGAGTCGTGTCAGGGACAGGCTCAAGGCAATCGCCGCAGAAGACATCGCACGCAACGGCTTCGCCGAGAGGCTCGACGAAACCTGAGCTGCCGAAACACTGGGTGGCCGCGTTGTTCGACAAGTTCCGTCTGCGCTATGGGCACAAGTGGCTGACGTTCATCGACGGCAACGAAGACGAAGCCGTGAACGAGTGGGCGCAAGTTCTTGCTGGGCTAGACGGAGATGCCATCAGGCTCGGCCTGGAAGCGCTGGACAGCGACTGGCCGCCATCGGCGCATGAGTTCGCCAGGCTTTGCCGTGAGGCCGCCGGCATTCCGGATGCCGCAGAGGCCTGGCGCATCATCTGCCGTGCCATCGGCATGCCAGGCACGTTGCGCCAGCGGTATCGGCACCCGGCCGTGCTGGCCGCCGCGCGCCATCCGGACTGCGACGTGTTCTGCTGGTCGCAGCTTTCCGAGCGGGAAGGCCTGCGCCGCTTCGCGCCGCTGTACAGGCGCATCGCCGCAGGCCGGCACACCTGGCCGGCGGAAGACGCCAGCGGCGGACTGGAAGACCGGACCGGCAAGGCCGTCACGCCGGTCGAGCGGCAACGGGCCAGCGCCACGGCCAGGGCGGCCATCGCCGAGATGCGGGCGCGGCTCGGCTGCTGCCCGGCAGGTGGCGGCCAGGCCTGAGGGTAATGGCGCGGGTCCTTCCCAGGCGTTTTACCCGGGGGTCTGGACACCGCGCGGTTTTGCCAGTGTGTGACGTTTTTCGTTGTGTAACAGGGGGTTAGGACAGGCATGGGGGTCAGGAAGCAGGTTTTCGAGGCGATGCACGTGATCCGGGAGCCGGTCACGGCAAGGCAGTTGCACGAGCGGGCGCGCAGCCTGAGGTTCACGCCAGAGAACATCGAGTGCGCGATGCGGGCGCTGGTGCGCAGGGGGTTGGCCATCGAGATTCCGTCGCAAGCGAAGAAACGCGACATGCCGTCGAAGTTCGTCCTGGTGGCGCATGCCAGCGAGAAGCTCAGGCGCGCCGCCAGTGGCGATGCGCAGGAGGAAGACCCGCGTTCGCACTCCTGGCTGGTGCTGGTGACGCCCGAGGACGAGCGGCCTGACGATCGCATCGTGAAGTCGCTGATGTACCGCGGCTATCGGGTGACCGGCCGGAGCGTGCAGGACGGCTGCAACGCGGTGCGGTTCGTGCGTGAGGTGCGGGAGGCATCGTGACCGCGAAGGTGATGAACCAGGCGGAGTACGCGCGCTATCGCGGCGTGGCGCGCAAGACGATCACGGAGTACAAGCACCGCGGCCTGCTGGTGCTCACCGAGGCCGGCAAGGTGGACGTGGCCGCCTCGGACGCAAACCTGGATGCGTTCCTGGACGAGGTGCGCGGCGGCGACCGCACCAGCGAGGCCGCCATGCCGGCCGACGCCAACGCATACCTGGAGGCAAAGACGCGCGAGATGCGGGCCCGTGCCGCGCGGCAGGAGCTTGAGACGCGCAAGCGGGCCGGGGAGCTTCTGGAGCGCAAGAGCGTGGAGCGTGCGGCCTTCACGCTGGCGCGGCAGACCCAGGAGGCGGTGATTGCGGTGGCAGATCGCCTGGCGTCCGTGCTGGCCGCAGAGAGCGACGCGGCGAAGGCGCACGAGCTGCTTTCGGACGAGCTGCGCGGAGTGATGAACGACATGGCCAAACAGGCGGAGGAGCTGTTCGCGTGAACGCGCAACTGCAGCCGGTGGTGGACGACGAGTTCGCGATGGACGATGGCGCGGCGGTCTTCGCCGAGGCCTTCGCGCGCGGCCTGCGTGTGCCGGACCCTGTGCCCATCGACGCATGGGCGGACCAGCACCGCTTTCTGCCGCGTGACGCGAGTTCAGAGCCCGGCCGCTGGCGCACGGTGCGCACGCCGTACCTGCGCGAGCCAATGCAGGTGCTCTCGACGCAGCATCCGTGCCGGCGGGTGGTGATGATCTTCGGCACCCAGCTCGGCAAGACAGAGACGGGCAACAACTTCGTGGGCTCGGTGATCCACCAGACGCCCGGGCCGATGATGGTGGTGCAGCCCACCGTGGACCTGGGCAAGCGCTGGGTGCAGCAGCGCCTGAACCCGATGATCGAGCACACGCCCGCGCTGCGCGAGCTGATTGCGCCGGCGCGCAGCCGCGACGGCGGCAACACGGCGAGCATGAAGCAGTTCCCTGGCGGGGTGATGGTGATCACCGGCGCCAACAGCGCCGCAGGCCTGCGCTCGATGCCGGTGCGGTTTCTGTTCATGGACGAGATCGACGCCTACCCGCAGGACGTGGACGGGGAAGGCGATCCCATCGACCTGGCCGAGCGGCGCACCAGCACGTTTCCGCGGCGCAAGATTCTGCTGACCTCCACGCCGACCATCGAGGGCGAGTCGGCCATCTGGGACGAGTGGCAGCGCTCTGACCAGCGCGAGTACGAGGTGCCGTGCCCGGAGTGCGGCGAGTACCACGTGCTGGAAGACGAGCGCCTGACGGATGACGGGATGTTCGCCTGCCCACACTGCGGCGCGTTCCTCGAGGAACACCACAAGACCGGGATGCTGGCCGCGGGCCGGTGGGTGGCGCGCAACCCGGACAGCGACGTGCCCGGCTTTCATCTGCCGAGCTACTACGCGCCGATCGGCCTCGGTTACACCTGGGCCGAGATTGCCGAGATGCGCAAGGCATCCAGGGACGACCCGGAGAAGATCAAGACCTACACCAACACCATCATGGCGCGGCCCTACCGGGACGAGCGCGGCAAGCTGGACTGGCGCGAGATCGCCGATCGGCGCGGCGGCTACCGGACGCGCGAGATCCCCGAGGGCTGCCTGTTCCTGACCTGCGGCATCGACACGCAGGACGACCGCTGGGCCATCGAGATCCTGGGTTTTGGCAGAAACGGTCGGGTGTGGGTGATCGACGCCTGGGAAATCCCCGGGCAGCCCGGCCTGGAGGAGGAGTGGGCGAAGCTCGACGAGGTGGTGGAGATGCGCTTCGTGAACCGCTACGGCGTGGAGCTGCCGATTCTGGCCACCGGCATCGACACAGGCGGCCACCACACGCACATGGCCTACCAGTACTGCCGCACGCGCAAGCACAAGCGCGTGCTGGCCATGAAGGGCTCGCGCTACCAGGGGCGGCCTATCCTGCCGTCGCGGCCCAGCCCGCAGGACGTGAACGTGCGCGGGCAGATTTACCGCGCCGGCGTGGATCTGTGGCACGTGGGCACCGACACGGCCAAGGGCGCCATCTTCGCCAAGCTGGTAGCCGACGCCGGCCTGGAGCCGGACGAGCGGCGCTTCCATTTCGCCAGCGACCTGCCGGACGAGTTCTTCATGCAGCTCACCGCCGAGCGCTACGACACCGAGCGCAGCCGCTGGGTCAAGCAACGGCACCAGCGCAACGAGTTTCTCGACTGCGCGGTGTATGCGCTGGCCGCGGCCTGCCATCCCTCCATCCGCGTGGACAAGCTGCGCGAGCACGACTGGAAGAAAATTGAGGAACGGGTGCAGCCGCGCATCCAGGACATGTTCGCCACGGCAGCGCCTGAGACGGCCTCAGAAGCCGTACAGGCGGACGAAGACGCAGGGCAACCCCAACAACAATCACGGCCCGAAAAACCCATCCAGCAACGCAGACGGAGGCCGTCGCGGCGCCGGGCCCGGCGCGGCGGCTTCGTGGGAGGATTCGATGACTAGCGAGCCGAGCAAGATTGTGGCTGGAGACAGCCTCGAGTGGCGGGAAACGCTGCCGGACTACCCGGCCAGCGCGGGATGGAGCCTGCGCTACGTGATTTACAACGCCAATGCCAGCTACCCAATCCAGGCCGTGGCCGACGGGGACGGCCACGTGGTGTCAGTGGCAGCCACGGACACGGCGAGCTGGTCTCCGGGCCGGTACGAGATTGCCGGGTATGTGTCGCACCCGGACGGGCGCAAGAAGACCATCGTCACCCACGGGCTGATCATCGAGCCGGACCCGGCGGCCATCACCGCGGGCCTGGACGGGCGCAGCTTTGCCAGGCGCATGCTGGACGCCATCGAGGCGGCGCTCGAGGGCCGCGCCGACAAGGGTCAGCTCGACATGCTGCGCTACCAGTTCGGCGTGCGCGGCGGCGAGATCAACCCGGAAATCCTGATGCGCGCCCGTGACCGGTATCAGCAGGAGGTGTACGCCGAAGAGCGGGCCGAGAAGCTGGCGCGGGGCGAGGGCACGCGCGGCTGGCGGGTGCGCTTCTGATGCCGCGCAGGAAGATCGAGCTCGGGCGCGGCGAGCTGGTCATGTATCTCGACATGGCCGGCTGGCACCGGGCCCGGGCGGCGAAGCTGGCCGGCGTTTCCCGGGAAACCTTCCAGCGGCGGATGCGCGAGCACCGGGTGCGCGCGCCCAGGGCAGACAGCCGGCTCGACCCGGCCTTCGTGGAGCGGCTCCGGTCGGGCCTCGGCTGCCTGGGCTGCGCCACGCTGGCCGAGACGCGCGGCGTCAGCCGCAGCACCATCGCCAGGGCCCGGCGGCGCGAGACGTGGTTCTGAGTTCAGGAGGCCTGGCGCGTGTCCGGTTCGGCGACGAGGTGCACGCCAAGCGCCCGCATCACGCGCATTACCGTGTCAAAGCGCGGCGCCGCGCCGCCACGCAGCGCACGATAGAGCGCCTCGCGGGCCAGCCCGGATTCGCGGGCGATTTCCGTCATGCCGTGCGCACGGGCAATCGTCCCGAGCGCCTCGATGACGGCGTCAGGATCGTTCTCTTCCAGCACGGCCGAGAGATAGCCGGCAATGTCTTCCGGGTCGCGCAGATACTCTGCCGGGTCGAAATCCGGCAAATCGGAAACGCGAGTCTTCTTGCTCATGGGTCAGTCCTCCAGTGTTTTGGCCAGCGCGATGGCGCGGGCGATGTCCCGGCGCTGGCTGGACTTGTCACCGCCGCCCAGCATCACGATCAATGTCTCGCCGCGCAGGGTGTAATACATGCGCCATCCGGGCCCGAAGAACTCCCGCATCTCGAAAACGCCATCGCCAACAGGCTTCACGTCACCCAGGTTGCCGCCAGCGGCCCGTTCCAGCCGGCGAACAAGGCGGCCTCGCGTTTTGCCGTCCTTCAGGCCGTCCAGCCATGCGGCGAACTCGGGTGTCTGCCTGATTCGGAACATGGGTTAATTGTAACCGAATGATTACAGCATTCAAGCCGCCGTTTGACATTCAGCGCCCATCGGGTCTACGCTTTCCCCGTCACCGCAAAATCGGTGACCGGGTTTGACAGCCCGAAGCCAAGGCGCACCACGCGCCGCTCGAGCGCGTTTTTTGTGCCCGCTCAACGGTGGGGTGCGCGGGGAGCCGCAAGGCTCGCCGGTCCTTGGCCCGGTCTGTCAACCCGTGCATCCCGCCACCCTTTTGATTGACAGCGAAAGCGTGGCGGTTCTCGAATCTCAGCCAAGGAGAACCGACATGACCCAATCCCTTTCCGTCCTCTACACCGAGATCCGCATCCACGACGGCCTCTACTCCCTGAACGACCTGCACCGCGCCGCTGGTGGCGAAGACAAGCACCGCCCGACCTTCTTCCTGCGCACAGATCAGACCAAGGCGCTGATCGAGGAAATCGAAAACTGTGCAGATATGCACAGTAAAGCCGTCGCCACCCGAGAAGGCCGCAGCGGAGGCACCTACGCCTGCAAGGAGCTGGTCTATGCCTACGCCATGTGGATCAGCGCGAAGTTCCACCTGGCCGTGATCCGCGCCTTCGACGCGCTGGTGAGCGGCGGGCGGCCTGAACCTGAGCCCGCCCCGGCCCTGGCCTACGCCAGCAAGGAGCAGCGCGAGCCGCTGGTGAAGGCCATCCGCCGGGTGGTGAAGATGGCCGAGCGCCGGGGCCGCAAGCTCGGATACGACGAGGCGCACGCCATCGTGAACCTCAAGCTCGGCGTGGCGGACGTGGCGCACATGACCGTGGAGCAGGTGCAGCGCGGCGTGGCCATCGCCGGCGAGATGCTGGAGAAGGTGGTGCTCGAAGGCGAATACCTGCACCGCGACGATCCGGAGCCGTCAGCGGACCCAGACAGCGAGCGCCTCACGCCGAAGGAGCGCGAGCGGCTGCTCGGCGCCATGCGCACCGCGCTGGCCGGGCTCGAGGACGGCAATGGCGCGATGATGGCGCTCACCAACCGCATCCGGGTGCTGTGCCGGGTGCGGAACATCGATGACCTGCGGCGTGATGACCTGGCCGTGGTGGATGCGGAGCTGGCCAGGCTGCGCGAACATGACCTGCCGGAATACTACAAGTTCCGCGCGGAAATGCGGGAGTTCCTGCACCGCGAGGTCATCGGCGCCGGCACGCCGTGGACGCCGGTCGTGACCCGCAAGTGGCGCGCGCGCATGAAGAAAACGCTGCCGCCCCGGCCGGACTGGCTGCACATGGCCGTTCGCGAGCTCGGCATGTCATGCCCGTTGTGCGGGGAGGCGCACGGGAAACCGTAATGCCCGCGCCGCGCCAGGCAGTCAACCTCGCAACAGGAATCATCGCAATACGAAAAAAATTTTCGTTTTGTTGCAAGATGTGTCAATTCACCGGCCCATACTCCACGCATGGGCCTGTTCGACGCCATTCGCAAAAACGCTTCCCGGACGCCGCAAGGCCGCCGGCCCGGCATTGCGCGCCGGGCCGGGCGCGCCATGTTGCGGTACTGGGAGGCGGCGCAGCGTGATCGCCTGAACGCCGACTGGCAGCTCGGCGGCGGCAACATCAACCAGGAGCTGCGCGCCCAGCTCGAGGCGGTGCGCCAGAAGGCGCGCTGGCTGGAGCACAATTCCAGCATCGCCCGCTCCTACCTTTCCCTGGTGGAAACCCACGTGGTCGGCCCGGACGGCTTCATGCTGCAGGTGCAGGGCAAGCGCCGCGACGGCTCGCTTGACACCCGCGGCAATGCGGCGGTGGAGAAGTCGTTCCACGAGTGGTGCCACATGGGCGTGTGCGAGCTGTCAGGCAGGCTCGACTTCCCTGGCCTGTGCCGCCTGACCGCGCGCACCGAGGCGCGTGACGGCGAAGCACTGCTGCGGATGCACGATGCCCGCCCCACCGAGAGCAATCCGTGGGGGTTCGTGCTCGAGATCATCGATCCGGCGCGGCTCGACCACCGCCTGAACGAAGACCGCCTGAACAACGGCAACCTGATCCGGCTCGGCATCGAGCTCAACGGCGCGGGCCGGGCGGTGGCCTACTGGCTGCGCGACAGCAACGACCACACGCTGGCCTGGCCGGACGGCTACGTGCGGGTGCCTGCGGAAGACATGATTCATTTCTTCGAGCCGGAGCGGCCAGAGCAGCTTCGCGGCGTGAGCCGCATGGCCAGCGTGATCGAAACCATCCACCAGACGCGCAAGTACCGCAAGGCGGCCGAGATCGCCGCGCGCGCCGGGGCATCGAAGATGGGCTTCCTGAAGAGCGACGGCGGGCTCGGTGCGTTGGCGGCGGCCGCGGCAGACCAGGCTAGCGACGTGGATCTGGACGGCTACGAGCTCAAGGAGTTCGAGCCCGGCCAGATCGACGAGCTGCCGCCCGGCGTGGATTTCGTGGGCTGGGATCCGAAGTATCCGCACGAGAACTACGAGCCGTTCATCCGCACCACGGAGCGCGACATCGCGGTGGGACTGGATGTGTCCTACCACAGCCTCACCGGCGATCTCACCGAGGTCAACTACAGCTCCATGCGCGCCGGTTCGCTCGAGGAGCGGGACCGCTGGCGCGTGCGGCAGGAGACGTTCGCGGCCTGCGTGCTGCGGCGGATCTACCTGCGCTGGCTGAACAACGCGGCGCTCAACCGCCAGCTCGGCTCGGCGGTGGGCGTGGGCATGCAGCTCGAGCGCTACACGCAGCACCGCTGGCAGGGCCGGCGCTGGGCCTGGGTGGACCCGGAGAAGGACATCAAGGCCACGGTGATGGCGATCAATGCCGGGCTGACCAGTCCGCAGCGCGTGGCGTCGGAAATGGGGCTGGACTACGAGGAAGTGCTTGAGCAGATCGCCCGCTGGCAGGAGATGGCCGCAGAGAAGGGCGTGACGTTTCCCATCATCGAACCCGCCTCCGGCGGGAACGGATCGACACAGGCGCCACCGGCGCGCCAGGTTGTCGGAATGACGAGGTGACACAGATGAGCAAGGTACAGGTGCGCGGCCCGCTGATGCGCACGATGCGGATCTCGCAACGGGCCATCGACACGGAGAACCGCACGGTCGAGCTGAGCTTTTCGTCCGAGACGCGGGACGTGGAGCGGTTTTTCGGCATCGAGGTGCTGGATCACAAGCCGTCGTCGGTACGGCTCGAGCGGCTGAGAAGCGGCGGTCCGCTGCTGTTCAATCACGACCCTGACAAGCACATCGGCGTGATCGAGAGCGTGCGGATCGAGAACGGCCGCGGCCTGGCCACGGTGCGCTTCGGCAACTCGCCGCTGGCCGAGGAGAAGTTTCAGGACGTGCAGGACGGCGTGCTGGCGAACGTGTCGCTGGCGTACAAGACGCACCGCATGGTGCTCGATGAACAGCAGGACAACGGGCCCGATGTCTTCCGCGTGGTGGACTGGGAACCGCTGGAGATCAGCCTGGTGACGGTGCCGGCTGACATTACCGTAGGCGTCGGGCGTTCGTCCGGCGATGTGTTCGAGGTCGAAATCGAGGAGAGATCGATGACTGACAAGCAGCAGCAAGAAGGCGCCGGCGCCGAAAACGGAACCGGCGAGGCACAGCGCAACGAACCGGCCATCACGGTCGATCGCGGCGCCATCGAGGCCGAGGTGCGCGCGGCCGAGCAGCGCCGCGTGGCGGATCTGCTGGCCATGGGCGAGCGTTTCGCGCGCTACGGCGCGATGGAGCTGGCCCAGGAGTACATCCGCTCCGGCAAGCAGCCGGAGGACCTGCAGAGTGCGATTCTGGAGCGCCTGCCCAGCGGCGAGGACGTTTCCGCAGTGCGCGGCGAACCGGCTTCTGATCTTGACATGAGCGAGCGCGAGATGCGCCAGTACAGCCTGATCCGCGCCATCAACGCCGCCATCAACAACGACTGGAGCAAGGCCGGTTTCGAGCTGGAATGTTCCCGCGCCATCGAGGAGCGGGTGGGCCGCGATGCGCGTGGTTTCTTCGTGCCGCTGCAGGTGCAGCAGCGCGTGCTCAACACCACCACCGGCACGGATCTGATCGGCACCGATCACATGGCCGATCAGTTCATCGACACGCTGCGGCCGCGCTCCGCCGTGATGAGCCTGGGCGCCACCGTGCTCGACGGCCTGCGCGGCAACGTGAGCATCCCGAAGAAGAACGGCAATGCCGCGTTCTACTGGCTGGCGGACGATGACAGCGTCACCGATTCCGATCCGGCCTTCGGCAGCGTGAACCTCTCGCCCAAGACCGTGGCCGGCAGCGTGCCCATGAGCCGCCGCCTGCTCAAGCAGTCCAGCCCCAGCATCGAGGCGCTGGTGCTGGCCGATCTGCAGCGCGGCGCGGCCCTGGCCATCGACCTGGCCGCCCTGGAAGGTTCTGGCACCAACAACCAGCCCCAGGGCGTGGTGAACGTGACCGGCGTGAACACCCAGGCCGTGGACACGCCCGGCGCGCCCACCTGGGACGAGCTGGTGGGCTTCGAGACCGCCGTGGCCGACGACGAGGCGCTGGACGGCGCGCTGGCCTACCTGACCACCTCCGCCGTGCTCGGCAAGCTGAAGGTCACGCCCAAGGATGCCGGCTCCGGCCTGTTCCTGGTGGAAGGCAACGAGGCAAACGGCTATCCGGTGCGGGTGCGCAACGGCATCACCGCCAACCGGATCGTGTTCGGCAACTGGAGCGACGTGCTGATCGGCATGTGGGGGATCCTCGACGTGATGCCCGACACCGCCGCCAAGGCGGCCAGCGGCGGCCTGGTGCTGCGCGTGTTCCAGGACGTGGACATCGCCGTCCGCCACGCCGAGAGCTTCTGCATCAACGCCTGATGACTGACGCCGGCACAGGGACGCGCCGGCGCTGAAGGAGGAGACCATGAACGACGAAATCAAACCCGCAAATGCGGCAGAGCAGACCGAGGCGGCGAAGCCGAAGAAAGCGGCGGCCCGCAAGGCGAAAGAGCCGCGGATCCGGATTGTGAAGGCCTGCGCCGTGCGCGGCGAGCCGGTGGAAAAGGGCATCCTGCGCGTTTCCCGGGAAATCAGTGAGCAGGATGCCCGGGCGCTGGTGCGCATGGGCCGGGCCATCGAACTGGAGGATGACAAATGAGCGTGATTGATACCGATTCCGTGTCCGTGTTGCCAGCCGCTGCGGCCACCGCAAGCGCCAGCGGCGCCCAGGTGGACGTGCGCGACTACGAGGGCGTGGCCGCCTTCGTGCTGGACAGCTCTGCCGACGCCGGCGGTGACGGCACCCTGGACGTGGCGCTAGAGCAGAGCGATGACGGCGTGACCTGGATTGCCGTGCCCGGCGGTGCGTTCACCCAGGTGACGGCGGCAGGCCAGGCCTTCGAGCGCCTGATCGTGGATCTCGACCGGCTTGGCCGGTACATCCGCGCCACGGAGACGATCGCCGGCACCGCGCCGTCGTTCGCCCGCTCGCTGACCATGATGGCGATGAAGAAGTATCGCTGATGGCCCTCTGGTCGCAGACGCTTGCCGATCTCGATGCGGCCGTGGTGGATGTAGTTGCCGATGATGCCGTGTTCGACGCGGCCGGCGACGGCACCGCGCCTGTGGCGGTGCGCGGGGTGTTCGAGACGCCCTGGCGCGAGCCCGAGATCGGGCGTTTGCGCACGCGGGTCGTGGAGCCGACGTTCATCGGGTTCAGCGCCGATCTGGGCGGGGCCGTCTCCGGCACCTCGCTGCTTACGGTGGACGGCAGGACCTACCGGGTCATCGATGTCGAGCCCGGTGACGACGGCATGATGAAACTGGTGTTGAGGCCGGAATGATGGCGGAGATCTGGAAAACGCTTGGACAACAGGTGGCGAAGTTCGCGCCGCTGCTCGGTGGCGCAATCGGCGGCCCGGGCGGAGCGGCCATCGGGCAACTGGTGGCGTCGGCTTTCGGGGCGCCGGCGGACGATCCGCGGGCCATCGCTGCGGCTGTGCAGCAGGACCCGCAGGCGGCGGCGAAGCTGCGCGAGCTTGAGCTGCGTCACCGGGAGCGCCTGGAGGAGCTGGCGCTCGAGCGCTACCGGGCCGGGCTGGATGCGGAGAGCGCGCGCCATGCCCAGGCGCAGGAAACCATCCGCACCGAGGCCCGTTACGGCACCGATTACGTGAAGGAGACCCGCCCGCGCATCGCGCGCATGTCGTTCTACTCGGGCGCGGCGTATGCCATGGCGATGGAGGCCGCAAAGCTGGCCGGATTCGGGGCTGGCGCGGACACGGCGCTGCTGGGCGTGCTGTTCGGGCCGGTGGGCTTTTACATGACCATGCGCACGCTGGATGCGTTCAGCGGGAAAGGAAAGAGTTGATGGCACAGGACCAGGTGGAGGAAATCCGCGCCGGCCTTAATGACTTGCGCAACGACGTGGCCGACGCGCTGAAGGTGATGCGTACCGACATTCGCGAACTTGGGAAGGCCATCAATGGGCTGGCGCGCATCGATACCCGGATCGAGCGGCTGGTAAAGGACGTCGACGCGCTGTTCAGCCTGGTGCGAGAGGAAACCCGCGAGCTGGACGAGCGGGTGCGCACCCTCGAGGTGAACGTGGCCGGCAACGTGAAGAGCATGACGCTGTTCGATTCCATCGTGCGCCAGTCGGTGTTCGTGATGATTGGCGTCATCGTCGGCGTGGTGGTGGAGAGGCTGTTCGGATGAGCGTGCTTGCGCCACGGGTCGATGTGAATTCCGCCGAGTTCGAGGCGCTGATCCGGCGGCTCGGGATCACCGAGAAGGCCGCCATACGCGCCTATCGCCGCGCCGCTGACAAGACGCTCACCTGGCTCAAGCGGCAGGTGGCGAAAGACGTGAACGGCACCACGGGGATCCCGATGAAGGCCCTGCGCAAGCGCCTGAAGGCCTACCGCACCACCCAGCGAAGCATGCGCGCGAAGTTGTGGCTTGGCCTGAATGCCATCTCCGCCGATGAGCTGGGCAGGGCGCGGCAGCAGCGGTCTGGCGTGCGCGTCGGCAAGTTCTTCTTTCGCGGCGCGTTCCGGGCGCGGATCTATGGCGGCGGGGAAAAGGTGTGGATCCGGCGCAACAGCAAGTGGTTCGACCCGGATCTGTATCCGGCCAGGGTTCGACCCGGCGATCGCGGCGCGCCGCATGGCTTTCCGGTCGTGAAGGTGAGGGTGAAGCTCGAGGAGGCGGAAAGCCGTTTCGTGTACTGGACGGCGCGCATGGAGGCCTACCTGAATACGCTGCTGATGAAGGAGCTGGATCTGGAAGTGCGGAGGGCGCAACGTGCTTGACACGCTGCACACGGCAATCGTGGACAGGCTCGCTGCCGACCTGCCGACGGTGCCCACCGTGGCGGCCTATCCGCAGCTTGAGCGGCGGATCACCCTGCCCGCGGTGATCGTCGAACTTGACGAGCTGACGCCGGAGGATTTCGGCTGGCCGGATTTCAGCGCCTGGGCCGAGTTCACGGCCTGGTGCGTGCACGATCCGTCGCTGCCTTCGGCGATGCTCGAGGTGCGCAACCTCGCGGCCACCGTTGCGGCGCGTGTGCACCAGGAGGAGGACTTCGGCTATGCCGAAACGCTGCGCCGGGCAGAAGTGCTGCGGGTGTCGCCGGACGACTTCAACCCGGACCTCGAAGGCTATCTGGTGTGGGCGGTGTCGTTCCGGACGGGCGTGCGGATCGGCGAGCGCGAGTGGCGCATCGATCCGGCCGCAGGCGTGAGCGTGGTGGACATCACGGGCGTGGTGGGCGACTTCGACAGCGCCGGCCTGAAGCATGTGCTGGCTGACGGCAACGAGCCGCCGGCCGAGGACGAGGTTCTGTTACCCGATCAACCGAAGGGGTGAGGCGATGAGCAAGTTCTACGTGAAACCGGCCATGCCGGGACAGAAGGTGCACCTGGAAGACGGCAGGGGCTTTCTGCCGGAAGAAGGTGCCGAGGTGGCGCGCAGCACGTACTGGCTGCGCCGGGTGAAGGATGGCAGCGTCGTGGAGGCGCGGCCCGCCAAGAAGGGGAAATAAGCCATGGCAATCGCATTCAACGAGATCCCGCAGGCGCTGCGCATCCCGGGCGTCTATGTCGAGTTCGACAACTCGCTGGCCAACAACGCCGATCCGCAGTTCAAGCTGCTGGTGATCGGCCAGCGCCTGGCCGCCGGCAGCGTGGCGCAGGGCGTGCCGACGAAGGTCACCAGCGCCGGTCAGGCCGAGGACTATTTCGGCCGCGGCTCGATGCTGGCCGAGCAGATCAAGCACCTGCTGGCCGCGAACCAGTGGATCGATCTGACCGCCATCGCCCTTGACGAGGACGCCACCGGCGCCGCCGCCACCGGCACCATCACGCCCGCCGGCACGGCCGTGGAAACGGCAACGCTTGCGCTCTACATCGCAGGTCAGCAGGTGCGCGTGCCGGTGGTCTCAGGCGACAGCCAGGATGCCGTGGCCACGGCCATCGCCGATGCCATCAACGCCGACGATACGCTGCCGGTCACGGCCGCCGTGGACGGTACGGTGCTCAACCAGGTAAATCTCACCTGCCGCTGGAAGGGCGAGACCGGCAACGACATCGACATTCGCCTGAACTATTACGGCGAGAAGACGCCCAAGGGCCTCACGGTCGGCATCGGCGCCATGGCCGGCGGCACGGCGAACCCGGACATCGCCACGGCCATCGCCGCCATGGGCGACGAGTGGTACAACTGGATTGTCTGCCCCTACACCGACGCGGCCAACATGACCGCGCTCGAGACCGAGCTGGATAGCCGCTGGGGGCCGACCCGCCAGATCGGGGCGCGCGCTTTCGTGGCTTACCGCGGCAATCATGCCGCCACCACCACCTTCGGCGACTCGCGCAACAACCCGCACGTGACCTGCATGGGCACCAACATCGCGCCGCAGCCACCCTACATCTGGGCGGCGGTCAATGCGGCGGTGGCGGCGCGCTCCCTGGCCATCGATCCGGCCCGGCCGCTGCAGACCCTGACGCTGACCGGCATCATGGCGCCAGACATCGCCGACCGCTGGACCGACAGCGAGCGCAACCTGCTGCTGTTCGACGGCATTGCCACCCACAAGGTGGCGCCGGACGGCAAGGTGATGATCGAGCGCCAGATCACCATGTACCAGGTCAATGCCGCCGGCATCGCCGACGATTCCTACCTGGACATCAACGTGCCGGAGACCCTGGAGCGGATCCGCTTCGAGCAGCGCAAGCTGTTCTCGAGCAAGTATCCGCGCCACAAGCTGGCGGAAAACGACGCGCGCATCGGCGCCGGGCAGGCGGTGATGCAGCCGAAGCTGGCCATGGCAGAGCTGCTGGCGCTGTACCGGACGCTGGAGGCCCGTGGCTGGGTGCAGGACTACGACGGCTACAAGGCCAGCCTGGTGGTCGAGATTGGCGACGGCGCCGGTGGCGGCGACCGCAACCGCCTGAACGTGCAGGATTCGCCGCGCCTGGTGGGCCAGTACCGCGTCCACGCGCAACAGGTCCGGTTCCGCAAGTAAGAGGAGGAATGACGCATGAGCAAGCAGATCACGGGACGGGCCTATGTCCGCGTCGACGGCAAGCAGTATCCATCGCGCGACGGCGCGGTGCTCAAGCCCGGGATGGTGTCGCGCAAGCCGGTCATCGGCGCCGACGGTGTGCACGGCTATGTGGAAAAGGTGTTGTCGCCGTCCATCGAGTGTTCCCTGAGCCACAACAACGAGCTGTCCATCGAGGAGCTGCAGAACATCGTCGGCGCCACGATCATGTTCGAATGCGACACCGGGCCCATCTACATTCTGCGCGAGGCCTGGTGCGATCCGGAATCGCTAGATCTGACCGTGGGTGACGGCGAAGTGAAGGTGACCTTCAACGGCGTGGCCGTCGAGGAGGTGAGCGGATGACGCGCATCGAGCTGGCGCATCCGATCACGATGGGCGACGAGCGCATCGATGCCATCGAGGTGGATAGGCCGAAGGTGAAACACCTGATGGCCTACGACCGGGAACAGGGCGAGATGGCCAAGATGGCGGCGCTGATCGCCGAGCTGGCCGGGCTGCCACGGCCGGTAATCGATCAGATGGACGCGGCGGATTTCATGCGTGCCTCGGAGGTGGTCTCCGGTTTTTTGGATGCTGGCCAGGCAACTGGGACCTGATGACCGCCGAGGTGGCGGCGGGTTACGGCTTCAGCCGCGCCGACATTCTGGCCCTGGACGACCACGAGCTGGCCTTCTGGCACGAGCGCCTGAAGCGGATCGCGCCGCGTGAAGAAACAGCGCCAGCATGGTGAGCCAGAACAGCCAGGCGGCGTCCAGCACGGCAGCGGCGAGCAGGGCGGCCAGCAGGATCATGGCGTAGACGAATGTTTGCGCAACGGCGTTGAGCATGGCGTTTCCCGGGAAACGGTTTGGTGAGAGTGTAGCAGATGGCGCAACTGAAAACCTCGGTCATTCTCGATCTGGTGGACCGCATGAGCCGGCCGCTGGCGCGCACCCGCGCCGCGCTCAAGAGCGTGCAGGAGACGGCGGCGAAGGTCGAGGGCTTCCGCAAGCTCAAGCAGGAATCCGTGGCCACCGCCGGCAAGCTGCGCGAGGCCCAGGAACGGGCCGCCCGCCTGGCCAGGGAGATGGCCGGCGCCGCCAAGCCTTCGCGCCGCCTGCGGGCCTCGTTCGAGAAGGCCAGGCTGGAGGCCGGGCGCTACAAGCGCGCCCTGGGCGAGCAGCAGGCCAGGCTGGAGGCACTGCGCCGCGAGCTGCGCGGCGCGGGCATCGATACCCGCAACCTGGCCGAGCACCAGCAGCGCCTGGCGCGCGAGTCTGAACGGCTGTCTGGCAGGCTCAAGCGCCTCGAGCGGCTCAAGGCCATGACGGGGCGCATGAGCGGTGCGGCTGGCAAAATGGTCGGCAGGTTCGGCGCTGCCTTGCGCGCGGCGGGGCTGGTGGCCGGCGGCGCGGCCGCCATGGTGGGCGGGGCCGGCGCGGCGTTCGGCCGCCTGTTCGTGGGCACGGCGGCGAAGTTCGAGCGTTACAGGACCATCCTCGAAACGGTCGAAGGCAGCTCCGAGAAGGCGCGAAAGTCGTTCGACTGGGTGTCGGAGTTCGCCGCCAGGACGCCGTTCGAGATCGACGAGGTGATGGGCTCGTTCGTGAAGCTGCGCGCATACGGGCTTGAGCCGACCGGCGGCCTGCTGCGCACCCTGGGCGATACGGCCGCCGCCATGGGCAAGCCCATCGAGCAGGCCGTGGAGGCGATCGCGGATGCGGTGACCGGTGAGAACGAGCGGCTCAAGGAGTTCGGCATCAAGGCCCGCACCGTGGGCAAGCAGATCGTCTATGAGTATTCGGTCAACGGCAAGACCATGAAGAAGACGGCCGACTCGAGCAACCGGGCGATGATCCAGTCCACTCTGGAATCGATCTGGAACGAGAAGTACGCCGGGGCCATGGCCAAGCAGTCGAAGACCTGGTCCGGCATGATGTCGAATCTCGCCGATCACTGGACGCGGTTCGTCAACCTGGTCATGGAGTCCGGCGCCTTCGACGCCATGAAGGCCAAGCTGGCCACGATCCTCGATGCGGTGGACCGGATGGCGAAGTCCGGCGAGCTGAAGCGCATGGCCGTGCAGATCAGCGATGCAGTGGTGCGTGCCGTCGAGGTGATTTGGTCGCTCGGCAAGGCCACCGTTTCTGTATTCAGAGCCATTGGCAAGGTCATCGATGTCGTCTGGACGCCGATCAAGGGCCTGTTCGACATGGTTTCCGGAATTGCCGACAAGGCGATGAGTTTCTTCGACAGCGCCTTTGGCACCAGGGTCAAGGAAAGCATCGGTCGCGGCGTGGCGGCATTGATGGCCGGGCTCGGCAGCACGGAGGCGCAACAGGCGCTTAACCGTGACGCGGACAGGTTCGGCCCGCGAAGGGATTTGGCGGGTCCGGTGGCGACGACGCAGGTGGGAGGCATGATCCGCGTGCAGATTGACAGCGAAGGCCGGCCACGGGTGCGCGAGGTGGCGAGTGCCAGCCGCGCAGTCGGCATCGAGGTGGAAACCGGCATGGCGATGGCGGGGCCTTGACCATGTGGCGCGAACGCATGCGCGGCGGCCGTTTCCGCGACGCGGATTTCCTGCTCGACAGCCACGATCTGAGCAGCGGCCGGCAGGCGGCAAAGCACCAGTATCCGAAAGGCGAGAAGCCGTATGCCGAAGACATGGGCAAGCGGCAGCAGGAGTTTTCCATCGAATGCCATGTGATCGGCGCCGATTACATGGCGGCCCGTGACGCGCTGATTGCCGCCCTGGAAAAGGAAGGGCCCGGTACGCTGGTGCACCCCTACCTCGGCACGCGCAGGGTGCAGGTGCTCGGCTTCCGGTTGCGGGAGTCTTCCGCGGAAGGCGGCATTGCGCGGTTTTCGATTCGCTTCGTCGAGGCCGGCCAAAATCTTCAGCCGCGCGCCTCTGCCGATACGTCAGCCATCGTCGGCAGCCGCGCCGACGCGGCGATCACCGCCATCGCCGGGAGATTTGCCGAGCGTTTCGATGTGAGCGGGCCGGAGTTCGTTGCCGCCGATGCGACCAGCACGCTGCAGCGCATGAGCGCGCGTCTCGATGCACTGGCAGGGAGTATTCCTGCCGATCCGGCCGGCGCATCGGCATTTGCGCGCGATCTCGGCGTGTTTTCCGGGTCGCTGGCGTCGCTGATTCGCACACCTGCTTCGCTGGCCGGCAGTGCCACGAGCCTGATCGGCGCTCTGGCCGGGCTGACGGCGCGCCCGGAAGCAGCGCTCGGCATGTATCGCGGCCTGTTCAACTTCGGAGACACGGACAAGCCGCTACCGCGCACCACGCCGAACCGCAGGCGTCAGGCACGAAACCGTGACGAGGTGAACGGCATGGTGCGACGTGCCGCCATCGTCGAGGCGGCGCGGGCGGCGTCCGGCATGCGGTTCGAGGCTTTCGAGGATGCCACCGCGGTGCGCGATGAGCTGGCCGATCGCCTCGATGCAGAGATGGATACCGCGCCTGACGACGTGTACCAGGCACTGGCCGAGCTGCGTGCCGCACTTGTACAGGACATCCGCGAGCGCGGCGTAGACCTTGCCAGGATCGTCAGTGTCGTCCCTCCGGCGACACTGCCTGCGCTGGTGCTTGCGCACCGGATCCATGGCGATCCGAAGCGGGTAGACGAAGTCGTGGTGCGAAACCGGATCCGCCATCCCGGGTTCGTGCCCGGCGGCATGGCCATCGAGGTGCTGAGCGATGCCTGATGCGCGTCTTTTGATCGATGGCCGTGCCTATTCCGGCTGGTCCGAGGCGCGAATCGAGCGCGGCATCGATCGCCTGGCGGGCGCTTTCGAACTCGTCGTCTCCAACCGCTGGAAGGACAGGGATACGGCCACGGCGATTCGCCCCGGCGCGGCCTGCGCGCTGATGCTGGATGGCGACAAGGCCATCACGGGCTACGTGGACGAGGTGATCATCGAGTACAACGATGCACAGCACCAGGTGACGATTCGCGGTCGCGATCGCGCCGGCGATCTGGTCGATTGCTCGGCGCCGCTCCGCCAGTGGAGCGGGCGCACGCTGTCCGGCGTGGCGCAGGAGTTGTGCGAGCCGTTCGGGATTGCCGTCACGGACAACGTTGGCGACGAGACGCCGTTTCGCCGGCTCAAGACGGAGCCTGGCGAGACCGTCTTCGAGCTGCTGGAGCGGGCCGCAAGGCTGAGAGGTCTGCTGCTCGTGTCAGACGGCAACGGCGCCATCGAAATCACCCGGACGGGAAAGACGCGCGCGCCCACGGCGCTTGAGCTTGGGAAGAACATCCTCTCCGTCGCCGCCAGTTACAGCCATGCGGGCCGCTTCAGCGAGACGCGGGTGCTTGGCCAGCAGCCTGGCGGTGATTTTCTGTTTGGCGAGAACGCGGCTCAGGTGCTTGGCACGGCGAACGATCCGCGGATTACGCGGCACCGGCCGACGCTGCTGGTTGCCGAAGATCCCATCGATGCGCAGGCTGCCGCCACGCGCGCGCGGTGGCAAAGCAGCGTGGCCTATGGCCGCTCCATGACCGTGCAGGTCACCGTGGCCGGATGGCGTCATGCGGAAGGGCTGTGGGAGCCGAACCGGCGGGTGCTTGTGCGCGACGATTTCCTTGGACTGGATGCCTGGCTGCTGGTGGTCGGCGTGGCGCATGTGCTGGATCGCAACGGCAGCCGCACGGAGCTGACGCTGATGCCGCCGGAGGCCTTCGAGCCGGAGCCACTGCCGGAGAAGGAGGTGAGCGATGGCTGGGCTGCGTAGCCTGCTTGCGCCCCTGGCGCGGCGGGTGCGGCTGATTGTATCGCGCGCGGTCGTCCGGCTGGTGGATGACGGCGGCAAGCTGCAGACCGTGCAGATCGACATGCTGGCCGGCGAGACGATGGACGGCATCGAGCGGTTCCAGGAGTACGGATTCAGCTCGCACCCGCATCCCGGCGCGGAGGCGGTTGCGCTCGCCGTCTGCGGTCAGCGCGCCCACACTGTGGCAGTGTCTGTCGACGACAGGCGCTATCGCCTCGCAGGCCTGGCTCAGGGTGAGGTGGCGCTTTACGACGATCTCGGCAACGTCGTCCACCTCAGTCGCGATCGCATCCTGGTCAACGGCGCAAGCCTGGTGGAAGTCACCGCCCCCGCCGTCACCGTCAACGCCGCCACCGAGCACAATGGCAACATCACGCTCAATGGCAATCTGCAGGTCAACGGCGCCATCTCGGCCAGCGGCCAGGTGTCGAGTGATACCGGGGTGTCAATCGGCGCGCTGGAGCTTGGCACCCACACCCACGGCGGCGTCACTGCCGGCGCTGACAGCACGGGAGGCCCGCAATGACCGATCTGGCCATCGTCTGGCATGAAACCGGCGGCGACATCGAGCTGGGCGGCTACGACCTGGCCACCGACGACGGCCTGCGCACCGCCGTGATCCTGAGCCTGTTCACGGATCGGCGCGCCGAGCCGGACGACGTGTTGCCGGACGATGGCGGTGACCGGCGCGGGTTCTGGGCCGATGCCTGGCCTGAGGCGGACAGCGACCGGCTCGGCTCACGGCTCTGGCTCGTTTCCCGGGAAAAGCAGTTGCCGGTCGTGGCCGAACGGGCGCGCGAGTACGCCGAAGAGGCGCTGGCCTGGCTGGTGGAGGACGGTATCGCCGGCGCCGTTCGCGTCGAGGCGCTGATTCAGGGGCGCGGCGTACTCGGCCTTCACGTATCCATAGAACGGCCGGATACTGATCCGGTGGAATACCGCTTCAACCGTCTTTGGGAGACCTTGTAAATGCCGTTTCAACGCCCCGATCTCGCCACCCTGATCGAGCGCGCCCAGGCCGACATCGAGAGCCGCCTGCCCGGCGCCGACGCCAGGCTGCGCCGCTCGCTGCTTGGCGTGCTCGCCCGCATGCACGCCGGCACCGTCCACGGCCTGTACGGTTATCTGGATTGGGTGTCGAAGCAGCTCATGATCGACACGGCAGATGCTGAGCACCTGGAGCGGCACGCATCCATCTGGGGCGTATCGCGCAAGGCCGCAATGCCGGCCACGGGCACGGTCACCTTCACAGGCACGGATGGCGCCGTCATCCCGCAAGGCACCGCTTTGCAGCGCGCCGATGGCATCAAGTACGCCACCGATGCGGAGGCGACCATCAGCGCAGGTTCCGCCAGCGCAGGCGTTACGGCAAGCCAGCCTGGCGAGAGTAGCAACGCGGCAGGCGGGACAGGCCTTACCCTGGTGTCTCCGGTCAGTGGCGTGAACAGCGCAGCGACCGTGAACAGCGCTGGCCTCACCGGCGGCGCAGACACGGAAACCGACGCCAGCCTGCGCCAGCGGCTGCTGGCCCGGATCCAGAACCCGCCGCACGGCGGCGCCCAGGCGGATTACGTGGCCTGGGCGCTCGAGGTCTCCGGCGTGACGCGCGCCTGGGTCTATCCGGCCGAGTTGGGCCTCGGGACGATCACGCTGCGATTCATGATGGACGATGCCTACGCGGACGGCATTCCCCAGGCCGCCGACGTGCAGGCGGTGCAGGACTATATCGATGCCGTGCGCCCGGTCACGGCTGATCTGACGGTGGTCGCGCCGGTCGCCGTGCCGCTGGATCTGACGATCGCGCTCACGCCCAACACCAGCGCCGTGCAGGCCGCAGTAAAAGCCGAGCTTGCCGATCTGCTCACGCGCGAGGCCGAGCCCGGCGGTACCATCCTGCTCAGCCACATCCGTGAGGCCATCAGCATCGCCGCTGGCGAGACCGATCACGATCTCACAAGCCCGACGGCAGACGTGACCCACAACACCGGCGAGATCGCCGTGCTCGGGACCATCACATGGCAATGACGGCAGAGGACTACCGCGACCAGCTCCTGGCGCTGCAGCCGCCAGGCGCGGCGCTGCCGGTCGATCCGGACAGCACCTGGGGGCGTCTGCTGCAGGCCCTGGCAGACGAGCTCGCCAGGATCGACGGCCGTGCCGACGATCTGGTGGACGAGGCCGATCCGCGTACCACCTACGAGCTGCTGCCGGACTGGGAGCGCGTCGCAGGCTTGCCAGATGCTTGTACGCCAGATGGGCATACGGTCGACGCTCGCCGCGATGCGCTCACTGGCCGCATCGCCGGCATCGGCGGCCAGAGCGCGGCCTATTTCATCTGGCTCGCCGCCGATCTTGGCTACAGCGTCACCATCACCGAGTTTCGCACCGCAGATGCCGGTGCGGCGGTGGCGGGTGACGCCATCAATGGCGAGCCCTGGCGGTTCGCCTGGCAGGTGAATGCGCCGCAAACCACGGTCACGGACGCCGTGGCTGGCTCGTCTGGCGCTGGCGAGCCGCTGCGGGCGTGGGGCAACGAGCTGCTCGAATGCGTCCTGCGCGCCCGGCGCCCGGCGCACACCACGGTTCTGTTCAGCTACGGAGGATGACGATGATCGGAATACCCCGATACCTCAATACGAAAGATGACTGCGAGGGCATGCACCAGCTCGCGCTCGCAGGCCAGATCCCGGCAGAATTCGGTATCAAGGCCTGGCGCGGCCTGCTGGCCGGTGCCTACAGCTACCGCTACGACCGCGATCTCGCGGCCACCGAAGCGCCGGATGGCCCGGAGCCGGATTTCATCGTGCTGGACGTCGAGCAGCCTGACGGCAGCATCGTGCGCCAGCAACACAAGCTCACCCGCGATACCAGCAGCCGCATGGATCGTCTAGGTTACACCGAAGCGGACGTGCAGCAGAAGATCGCCGAACTGGGAGGATAAGACATGCTGAAAATCGGAGACGTGGCCGGCTCCAACGCCGACGCCCAGGGGGAGTGGACCGAAGGTGATCCGCAGGCGGGCACGCCGGCGACGATCCTCAAGGCCGATTTCCTCAACACGGTCCAGCGCGAGCTGGTGGCCATCGCCGAGCACAACGGCGGCACGCTGGATCCGGCCAACGATGCGCAGCTCATCAGCGCCATCCGCCTCGTCGGTCAACCGGCCGGCAGCGTGTGGTTGATGGGGCAGATCGAAAAGGGTACAGGCGACACCCTGAACTTGCCGGAAGGCCAGATCAACATCGGCGGCAACGGCCTGGGCTACCTGCTGACCGCTCAGACCGACTGGGATCCTGTGCTGGCCGCAAACCAGGACGGCAGCATCACGGCCCTCGCGCTCGGCGACAACGTCTACATCTACGCCGTGCAGGATCCATCCGGCATCGCAAAGTGGGTGGCCAGCTACAACAGCACCGTGCCCAACGGCTACACAGCGGCCACCAGCCGCAAGGTCGGCGGCTTCCACTTCGGTTACGTGCGCCCCATCGCCAACCGCTACGACACGGCTTTCGTGCCCACCGCGCAGATCGTGCCGAACAGTTGCTGGGACCTGCAGCACCGCCCCACATGCGACCCGACTGGCATGGTCGAAGTTATCCCTGGCAGCCTCTGGGTGGACATCTACCTCAACTCGGAAGGGTCTGGCGTGTGGCCCGAGAACATTCCCATCTCGGCCTACGGCGCAACACCCATCAAGGATGACGTCTACGCCAGGGCGGACTTTCATCAGCTCATCGCCAACGCGGGAAAACGCCTGCCGACAATCGAGGAATTCCTGCGCTATGCGGAAGGCGCGCCTGCCGGCCTCGATGCCAGCAACGACCAAGCCTGGACAGCCACCACGAACACCGGCCCGACCACCACGGGCGCCGTGGCCAAGGCGGTGAGCCAGTACAATGTCGTCGATGCTGTCGGAAACCTCTGGGACTGGCTCGATAACCACCATGACCTTGGCGGCACTTTTGCATGGGACAACACCGTCGTCAACGTCGGCAAAGACAGCGCCACGCCCCGCGGCTACGTGGACCACGCGGCCTGGCGTGCGTTCATCGGCGGCGGCGATTGGACTGATGGCGTTCACGCCGGTGCGCGCTGCCTCGGTTCGTCTGCCGGTCCGTGGGGTGCGACTGGCACTGTCGGCCTGCGCGGCGCCTGTGACGCCCTGTGAGCGTGGAGCTTGATGCGGCCCCGCGGCAGCGGGGCCTTGTGTTACTGACCAAGGCCGAGCGCCTAATCATCGATCTCGCGCCGGCCATTGACAAGATCCCGAGGCACCAGCGCTACCGCTACGCCGCTCGGCTGGAGGGTGCGCTGTGGCATCTTGTCGACGACATCATTAAGGCCGCAGTGAGCGGCCAAAAGAGCAAGGTGTATCGGGTCGATGAACAGATCCGGTTCATCCATGCACTGCTTCGCCACGGCGCCGAACGCAAGCTGATCGGGCCGAAGCGGGTGGGCGAAGCCGCCCGCCAGCTGGCCGAGATTGGCGCGATGGTCGGCGCCTGGCGGAAGCGGTTCAAATAGGTCGGATGGGGTTTTCGGCGCTACGTGAACCACGCGGCCTGGCGTGCGTTCATCGGCGGCGGCAATTGGAATGATGGCGTTCACGCCGGTGCGCGCTGCCTCAATTCGAATGCCAATCCGTGGAATGCGAATGGCAATGTCGGCCTGCGCGGCGCCTGTGACCACCATACTGCGAGAGGGCGGCGAGGGTTCGCCGTCACCCAGCACCCCACAGGGGGTCAGCCTGTCCGTCCTGGTCCTGGCCTTCTGGCCAGGCCGAAGACTTGAAAAGGGTCGCGCCGCGCGAGTAGCCGAGAGGCGAAAGCCCGGCGCGGCCGCCCTTCAAGAATGAATAAGAAAGGGAGTCTATGGGCAAGAAACACAAGCGGCTCATCAAGCAGATCGTGGATTGGGACAACCTCATTGAGGCCCACCGGCTCGCCCGCCGCGGGAAACGTAACCGCGAAGAGGTGATCCGCTTCGAGGCCAACCTCTTGGAGGAGCTGGGCCGCCTCCAAATGGAGCTGCTCTGGGGCACCTACCAGCCAGGCTGGTACCGCACATTCGTGGTCCGCGAACCGAAGCGCCGGGAGATAGCCGCGCTGCCATACCGTGACCGCGTGGCGCAGCACGCTATTTGCAACATCTGCACCCCGATCTGGCACCAGGCTATGCTCCTGGACACATACGCCTGCCGCCCCGGCAAAGGCACCCATGCCGCCGCCAATCGCGCCCAGCGTTGGCTGCGCGACATGCACAAGAGCGGCCGCTCGGTGTGGGTACTGAAGATGGACGTGAGCAAGTATTTCCAGTCCATCAGCCACCGCCTGGCCAAGCAGGTCATCCGCCGGAAAATCAGCTGCCCTGCCACCCTCCGCCTGCTCGATACCATCGTCGACAGCACCGCCGGCAGCGACGAGCTGGAGCCGGCTGGCATCCCGGTCGGCAACCTCACAAGCCAATGGATCGCCAATCTCGTCGGCAATGAGCTGGACCAGTGGGCCAAGCGCGAGCTGCGCCTCAAGCGCTATATTCGGTACATGGATGACATGGTGGTGCTGTGCTGGAGCAAGGAGCAGGCTCTTACCGTCCGCGCCCAATTCGAAGCCCGCCTCGCCGGTATGGGTATGACATTCAGCAAGACCAGTATCTTGCCAGCAGGCCGAGGCCTCAACTTCGTCGGCTACCGCATCTGGCACGACCACCGCCTGCTGCGGCGCCAATCAGTGGTTGCCATGAAGCGGCGGTTAAAGGTCCTGCAAAGGCAATTTCAAGCTGGCATAATCGGCCTGGACCGCGTCCACGCCACAATCGCGTCGTGGGTGGCTCATGCCAAACATGCCGACACCGCCAGAGTAAGGGCCGCCGTCCTTGGTGGAGCACGGTTTACGCGGGGCGATGGGGCGCGCAAGCTGGGCAACATGGCGTCGAAAATTTAGTGACGCTCAGTCGCAATCGTTGTGGCGCG
The DNA here is from genome assembly GCA_026984045.1 of Chromatiales bacterium. Lineage (GTDB taxonomy): Bacteria > Pseudomonadota > Gammaproteobacteria > UBA6429 > Thiohalophilaceae > JALSSV01. Next base: position 14,962 of record JALSSV010000045.1, on the reverse strand, counting down.
CACAACCTGAGGGCGGTTGAGATTCAGTCGATTGTCGATGACACCACGCTCACCACGGATGAGAAGGTCACAGCAATCCAGACGGTGGTCTGGTGAGCTGAGTTGACTAGCACTCAGGACACCATTCAAGGAAAGAGAGGGCGACCGTGCAGATGCGGGGGATGTCAACTCTGCAGGCCTGCCTCATGTACACCGGCATGCACCAGTTTCCCGGGAAACGTCCAGCACACATTACAGAGCATGCGTTCAACTGTTTGATTTTATTAGCGGAATTCTGTAATGACAACAGACGAATCCAGCCCCCGCTACCAAATTATCACTGTAAAATCAGTAACTTGCAGAAAACAAAACGGCGCCTATGGCGCCGTTTTGCGTATTTTCCTATAAACATTCCGATAATAAATTAGAATTAGTCAAAAAGACTTCGGAACACACCCTTTCCGGCTCATCGCGCCCGGTGCGCATCAGTACTCTCCCAGCCCCGTTCCAGCCAGACGTACGGCATAGCGGCCACGATAATAGTGCCGCTGGTGTTGTTCGTCGTCGTTGAAGGCGGCGCGGTCGTGAAGCACATTGTTGCTCACCAGTCCCATGCCCGGTTCGAGCCGGCCGCGGAAAATCCAGGGTGAATCGCCGTGCAGGATGGCCTGCAGGGCATCCAGGGCCTCGCGGGTGAGCGAGTCCTCCTTCCAGATCACATTGTTCACGCGGATGGTGTAGCGCATGTGCAGGTTGCCCTGGGGGGTGATGCGGAACACCGGCCCCGTCTCCTCGGGGCGGGCGATGCGGCCGTCCTCGATGCGCGCCGGGATGGTCAGCACGTCGGGGGCCATGAGGGCCCGGATATAGTCGGGATTCTGCTCGCGCAGCAGGAGGTAGGCGATCTCGTGATCGAGCAGGGCGTTCTCGCCGCCCTGCGCGGCCCGTTGCACCACATGCAGCAGCAATGCCTGGATCTGGCGATCCGCCGGGTTGTAGTAGCCGTCGGTGTGCCACTGTATGGCCCGGTTGGTATAGGGAATGTAATGCCGCCGCACACCGTCTTCGCGCACGGTGAGCGAGGTCAGGCCGGTATCGTCGGCCAGCCAGTTGCGATCCATGCCGGTCAGCCTGAAGTGCCGCGCCAGGGACAGGGGAATCTCCGGATCCGGATCGGTGCCGGTGCGGCTGGCATACAGGGCCATGTTGGTCTTGCGGCAGCGTGCCAGCAGGGCGTCGAATTCCTGCGGCTTCAGGCGCCGCGGATCGTCCAGTTCCACGACCAGATCGCCGAGATCCCGCGGATAGTCCTGCAGTTTGCGATCCCGCCAGTAGCGGTAGGCGTCCTCGTCATCCAGGTGAAAGGGATTGGGGCGAGGGAGCGTGGCTTGCGGATGAGCTGTTATCATGTCCAGTGATCCCGTAACGGCCGAGCGGGCAGTTTAGCGCCAGAGCCGGAACGGGATTTTGATGCAGGTCAACAGGCGTGGCCGTATCGGGCCATCAACGCCGTTTTCCGAAGGGACAGCCCCGGACGGATGGCCCGATCAGTCCCGGTCGCGGGTGAGCCCGTATAGCCGCCTGATTTCCGCAGGCCAGCGTTGGCGATCCGGGGTTTCCAGGATCAGGGGCAAATCGTCGAAGCGCGGATCGTTCATGATGTATTCGAACACGGCCATGCCCAGATGGCCCTTGCCCAGGCTTGCGTGGCGATCCACCCGGCTGCCCAGTTCCGGCTTGCTGTCGTTGAGGTGCATGCCCCGCAGGTAATCGAATCCCACCGCCCGGTCGAACTCGGCGAAGGTGGCCTCGCAGGCTTGTGGCGTGCGCAGATCGTATCCGGCGGTGAAGGTATGGCAGGTGTCGAGGCAGACCCCGACGCGTGACTTGTCCGTCACCTTGTCGATGATGTGGGCCAGGTGCTCGAACCGATGGCCCAGGTTGGTGCCCTGACCGGCGGTATTTTCGATCACGGCGGTCACGCCCGGCACCTGCTCCAGGGCAAGGTTGATCGATTCGGCGATGCGGTCGAGGCAGGCGTCTTCAGGGAGCCGCCCCAGATGGGCACCCGGGTGGAAATTGAGCCGGTCCAGCCCGAGTTGCGCGACCCGTTGCATTTCGTCGATGAAGGCGGCGCGGGACTTGGCCAGTCCGTCCGGGTCGGGATGGCCAAGGTTGATGAGATAACTGTCATGGGGCAGCACGTGGCGGGGCTCGATGCCCGCCGCGTCGAGGTTTTGCCGGAAGGCAGCGATGGCAGCCTCCGCGAGGGGCGGGGCCGACCACTGGCGCTGGTTCTTGGTGAACAGGGCGAAGGCCCGGGCACCAATCTCCCGGGCGTTGAGCGGGGCGTTTTCCACCCCGCCGGCGATACTGACGTGGGCGCCGACGTATTTCATGGCGCGAAGTATCCGCAACCCCGCTGCCCGCCGCAAGCCGGATTCGAACGTCCTGCCGGCAGAACGGTTGCTTGAATTGTGCACCGATTTCCCCGATCATTGCGCCTCCATCCGTCCCATCCCGTTTCCGGAGATTTCCTGCCCATGTCCACGGATATCCATGCCGATCGCGTCCTGATCCTCGATTTTGGCTCCCAGTACACCCAGCTCATCGCGCGCCGGGTGCGCGAGGCGGGGGTCTACAGCGAGATCCATCCCTGGGACATGGCCGAGGAGGATATCCGGGCCTTCGCGCCGAAGGCCATCATCCTCTCGGGCGGGCCGGAGACGGTCACCGCCGAGGAGGCGCCCAGGGCTCCCGAGGTGGTCTTCGAACTGGGCGTGCCGGTGCTGGGGATCTGCTACGGCATGCAGACCATGGCCGCCCAGCTCGGCGGCAAGGTGGAGATGGCCGAGCACCACGAATACGGCTACGCCCAGGTGCGCGCTCGTGGCCATACCGCCCTGTTGCGCGACATCGAGGATCACACCAGCCCCGAGGGCTATGGCCTGCTGGACGTGTGGATGAGCCATGGCGACCGGGTAGTGGAGATGCCGCCCGGGTTCAAGCTCATGGCTTCCACCGACAGCGCCCCCATCGCTGGCATGGCCGACGAGGCGCGCCACTTCTACGGTATCCAGTTCCATCCCGAGGTGACTCACACCCGCCAGGGCCAACGCATCATCGAGCGTTTCGTGCTCGACATCGCCGGCTGCGCTGCCCTGTGGACCGCCGACAACATCATCGAGGACAGCGTGGCGAAGATCCGGGAACAGGTGGGTTCGGATCAGGTGCTGCTGGGCCTCTCCGGTGGCGTGGACTCGTCGGTGGTGGCGGCCCTGCTGCACAAGGCCATCGGCGACCAGCTCACCTGCGTGTTCGTGGACAATGGCCTGTTGCGCTATCAGGAAGGCGATCAGGTGATGACCACCTTTGCCCGTCACATGGGTGTGAAGGTGATCCGCGTGGATGCCGAGGATCGCTTCCTGCGCGCCCTCAAGGGCGTCACCGATCCGGAACAGAAGCGCAAGATCATCGGCAACCTGTTCATCGAGGTATTCGAGGAAGAAGCCGAGAAACTGCCGGACGTGCAATGGCTGGCCCAAGGCACCATCTATCCGGACGTGATCGAATCGGCCGGCGCCAAGACCGGCAAGGCCCATCTGATCAAGTCCCACCACAACGTGGGCGGCCTGCCCGAGTTCATGAAGCTCAAGCTGCTCGAACCCCTGCGCGAGCTGTTCAAGGACGAGGTCCGCAAGCTGGGCGTGGAGCTGGGGCTGCCCTATGACATGGTCTACCGCCATCCCTTCCCGGGCCCGGGTCTCGGCGTGCGCATCCTTGGCGAGGTGAAGAAGGAATACGCCGATACCCTGCGCCTGGCCGATCATATCTTCATCGAGGAACTGCGCAAGCAGGATCTCTACGACCAGGTGAGCCAGGCCTTCGTGGTCTTTCTGCCGGTGAAATCGGTGGGCGTGACCGGCGACGGCCGCCGCTACCAGCACGTGGTGAGCCTGCGCGCCGTCGAAACGGTGGACTTCATGACTGCCCGCTGGGCCCACCTGCCCTGGGAGTTTCTCGAGAAGGTCTCTACCCGCATCGTCAACGAAGTGCCCGGCCTGTCCCGCGTGGTGTACGACGTGACCGGCAAGCCGCCGGGCACCATCGAATGGGAATGACGCCGTGAGCGAAGTGGTGCTGATCACGGTCACGGGCCGCGACCGCCCGGGTCTGACGGCGGCCCTGTCCGCGATCCTGGCCCGCTACGACGTGCCGGTGCTCGACATCGGCCAGTCGGTGATCCACGACAGCCTGCTGCTGGGCATGCTCATCGAGGCACCGGGCGAGGAGGGCTGCGCGGTCTTCAAGGAACTGCTGTTCAAGGGCCATGAGCTGAATCTGACCCTGCGCTTCACGCCCATCAGCCTCGACGAATACGAGCAATGGGTCGCCGCCCAGGGGCGGGCGCGGCACATCGTGACCCTGCTCGGCCCGCGGATCACGGCAAAGCACCTGGCCCGGGTGACCGAGGTGGTCAGCCGGCACGGCTTCAACATCGATCAGATCACGCGCCTCTCCGGTCGCATCTCCCTGCGCCATCCCGAGAAGAAACCTCGCGGGGCGTCGGTGGAGATCGCGCTTTCCGGTGAGGTGGAGGACATTGCCGCCATGCATGCCGACTTCCTGGCCATCTCGCAGGACTGGGAGCTGGACGTGGCGGTGCAGGAGGACAACCTCTATCGCCGCAACCGTCGGCTTGTCTGCTTCGACATGGATTCCACCCTGATCCAGACGGAAGTGATCGACGAGCTGGCGAAGGCGGCCGGGGTGGGGGAGCGGGTGGCGGCCATCACCGAGTCGGCTATGCGCGGCGAGCTGGACTTTGCCGAAAGCTTTCGCCAGCGCCTGGCCCTGCTCGAAGGGCTGGACGAAGCGGTGTTGCGGCAGATCGCCGAGAACCTGCCCATCACCGAGGGCGCCGAGCGCCTGATCCGCCATCTCCGTCACTTCGGCTACAAGGTGGCCATTCTCTCCGGCGGCTTTACCTATTTCGCCGAATACCTGCAACGCCGGCTGGGCATCGACTACGTGTATGCCAACCAGCTCGACATCCGCCACGGCAAGCTCACCGGCCGGGTGAAGGGCGAGATCATCGACGGCGAGGCCAAGGCCCGCCTGTTGCGCCAACTGGCCGAGCAGGAAGGCATCAGCCTGGAGCAGGTCATCGCGGTGGGCGATGGCGCCAACGATCTGCCCATGCTGGCCATCGCCGGTCTGGGCATCGCCTTCCACGCCAAGCCGCTGGTCAAGGCCCGTGCCCGCCATTCCATCGCCACCCTCGGTCTCGATGCCATTCTCTATCTGCTGGGGATGCGGGATCGGGAAATCGCCGAGCTCGAACGCCAGGGCTGAGATCATGACCGAGGAAATCGACGCGCGCTTCATGCGCCGGGCGCTGGCGCTGGCCCGTCAGGCCGAGCAGGCGGGCGAGGTGCCGGTTGGGGCCGTGCTGGTACACGAGGGCGAAATCGTGGGCGAGGGATTCAACGCCCCCATCGGTGAGCACGATCCCACCGCCCATGCCGAGATCCGTGCCCTGCGTGACGCCGCCCGGCGGCTGGGCAACTACCGGCTGCCCGGCACCACCCTCTACGTGACCCTGGAGCCATGCAGCATGTGCGCCGGAGCCATGATCCATGCCCGTATCCAGCGCCTGGTCTTCGGCGCGGCGGATCCGCGCACCGGGGCCGCCGGCAGCGTCTTCGACATTGCCGTCTCGCCGCGGCACAACCACCGCATTGCCGTCACCGGCGGGGTATTGTCCGAAGAATGCGGTGAACTGCTCAGGGCCTTTTTCCGGGCCCGGCGCTGAACGGCCCGCACGCCGGAGGGGTGCGGAATGCAACGGGGAACCGGGCTTCCCCTGCCGTGGTCCAACGCCTTGTTGCACGGCCGTGCCCAGCGGCGATAATGCCAGCCCCTCTGTTCATGGAGAAACCCGCCTGATGAAATCCGTCGTCACTTCCCTGTTCGTCATGAGTCTGATGCTACCCACTCTCGTTCGCGCGGCCGCCGAGGATTTGGCCGCCATCCTCAAGAAGTATCCGCCCGCGCCGGTGGAGATGACCCTGCGCAAGGTCAGCGAGCACGTGTATTACGTGCAGGGAGCAGCAGGCACCGCCATCGAGAACGAAGGCTTCATCTCCAACGCCGGGGTAGTGATCACCGGCAAGGGGGTGGTAATCATCGATGCGCTGGGCACACCTTCCCTGGCGGCCATGCTGCTGCAGCGGATTCGGAAGGTGACCGACCAGCCCATCGTCAAGGTCATCCTTACCCATTATCACGCCGATCACATTTATGGCCTGCAGGTCTTCAAGGAACTGGGCGCCGAAATCATCGCACCGGCCGGGGCGCTGGACTATCTCAACAAGCCCAATGCTGAGGCCCGGCTGGAAGAGCGGCGTTTCTCGCTCGATCCCTGGGTCAACGAACAGACCTACCTCGTCGCTCCTGACGTCTATGCAAAGGAGAACATGCGTTTCGACCTGGGGGATGTGCGTTTCCAGCTCGTACCGGTAGGCGCGGCCCATTCCGATGGCGACATGACCATTCATGTCGAGCCGGATCGGGTGCTCTTTTCCGGTGACATCATCTTCGAAGGTCGAGTGCCCTATCTGGGCGATGCCGATACCAAACGCTGGCTCGAGACACTCAAGCGCATGGAAACGCAAGGACTTGTGGCCCTGATCCCGGGGCATGGCCCCGCCGCCCGGAATCCTGACCAGGCCATCCGCGCTACCCGCCATTACCTGGAACGGATCCGGGAAGTCATGGGCAAAGCCGTGGAGGAAATGATCCCCTTCGAGGAAGCCTATGAAAGCGCCGACTGGTCAGAGTTCGAAAAACTTCCCGCCTTCAAGGCCGCCCACCGCCGCAATGCCTATCAGGTCTATCTCTCAATGGAAGCGGAAATGCTGGAATAACAATCCTCACGGAGGGAAGCAGGAGCAGCGCAAGCCGCGGTGAACAATTGGTGAGGGTTTTACCTAACAGGCGGTTGAAAAAGCCCTCCCGAGGCTTTTTTTCACCCCGGGAATGGAAAACGCGGTTTTCAACAGCCTGCTAAAGCACTGGCGACGAGAACACCAGGATCGACTTGGGCGTCTTCTGCGGTGGTGCATCCCGCTTGATGAGCCAGCGCAGGATTTCGTAATAACTGCGGATGTTCTCCACATACCGCACCGGCTCGTGTCCACGGGCATAACCATATTTGGTCTTGCGATACCACTTCTTGCGCCGCAAAAGAGGCAGACTTTCTTTCACGTCGGCCCAGCGTGTCGGATCGCCATCGCGCTGCTCGGTGATCCACATGGCATCGCGCACATGTCCGTACCCCACGTTGTAGGCGGCCAGTGCAAACCAGGTTCGATCCGGTTCGGGAATGTCGGCAAAGCGGTCGATCAGGTCCCGCAGATAGCGCGCGCCACCCTCGATGCTCTGAGCCGGATCGGTGCGCTTCGCGATGCCGAGCTGACGGGCGGTGGTTCGGGTCAGCATCATCATGCCGCGCACGCCCGTGGGCGAGACGGCCAGTGGATTCCAGTGGGATTCCTGGTAGGCCACAGCCGCGAGCAGCATCCAGTCAAGAGCGTTCTCGCGGGCCGCCTTTTCGAACAGCTCACGGTAGTTGGGCAGGCGCCGGTTCACATGGCGCAGATAGGTGGGTGTGCCGGCGTAGTCGTAATTGCTTACGTGTCCGTAGTGCCGGGCCAAAAGATGCTTGAGTTCCCCGCTCTTGCGCAACTTTTTGAAAAAACGTTGCGCGGCCAGAAGCAGACTGTCATCACCGCGGCGGGGAAACGCCCAAGCCAGTTGCTGCTCGCCGGAAATGTCAAAGGCCACCTGCACTTCAGGATGATAACGGCGCACCAGCGACACTTCATTGGAGTCGGCGATGGTAAAATCGATCACTTCCTCGGCGACCAGATTCAGCAATTCGGTACTGGTGGTATCCTCGCTCTCGGTCCAATCCAGGTCGGGATATTTCGTCTGCAGGGCCTTGAGCTGATCCACGTGCGAACTGTGGGCCACCACTTCAAGCTGACCGTCGACCAGATCGGCAATGCTGCGGGGATGAACGCCGCCCCGGCGATAGACGACCTGTTGGGTGATGGTCTGGTAGCCGGGGCCAAAACGCAGAAAGCGCTTGCGGCTTTCCGTGATCGTGAGGCCGGCGGCGGCCAGGTGAGCCTCTCCCCGGGCGATGCGCTTGAGAAGGAGTGGAAGGTTCTCTTCCTCGATGAGCCGAACCTTTACCCCCAACGAATCCGCAAATGCCTGAACCAGATCGTATTCTGGTCCCGTCGGACCATGGGGCCCGAGGTAATACGTGGTCGGGCTGTTCCGGGTCAGGACACGCAGTTCACCCGATGCGAGAACCTCTTCCAGTGTACTGCGCTGGGGCGCGCAGGCGTTCAGTGCCAATGCCACCAGGGCAGCAATTGCAACGAAGCTGGAGAAAAGAAGTTTCCGCATATCCGGCTGACCGTGAATTCCGAAAATATATCGACTGGTTCACACTTTTCTGAACAGTCGAACCTGATCGGACCGCCATTCCGGCAGTGCCATGCGGGGGAACATGGAAATCGATCATACTTTATTATAGGTTTCTAATATACAGTTTCCATAGCCAAATCGGAGTATTTAACTAAGGAATTGCTTGTGAATGCAACCGTAAGTATGTGTAAATAAACGAGAATAAACCGAACGTGAAAAATTGTCACATGCTTCGTCTTCGGCATTTCTGAGTAAAAAACACCACTTCCCAGCCACTCTCCCAAAACACGTAAAAATAATATGCCTTGAATTCCCGCAATCCACCTGAAACTGCGGTATGATCCCGCCCCGAAAAATCTCCTCCTTCCATTTACATTTTTCCACCCCTCATGGAGAGGTGCCGGAGCTGGCCGAACGGGCTTGACTCGAAATCAAGTGTGCCCTTGCGGGCACCGTGGGTTCGAATCCCACCCTCTCCGCCAAACCGAAAAATATTGCAGTAATATCAATATTTTGCGTTTATTACTGATGTTCATTTAGACGGGGTGACGCACCCAGGCGATACACCACCACAGTCACCAACGCCTGGGACGCCATCAAATAGCCCACGACCCACTGCTGCGCATTCGAAGAATCACCACCGCCGATCCGGCCGGCAACCCCGTGCAGGACTACCAATACCGGTATGACCCGGTGGGCAACATTCTCGAAAAGGCCACCGAACACGGCACCTACGCCTATGAATACGACCCCCGCGACCGCCTCACTCGCGCCGCCAACCCGGCCCTGCCCGACGAGGCCTGGACCTACGACCCCGCCGGCAACCGCACCTCTGACGCCAGCCTGCCCGGCCCCTGGACCTACGACGACGCCAACGCCCTCCAGAATTACGCCAACGTCACCCTCCGGCACGACGCCAACGGCAGCACCACCCAAAAGACCGTCGCCGGCCAGACCACCAGCTACCTCTACGATCTGGAAAACCGCCTCACGGAAGTGAAGGACCCCACCGGCGCCACCCTCGCCACCTACGGCTACGACCCCTTCGGCCGTAGACTATGGAAAGACACCGGCGGCACCCGCACGTACTTCGTCTACAGCGAAGAAGGCCTCGTAGCCGAACTGGACGCCACCGGCAACCTCATCCAGAGCTACGGCTACATCCCCCAGAGCCCCTACGGCACCGTCCCGCTATACACCCGCACCACCACCGGCTATGCGTATTACCAGCTCGACCACCTTGGCACCCCGCAGGTGCTGACGGACAAGAGCGGGAAAATACTGTGGCAGGGGAGGGCCAGGGCCTTTGGTGAGACCACGGAAATCGTCAACCTTGTCGCGAATCCGTTGCGGTTTCCGGGGCAGTATGAAGACAACGAAACCGGGCTGCATTACAACTACTTTAGGTATTACGATCCGGAAATCGGGCGTTATATCAGCAGTGATCCGATTGGATTGGAAGGAGGGGTGAATACGTTTTTATACACGTTTGCAAATCCTAATGCTTTTTTAGATCCAAAAGACCTAAAAATATGGGTCTGTTATCGAAAAGTGAGAATCAAAGCATTGGAAGATTACAACCATACATATTTTTGGAATGATAAGAAGAAAAGTTGTTGTGGTCGGGCGCCTTTTGCAGACCCATTTAAGGATTGTTTTGAGAAAGGCCCAAAAAATATTTATAACCCTGATGGTGATGAATGTTATCCAGTGGCCGGTAGCGAAGGTATTGAAGAAAAAATTATTAATTGTTGTAAAAAACGTGGGAAAAAAGGTATATATGTACCGTTCTCTAACGACTGCTTTAATACGGTAGATGATTGTTTAAAGAAGTTTGATTTATCGCGCCCCCCCGTTAAACGGGGATCCAAGTGATGATAGAACTGATACATGCTCATCATGTGCTCAGAAAAAAGACAACCAAGATCCTGAGTTGGATTAATGAAAAAATTAGAAAAAATATTAGGGTTCAATTGGGTGGTTTTAGGTTTATGGATTATTCTGCATGAGATATTTATGTTTGTGCATTATGGTGCCAAATACTGGGAGTTTGTCTCGCTTATAAGAACGTCAACTTTATTACTTTTGTATGGAATGGTTTCGGTTATTTTGGGGTTTTTGATTATAAAAAATCAAAAGACTTTATTTAAAATATTTCCGCTGACTGTGGGTTTTGTGGTTTCGTTGTTGCTGTTTTTTTATGGGGTTTATTTATTTTTTTTGACACCTTCAAGTGTAAGATATAGATTTGATGTTCTTTCTGTTAATTCGTTTTTGATGCTGCAGTCGGTTTCGACGATTGTATATTTGATCATTAAAATTGGATGGATCATTAGCAAGCGTAGATCGGGTGAAGCAAAGTAAAATATGGGAACATCTAATCTGAAATGCGAACGATAAGCCAAGGACAATATCTTGCCAAAAGGAACTATAATAACGAGACAACGGATTGTCCCTCCAACCAGCGATACCGGCTGCCACGCCGCCCTGCCTGTAAAACGGCAATGGCTACCCACCAGCCATTGTGTGCCTTGTACCCTCAAATCAGCCAACGATCCAATTTTCGCTCCGTCCTTTCTTTCCGATACCCCCTTTACCTATGCTTGGGACGCCGCCAACCGCCTGGCCCAGGTCCGCATTCCGGGGGAGAGCGCCATCGTCTGGAACACCTACACCTGGACCGCCCCGGCGAAGATTACCTACCCCGGCGGCAGCACCCGCCAGATCACCCACAACCCACTGCTGCGCATTCGAAGAATCACCACCGCCGATCCGGCCGGCAACCCCGTGCAGGACTACCAATACCGGTACGACCCGGTAGGCAACCTTCTCGAAAAGGCCACCGAACACGGCACCTACGCCTACGAATACGACCCGCGCGACTGCCTCACCCGCGCCGCCAACCCGACCCTGCCCAACGAGGCCTGGACCTACGACCCCGCCAGCAACAGCACCCGTGATGCCAGCCTGCCCGGCCCCTGGACCTATGACGACGCCAACGCCAACGCCCTCAAAGCCTATGCCAACGTCACCCTCCAGCACGACGCCAACGGCAGCACCACCCAAAAGACCGTCGCCGGCCAGACCACCAGCTACCTCTACGACCTGGAAAACCGCCTCACGGAAGTGAAGGACCCCACCGGCGCCACCCTCGCCACCTACGGCTACGACCCCTTCGGCCGAAGGATCTGGAAGGAAACCGGCGGCACCCGCACGTACTTCGTCTACAGCGAAGAAGGCCTCGTGGCCGAACTGGACGCCACCGGCAACGTCATCCAGAGCTACGGCTACATCCCCCAGAGCACCTACGGCACCGCCCCGCTATACACCCGCACCACCATCGGCTACGCCTACTACCAGCTCGACCACCTGGGCACCCCGCAGGTGCTGACGGACAAGAGCGGGAAAATCGTCTGGCAGGGGCGGGCGAAGGCCTTTGGGGAGACCACGGAAATCGTCAACCTCATCGCCAATCCGTTGCGGTTTCCGGGGCAGTACGAAGACCGGGAAACCGGGATGCATTACAACTACTTCAGGTATTACGATCCCCTGACAGGTAGATACATCACCAGTGATCCGATTGGGTTGCTCGGTGGCTTGAATGTTTATATATATGCAAGCCAAAACCCTGGTACATATATGGGCATGTTCGGGTTGCACTGTAAAATAACGATATGGGTGTTTGGCAGCAAAGATGACTGGGGTTATAAAGCGATTCTTGAATATTACGATGACCAAACCGGCGAGTATTTGATGATTGAAGATGTGTCGACGTGGCCAAATCCAAATAGTTGGAACCCAGGTATTGCTGCTGGCAAATATAAGGGTGTATATAATTCAAATGGATTTAGAAGACGAGATGGGACTACCATGCCGTATATTCTAATAAACAAAGGCGATCCAGTAGATACAATTGATTTTAACCCGAATTATCCTGGTCGCGGAAATTTAGAAGAGAATGGATTGAAGAAGAAGGCTGATAGAAAACATATCCATTGTAGCGGGGCGCATGCGAGAGCAACTGAAGGATGTATTGGTATAAGAAAAAGTAAATGTCAAAGGTTGTGGGACAAGCTTGATGAGAATGAGGAGTGCGATATTGAAATCATACGATGATTTGTTTTTCATAAAGATGCCAAGGTTTCTGTCGATATGTTGTTCTTGTGGTTTGATGCTATTGGTATATTCTGCTTCTTTTTCTGCAGACTCCGCCACCAATGATTGCTTGGCAAAACCCAAAATCCAAAATATAAAAAAACAAATAAATTATTATTTTGATAATTTGTATGGAGAATATGCCAGGGAAGAATTGGAATACATTGAAATGTTAAAAGAGAGGTTGGGTGATGTAATTGTGCATGATACAAAATGTTTTTTGGCATTAGTAAAAGACTTTGATATTCAAAAGAAATCATCGATTATAGATTTATTGATGGAGCCTTATAATTATAGTTTGGATCAAATCAAAGATTCATTATGTAGGGCGCAGTATAAAAAAAACGATTTCGTAATATTTTTTTTGAAAAAAAATAAAGAACGAATTAATAAAATCAAGAAAATTATCAATCAAGATATTTCTAGTGACTATTGTGCAAATGTAGGGCTAAAAAAAGAATACGAAAAATATTTATATTCATTGAAGTTGTATATGTGTTATTCGTTTGATGTTTCTGAGCTGTTAATTAAACGATCGGTTAACTGTAATGAATGTGCAGATATTTGTGAAATCTATCGAGAAATCGTTGAGGGGATATCTGTTAATTGTCCAGGTTATTTTTTGAGGGTGTTTCATGATCTCTCGACAGAAAATAAAATTGAACTCGTGAAGATATTAAAATATCCGAGGTATACAGATCCAAAAGGTATCTTGGATGCAATCCATAAGCTAGAAGAAGATGGTGCTTATCGAGAATTTTTTGTTATTTATAATCGAATCAAATAACAAGTAAGTGTAGCCCGCATGCAACGCAGTGAAAACCAGGAATATCTAATCCAGGAATAAGCAATACCAGCCAGAGAAAATATCTTGTCCAAAGGAACTGAAATTGCGGCACAACGGATTGCCTCTCGAATCGGCGATACCGGCTTCCAAACCGCCCTGCCTGTAAAACGGCAATGGCCAGCCCCTGGTTATCGTGTTCCTTGTAAGCTCAATCCAGCCAACGATCCCATTTATGCTACAACCTTCCTGCTTCCCGGAATCACCATCAACATTCATTACGGCGTCGAAAAATCCCGCAACGCCATCCTCAACCGCCTTGCTGCCATCGACTACCCCACCTATCGGCAGGAAATGGGCTACGACCGCCGGGGCCGGCTGGCCACCAGCCGCGACATCCTCGATGCGAGCACCGCCTACCTTACCCGCCGCGAGTACGACCCGGCCGGCAATCTCGTCGCCGTCACCGACGCCGCCGGCAAGACCACCCGCTACGCCTACGACGCCCTGAACCGCCTCCTCCAGGTCACCCAGCCCGATGGCAGCACCGTCCAGTACCGGTACGACAACCGCGACAACCTCCTGTCCGTCACCAACGAAAAGGGCATCGTCATCCGCCGCTACGCCTACGACGGCAAGGACCGCCTGCGCACTGAAACCTGGCCCACCGGACAGGTGCACCGCTATGCGTATGACGCCAACGACAACCTCATCGAAAAGACCGACGCCAGGGGCCAGGTAACCCGCTATACCTACGATGCCGCCAACCGCCTCACGCAAATCGCCCATTACCCCACGGCCAGCGCCACCACCGCCGGCAAGACCGTCACCTTCACGTACGACGCCACCGGCCGCCTCACCGGCTACGCCGACGGCCAGACCCGCGCCGTCTACACTTACGATGCGCTCGGCCGCAAGCTCACCGAAACCCTGGACTTCGGCGCCTTCACCGCCCGCCTCGGCTACACCTGGTACAAGAACGGCAAGCCCGCCAGCTTCACCGATCCGGCGGGCACCACCGTCACCTACGCCTGGGACGCCGCCAACCGCCTGGCCCAGGTCCGCCTGCCGGGCGAGGGCGCCATCGTCTGGAACGCCTACATCTGGACCGCCCCGGCGAAGATTACCTACCCCGGCGGCAGCACCCGCCAGATCGCCCACGACCCGCTGCTGCGCATTCAGAGAATCACCGCCGCCGATCCGGCCGGCAACCCCGTGCAGGACTACCAATACCGGTACGACCCGGTAGGAAACATTCTCGAAAAGGCCACCGAACACGGCACCTACGCCTACGAATACGACCCCCGCGACCGCCTCACTCGCGCCGCCAACCCGACCCTGCCCGACGAGGCCTGGACCTATGACCCCGCCGGCAACCGTACCTCTGACGCCAGCCTGCCCGGCCCCTGGACCTACGACGACGCCAACGCCCTCAAAGCCTACGCCAACGTCACCCTCCAGCACGACGCCAACGGCAGCACCACCCAAAAGACCGTCGCCGGCCAGACCACCAGCTACCTCTACGACCTGGAAAACCGCCTC
>JALSSV010000044.1 GCA_026984045.1 Chromatiales bacterium | reverse complement strand
GGCCATCCGCACCGATGCCGCCCTTTATGACCTGCCGCCAGGCAAAGGTCGGGATCCGCAGCTGGCCGAGCCGACCGTCTTCGGGCCGGCTGACGTCGCTCTGATGGATCTGCCACAGCTGGCCGACACGGTGCCACCGCATCGCCCCTATGCGGCAGTGTTCGCGAGGCCGTGGTACGGCACCGGGGCCGTGTGGCGCAGTGCCGACACCTCCGGCTTCCAGCTGCTCGACACCATCGGTGCAGCGGCGCGCATGGGGGTTCTGGCCGCCGACTTCCCAGCCGGTCCCCTCTGGCGTTTCGACATGGGCAGTGAACTCCTGTTGGACCTCACATCGGGCACGCTGGCTTCGGTCACCGATACCGAGCTTCTCAATGGCGCCAACGCGATGGCCATCGAAAGCGCGCCGGGCGCCTGGGAGATCGTCCAGTTCGGGAACGCGGAACTCGTGGCAACCGGGCGCTATCGGCTCACCCGCCTTCTGCGCGGGCAGCGGGGCACGGAAGATGCCATGGGCGACCCGGCGCCCACCGGGGCTCGTGTGGTCATCCTCGATAGCGCGGTGCAGCCGCTCTCGATCTCTGAAGCCGATCTCGGCATCCCCTGGAACTGGCGCATCGGGCCGGGCAATGCCGCGCCATCCGACGCCATCATGCAGGCGCTGACCTTCACGCCCAACGGGCGCGGCCTGAAACCCTTTGCCCCGGCGCAGGCCCGAATGCGGCGGCTTGTGGGCGGCGATCTCGATCTGCGCTGGATACGGCGCGACCGAGCGCTTTCCGCCGACAGCTGGGTGCTGACGGACGTGCCCATGTCCGAGGCATCCGAAAGCTACGAGCTCGAAATCCTCTCTGGGGCAACCGTCAAGCGAACCTTGACGGTTGCTGCCCCGACCGCGCTTTACACCGCCGCCATGCAGACCGCCGACTTCGGTGCACCGGTCGCCAGCCTGTCCATCCGCATCACCCAGATCGGCGCGCTGGGCCGCGGTGTTCCGCTTGCAACCACCCTCACCGTCACGGAGACCGTCTGATGAGCACCCCCAACCTCGCCCTGCCGCTGCTCGCCGCCGCCCAGGCCCAGAAGCATGTCACCGTCAACGAGGCACTCGCGCTGCTCGACGGGCTGGTGCAGCTCTCGGTCAAGAACCGGGATCTGGCTGCGCCGCCGGTCAGTCCGGTCGAGGGCGAGTGCTTCATCGTGGCCGCTGGCGGCACAGGGGCGTGGGCCGGGTGGGACGGCGACGTGGCGCTGTTTACGGGTGGGGCATGGGTGCGGCTGATCCCGCAGGAAGGTTGGCGGGTCTGGATCGAGGACGAAGGAGCGCTGGTCGTGCGTGTGGGCGGGGCGTGGCTGGCGCTTGATGCGGCCCTGAACCTGCTGGTGCGCGGACCTGCTGTCGAGGTGGCCCGGGGGCCGAGCGGGGCCGCCATCGGGATGCATGTAGTCGAGGAATTGCTCTCGGGACTCACAGGTGCCTCCGTCATCTCCACCATCGCCATTCCCGACCGCGCCATCGTGCTGGCGGTCTCGACGCGCACGGTCGCTGCCGTGCTGGGCGCCACCTCCTGGGATTGCGGCATCGCCGGCGAGCCCGCCAAGTTCGGCGGCTCGCTTGGCGTGGCTGCCGGCAGCACCAATGTCGGCGTGATCGGCCCGCAGGCCTTCTATGCACCCACGCCGATCGTCCTCACCGCCAACGGCGGCAGCTTCACCGGCGGGGATGTGCGCATCGCCATCCAGTACCTGCTGCCGACCGCGCCGGCTGCCTGAATCAAAGCCAGAGACAAGGAAACGACCATGACACCACCGTCGAAGGACGCGGGCTTCGTCCGCATGCCCGAAGAGGACTTCGAGGCCATCCTCGCCCGCGCCGCCGAGAAGGGCGCCCGCAAGGCTCTCGCCGATGTCGGCCTCGAGGGCCCGGAAGCCGCCATCGACATCCGTGACCTGCGTACCCTGCTGGCGTCCCTGCGCATGGCGCGACGCACCGCTTGGCAGACCACCGTAAGGCTGATCACCACCGGGTTGCTGCTGGCGCTGATCGCCGGGGTGGCCGTGAAGTTGAAGATCTTCGGAATTGGAGAATAAGCATGAACGTGGACGAGATTGCCCGCGAGATCGTTGCGCGCGAGGGTAGCTTCGTGAACGATCCGGCAGACCCGGGCGGCGCCACGAAATACGGTGTGACCATCGGCACCTTGCGCACCCTCGGCCTGGACATGACTGGCGACGGGCAGGTGACTGTCGAGGACGTGAAGGCGCTGACCCGGGCCGATGCCGTACGGATCTTCAGGGAGCGGTATTTCCATGAGCCCCGCATCGATCTGTTGCCCGAGCCGCTCCAGCCTTCGGTGTTCGATATGCGGGTCAATGCCGGCAGCAATGCCGTGCGCATCCTGCAGCGCCTGCTGGCCGAGTTCGAGGAACCGGTGACAGTGGACGGGTTGATCGGGCCGCAGACAGCCGAGGCCGCGAAACGTGCCCACGAGAAGGCCGGGCAATACCTGGTCGACGCCTATGCCATCGCCCGGCGCAACTACTATTTTCGCCTGGCCGATCGCAAACCGCGCTTGCGCAAGTTCGCCCGCACGAGGGCGGGAGCTAAAGGTGGATGGATCAGACGGGCGGAAGAGTTCATGCGGCCGCGCTACCAGATGAGCGAGGCGGAGTTTGCAGAAAGGGTAAAATCATGGGGTTGATCGAGGGCCTGTTCGGCTGGCTGTTCGGGGGTGGGCTGAAGGACGTGCGCCAGACGGTCGAAACCTTCCGCCCGAATGCCGAGGCAGAGGCCCAGCGAACCGCAGAGTTTCAGGCCACGGCTCTGCGCCAGTTCGGTGCCGAGTTCCAACAACAACGTGGCCTGTTCGACCGCTTCATTGACGGCCTCAACCGTCTGCCGCGCCCGGCCATGGCGCTGGGCGTGCTGTTCCTGATCGGTTCGGCCATGGTCGACCCCGTTTGGTTTGCCTCGCGCATGCAGGGTCTTGCGCTGGTCCCCGAGCCGCTCTGGTGGCTGCTCGGCGCCATCGTCAGTTTCTACTTCGGCGCCCGCCACCAAGTGAAGACGCAAGCGTTTCAGGCGTCGCTGGCTGAAACGCTGGCCCGCACGCCGCAGGTGGTGCGGAACATCGAGGCGATCCGGGCACTCAGGGCGGGGAGCCCGGGCGCGGCAGATGTGGGGGATGATGCGGAGGGGACTCTTGATGCGTTGGCGCGGGGCGAAAATCAGGCCGT
>JALSSV010000043.1 GCA_026984045.1 Chromatiales bacterium | reverse complement strand
ACGGGGCGTGATCGGCACCAACAACTACGACGGCAACACCACCCTGTGCATGTCGTCGGCGGTCTCGGGCTACAAGCGCTCCTTCGGCTCCGACGGCCCGCCCGGCTGTTACGAGGATTTCGAGCACACCGAATGCCTGCTGGCCATCGGCTCCAACCTGCCCGAGCAGCACCCGGTGATCTTCTGGCGCCTGAAGCAGGCGCTGGAGAAGCGCCGGTTTCCGGTGATCGTCGTCGATCCCCGGGTCACCATGTTCGCCCAGATGGCCGACATCCACCTGCCCATCAAGCCGGGCACCGACGTGGTGCTGCTCAACGCCCTGGCTCACGTGATCCTCGAGGAAGGACTGGAGGATCGGGCCTACATCGAGGCCCACACCTCCGGCTACGACGAATTCGCCGCCCTGGTGAAGGAATACGATCCGCTCACCGCCTCGCGGATCTGCGGCATCGACGAAGACACCATCCGCAACGTGGCGCGCACCTACGCCAAGGCCGGCGCGGCCATGACCATCTGGACCATGGGCATCAACCAGTCCACTCATGGTTCCGACGGCGTGGTGGGGATCAACAACCTCAACCTCATCACCGGCAACATCGGCAAGCCCGGTGGCAGCAGCCTGTCCATCACCGGCCAGTGCAACGCCATGGGCACCCGCGAATGGTCTTCCTGCTCGGGCCTGCCGGGCTACCGTGCCCTGGAGAACGAGCAGGATCGTATCGACATCGCCAACTTCTGGGGCATCGATCCCGAGTTCTTCCCCAAGAAGCGCGGCCTGTTCCAGACCGACATCTTCCCTGCCATCGAGACCGGGCAGATCAAGGGCCTGTGGATCATCGCCACCAATCCCATGACCTCCATGCCCAACACGGCGCGGATCCGCAAGACCCTGGAGAAGCTGGAGTTCCTGGTGGTGCAGGATGCCTACGAGGACGTGGAGACCAACGAATACAGCCACGTCTATCTGCCCGCGGCCCTGTGGGCCGAAAAGGAAGGCTGCTTCACCAACACCGAGCGGCGGGTGAACCTGATCCGCAACGTGGTGCCGCCCCATGCCGACTCCAAGCCGGATCTGTGGATCTTCAACCAGATGGCCACCCGCTTCGAGCAGGGGCGCAAGATGCGCTTCCCCGAAACCGCCGCCGGCGTGTTCGACGAGATGCGCGAGCTGTCCAAAGGGCGCATGCTCGACTATTCAGGCATGACCCACGAGAAGATCGAACAGCAGCGGGGCATCCAGTGGCCCTGCCCGGAAGGCGCCGAGACCGGCACGCCGCGCCTGTACACGGATGGCAAGTTCCAGCACGCCGACGGCAAGGCCAAACTGATCCCGCTGCCCTTCGTGGACAACAACGAGCGGCCCGACGACGAATACCCCTTCTGGCTCAACAGCGGCCGGGTGGTGGAACACTTCCATTCCCGCACCCGCACCGGCAAGGTGGGCAACCTCAACAAGTTCAGCCCCACCCCCTACATGGAGATGAACCCCGATGCGGCCCGCGATCTCGGCATCGAACACGGCAGTTACGCCCGCCTGGTGTCGAAGCGCGGCGACGCCGTGGTGCTGGTGCAGACCACCCAGCGGGTGCCCTACAACATGGTGTTCATCCCCTTCCACTTCCACGAATGCGTCAACCGCCTGACCCTCGGCCTGCTGGATCCCCACTCCCGCCAGCCGGCCTTCAAGCAGGCGGCCGTGCGCATCGAACCGGTGGAAGACCAACAGGCCGCCGCGGTGCGCAACCGCGCGGCGAGGACGTATTAGACTCGGTGGAAGGAACGCAGAGGGCGCAGAGACGCAGAGAACGCAGAGAACGCAGAGATTTTCTGTCGGATTGTGAGTGAATGCGTACACACGGAAGATGATGAGTCGTTTGACCATGCCGGCATTTCTCCGCGACCTCTGCGTCTCTGCGATCTCTGCGTTGTTTACAGTGAACCCGAACAGTGACGACAATGTATAAAGTACGCGACGACGAACCCGATTACGCCTTTCTTCCCGATGTGCAGCCGCCGGAGAAGAACCGTTACGGCAAGCCCATCGATCTGGTGGATTCGCCCGAGGATCCGCTGGTGGCCGATGGCCTGGTGATCAACGGCGAGCGCAGCAAGCCGGACAATCCCAACCGCTACAAGCAGCACGGCTTCTATTTCAACGCCGACAACTGCATCGCCTGCCATGCCTGCGAGTCGGCCTGTTCGCTGAAGAACGATCTGCCGCCGTATCTCGCCTACCGGGCGGTGGGCTACGTGGAGGGAGGCGTGTATCCCAACACCACGCGGATCAACATCTCCATGGCCTGCAACCACTGCGACAACCCGGTGTGCCTCAAGGGTTGCCCCACCCGGGCCTATACCAAGTTCGCCGAATACGGCGCGGTGCTGCAGGATCCCGACATCTGCTTCGGCTGTGGCTACTGTACCTGGGTCTGCCCCTACAACGCCCCGCAACTGGACATGCAGCGCGGTCACGTGCACAAGTGCAACATGTGCATCGATCGCCTGGAGGTCGGGCTCAAGCCGGCCTGTGCGGCCGCCTGCCTGGGCGGGGCCCTGGACTTCGGGCCCATCGAAACCACGCCGGAGAACCGCGAGCAGCTCGAGACGCGGATCCCCGGCTTCCCCACGCCGGACATCACCCATCCCAACATCCGCTTCCAGCAGATCCGCTCCCTTCCCCGGGAGATGGTGCGCACCGACGCCATGCCCCTGCGTTACGAGCAGGACGAGCCGGGCAAGGGGCCGTACAGGCCCAAGGTGCGGGATACGGGCCGCCAGCCCCGGTGGAACCTGCACAAGCTGCGTTCGCGGGAAGATCCCCTGGTGATCTTCACCCTGATCTCCCAGGGCGTGATCGGTGCCTTCCTGGCACTGTTCCTCGGTCCGTTGTTCGGTCTCGAGGCCCTGTCGGCCGAGAGCCATCCGCTGGCCCGTTCCCTGAGCCTGTTCGTGCTGCTGGGCCTGGAGACCTTCGCCCTGGCACTATCGACCATGCACCTGGGACGGCCGCACCGCTTCTACCGGGCCTTCAACAACCTGCGCCATTCGCCGGTCAGCCGCGAGGTGGCGGGGATCGCCGTGTTCTTCAATCTGCTGGCCGCCTACACGCTGCTCGAGGCCTTCCCGGGCCTGTTCGGCTGGCTGCTGGCGGGGTGGCATGCCGGCCTGCTGGCCGTCACCGGCTGGGGCGCGGCGGTGGCCGGGCCGCTGGCCATCTGGTTCATGCACCGGATCTACCGCATTCCCGCGCGGCCCTTCTGGAACCACTGGCAGGTGCTCACCAGCTTCTACGGCAACATGCTCGCCCTGGGCAGCCTGTTCGTGATCCTGATCTTCGGCGGCGTGCTGCTGGCGGCGGGCGAGCCGCTTTCGCCCCTGCTCAACGTGTTCGGCAGTCTGCTCTTCGCCGGCCTGATCCTGGAAGGCTTCGGCCTGTGGCGCCACGCCCGCGACATGCAGGCCGCCGACGGCGAGGGTGCCGCCGCCCACTACGAGCAGCGCACCACCTTCGGCAAGACCTGGCGCCTGCGCAACGCCCTTCTGGCCACGGGCGCCCTGGCCGCCCTGCTGCTGGCCCTGTTCGGCGGCAGCGGCGCGCTCACCTATGCCCTGTGGATCGCCACGGCGCTCGCCGTGCTCGGTGCCGCCGTGATCGGCCGCGCCCTGTTCTACGTGCTGGTGATCCCCACCACCATGCCCGGCGCCTTCTTCTGGCGCAACCGGGGCTTCCAGGAACACGCCCGCGAATCGGGCCTGGCCGAAATGCCCCAGGTCGGCGTGCTGGCCGACACGCATTGAACCGGGCCGGGGTGGAAGGAACGCAGAGGGCGCAGAGACGCAGAGAACGCAGAGCGTGACATTGAGAGGAAAGTTGCATTGTGTGAGTGTGCGGGGCCGTTTCGACCCGGTTCCAGGCTGCAATAACAATCTCCGCGACCTCTGCGTCTCTGTGATCTCTGCGTCATTTGCAGTGAAACCTCATGCCTCGCACACTGGAAGAGATTGACGACGACCTGGCCCGGGCGGTGTTTCGGGCGGTGTACGATTCGCCCGTGCAGAAGCGCCGGCGGCGCCTGGCGGTGGCGGTGCTGGTGGTCAAGCACCTGGGTCGGGGGCTGGTGATGATCTGGCCGGCCTACGTGGTGCTGCTGGCCCTGGCGCTGCTGCCGGGGGTGGTCGAACGCTGGTGGTATCTGGCCGCGCTCATGCCGGGCGTGCTGGGCTGGTTGCTCATCTACCTGCGCGGCGTGCGCCGCGACTACGCGCAGCGGATCCGGGGGCGCCTCCTGGAGCGGGGCGACTACCGGAAGCTGTTGCTGAACTGAGCATGGTGGAAGAAACGCAGAGGGCGCAGAGACGGGGAGTTCGCAGAGTTCACAGGGAGATGTGGTTGAAAGAAAATTCTTTTGGTTTGCCAACATGACAAATGCAATGCAAAACGTATTCTCAATAAAACTCTGCGTTCTCTGCGTCTCTGCGCCCTCTGCGTTGTTTGCAGCGTACCAGGAATCTCGCTGAATGGCCTTCGAAGTCCAGACCACCTGCCCCTACTGCGGCGTCGGCTGCGGGGTGCTGGCGTCCATCGACGAGGCGGGCAACGTTTCGGTGAAGGGCGATCCGGCCCATCCGGCCAATCTGGGGCGGCTGTGTTCCAAGGGCGCGGCCCTGGCCGACACCATCGGCATGGAAGGGCGGTTGCTGTATCCCGAGATCGAGGGCACCGCCCACGGCTGGGACAACGCGCTGGATTACACCGCCACCCGCCTGCGCGAGATTCTCGACGCCCTCGGCCCCGAGGCCGTCGCCTTCTATGTTTCGGGCCAGCTTCTGACCGAGGACTACTACGCGGCCAACAAGCTGATGAAGGGCTTCCTCGGATCGGCCAACATCGATACCAATTCGCGGCTGTGCATGTCTTCGGCGGTGGCCGCCCACAAGCGGGCCTTCGGCAGCGACACGGTGCCCTGCAGCTACACGGATCTGGAGCGGGCCAAACTGATCGTGCTGGCCGGCTCCAATGCCGCCTGGTGCCATCCGGTGCTCTACCAGCGCATCGTGCGGGCGAAGAAGGAGAATCCGGATCTGATGGTGGTGGTGATCGATCCCCGCGCCACCGCCACCTGCGACATCGCCGACATGCACCTGGCCCTGCGGCCCGGTACCGATCACCTCCTGTTCAACGGCCTGCTGCTGCACCTCGAGGCCCGGGAGGAGCGCAACGCCCTGTTCGTGAACAACTGCACCGAAGGTCTGGAGGCGGCCCTGGCCGCGGCCCGCGAGACGGCCGGCTCCCCCGAGCAGGTGGCGCAGGCCTGCGATCTGCCCCTCGACCAGGTGCGCGCCTTCTACAAGCTGTTCGCCCGCACCGAGCGGGTGGTGAGCATCTTCTCCCAGGGGATGAACCAGTGGTCCTTCGGCACCGACAAGATCAACAGCCTGATCAACTGCCATCTGCTCACCGGCCGCATCGGCCGCCCCGGCATGGGGCCGTTCTCCTTCACCGGCCAGCCCAACGCCATGGGCGGGCGCGAGGTGGGCGGGCTGGCCAACCAGCTCGCCGCGCACATGGAACTGGACGATCCCCAGCATCGGCGCATCGTCCAGGCCTTCTGGCGGGCCCCAAGGCTGGCGGAGAAGGCGGGTCTCAAGGCGGTTGACCTGTTCGAGGCCATCGAGGCGGGGCGGGTGAGGGCGGTGTGGATCATGGCCACCAATCCGGCGGTGAGCCTGCCCGATGCCGGGCGCATGCGCCGGGCACTGGAGAAATGCGAGTTCGTGGTGGTCTCCGACTGCGTGCGCGACACCGACACCACCCGTCATGCCAACGTGCTGTTCCCGGCCCAGACCTGGGGCGAGCGGGAAGGCACGGTGACCAACTCGGAGCGGCGGATCAGCCGCCAGCGGGCCTTCCTGCCCAGCCCCGGGCAGGCCCGGCCCGACTGGTGGATGATCCAGCAGATCGCCCGCCGCCTGGGCTTCGGCGAGGCCTTCGCCTGGCGCAACGCCGCCGACATCTTCCGCGAGCACGCGGCCCTGTCGGCGGCGGAGAACGGCGGCACGCGCGATTTCGACATCGGCGCCCTCGCCGATCTGAGCGATGCCGAATACGACCGCCTGCAGCCGGTGCAGTGGCCGGTGCCTGCCGGCGTCGCACCCGGCCGCCGGCCCTTCGAGGACGGCCGCTTCTACACCCCGGACGGCCGCGCCCGTTTCGTGGCCGTGGGTGCCCATGCCCCCGCCGAGGCGCCCGGCGGAGACTATCCCCTGGTGCTCAACACCGGCCGGATCCGCGACCAGTGGCACACCATGACCCGCACCGGCAAGTCGGCGCGCCTCTCGGGCCACATCGTCGAGCCGTTCGCGCAGATCCATCCGGAGGATGCCGAAGCGCAGGGGATCGCCGAGGGCGATCTGGTGCAGGTGGAAAGCCGGCGCGGGCGCATCGTGGTACGGGCGCGGATCGACGCGGCCCAGCGCTCCGGCAGCGTCTTCGTGCCCATGCACTGGAACGATCAGTTCGCCGCCTGCGCGGCGGTGGACACCCTGACCGGTGCCTTCACCGATCCCCTCTCCGGCCAGCCCGAGTTCAAGCACACGCCGGTGCGCCTCGCCCGCTGGCCGGCAGCCTGGTACGGCTTCCTGCTCAGCCGCCGGCGCCTGGCCATGGTCACCACCGGCTACTGGGCCCTGTCGCGCGGCAAGGGGCTGTGGCGCTACGAACTGGCCGGCCAGGAGCTGCCGGACGACTGGGCGCGCTGCGCCCGCAGCCTGCTCTGCCAGCAGGCCGAGAAGGTCGAGTGGATCGAGTATCACGACAAGGGCCAGCACCGCTATCGGGCGGCGCGGATCGAGAACGGGCGTCTTGAGAGCGTGATCTTCATCGGTCCCGAACCGAAACTGCCGGAGCGGGACTGGCTGCTCAAGCTGTTTGCCGACGAGACGCTCGCAGAGCGGGACCGCATGGCCATTCTCACCGGCAAGCCGGCCTCCGGCCAGCACGATGCCGGCCCGGTGGTCTGCGCCTGCTTCGGTGTCGGCCGCAACGTGCTGGTCAACACCATTCGCCAGCAGCATCTGACCACCCCCGAAGCCGTGGGCGAGGTGCTGCGCGCCGGCACCAACTGTGGCTCCTGCGTGCCGGAGATCCGCGCGATCATCGAGGAGGTGCTGGGAACGTGATGGCCCGCGCGCCTGCAATGGCCTGTCGGAGCGGCGCCCTCGCCGCGATGATGGGTCACGGGTAGCTGGAACAAGCGCCATGGAGTTGCCAGCAACCAGCGACTCGCCACCCGCTACCGGCCTATCGCGGCGAGGGCGCCGCTCCTGCGAGATTTCCGTTAACAGGTATGAACACAGAGGCAAGCAACCGATGTACCCCAACATGCAGACCAAGACCCTCCTGGTCAACGACCGGGAGATCCTCACCGACAGCGAAGGCTACATCGTCAATCTGGACGAATGGAGCGAGGATTTCGTGCGTGCCCAGGCGGCCGCGGAAGGCCTGGAGCTGACCGACGAGCACTGGGAAGTGGTGCGCTTTCTGCGCGATTACTACGCCGAGCATGGCGTGCAGTGCGAGGTGCGCAAGATGGTCAAGCACTTCCGGAAGGTCTGGGGCCCCGAGCGCGGCAGCAGCCGCTATCTGCACAAGATCTTTCCCCGCGGCGGCCCGCAGAAGCAGGGCAACCGCCTGGCCGGGCTGCTGCGCACCAAGGGCGAGCACTGACCCCCGGCAACCCGCACCGGTTGGCAGGCGGCCGAAAGCCGGTGTGTTTCGACGATTTTTCAACGGCGGATCCCGGATGATCCGTCAGGGCAGGGAAGCCGACGGCGCCGCTCCTGGTGCGCCGGCAAAATCCTCGCAGGGAGGCGAGGTCTCCTCTTTCCGGCATCGCCGGCTCGCTGTCTGTGGGCTGGCGTCTTCTTCCTCACGATGGCTAAAGATCAGGCCGTTGCGGCCGTTACAGGGAGCAGGAAGCCCCCGCACCAGGGACGAGCTGCATGCGCCCGGGTGTACGGGCCGCGATTCCCAATCCACAAGGAACACCTGTGACATGAAACCGCTGTTCATCGCCTTGACGGCGGCACTGGGACTGCTGGGCGTGGATGTTGCCGGGCTGGCGGCGCCCTGGCGCTGGGCTGTCGAAGGCGGAATGATCCTGCTGCTGTTCCTGGCCTGGCGGGCACGTGGCCAGGGGGGTGCGGATCCGGAGAAAGTGACCGAAGAGAGAGGCGAAACGGTTGCGCCGGCGCGGCCCGAGACGGCCAGCGGAGAACTGATTCGGACCCTCGAAGGGGAACTGCGCGAGGAGAGCGCCAGCACCGCCGAGGAAGTCCGGCGGGTGCAGGCCCTGCTGCACGAAGCGGTCACCGGGCTGGCCAGGGAGTTCGAGAACATGTCCTGTTTCGCCCAGCGCCAGGAGGCGATCGTCACCGAAATCCTGGAGCACAACAGTGGCGGCAGTGACGGTGGCGTCAACGTGCGGCAGTTCGCCGAGGACACCTCGCACCTGATGGAGGAATTCATCAGCATCCTCACCAGCGTCAGCGAGCAGAGCGTGGAGACGGCCCATCACATCGACGACATGGTGGAGCACCTGGATGGCATCTTCGACCTGCTGGACGATGTCAAGTCGATTGCCGACCAGACCAATCTGCTGGCCCTCAATGCCGCCATCGAAGCGGCCCGGGCGGGCGAAGCCGGCCGCGGTTTCGCCGTGGTTGCCGACGAGGTGCGCAACCTCTCGGCCCGCTCCACGGCCTTCAACGATCAAATCAAGGAACAGGTGGCCAAGGCCAAGGGCGCCATCACCCACGTCAACAAGACGGTCAATGCCATGGCCTCCCGGGATTTGCAGGTGACCATCGAAGCCCGCAACCGGGTCCAGCGCACCCTCCGTGCGGTCGAAGACATGAACGTCTTCTTCGCCGCCAAGATTGGCGAGGTGTCGGCGCTGGGCGAGGAGCAGGCGCAGGCCGTGGCCACGGCGGTGCGGGGGCTGCAGTTCGAGGACATCTGTCGTCAGTCCCTGGAGGCCGCCGAGATCAGCCTGGAACGCGTGCAGGAAATGATTTCCCTGCTGCGTGATGTGGCCGCTGGCGACACTGACGTGGTCGCCCGCCTGCAGACGGCCCGCGAACAGTGGTCGACGACGCGCCACAAGGCCGTGGCCCAAGAAGGCATGGACAGTGGTGATGTGGAGTTGTTCTGAATGTTCCGGGAATACGGGGTAGCGATTTTGAGGCACCAGGGTACGAGGACATGAGTATCGAGGTAAAGAAATCCAGCGACGGCAAGGAACTGACCATCTATCTGGATGAACAGTTCGACTTTGCCCACCACAAGGATTTTCGCGAGGCCTATCGCAACGAACCGGCCAATCTGCGCTACCGGGTCAACATGGCCCGGGCGCGGTATCTGGACAGCTCGGCCCTGGGCATGTTGCTGCTGCTCAAGAAGCATGCCGGGGGAGAGGCCGCCGACATCATCCTGGAAGACGTGCCGGGCGAAATCCGCGAGGTGCTGGAGGTGGCCAACTTCCACAAGATCTTCACCCTCCGCTAAATGAACGTTCCAAATACCAGACCATGGTTCATTGTGTGCACTGAGCCCTCTGTCCCGGAGGGCGGTGTTGGAATCGGGCGCTCTTGCCCAAGTGGTCCGGGATTTGGAACTTCCATTTAGGTCGACTCATGTCCCGCGGCAGGATCCTCATCGTCGATGACGAGCCGACCAACCGGGTGATCCTCGGCGCCCAGCTCCGGCACCTGGGCTATGAGACCATCGAGGCGGCGGATGGCCGCGCCGCGGTGGAGCAGGTGCGTCGCCACCAGCCGGACATCGTTTTCATGGACATCATGATGCCGGAGATGGACGGTTACGAGGCCACCCGCCTGATCAAGGCCGAGGCCCGCAACCGCTATCTGCCCGTGATTTTCCTCACCGCCCTGAGTGCGGAGGAAGACATGATCCGGGGGCTCGACGTCGGCGGTGACGACTTCCTGATCAAGCCGGTCAGCCATGCCATGCTGCAGGCGCGCCTGAACGCCGTGGAGCGGGTGCGCCGCCTGAACTGCGCCCTGGCGCAGCAGACCGAACTCATGCGCCGCGACGAGCAACTGGCCGAAGAGCTGTTCTCGGGGGTCATCACCGCGAACAACGACGAGATGGAGAAGTTCGGTGTGGTGTATCTGCCGGCCATGACCTTCAGCGGCGATCTGATCCTCAGTGCCCGCAGTCCGACCGGTGAGTTGCACGTGCTGCTGGGCGATTTCACCGGTCACGGCCTCTACGCGGCCATCGGCGCCATGCCCCTGTCACAGATCTTTCATTCCATGACCGCCAAGGGCTACGGCCCGCTCAGCATCCTTGCCGAGATGAATCGCAAGCTCTACGAGATGCTGCCGGCCGAGATGTTCTGTGCCGCTTGCCTGGCCAGCATCTCGCCCGACGTGAAGACCCTGCAGATCTGGAACGGCGGGCTGCCGGAGGCTCTGCTGGTGCGGGACGATCGCATCCAGGCGCGTTTCGCGTCCACCTCCCTGCCACTGGGGATCACCGACAGCCTGCTCGACAGCGAGATGCACCCACAGTCGCTGGAGCCGGGAGATCGCCTGTTGATGATGACCGATGGCGTGACCGAGGCGCGCAATGCCGAAGGCGAAATGTTCGGCAGTCAGCGGGTGGAGGCCGCCCTGCAGGGGGGGCGGCCGCAGAATTCGCCCTTTGCCCGGCTCTACATCGCACTGGAATCCTTTATCGAGGGTCAGGCGCAACAGGATGACATCAGTCTGCTGTGTGTGCCCTGTGACCAGTCCATCGCCATGCGCCCGGATGACATGGCCGCTCCCCCGACCCAGGCCTCCTCTGCCCTGGGCGAGGCGCGACACTGGTCGCTGACTTACCGGTTCGAGGGGCACATGCTCCGGGAGATCGACCCGGTGCCATTGATCCTCAACCAGATCAAGGAACTGTGTTGCCGGGAACCCGATCCCCATCTTTTCACCGTGCTCTCCGAGTTGTACAACAACGCGGTGGATCATGGCCTGCTGTGTCTGGACTCGAAACAGAAGGGCAACGCCGATGGCTTTGCCAACTACCTGCTCGAGCGGGAAACGCGGCTGGCCGATCTGCAACGGGGCCATGTGAAGGTGACAGTGAGCGCCCATCCCGATGGGGAAGAAGGGTTGCGCCTGATTCTCGTCATCGAGGACAGCGGCGAGGGCTTCGACTATCCTGCAGTGCGCGCCCGCCTGCAGCGCCTTGCCGGCACCACGCTGAGCGGGCGGGGTCTGCTGATGGTGGAGCGCTTGTGCGAGTCATTGACCGTGCATCCACCGGGAAACCGGGTCGAAGTCGTCTACCGGGCGTGAGATTCCGCATGCACGCTCGCCCGCGATCAGATACCGATTCCGAAACCGTCAGCGCGGGCCTCAGGGCGGCGATCGAGGTCCGCCGCTTCCACGAATTCGCCCGCCGTTCGCTGGTCGGGATCTTTTCCTATCCGCTGGTATGGCTGGTGGTGACGGTGGTGGCGACCGATCCCCAGGTACGCGAGAGCCGTTTCGCCGTCGTCGGCCTGCTGAGCACACTGTCGATCATCCGGTTTCTGGTTTCGCGACGGATCGTCGGCTTGCCCGGGCTGCCATCCCGGCCGCTGCGCACCGCCTTTTTCTTCCTCTACCTGGTACAGGGCACGGTCTGGGGCCTGTTGTTCGTCTGGCTGATGACCGAAGAGGTCTACGACGTGGCCACCCTGGCCATGTTCATGGGCTCGGCCGGGATCGTGGCCACCTCGGTTCAGACCATGGCGCCGGTGCGCTGGCTGAGCGTCACCTACCAGCTGCTGATCCTGTTGCCGACCTTCCTGCTGATCCTTTACTGGGGAGGGGACCGTCAGCCGCTGGCCCTGGTGATTGCCGTCTACAGCCTGTTCCACATCATCATGGCCGCCAAGGTGGCCGGGGAGTTCGACCGCACCCTGTTGCTGGAAGCCCGTCAGCGGGAGAGCGAACGCCGCTACCGGCGCCTGTTCCAGGACAGCCTGTCACGGCAGATCATCGTGGATCCGGCCCGGGCCGTCGTCCATTCGGCCAACCCGGCCGCCGAACGTTTCTTCGGTCACCGCCAAGGGGATCTGGCCAACATGCCACTGGAACGGCTGTTTCCCGATGCCGAGGAGCGCAATGCCCTGCTCGACACCTTCCGCGGGCGGGAACGGGTGCATCTGGAATTGCGCGCCCGCCGTGCTACCGGGCAGAGTCGCATTCTCGACGTCCTCGGCGGGCCCATCGAGATCGAGGGCGAGGTACTCCTGCAATGTCATCTCTACGACGTGACCGAACGCCGGGAGCACGAACGCAAGATCAATGAATTGCTGGACGAATTCCGGGTCATCGCCGAATCCATCAATGGCCTGGTCTTCCGCCTGGACACGGAAGGGCGCATCTACTGGTGCAATCCCCGGGCGGGAGACATCACGAACCGCAAAGACTGGGAACTGCAGTACCGTCCCCTGGTGAGTCTCTTTGCCGAGGCCGATCGGGCGGCCATCGAACGCCGCCTGGCCGAGGCGGTCCGCCACGGCCGGGCCGAACAGGAGGTGCGACTGCTGACGGAGGCGGGCGAGGCGCCTTTTCTGCTCTCCCTGTCCGCCCTGCACGATGGCAGCGATGGCGTGTCCGGCCTGCTGGCGGTGGCCATCGACATTCGCGAACAGGCCCGGGCACGGGACGAGGCCCTGACCCTGGCCCATGCCAAGTCGGCGTTTCTGGCCAACATGAGTCACGAAATCCGGACCCCCATGAACGGGGTGCTGGGAATGCTGGAGCTGCTGGAACAGAGTGACCTTGGAGCCGAACAACAGGAATACGTGGCCAAGGCCCGAACCTGCGGCCGGCACCTGTTGAACATCCTCAATGAAATCCTCGATCTGTCCCGTGCCGAGTCGGAAAATCTGGCCCTGGAATACACCCGCTTTCCCTTGACGGAACTGATCGACGATCTGTTCGCCATGTTTGCCAGCGAAGCCCGGCCGGGAGAGCGTGATCTGTTGCTGGAACTGGATCCGGACCTGCCCGAGAGCGTGGTGGCCGATCGCACCCGGCTGTTGCAGGTGTTGATCAATCTGATGAGCAATGCCATCAAGTTCACGGAACGGGGACACGTGCTGTTGCGGGTACGGCGCACGGCGATCGATGAGGATGTCTCCGCCCTGCGTTTCGAGGTGGAGGATACGGGGATCGGCATCGCGCCCGAAGCCCAGTCGAGGATTTTCAATGCCTTCGAGCAGGCCGATAGTTCCACCACCCGCCGCTTTGGCGGCACCGGCCTGGGCCTGGCCCTGTCCCGCAAGCTGGTCCAGCGGATGGGCGGGGAACTGACCCTCGAGTCCGCGCCGGGGGAAGGCAGCCTGTTCGCTTTCACCCTGCCGCTCGAACCGCTACCGTTGCCGGCCGCCCGGCACGAAACCCCAATCGCGGATCCTCCGGCCCGGGCGCCGACGGCGGGCAAGCGCGTGCTGGTCGTGGAGGACAACGGTGTCAATCAGACGGTCCTGGCGCGCCTGCTTTCGATGCTGGGTCTGGCGGTGACCGTTGAGGCATCGGGCGAGGCGGCACTGCAGCGGCTGGCGCGGGAGCAGTTCGACCTGGTGCTGATGGATGTTCAGATGCCGGGCATGGACGGATGTGAAACGACCCGTCGCCTGCGTCAGGAAAAGGCGACCGCCGAGCTGCCCGTGGTGGCCGTGACGGCCAATGTGCTGGACTCGGAACGGGAGCGCTGTCTGGCCGCCGGCATGAATGCCGTGTTGACCAAGCCGGTCGAACTCGCCACGCTGGAACGCCTCGTCTCCACCTGGTTGGGGACGCCGTTCAAGGACGGGGGGAACGCGGCCGGCGCGGTCGATGCGCAACAGCTCGACAGGCACATTCAGCAGGAATTGCGGGATCTGCTGGGCGAGGAATACGGATCGCTGCTGGAGACCTATCTGCAGGATACGCCCGCCCGGCTGGCGCGGATGGCGGCGGCATTGGCGGCCGGTGATCGGGACGCGCTGGCCTTCGAGGCGCACGCCCTCAAGGGCAGCAGCCAGAATCTCGGGGTTCGCCGGGTTCAGGCGATTTGTGAGCGGCTGGAACGGCTTGCCCATGAGCCGGACAACGACACCGTGGCCAGGGAACTGGTCCACCTGGAGGCCACCTGCCAGGAAGCCTTCCATCTGCTCCAGCAGCAACTGGCCACGGCCTGAGGACAGGAAAACTTTGCCTCCGCAATATCGCGGCTGGCGCCGCGCCCACAGAAACGCCAGAAGATAACCTGCAGGCACGGGGTCCTCGCGGCGACACCCTGATGCGGGCTCGCAACCCGCCCACGCTGCCACCGCGTGTGGCGAAGGGGGGCGCCTGCCGACCACTGAGGGTTTTCCGCTAAAATGCCGGCAGCGAGTGGCCTGGGCAGGCGCCGACCTGGCGCCTGGCCTGCCAACGGATTGTGGCGGCGCGGAGCATTGTCATGTACAGAATCTTCTCGGTGCTGATCCTGCTGCAGCTCGCGCTTGCCGCGCAGGCGGGGATCTGGCGGGATTTGGGTGATGAAGCCGGCGAATTCCTGTTTGGTGGTCAGCTTGAGGGAAGAGTTCGACTGGAGGAAGAACGAAACGCGCCCCTGATACTGGTGGCCTGTCGGCAGGTGTCGCCGGAGATCATGCAAGTGGTCGCACAGACGGCCGTTCATCCGGGGGGACGCTTCCGGCTGGAACTTTCGCCGGGAACCTACCTCGTTGGCGCCTTCCTGGACACCAATCGGGATGGCCTGCGCCAGGCTTCCGAGCCGCTGATCTGGTATGGCTTCCCCACCCCGGTGCGCATCGGCATGCGGGCACGCCGGCGCATCGAATTTTCGTTCGCATCGGAAAAGATCCAGACCCGCCGCAACGGCGGCCCTCGTCTCTGGCCTCCCCGCCGTCACCATGAAAACATCGGGCGGATTGTCACGCTCGACAATCCGGTTTTCTCCCGCGTCATGGGCCGCATCGGTCTGTGGCGGCCGAACATGTACGCCCGTTTCGTCGGCACCGGGCTGTACTGGCTCGAGCCTTACGATCCGGAAAAAATACCGCTCCTCCTGATCCATGGTGCCAATGGCGGCCCCGGAGACTGGCTGCCGGTGTTGAAACATCTCGATCGCCAGCATTTCGCGCCCTGGTTCCATGCCTATCCCAGCGGCATGCGTCTCGCCGCGGTGAGCGACGAGCTGGTCCGGGCCCTGGCCTATCTGGTGGCGCGCTACGATGTTCCGAAGCTGGCCATCGTTGCCCACAGCATGGGTGGGCTGGTGGCCCGGTCGTTTGTGCTGAAGTGGCGCCAGCGATATCCGGAACAGGCCAATCGCATCGTTTACGTGATGACCGTGAACACCCCCTTTGGCGGAATGGACAGTGCCCGCCTGGGGGTTCAGCGCTCCCCGGTCATCGTCCCCTCGTGGAAGGACGTGGCCACGGGCAGCCGTTTCCTGCAGGCGCTGGCTTCGGCCGAATGGCCGCCCGAGGTGTTCTGGGACGTGGTGTATGGTTATCAGGACGATGCGGATTCGGATGGCGTGGTGCCGCTGTCCAGCCAGCTTCCGCCCTTCGTGCGCGCCGGCGCGAATCATCTGGCCGGATTTCAGGCCACGCACGCCGGCATTCTTTCCGAGCCGGCTTTCCTGGACTACCTGAACCGGCGGTTACAACCTCTCGTCGAAAAGTCGCCCGACCCCTGACCGGTTGTTGAAAAACACCGTTTTGCGACAGCCTGAATACCCGTTTACGACAATCCCAGCCGCTGCATCCGCCGCCACAGGGTGGAGCGGTCCACGCCCAGGATGCGCGCTGCCATGGCCTTGCTGCCGTTGGCGCGCTTCAGGGCCTCTTCGATGGCTTCACGCATCTCCCGGTTTTCGGCCGATTCTTCGCGTGGTGCAGCCTCGGGCGTGTTGCCGGCGAATTCGTAGATGTCCTGAGGCAGGCTCTCGGGCCGGATTGTGCCGTCCACCGCGCAGATCAGGCCGTGCTCCACGGCGTTCTCCAGTTCCCGCACGTTGCCCGGCCAGGGATAGTTCATGAGCATGCGCATGGCCTCGGGGCTGATCCCCACCTCGGCCGGATAACCGCGGCCGGCGAGCCGCTGGCTGAAATGGCGGATCAGCAGGGGAATGTCCCCGGGACGGTCGCGCAGGGCCGGTACCGTGAGCGGAATCACCGCCAGCCGGTAGTAGAGATCGGCGCGAAACTGGCCGGCGTCCACCATGTCGCGCAGGTTGCGGTTGGCGGCCGCGATGATCCGCACGTCCACCTTGACGGTCTTGTCGGAACCCACCGGCTCGAACTCCTGATCCTGGATGGCCCGCAACAGCTTGGCCTGGAGATGCAGGGGGATCTCGCTCACCTCGTCGAGGAACAGGGTGCCGTGATCGGCGGCCTGGAAACGACCGCTGCGGTTCTGGCTGGCGCCGGTGAAGGCTCCCTTCACGTGGCCGAACAGTTCCGATTCCAGCAGGGTCTCGGGAATGGCGGCGCAATTGACCTCCACGAAGGCGTGGCGGGCGCGGGCGCTGGCCCGGTGCAGCAGCCGCGCCAGTTGGGTCTTGCCGGTGCCCGATTCGCCCTGCAGCAACACGAAGGCGTTGGTGGCGGCAATCTGCTGGATGCGGTTGACGATCTCCAGCATGCGTGGATCGCGGGTCTCGAAATCCGAACTGCCGGTTTCGAACACCGCTTCCAGCCGGCGCTGTTCGGTGCGATCCCGGATCAGAATCAGGCGCAGGCGATCGCGCGTGCCGGGATTGGCCACCAGCCCGCTGTGGAATTCCAGGTAACGGCGATCGTCACCGATGCGCAGACACTCCTCGAAACTGACGAAGTTGCCGCTGGGCATGCCGGCGGCGTCCACTTCCCCGGCATCGATGGCGGCACGCAGCAGGGCCCGCTGGAGGTTGAAGCGGCCGATGTCGTTGAGCCGTTCCACCGGTTCGTTTCCGGGCAGGCCGAGCAGGTGGCCGGCGGCCGGATTCTGGTAGATCACGTGGCCGCGGGGGTCGGCGATGATCACGCCCTCGTCGATGTAGGAGACCACGGCTTCGAGAAGGGGGGCGAAATGGACGGAATCGGACATGGAGAGCGCCGCTGAATCGTGAACGGGTTCACAGTGTTGCAGCTGTGGAGATGTTGCGCAACAGGGTGCAACGCTCGTCTTAGGAGATAAGTATTTGAATATATTCAAATAAACTAAAATTAATCGCACGATGAATGCCGGTATTCGTTGTGCAACAGTTACATCATAAAACCAAATAAAACAATAACTTGCAATCTGGCACGGGACTTGCCCCTGTCTTGTTCATGCCGCGCAGGGTTTCTGCCCTGGGAGTCCGGCAAAAAAACCACAAGTCCAGGGGGAAAGACCATGTCCGAGATGTTTTCCGCTGAATGGATGGCCGGCTTCAAGGAAGCCTGGAATGCCGAGCCCGAACTGGCCGGCGCCCTGTCCCAGATCGGCTTCAATTCCACCATCGGTTATGGCGTCGACGACGAGGAGGCCCCGCGGGGCTTCGTCCGGGTCGAGAATGGCCAGGTCACCGAGGCCGGCGCCTATGACGGCCAGCCCCTCAACTGGGATCTGCGGGCCAGCCTCGCCGACTGGCAGAAGTGGGCCCAGAAGCCGCCGGGGATGGTCGGCCTGGGCATGGCCTATACCGCCCGCAAGCTCAAGTTCAAGCAGGGCGACTATGCCGCGATGATCAAGGATCCGCGCATGGCCGGCCCCTTCATCAAGAGTTTCGCCGTCATGGGACGGGTGCAATAACCGCCACCCTGATTCTCCCCGTGATGCACCCTCCCAGGCAGAAAGGACAGCAGGCATGATGATGAGAACCGGCCCGATTCGTCGCAGGGGCGTGGCCATGGGGGCCTTGCTGCTGGCCGCCCAGACGGCCCTGGCGGCGTTTGGTGACCATCCCTACCGTCCCGAAGCGACCGGCCACGAAGCAAGCAACGGTGCCTTCGTTTCCCGCTCGACGGCCAATCCCTACGGCTTTGCGCCGCCGGGCCGGCAGAGCCAGCGCTACGGCATGCCGAGCGGACCGGGCGGGGTGATCACGGTGGTCAGTCGGCCGCTTGGCGCCGAGGTGGTCATCGGCGGCACGGTGATCCCGTATCGCGAGGTGACCCTCACCGCCCAGTTGCCGGGTCGCGTGCAGTTCATCGCCGGCGAGGAGGGGGATCGCTTCCGCATCAACCAGGTGCTGGTGGCCCTGGACGACGACGATCTGCTGGCCAAGCGGCGCCAGATCCTTGCCCGGTTGCGGGCCACCACCTATGGCTATACCGATGCCCGTCTGCAATACGCTCGCGAGTTCTGGGCACCGGGCGAGAAGCTGGCCCGCTATTTCGAACCCCGGCGCAGTGCCAGCATGGGCCTGTTTCCCTCCATGTTCGAGCGGTTCTTCGGCGGGGGCGGCGGTTACAACGACACCTGGCGTGCCTGGCGTTACGGCAATCCCTGGATCGAACGGCAGGTGGATCTCTATTCCCGCGGCAGCCGCGTGGGCCAGGCCAGCAGCCAGGTCATGGCCATGCGCGCGAAGATCGACGAGATCGACGCCAAGCTCATCGACACCCGCTCAATCGCCCCCTTCGATGGCGTGATTCTCAAGAAACTGGTGGAAGTCGGTGACACGGTGCAGCCCGGCCAGCCGCTGCTCAAGTATGCCGATACCAACGATCTGCAAATCCGGCTCGAAGTCCCGGCCCGGCTCATGCCCGGCCTGCAGCAGGACATGATTCTGCCCGCCACCCTCGATGTGGGGGATATCAAGGTCAATGCCCGGGTGGCGCAGATCTTTCCCGTGGCTGATGCGCTGCGTCATACGGTCACGGTGAAACTGGATCTGCCTCAGGGCATCCCGGGGGGACCGGGCATGTATGCGGAAGTGGCCATCCCCGACAGCAGTGTGCCCGAGACCCGCGTGCCGGTGGTGCCCGCCGCGGCCATCGTCTGGCGGGGCAGCCTGCCGGCCGTGTTCGCCATCGACGAAAGGGGCAAACCTTCGCTGCGGCTGGTGCGCCTGGGGCAGAAACTCGGCTCCGATCTGGTGGCGGTGCTCTCCGGCCTGCGCGCCGGTGAACGGATCCTCGCCAGTCCCCCGCCGGGCATGAACTCCAACTGGGTGCCGCGACCCGCGGGCGGTTTCTGACGCGTGCACAACGGGCAGGACACGACGACGTGAGCAACGAAACCGCCTCCAGCGCAGAAGCCACCGACGCCACGACCGGCACCCCGGTGGATCCCGGCATCGCCGGACGCATGGCCAGTCAGTTCATCAACTCGCCGGTGACGCCCTTGCTGATGATGGCCTTCCTGGCGGTGGGGATGCTGGGCCTGTTCTTCACGCCTCGCCAGGAAGATCCCAAGATTTCCGTTCCCATGGTGGACATCTTCCTCCAGTATCCCGGCGCCTCCGCCGAACAGGTAACCAGCCTGGTGACCGAGCCGCTGGAACTGCTCATGAGCGAGATCCCCGGGGTACGCCACGTCTATTCGGCCACCCAGCGGGGCTCGGGAATCGTGACCGTGGAATTCGAGGTGGGGGAGGAACTGGGCCCTTCCATCGTCAAGGTGCACGACAAGATCCAGTCCAACCTGGATCGCATTCCCCCCGGCGTCTCGCATCCCCTCGTCAAGCCCATCGGCATCGACGATGTGCCGGTGGTCACCGTCACCCTCTGGTCGCAGGACGTGGACGACGCCACCCTGCGCACCCTGGGGCTCGACGTCCTGCAGCATCTGGAGGAAGTGCCCAACACCGGCAAGGGCTTCGTGGATGGCGGACGCGCCGAACAGATCCGGGTGGAATTCCTGCCCGAACGCCTGGCCGGATATGGCATCGCCGCGGAGCAGATCGCCGCGACCATCCGCGCCGCCAATGCCGAGCAGCCCGCCGGCCGGGTGGAGCGGGGTGACAAGGCCTTCCGGGTGCAGACCGGGCGCTTCATCCACAGTGCCGAGGACGTGGCGCGGCTGGTGGTGGGCGTGCGCCAGGGCATGCCCATCTACGTGCGTGACGTGGCCCGGGTGTTCCTGGCACCGGAAGAGACCCGCCACATGGTCAACCAGTTCAGCGGGGCTGCGGGAACGCCACAGGTGGACGGCGCCCCGGCGGTGACGGTGGCCGTGGCCAAGAAGATCGGCAGCAACGGCGTGACCGTGGCCAATGCCATTCTGAAAAAGCTCGACTCGCTCAAGGGCGGACTGATTCCCGACAACGTGAAGGTGGAGATCACCCGCAACTACGGGGCCACTGCCAACCAGAAGGTCAATGAACTGCTGGAGGCGTTGTTCGAGGCGGCGGTGGCGGTGAGCATCCTGTGCCTCATCGGCCTGGGGCTGCGTGCGGCCTCGGTGGTCATCGTCATCATTCCCATCGTGATCCTGGTGACCGTGTGGGCCGCCTGGGTGCTGGACTACACCATCGACCGGGTGAGCCTGTTCGCGCTGGTGTTCGCCATCGGCATCCTGGTGGACGATGCCGCCGTGGTGGTGGAGAACATCTTCCGTCGCTGGCTGGAGGTCGGCCAGACCCGCATGGACATCGCCATCGATGCGGTGCGCGAAGTGGGCAATCCCACGGTGCTGGCCACCCTGACCATCATCTCGGCCATGCTGCCCATGGGTTTCGTGTCCGGCATGATGGGACCCTACATGCGACCGATCCCGGTGCTCGGCTCTGCGGCCATGTTCTTCTCGCTGATCGCGGCCTTCGTGTTCGTGCCCTGGCTGGCGCTGCGCGTGCGCCCGCGCCTGGGCGCCCTGCAAAAGGCCGAACAGCGCGAAGCCCGGGTGCGGGAGCGGATCCGGCGATTCTACCGGCCGTGCATGCTGCCCTTGTGCAACAACCGCAAGCTGGGGCTGACGTTCCTGTTCGGTCTCATCCTCGTCACGGTGCTGTCCTGCTTCCTGTTCTATACCAAGGCGGTGCCGGTGAAGATGCTGCCCTTCGACAACAAGCCGGAGTTCAACGTGGTGGTGAACATGCCCGAGGGCACGGCCCTGCCGGTCACCGCCAACGTGACCCGACGTCTGGTCGCGGAGTTGCGCAGAATTCCGGAAGTCACCGCCCTGCAGTCCTACGTGGGCACCGCGTCGCCGTTCAATTTCAACGGCATGGTGCGCCATTACTACCTGCGCCAGAATCCCTGGCAGGCCGACATCCAGGTGATGCTCCTGAACAAGGACGACCGGGAGCGGGGCAGCCATGCGATTGCCGTGGCTGCCCGTCACCGTCTCGCACCGCTGGCCGAGCGGCTGGGAGTGCGCAGCATCCAGGTGGTGGAGATGCCCCCGGGGCCACCGGTGTTGCAGACCGTGGTCGCCGAGGTCTATGGGCCCACGGCCGAGGTTCGCCGCCAGGTGGCCCGGGATCTGACCGCCATGTTCCGTGATGCGCCCAACATCGTGGACGTGGACAACTACCTGACCCAGCCCTATGCGTACTGGCGCTTCGTGGTGGACATGGACAAGGCGACTCGTCGCGGCATCACCGTGGATACCATCAACCGCAACCTGGCCATGGCCCTGGGCGGCCACCGGCTGGGAGACGTGAAGCGGGGGGTGGTGCGTGAACCCACCTACATCGTGATTCAGGTGCCGCTGCCGGTTCGCTCGCAGCTCGATCGGCTGCGCGGTTTGCCGATCCCTTCCGCCAGCGGCAGCCGCGTGCCCCTGGCCGAACTCGGCCATTTTGAGCAGGACTGGGAAGAGCCGGTCATCTACCACAAGGATCTGCGGCCCATCGAATATGTCACGGGGGAGATGGAAGGGCGGCTTGGTGCGCCCATCTATGGCATGTTCGAGGTGGAGGATCGCCTCGAGGACTACGTGGCTCCCGATGGCGTGCGCGTCTCGGGCATGCCCGACGGCCTGATCGGCCCGCCGGCGGACGACAGCCATTCCGCCATCGAATGGACCGGCGAGTGGACCGTGACCTATGAAACCTTCCGCGACATGGGCATCGCCTTCATGGCCGCGCTGGTCCTCATCTACGGCCTGATCGTCTGGGAGTTCAAGAACTTCGTCCTGGCGGGTCTGATCATGGCTCCCATTCCCCTGACCCTGATCGGCATCATCCCGGGCCACTGGCTGATGGACGTGGACTTCACCGCCACTTCGATGATCGGCTTCATCGCGCTGGCCGGCATCATCGTGCGCAATTCCATCTTGCTGGTGGAATTCGTCAAGGGTGAAGTGGAAAAGGGCCAGTCGATCCGGGAGGCGGTGATTGCGGCCGGCCAGGTACGCATGCGCCCCATCGTCATCACCGCCCTGACGGTCATGCTGGGTTCGCTGGCCATCGTCGGCGATCCCATCTTCCAGGGGATGGCGGTCAGCCTGCTGTTCGGTACCGGCGTGGCCACCATTCTCACGCTGGTCGTGGTGCCCCTGGGGTGCATCAGCGCCCGCAAACAGTTCTACCGGCTGGCCGGTGTCGAAGGCCATCCCGCGGATCCCGACGCAGACGGGATTTGTCCCACGGGCAGCTGCGAAGGGGCGGCGGCAACGGCGCCGTCCCTGCCCCTGTGGATGCGCATCTATGGACGCGTGATCGGGGCCCTGATGTGGATCTTCTACGTCCTGCGCGGGATCTGGCTGCTGCTCTCCTCCCTCGTAAAGGGCTGGCTGGCCCGCTTCCGTTCTCCGCCGTCCCCGCCTTCCTCGGGTGGTGATGACACCCCGCCTTCGGCGCCGGGGCCACAAACCCCGCCGACTTCTCCGGCAGGCCGCGGCGCCGAAACGCAGGCGCAGGCAGAAACGGCCCCGGCGGCGCATCCGAATCCGGCCGAGAAGAAAACCGAAGCCGAAGCGAAACCCGTGCGCAAGAAGCCCCCCCGCAAGCGGGCGAAAAAGAAGACCGCTGCTTCGGCAGCCGGCCACACCGCCCGGAAACCCGCGAGCAAGAAGAAACGCCGCGGGATCCGGATCAAGACCGATTGAATCGACCGAGAGGCCTCTTCCCATGAAACCATTCCGCCGCAAATCCCTGCCGGGCAGCATGCCGACCGGCTCCCTCGTGCTGCTTCTGCTGGCCCTGGCATCCGGTTCGTCCGCGGCTGCCGACAACGTCGCGACCGGGGCGGGCAGCCATGTTCCGCCGCCTCCCGGTCCCTACCGCCTGCAATCGCCGCCGCATCCTGCATGGGCCGGCCAGCCGGGGCAGCGGCCCATGCCGTCCCGGCGTCCCGAATGGGCACAGCCGGGCCAGCGGCCCATGCCGCCCCAGCGGCCCGAATGGGCACAGCCGGGCCAGCGGCCCATGCCGCCCCAGCGGCCCGAATGGGCACAGCCGGGCCAGCGGCCCATGCCGCCCCGGCGTCCCGAATGGGCACAGCCGGGGCAGCGGCCCATGCCGCCCCGGCGTCCCGAATGGGCACAGCCGGGGCAGCGGCCCATGCCGCCCCAGCGGCCCGAATGGGCGCAGCCGGGGCAGCGGCCCATGCCGCCCCAGCGGCCCGAATGGGCGCAGCCGGGCCAGCGGCCCATGCCGCCCCAGCGCCCCGAATGGGCACAACCGGGTGGCGGGTATCACCAGGGGCCGCCTCCCCAGTGGGGTCCGCGACCCGGACCGTGGGGCGGCCGGCCGCATTGAGGTGTGCGAAACACAACGGGAGAGACGCACATGAAGACAAGTCCACGAATCGGTATCGCCGTCATCGGGGTCACTGCGGCCCTGGCGGCCACGGCGGCCGAATGGGGGGATCCCGTCGGGCAGGAACCGGTCTATGCCACCGGCAAGGGCTCGCCCACCTGCTGCTATTCGGAAAACCGGATCTGGCGCCGCACCAGCAACGAGACGGGCTGGAGCACCAAGGGACGGTATTTCTCGCCCTACGGTTTCGCCCGGCGTGACGACTATCGGCCAAGGCGACCGGCGCCGCTGCCCCGTGGCGTGGACAGTGCCAATCCCTGGACGGGCGGTGACTACGTCCAACGTGTTGACAGCCGACGTGGCGGCAACGCCGAGTTTTTCCGCCCCGCCTATTACAACTATCCGCCGCCGGTGGGCCCGCTGCCCGGTCCTGCCGGCGATCCGCTGGATCCGCTGCTTCTGCTGCCGACCCCGCCACCGGCGCTGGCTGCCGATCCCTATCTGGGCGGCCTCTATCTGCCGGGGCTGGCCGGCCCCGCCGGGGCCTGGGCGGCGCCGGGCATGTTGCCCGGTTACTGGCCAAGGTACTGGTAGCGGCCGCGGCAACGGGCACGGTCTCCGCCTAACGGCGGGACACGGGCAAGACGGGACTGGACGTGGCTCCCTGCGTTCGGCTCCGGAGAACCCTTCAGGGAGCAGGTGACGTGGTCATGCCATGTCGTGAGTCAAGACGTCAACGAAACGGAAGGAAAAGACCATGAGCAAGATGAAGAAGGCCTTGGGCGCGCTGGCGCTCGTGGGAGCCGTTGCTCTGCCGATCTCCTCGGCCAATGCCTGGTGGGGCGGTGGCCCCTGGGATGGCTGGGGCAACGGCTGGGGGAACGGCGACATGTCGTTCAACTTCAGCGGCCGCGGCAGTGGTTACGGCAATGGCTATGGCTATCCGGGCTACTACGGTTACGGCCCTGGCTACTGGGGGCCCGGTTACGGCTATGGCCCCTATTACGGGGGGCCGGGCTATGGCTATCCGCCGCCTCCACCGCCGGCTTACGGTGCCTATCCGGGTTACGGCTACGGTGCGCCGCCGCCGGCACCCCAGCAGAACCAGGGTGGCAAGAAGTAGCGCCACCGGTCCGAGGGGAGAGAGCACAGGGATGTGCGCCTCTCCGTCATTGACGCCTGAGGCGCCGTC
The DNA here is from genome assembly GCA_026984045.1 of Chromatiales bacterium. GTDB lineage: Bacteria > Pseudomonadota > Gammaproteobacteria > UBA6429 > Thiohalophilaceae > JALSSV01. Next base: position 36,512 of record JALSSV010000043.1, on the reverse strand, counting down.
AAACGCAGGAGAGAATCCGGAATGAAACCGTCGACCCTATGGTGCAGTCTCGCGCTGCTGTTCGGGTGGCTGCTGGTGCCGGGTGCCCAGGCCGCCAAGGGGATCATCCAGTTTTCGGCCGATGCGATCCAGCGCACACCGGATCGGCCACCCATGCAGGCCCGCATCCATGTGGGGGCGGATGCCGTGCGCAGTGAATACGAGATGGACGGTCAGCGTTTCATCGAGATCGTCCGCAAGGGGGAGCGGGTGCTGATCAACCCGGCCCGCAAGGAATACCTGATTCAGCCCGGTGGCGGTGCGCCGCTGCCCCAGCGGCAGACGCCGGCGCCGCCGGGCACCAGTCCTTGCCAGGGGGTGCCGGGTGTGACCTGTCACCTGCTCGGCAAGGAGACGGTCAACGGCCGCGCGGCCGAGAAATGGGAATTCGTGGCGCAGGCCAATGGCCGCGAAGTGCGCAGCCTGCACTGGATCGACGTGAAAAAGCGTTTTCCCGTGCGCCAGCTGTTTCCCGACGGCAGCCTGGTGGAGATGCGTCTGACGGGCCATGAAACCCTCGACGGGCGCAAGGTGGAGAAGTGGGAAGTTCGCCAGACCCGTCCCGACGGCCAGACCCGGGTGTCCTGGCAATGGCACGATCCCCGGCTGCACATCGCCATCCGCGAGGCACTGCCGGGCGGTTATGTCCGCGAGCTGAAGCACATCCGCGTCGGTCCCCAGGATCCGGCGCTGTTCCGGATTCCGGCCGGCTACCGGCCAATCACGCCGGCGGCCAGCCTGCCGCCGGCGGGGCACTGACGGGGCGGCCGGCATGATCACCGTGGTCGCCAATCTCAAGGGGGGCTCGGGCAAGAGTACCGTGGTCTTCAACCTGGCCCTGTGGCTGCAGTCCTGCGCCCAGCCGGTGGTGACCTACGATCTCGATCCCCAGTGCACCCTGGCCGACGTGGGCGCGGTGCGCCAGGAAGAGGGATACACGCCGCCGCTGCAGGTCTATCAGCAGGACACGGCGCTGCCCGAACAGCTCGCCTATCACCCGGGCGAAGTGCTGGTGGACGTGGGCGCGGCCAACATGCCAGGGATGCGCGATGCGCTCTCGGTGGCGGATCGGATCCTGATTCCGGTGCCGCCCAGCCAGCCCGACGTCTGGGCCACCCAGCGCTTTCTGTCGATCATCGACGAAGCCCTGGCCGGTCGGGACCGGCCCCCGGTAGAGGCCTTCGTCAACCGCGCCGATACCCATCGTGCCGTGCGCGAGTCGGACGAAACGGCGCAAGCCCTCGGCCTGCTCGAGGGCATCACGGTGCTGGACAAACGGCTCTGCCAGCGCACGCTCTACCGCCGTTCTCTGAGCGAGGGCCTGGCGGTGTTCGAGCTGGCGCCGCGCAGCAAGGCCGCGGCGGAATTCCACGCCTTCGCCAGTACGCTTTATCCCCAACACCGGCCGAGGCGGCGACGCCGTTCCGCGGCCTGATTACGGCCACCACTTTCGAGGACAGACCCGCCATGTACATCCTTCGCACCCTGTTGAGCTACAGCCTGCCGTTGTTGCTGGTGGCCGCCCTGGCCGCGGCCTGGGTCTATCGCGACACCCTGAAGCCGGAGCTGAACGCGGCAATCGAGCAGATCGAAACCCGTTTCGGCAAGGTTGGGGACGGCACGTCGGTCGCGCAATCGGAGGCTCCCCGCGGGGCGAAGAACGACGTGCCGCCATCCGCCTCCGTGACGCAGGCCGCAAACGAGCCGCCGACGACCACGGCCACTGCGAACGCGACACCGAGCCGGACGGAAACCGCCGAGGAACCGGCAGCGCAAACGCCCACACAGGCCGCGCCCGCCGTCAGCGCTGCCCGGCCTGCGACGACGGCGGAGAATGCCGGAGCGGAAGCGCCGCAGGCGCACCTCACCGAATCGGCGCCGGCGCCCCCCCTTGCCCGGGCGGAGCGGCTGCCTGCCACCTCTTCTTCGGCGGAGCCGACCCCGGCAGACGAGGGGGCTCAGGCCAATCCAGGGACGGCCGAAACGCAAGCCCAGGCGGGGGTGCCGGCGGCCAGCGTGGAAGCCACGCTGCTCGATCGTGCCCGCCGCGCCTACTGGGCCGGTGATCTGTCGGCGGCCATTCAGGCCTACCAGGCCCTGCTGGATCGGGATCCGGCCGATCCGGACGTGTGGGGGGAACTGGGCAACGTGTACTACGCCCAGGGTCGCTGGCGCGAGGCGGGCGAGGCCTATTACGAAGCGGCGCGGCGCCTGCAGGCCAAGGGCGAGGAACGCCGGCTCGGCTATCTGCTGCGACTCATCGAAGGGCTGGCCCCGGAGAAGGCCGCCGAACTGCATGCCGACCCGGCGGCAGCGGCTTCGTCTGCCGGAACCGCATCGTCTTCCTCACCCTAACACCAGGGAAAGCGCCGTGAGCAAATCCAAGAGCCCGACCGCTGCCATCGGCACTCTCAGTGGACTGCCGGAGGACTGTCCCCATACGGAGGATTGCGGGGTCCGACAACTGGAACGCCTGTCCACCGCCTTCATGGTCAGCGCCCGGCGCTGGGAGATGATCGTCTATCCCTCCCTGTTCGCCTTCATCATCCTGGCCGCTTACGGCTTCTTTCTGATTTACAGCCTGAGCAAGGATGCCCATGCCATCAGCGAGCAGATGATCACCATGAGCCGGCAGATGGAAACCATCTCGCAGAACATGGTGGTCATCGCCCAGACCATGGATGCCCAGAACCAGACCATGGCCGACATGGCCCTCAATGTGCGCGGCATGAACGCGTCCATCAACCAGATGCGTTACGACATGTCGATCATGAACCAGAGCGTGTCGCGGCCCATGTCATTCATGAACAGTTTCATGCCCTGGTGAGTTTCCCGTCCCGTCCGGAGATCGAGAACCATGTTTGCAAAGAACCCGGAATTGCGTTTGCGCCTGCGCCAGCTCGAGCAGCATCTGCGTGAGGAGAATCCCCTGCTGGTCGATGCCGTGCGGCATTTTCGCCAGCTCGATCGGGTAGCCTGGAAGCTGGGCCTGTTGCCGCGGGATCAATCCTACGCCGCCCAGATCCCCTGGTGGCCCCTGATCGCCGTGCTCGGCACCTTTTCGGCCGGCAAGTCCACCTTCATCAATCAGTATCTCGAGCAGGCCCTGCAGGCCACCGGCAACCAGGCGGTGGACGACAAGTTCACGGTGATCTGCTATTCGCCGGAAAGCGAGCCCCGGGTGCTGCCGGGCGTGGCACTGGACGCGGATCCCCGCTTTCCCTTCTACCAGATCAGCGAAGAGCTGGAGAAGGTCGCCCCGGGGGAGGGCGCGCGGGTGGATGCCTATCTGCAGCTCAAGACCTGCAACCACGAGCGGCTCAAGGGCCAGATCCTCATCGACTCGCCCGGCTTCGATGCCGACTCCCAGCGCACGGCCATCCTGCGCCTGACCGACTACATCATCGATCTCTCGGATCTGGTGCTGGTGTTCTTCGATGCCCGGCATCCCGAGCCGGGCGCCATGCAGGATACCCTCCGGCACCTGGTGGGCGGCACCATCCATCGCCACGATTCGAGCAAGTTTCTCTACATCCTCAACCAGATCGACACCACCGCGGGCGAAGACAACCCCGAGGACGTGGTGGGCGCCTGGCAGCGGGCCCTGGCCCAGGAAGGCCTCACCGCCGGCCGTTTCTACACCCTCTACGATCCGGACGCGGCCGTGCCCATCGCCGATCCGGCCCTGCAGGCACGCTATGCCCGCAAGGCCGAACAGGATCGGGCCGCCGTTCATGCCCGCATGGCCGAAGTGCGGGTGGAGCGGGCCTACCGGATCATCGACAGCCTGGAGAAACGGGCGCGGGATCTGCTGGAGGTGAAGGTGCCACGCCTGCAGCAGCTCCGTGATCGCTGGCTGCGGGCCACCCTCTGGCGAGACGGTTTTCTCTGGCTGCTGGTGTTCGCGCTGCTGGCTGGCGGCATGGCCCTTGGCGGTTGGCAGGACGGCCTGCGCCTCCCCTCCGTGCTCATGCCGTACCGGGACGAGCCGCTTGCCTGGATCACCGGTGGGGTGTTGTTGCTGTTCTTCGTCCTGGGCGTGCACGGCCTGGCTCGGCGCTGGGCCGCGGCCAGCGTGCTGCGCCATCTGCGCCAGGCGGCCGCCTCGCCCGAAGAGGCCGAGCAACTGGCGCGTGCTTTTCTCCGCAACACCCGCTGGTGGCACAGCGTATTCCGTCCCCGACCGGTGGGCTGGAGCCGGCGCGCCCGGCGGCGGCTGGAACGGATCATCGCCGCCGCGGATCGGCAGATCCAGGCGCTGAACGATCGCTTCACCCGTCCGTCCGGGGAAACGGGCTCCGCCCCCCTGCCGGAAGCGGAGGAGATGACTCAGGCAGATACCGAGTCAGCAAGTGAAAGCCGGGAGCCGGAACCGGCGAACGGGGAACGGGCACCCGGTGAGCAAGAGGAGACCGCACGATGAGCGAAGAAAAAGTCCATTCCGACGAGGAGCGAACGGCGGGCGACGACGCCACGACAAGGGGGGATGACGCCGCCGCGCATCAACGCCAGGCCGAACTGCAGGAGAAGCTGCATGACATGGGCGTGATGCCCCGGCCGGACGAGATGCCGGAGATCACCCCCCGCCGTCTGACCCGCACCCTCGCCGCCGGCGTGGTCTTGCTGGCGCTCACCATCGCCGGTATCTACTGGTGGCATGAGCGGGGCGAGACGTCCGGAACCGAAGCGGCGGCAGATGCCACGCAGGGAACCCCACCGGCAACCGGTTTGGAAACGTCTTCCCACATGGCGGCACCGCCTGTTGAACCTTGGCAGGCCTCGTCTCCCGCGCCGGTGGCCGGCCCGCCTGCTGCCGCAGGCCCGGCTCGTGTTCCCGCAAGTCCGCCAGTGAACGGTGTCGAAACCCCGTCCTCCGGCAACGATACGGCCACCCTGCCGCCCAACATTCCCCCGCGCTGGGCTCCACCGCCGGCCTGGGGGCGTCCCGCGCCGGCCTACGGCTGGCAGCCTCCGCCGCCCGGCTGGTTCGCGCCATCCCCTTATCCCGGCTGGGGGCCGTACGGCAACTATCAGCCGCCTCCCCGAATATCGCGGTAGCGGGGAGCTGGGGACGGGTGCCCGGGAAAACCGGGTGCTCCTGTAGGAGCGACGCCAGCCGCGACCCCCTCATGCCAGGGTCGGCAAACGCACGGCAAGAGGGGGCAAGGAAGTTGCGACACCCGCGCTTTTACTCGTCCCTCGCATTTCGTCCCTGCAGGGTCGCGGCGGGTGACACTCAAAGCGGCGCTTCGGTGAGGGTGACCAATTCCTTGCGATAGCCTTCGATGAGCCGATCGTAACTGCCGTCAGCGCGCATGGCCTCGAGGGCACGATTGAAGTCGGCCACGATCTTCGCATGCCGGGGATTCTCCCGGCTGATGGCCACGTGCAGGGGGCGCCGAGCCACCGGCCGGGCGAGGAATTCGAACCGGCGGATGGCGCTGGGCAGATACTGGGTCAGTTCGTTGCGGATCACCCACTCGTCGCCGATGGCCAGATCGATGCGCCGGCGCTCGAGCAGCATCAGGCTCTGGGCCACGTGGTTGACCGGCACCCGCACGAAACCCTCGGCCGTGTCGAATTCCCGGCCATAGGCGTAGCCATTCACCACGCCGATCATCAGCCCCTTCAGATCCGCATAGTGGCGAAAGCGGATCGGCGCGTCCTTGCGCTTGACGAAACGGATCACGTTGGTGAAGTAGGGATCGGTGAAGTGGAGGGTCTTCTCCCGTTCCGGGGTCTTCCAGGCCGCGGCGATCACGTCCACCACGCCGATGCTGGCGCCCTCCAGGGTACGCGGCCAGCTGGCGATATACGCTTCGGTGTCGTAACCGGCCCGGGTGAAGACGTGGCGCACCAGATCCATGGCCACGCCCTTGTCGGCGCGGGTGGCGTCCACGTAGGGTGGCCAGGCGCTGCCGGCGATCTTCAGCGTCTCGGCCGTGGCGGTGGCCAGGGGCAGGAGGGTGAGCAGGCACAGCAGCAGGCGGATTCGGCGCAGCATGGCGGACGGGTTCCCTTGGGTCTGGATTCGATGAAGGCAGAATATCACAGCCCCAGGCGGTAGGCCGGCTCAAGCGTAGCGGAGCCGGCATTTCAGGATGATGCGTTTCGCCGGTTTCGCTGTCTGGAGACGACCTGCGATGGGGGTGGCAATCCCGCACAGGTCACGAAAGCGTCATGCCACCGTGATGTGGCTGTCATCGGCGGTGCCCAGACTCGGCGCGCATGGACATCCGCCACGATCTCGCTCCGCCCGCCCGGGTGCTGCGCATCGCCTTGGTCACCGAAACCTATGCGCCGGAGATCAACGGCGTGGCCATGACCCTGCAGCGGCTGGTCAGGGGATTGCGCGAACGCGGCCATGAGGTGGACGTGATTCGTCCCCGCCTGCCGGGCGGGGAGGGGGAAGCGGCGCTGGCGGTGCCGTCCCTGCCCATTCCGGGCTATGCGGAATTGCGCTTCGGCCTGCCGGCCGGACGCCGGCTGGGTCGATACTTCGATCAACGACGGCCGGACGTGATCTACGTGGCCACCGAAGGGCCACTCGGGGCGTCGGCATCGAAGGCGGCACGTCGGTGGGGGATCCCCGTGGTCAGCGGCTTCCACACCCAGTTCCAGCAGTATGCCCGCCATTACCGGATCGGCTTCCTGCAACCGCTGGTCATGGCCTGGCTGCGCCGTTTTCACCGCCACACGGCCCTCACCCTGGTGCCCGATGCCGATCTGTGCCGTCGGCTCGAGGCCGAAGGCTTCGGTCGGGTGGCCGTGCTGCCGCGGGGCGTGGACGGCGAACGCTTCGATCCCCGGCGGCGCGATCCGGCCCTGCGTGCGACGTGGAACGCCGGGCCGAGGGATCCGGTGGCACTCTACGTGGGCCGGATCGCAGCCGAGAAGAACCTGGATCTGTTCATCGCTGCGGTGACCGCCATGCGCCGGGCCGAGCCGGATCTGCGCGCGGTGGTGGTGGGCGACGGCCCGCGCCGGGCCGAGCTGCAGCGGCGCTATCCCGATCTGCAGTTTGCCGGTGCCCGCACCGGGGAGGATCTGGCGGCCCATTTCGCCAGTGCGGATCTGTTCCTGTTTCCCAGCCTCACCGAAACCTTCGGCAACGTGGTGCTCGAGGCGCTGGCTTCGGGGCTGGCGGTGCTGGCCTTCGATTACGCGGCCGCCCACCGGCACATCTGCAACGGCGAGAACGGCTTTGTCGTGCCGTTCGGTGACCGTGCCGCCTTCCTCGAGGCGGCCGTGGCCCTGGCCGCCCGCGGCCTTGAGGATCTGGGCGGGGTGCGGGCCGCGGCCCGCCGCAGCACCGCCGATCTCGATTGGCAGCACATCGTGATCCGCTTCGAGCGCCTGCTCGAGAGCGTGCTGCCGGCGGTGGCCCTGTCATGAAGCGGTCATCGTCCTGTCCTCATCCTGTCACCTCTGGCGGGCAGGCTGAATCCATGGAAAACCGCCGCCCAGCCTGCTCTTCGCTCCCGCCCCGGCGCTACCGGGCCCTGTGGCTGTCGGACGTGCATCTGGGCTATGCCGGCAGCCGCGCCGATGACCTGAGCGAGTTTCTCGCCACCCTCGAGGCCGAGGTGATCTACCTGGTGGGCGACATCCTCGATCTGTGGGCGCTGCAGCGCTCGGCCTTCTGGTCGGCCGCCCACACCCGGGTGGTCACCGTGCTGCTGGACAAGCTGCAGGCCGGCACCCGGCTGGTGTACGTGGTGGGCAATCACGATGCCCCCCTGCGCCGCGACGCCGGGGCCCTGGCCGGCCTGGGGCTGGTGAGCGAGGCCGAGCACGTCACCGCCGACGGCCGGTGTCTGTGGATCGTGCACGGCGATCGCTACGACGCGCTGATGGCCTGCGGCCGCCTGCAGCACGTGGTGGGCAACTTTCTCTACGACCTGCTGATGTATCTCAACCGGCACGTGCATGCCTGGCGGCGGCGTTTCGGCTTCGGCCACTGGTCGCTGGCCGCCTTCCTCAAGCGCAAGGTGCCCAATGCCCGCCGCCACATCGAGAAGTTCGAGGATCTGGTGGCCCACGATGCCGGCAGCCGCGGTTACGACGGCGTGATCTGCGGCCATATCCACCATCCCGGCATGCGCCACATCGACGGCGTGCTCTACGCCAACACCGGCGACTGGGTGGAGAACTGCACCGCCCTGGTGGAACACGCCGACGGGCGCCTCGAACTGCTGCACTGGTCGGGCCGCCAGGAAGTGCTCGACGGCCTTGCGCCGTCGGCCACCGCTTCCCCCCGCCAGGCCGCCTGAGGAGGAGACGCCATGCAACGCCTGCATCCGGAAACGGCCTTCATCGAATGGATCAGTCTGCAGGACCTGCAGATCACCCGCGCCTGCAACCGGCTGTGCCGGGCCCGCCCGGTGCGGCGCTTCTTCGCCCTGGTGAGCCGCCTCGGTGACGGGCTCTGGTGGTATGCCCTAATCCTGGCCATTCCTTTCCTGTACGGTCCGGCGGCACTGGGCGTGAGCCTGCGCATGGCCATCACGGGCGCGCTGGGCCTTCTGGTGTACAAGTGGATCAAGGCGCGCACCGCGCGGCCCCGGCCCTTTACCCGCAGCCACCAGATCGCCCCGGGCACGGCCCCGCTCGATCAGTTCAGCTTCCCCTCCGGGCACACCCTGCACGCCACGGCCTTCACCCTCGTCGCCGTCGCCGGCCTGCCGGGGCTGTTCTGGCTCACGGTGCCCTTCGCCGTGGCCGTGGCCCTCTCGCGTCTGGTGCTGGGGCTGCATTACCCCAGCGACGTGCTGGCGGGCGCCGCCCTCGGCGCCGCCCTGGCCGGCCTGGTGCTGGTGTTCTGAAGGCGCCTGTCATGCACGTGCTGATGGTTTCCGATGTCTTCTTTCCCCGGGTCAATGGCGTGTCCACCTCCATCGAGACCTTTCGCGAGGCCCTGACGGCGATGGGCCATCGCCTCACCCTGGTGGTGCCCGACTATCGGGGCCGGCGTGCGGTGATCCGCGAAGCGGAGGATGCCCTGATCCGGGTTCCGGCGCGCCGGGTGCCCTTCGATCCGGAAGATCGTCTCATGTCCCGACGGGCCATCGACCGGCTGCTGCCGTGGCTGCGTGAGCAGGGGGTGGATCGGGTGCATGTGCAGACTCCCTTCGTCGCCCATGGGGCGGGCCGCCATCTGGCCCGGGCGCTGGAGGTGCCGGTGCTCACCACCTATCACACCTTCTTCGAGGAATATCTGCATCACTATCTGCCCCTGGTGCCGGCCGCCGTCACCCGGGCCCTGGCCCGGCGGATCAGCCGCCGCCAGTGCAATCAGATGGATCGGGTGATCGTGCCCTCGCGGGCGATGGCCGACGTGCTGCGGGATTACGGGGTCGCGGCGCCCCTGTCGGTGCTGCCCACCGGCATTCCCCTGGAACGCTTCGGCCGGGGCGACGGCCATGCCTTCCGGCGGCGTCTGGGCATCGATCCGGATCGGCCCGTGATGCTCACCGTCAGCCGCATGGCCTTCGAGAAGAACCTGGACTTCCTGCTCGACGTGCTGGCCCGGGTGCGGCGGCGCATTCCCCGGGTCCTGTTCCTGATGGCCGGCGAAGGGCCCATGCGCCGGCACCTGACCCGGCGGGTGGCCGCCGAAGGATTGTCGGCGCACGTGCGGTTTCTCGGCTACCTGGATCGGGAGCGGGATCTGACCGACTGCTACCAGGCGGCCGACGTGTTCGTGTTCGCCTCGAAGACCGAAACCCAGGGGCTGGTGCTGCTCGAGGCCATGGCCGCCGGTCTGCCGGTGGTGGCCCTGGCCGAGATGGGCACCCGTGACGTGCTGCGGGAAGGGCAGGGCTGTCGCATCGCCCGTGACGAGGTGGCCGATTTTGCCGGCAAGGTGGAGCGGGTCCTGGCGGATCACCGTCTGCGCCGCCGCCTGGCCGACAGCGGCCGGCGATATGCGCGGGAATGGGCAGCACCGCTGATGGCCGAACGGCTGATTGAGATCTATGTCGCCTTGCGGCCCGGGGAAATGGCACAAGCGGCGCCAGGCGAGGCGCTGGAACCGGCCTCGCCCGCGGCGCTCCCCGTGGCCACCGGCGCGCGACAATGGAGAAGAGGCGAATGAACGAAGCACACCCTCAGGGCACCGACATGGAAACAACGCTGCGGGAGGCACTGCACCCGGTCGATCGGGCGGCCTGCCGGCGGTTGCGGGAACGTTCCGCCATGGCGCACCGGATTCCCGACTGGCAGATCTGCCGGCGGGATGCCGATTTCCGGCACCTGCTGTTGCGCGAGGCAGTGAGCGGACGGTCGCTGGCCACCGTGGCCTGGCGGCGCGTGTCACACCCGGCGGCGGAATCCGAACCCCGGGCGCTGGACGCCGAATTCGACATCGCGAACCTCCTGCCCTCCGGCAGCCACTGCCTGGAGGTGGACGGCCCCTGTACCCTGGCCGGGATCTCGGCCGCCCGGGTATTGCAGGCGTTTCTGGGCTGGCTCGATGAACGGAACGAGGGCGCGTGTGGCTCGCTGGTGCGCCTGCGCCTGCCGCTGGCCGGCGGAGATCGATACGTGCAGACCCTCGTGCACACGCTGCGCCAGGACGGTTTCCGGCAACGGGCCCGCCCGCGGGTGCCCCTGCGCCAGGAGGAGCCGGTGCTGGTGGACGACGTGGTGCTGCCTTCGCGCCTGCAGGCCTGGCTGCAGTGCGGGGCCCAGCTGGTCAGCGCGCCGGCCTGGGACGCCCTCGAAGGGCAGGCGGTGCTGCTGCTGTGGCGCCCGGCACCGGGTGTCACCGAACGCCTCGAACCCCCGTCATTCCAGCCGCGCCAGACGCTCCCGCAGGCGGGCGATTTCGTCCAGTAGATCCAGCACCAGCGCCGCGCCGGCCAGGTTCACGTGCAGATCCCGTTGCAGATGCAGGGCCACCTGCACCCGGCGCAGGGACGGGCCGCTGAACCGCCACTCGGGCGGGGTTGGGCCGCGTGGCTCGAGCAGGCCTTCCTCCACCATCTCGATGATGGTCTCCGCCGGGGTGGCGCTGGCCCGGCACAGCTCGCCCAGGCTGAACTCGAATTCCTCGTCGAGGATTTCCATGATCTCGTCCACGGGTGTCTTCATGCTCACACTCCCAGCCGGCTGCGCGGGTTGAAGGGCATCAGCTCGGCCATGCGCGCATAGAGCTGGCGCTGTTCATCGGTCTTGGGTTCCGGCGTCTCGATTTTCAGGACCACGTACTCGTCGCCGGGCGGCTTGCCGGGCAGGCCGCGGCCCTTGAGGCGCAGCTTGCGTCCGCTCTGCGAGCCGGGCGGGATCTTCAAGTCCACGATCCCGCCGGGGGTGGGCACCTTCACCGTGGCGCCCAGTGCCGCCTCCCAGGGGGTGACCGGCAGATCCAGGTACAGATCCTTGCCCTCGATGCGATAGAAGGGATGGGGCTTGAAGTCCACCTCCAGGTAGAGATCCCCCGGCTCGCCGCCACCGCTGCCCGGCGCGCCCTGACCGCGCAGGCGGATGCGCTTGCCGCGGGTGATGCCCTTGGGGATCTTTACGTGCAGGGTCTTGGTGCGGGTCACCACGTGTCCCGTCTCGTCCACCTCGGGGACTTTCAGGGTCAGGGATTTCTCGCCGCCGTGAAAGGCGTCTTCCAGATCGATGAGCACCTTGGCGTGGTGATCCTCGCCCTTCATGCGCCAGGTCTGGCGTCGACGCCCGGCGCCGGCGGCGCGTTGAAAGCCGCCGCCGAAGAGGTTTTCGAAGAAGTCGCTGAAGTGTTCCGCCTCGGCCCCGGTGAAACCGCCGCCGGAAAACTCGAAACCGGCATCCCAGCCCGGTGGCGGCGTGAAGTCCTGGCCGTGTTTCCAGTTCTCGCCGAACTGATCGTAGGCCGCGCGTTTTTCCGGATCCTTGAGCACCTCGTAGGCCTCGCCCAGTTCCTTGAACTTGGCCTCGGCGTCGGGTTCGGTGCTCACGTCCGGATGGTACTTGCGTGCCAGCTTGCGATAGGCGCGCTTGATCTCGTCCTGGGTGGCGTCGCGCGAAACGCCCAGGATCTCGTAATAATCCTTGAATTTCATGTTGTCGTTGTGTCCCGTGAAATGGCTTGCGGCCTGTGACAGCCGGTGCGCGATGCCTGGCTGTGTATATCACCGTCACCCGCGACATGGAGCCGCGGCAGAAGCTTTTCAAGCCGCCAGGCCGGAGGTGAAGAAGGCGCCCAGGGCCCCCATGGCCAGGGCCAGCAGCGATGGCAGCGCCACCCGCCAGCCCAGTGTCGCCCCGCCGACGTAGAAGGCCAGCAGGCTCTTGACCACGGTGTTGCTGGTTGCGGCCGTGAAGATCGCGGCCACGGCCACCTCCCGGCTGATGCTGGCCAGACTCAGGCGCGAAACCGAAATGTTGATGGCGTCCACGTCGGTCAGGCCGGAGAGGGCGGCCAGCCCGTACAGGCCGGCATTGCCCCACCAGGCGCGTACGGCCTCGGCCAGCAGCAGGATCGCCGCCAGCAGCAGGCTGAAACGGATGGCCATGCCGATCTGGAAGGGATTGCTGAGCACGGGCTCGCCGCCGTCCAGCGCCTGCCGGCCGGCCCGCCGCCAGAGCACGAAGGCGGCCAGGTAGGTCAGCGCGGTGGTAATGCCGACGGGCACCGAGAGGGGCAGAAACAGGGCCGGATTGACCACCGTGGCCACCAGTAGGATGCGCGGAAACATGGTGCCGCAGGCGGCGAGGATGCCGCTGCCCAGGGCGTCCACCTGGCCGGGCGCGGTGCGGGCCAGGCGGGAAAGGGTCAGGGTCACGGCGGTGGAGGAGACCAGACCGCCGGTGATGCCGGTGAGCAGGGCCCCGTAGCGGGCGCCACCGATCTTCATGGCGAAATAGCCGACGAAACCGATGCCGGCGATCAGCACCACCATCCACCAGATGGTGTAGGGATTGAGCGCCTGCCAGGGGCCGTAGCCCCGGTTGGGCAGAATGGGCAGCAGCACCACCGAGATGAGCAGCAGCTCGAAGGAGGCATTGAGTTCCCGGGGGGTCAGCTTGCGCAGCCAGGCGTGCAACTGGGGCTTGAGATCCAGCAGCAGTGCGGTGATCACCGCCGCGGCGGTGGCCAGAAAGAGGTGATCCAGCACCGCCAGGGCACCGAAGGCGAATGTCAGCAGGGCGGCGACCATGCTGGTGATGCCCAGATCCCCCGAGACCCGGTAGCGGCGATACCAGGCCGGCACCAGCAAGACTGCGAGACCGAGAAAACCCAGTCCCAGCGTCACCGCGCCCAGGGCCTGGGCGAGCAGGGCGAAGACGCCGCCCAGCAGGCCGATGAGCCCATAGGTGCGCAGGCCGGCGATGCGCCGGCCCTCGGCGCGTTCGCGGGTCTCCCAGCCCCGTTCCAGGCCAATCAGCAGCCCCAGGGCGAGCGACACGCCGAGGGTATAGAGATGGATCAGATCCGGCGCTGCGGTCACGGCGATCCCCGGGTTTGGGCCATGGGGCGTTTTAGCACGATTCCCGGAGGCGGACAAAAACCGCTTGGTGGTTTCACTGGAAGCCCAGCAGACGGCCGCCCTGATAGACCAGCAGGGCCAGCAGCCAGGCCAGGCCGAGGCCGAGGCCCACCGAGAGAAGCGTGATCCGCCAGGAGGCCGACTCGCTGCGGATGGTGGCCAGGGTGGCTACGCAAGGGGTATAGACGAGGGTGAAGACCATCAGGCTCAAACCCTGGAGGGGCGTCATGTCGGCCTGGATGGCCTGGGCGAGGTTGTTCGTGCCGTAGATGACCGCCAGCGCGCCGATCAGGATTTCCTTGGCGATGAAGCCGAAGAACAGGGAGACGGTACCGGCCCAGTGAATGCCCAGCGGTTCGAACAGGGGCGCCAGGAAGGTGCCGATCCGGCCAGCCAGGCTTTCCGGGCTGGCGGGGGCGACCCCCGGCGGCAGATGGGTGAGGACCCAGATGGCCACCACGCCCAGCACGATGAGCGAGGCCGCGCGTCGCAGAAAGGCCCGGATCTCCGTCCAGGCTCGCAGCAGGACGGTGCGCGCCAGGGGCAGACGGTAGGGCGGCAGTTCCATGATGAACGGCTCGGGATCGCCGAAATGGAAGGGGCGCAGCAGCAGGCCCACCAGCACGATGACGAGGAAGCTCAGGCCATACAGGCCGAAGACCACCCAGGGCGCGAGGCGGGCCGAGAACAGGATTGCGGCGAGAAACAGGAATACCTGCAGGCGGGCGCTGCACAGGGAGAAGGGGATCATCAGCATCGCCAGGATGCGATTGTGGCGGCTGGATAGGATCCGCGTGCCCATCACCGCCGGCACGTTGCAGCCATACCCGAGGAGCAGGCTGATGAAGGCCTTGCCATCCAGGCGCAACGCGTGCATCAGCCGATCCATGAGGAAGGCGGCGCGGGCCATGTAGCCGCTGTCCTCGATCAGGGAGAGAAAGAAGAAGAACAGGACGATGATCGGCAGGAAACTCACCACCACGCCCACCCCGGCCAGCAGGCCGTCCAGCAACAGGCTCTGCAGGGTGGGCGGCAGGGTCAGCAGGGGCGGCCAGGCGCGCAGGGCGGTGTCCAGCCGGGCGAGGCCGGCGGCCAGGGCATCCTGCAGGGGTGTGCCCAGGGCGAACACGCCCTGGAACATCAGCCACATGAGCAACAGGAAGATCGGCAGTCCCAGCCAGCGATGCATGAGCAGGCCATCGAGGCGCTCGGTCAGGTTCTCACGGGCCTCGCGGGGCTGGCGCACGGCCTCCTGAAGCAGGCCCCGTGCCGCATTGAAGCGACACTGGGCGCAGACGGTGGGGATGTCGGCCCGCAGGACGGTTTCCAGGCTCTGGCGCCGTTGAGCGGCTTCCGCGGCCACCTCGGCCAGTTCCGGATGCCGGTGCAGGAGGCGCCGGGCGGCATCGCCGCCTTCCATCAGGCGCAGGGCCACGAAGGTCTCGTCGAATTCCCGTGGACCGCGGCGGGCGATGCGCCGCGCCAGATCCGCCACCGCTTCTTCCAGCACCGGGGGAAAGGAGATGTGGGGCGGATGTTCGTGGATGCGCCGTTCGAGGACCTGCAGCAGGGTCTGGCGCAATTCTTCCAGGCCTTCGCCGCTGCGGGCGGAAAGGGGAATCACCGGCACGCCGAGGTGCTCGCGCATGGCCTCGAAGTCGATCTCGATCCCCTGACGGCGGGCCTCGTCCATCATGTTCACCACCACGATCAGGGGCAGCCCGCTCATGGCCAGTTGCAGGGTCAGCCCCAGGGTGCGATAGAGGTTGCCGGCATCGACGATGTTGATGACCGCATCCGGCGGGCTCTGCAGGAGATAGTCGCGGGCCACCCGTTCCTCGAGGGTGGTGGCGCTCAGTGAGTAGGCACCGGGCAGATCCACCAGCTCGATGTCGTGACCATCGAGCCGGAAACGCCCCACCTTCTTCGTCACCGTCACGCCAGGCCAGTTGCCCACCGTCTGGTTGGCGCCGGTGAGACGGTTGAAGAGCGTGGTCTTGCCCGTGTTGGGGGCGGCGCAGAGGGCGACGGTGAAATCAGTCATGTGCGGATTCCAGCGGTTCGACGAGGATCCGCGCCGCTTCGCCCCGACCGAGCGGCACCACGTTTCCCCGGGCATCGCGCAGCCGCAGGGGCCGGGTGCCAAGGACCTCCAGCGTGGCGCCCGGCACCAGGCCCAGGGCTCTCATGCGGGCCCGGAACCGCTGACCGCCGCGCAGTTCCGTGATGCGCCAGGCCGGCGGTCCCGACGGCACCAGGCTCAGGGGCAGACGCACCAGTTCACAGTCCAGGGCTTCGGCCTCCTCGGCCCGCAGGGCCAGGGCCTGGCCGCCGGGCATCGACAGTTCCAGCGGATTGCCCAGCGGGCCGATGCGGGTCACCGTGATCTCCATTCCCGGGAGAATGCCCATCTGGGCCAGCCGATCGGCGATGCGCGCATCGCCGCCCAGGGCGCGAACGCGACAGGTCACGCCGGGTTGCAGGGGAACGGAAGGTCTGAGCATGCCGGTTCGAAAAAGAGTCGTTTTGCCATCGTTTGTCCTGGCAAGGCCGGGGAAGGGCGCGTGTGCCACAGCCCATCGAGACGCCCGCAGGGTCGTCATTATGCGCCAACTGTCGGTGCAGTGACATCGCCCACTTTTTCCGGGCAGTGGGGGGCACGACGGGTATCGGGCCGCCGCGTCTAACAGGCTGTTGAAAAAGCCCATCCATGGGCTTTTTCAACTCGGGAACGGAAAACGCGGTTTCCCGTTCCCTCACATTTTCAATGACTTGGCGTCATTGAAAATGGCGATGCATCCATGCATCGCACACAGGCTGTCGAAAAACGATGTTTTTCAACAGCCTGCTAAAACCACAACAAAGGCCCGGCATGCGCGGCCGCACGGGGCGCCGCCCTCGCCTTGGTCTTCCATCCGGGCTAGAATGGCGGCTGCAACCAAGACGAATCCACCTTGTTCAGCCATTCCAGCGCATCCCGTTTCCTGCTCACTCCCGACCGGCTCCTGCTCCTGGTGCTGCTGGCGGGCGTGCTGTGGTTCGCCCTGCCCGGTTACCGGGATCTGGTGGATCCCGACGAAGGCCGCTATGCGGAGATCCCGCGGGAGATGGTGGCCAGTGGCGACTGGCTCACGCCGCGCCTCAATGGGTTCCGGTATTTCGAGAAACCTGCCCTGCAGTACTGGCTGACGGCCGCAAGCATTTCCCTGCTGGGCAACACCACGGCCGCCGCGCGCCTGCCTGTGATCCTGCTGGCCTTCCTCGGCGCCCTCTGGGCGCTGTTCGTGGGCGGGCGGCTGTTCGGTCGGGAAGCCGGGCTGTATGCCTTCCTGTTGCTGTGTTCGGGGCTGATGTACCACGTGATCGGCCATCTCAACACCCTGGACATGGCGGTGAGCGTGTTCCTGTTTCTGGGGATTGGTGCCTTCCTGCTCGCCCAGTCCACGCGCGACGATCCGCGGGCGACGCGCAACTGGATGCTCGCCGGCTGGGCGGCACTGGCGCTGGCCACGCTCACCAAGGGCCTGATCGGCCTGGTTCTGCCGGGCGTGGCGCTGGTGCTCTACAGTCTCTGGCAACGGGATCTCGCCCTCTGGCGTCACTTGCACCTGGGCAAGGGGCTGCTGCTGTACGTTGCCATCACCGCCCCCTGGTTCATCGCCGTGAGCCGGGCCAATCCCGGTTTCGCCCATTTCTTCTTCATTCACGAACACCTGGAACGGTATACCACCACCGTCCATCACCGTGACGAACCCCTGGGATACTTCCTGCCCATCCTGCTGGCCGGCAGCCTTCCCTGGATCTGGAGTTCGCTGCGGGCGCTGCTGACGCCGGCGTTTCCCGAGCGCTGGCGGGGGGGCGGAGTCGATCCGGTGCGTTTCCTGTGGATCTACAGCGTGGGGATCCTGCTGTTCTTCTCCGCCGGGGATTCCAAGCTGCCGCCCTACATCCTGCCGCTGTTCCCGGCCCTGGCCCTGCTGGCCGGACGGCGGCTGGCCCGGCACCCCGACCTGCGTGGCGATCTCGCGGGATTCGCCGTCACCGTCGGCCTGTTCGCCTGGGGCGTGATGGCCGTGACCGGCTTTCACGACTACGAATCACCTGCCGCCCTGGCCGCCTACCGGCAGTGGTTGCTGGCCGCCACCGGCGTGTTGGCCCTGGCTCTGGGGGTGGCCTTCTTCCTGAGGCGTCGGGCCCTGCCGGCGCTGAGCGTCCTGGCCCTGGGCGGGTTGCTGGCCCTGCGCATCGCCGGTCTCGGTTTCCAGACCCAGACCCACCGTTCCAGTCATGCCCTGGCCGAGGCCATCGTGGCGCAGGCGGGACGGGACGTGCCGGTCTACAATATCGGCGCCTTCTATCACTCCCTGCCCTATTATCTGGACCACACGGTGCAGCTCGTGGGGTACCGCGGCGAGCTGGCCATGGGCATCGAGCAGGCGCCGGCCAAATGGATTGCCGACTGGGACGGTTTCGCCCGCCGCTGGCGAAATCACGACCAGGCGGTGGCGGTGTTCGACATGAAGGTCTGGCCCTCGACCTATCAGCAGAAAATGGAGCAGTTGCCCATGAAAGTCATCTACCAGGACGTGCTCAAGATTGCGGTGGCGCGGCGATGAACCTGGTCAGCTTCGCCCTCATCCTCAGCGGCGTGCTGCTCAATGCCGTGGCCCAGCTGGCGCTCAAGGCCAGCGTCCAGCACACCGGCGCCATCGATCTGAAGCTGGCCGGCGCCACCGCCGTGATCCAGCAACTGCTGCGCGAGCCGGCCCTGTGGGGCGGCCTGTTCTGTTACGGCATCAGCGTGGTGATCTGGATCCTGGCCCTGTCCCGGGTGGACGTGAGCATCGCCTATCCCATGCTCTCCATCGGCTACGTGGTCAACGCCATCCTGGCCTGGTATCTGTTCGGCGAGGCCCTGACGCCCGAGCGCATGCTGGGGATCGGCATCATCATCCTCGGCGTCTTCGTCCTGGCGCGCAGCTGATGGCCATGCTGCCCTTCACCCGCCCCGATCTCGGGCCCGAGGAACAGGCGGCCGCGGCCGAGGTGCTGGCCTCCGGCTGGATCACCACCGGGCCGAAGGTGGCAGCCTTCGAACAGGCCCTGGCCGAGTACCTGGGCGGCGGCGTGCAGGTGCTCACCTTCAATTCGGCCACCTCGGCCCTCGAGGCGGTGCTGCTGGCCCTGGGGATCGGCCCCGGCGACGAGGTCATCGTACCGGCCATGAGTTTTGTCGCCACCGCCAACGTGGTGACTCGCAGCGGTGCCGTACCGGTGTTCGTGGACGTGGAACCGGTTAGTCGCAATATCGATCCCGAGGCGGTGCGCCAAGCCATCGGTCCCCGCACGCGGGCGATCCTGCCGGTGCACTTCGCCGGTCGCAGCGCCGATCTCGACGCCCTGCGTTCCCTGGCGCGCGAACACGGGCTGCACCTGATCGAGGACGCGGCCCAGGCCATCGGCACCGCCTGGCAGGGGGAACGCATCGGCACGGCCGGCAATCCGGCGGTGTTCAGCTTCCATCCCAACAAGAATCTCACCACCATCGAGGGCGGGGCGGTGGCCTTCGCCGACGCGGCCCTGGGCGAGCGTCTGCGTCGGCTGCGTTTTCACGGCATCGTGCGGGACGCCGAGGGCGGCATGGACGTGCCCGAGTGGGGTGGCAAGATGAACCTGCCCGACGTGCATGCCGCCATCGGTCTGGTGCAGCTCGGCCGGCTCGACGGCTTCAACACCCGCCGGCGGGAACTGGCGCAACGCTACCTGACCCGGCTGCCGGCGCACCCCGCCCTGCGCCTGCCGGCCGACGTGGCGGGCCACAGCTGGCACATGTTCTGCATCGAACTGGATTTTGCCGCCCTGGGAACCTCCCGCGCGGCGGTGCAGGCGCGTCTGCAGGCGGCCGGCATCGGCACCGGGATCCATTATCCGGCCATGCACCTGTTCGGCCTCTACCGGCGGCTCGGCTACGGCCCGGGCGACTTTCCGCAGGCCGAGCGCATCGGCGAGCAGACCCTGACCCTGCCGCTGTTTCCGGCCATGCTGGATACCGACGTGGATCGGGTCTGTGCGGCATTGACCGAACTTCTCGAGGAGACACCAGACGCATGAGCGACAAGCAACCCGCCCCCGCCGGCGACGTCGAGGTCTCGCTGGTGATCCCGGTGTACAACGAAGAGGCGGTGCTGCCGCAGCTCTTCGCGCGCCTGTATCCGGTGATGGACGGCCTTGGCCGGACCTGGGAAGTGGTGTTCGTGGACGACGGCAGCCGGGATCGATCCGTGGCCCTGCTGCGCGAACAGTACCAGCAGCGGCCCGACGTGACCCGGGTGGTCTGCCTGCGTGCCAATGCCGGGCAGCATGCGGCGATCATGGCCGGCTTCGAGTACACGCGCGGGCGCACCATCGTCACCCTCGATGCGGATCTGCAGAATCCGCCGGAGGAGATCGGCAAGCTGCTGGCCGAGATCGACAAGGGCCACGATTACGTGGGCAGCATCCGCCGCACGCGCCGGGATTCGCGCTGGCGGCACTGGGCCTCGCGGCTGATGAACCGGGTGCGCGAGCGCATCACGCGCATTCACATGACCGATCAGGGCTGCATGCTGCGGGCCTATGACCGCAGCATCGTCGAGGCCATCCTCGCCTCGGACGAGGCCAACACCTTCATCCCGGCGCTGGCCTACCTGTTCGCCGGCAACCCCACGGAAGTGGTGGTGGCGCACGAGGAGCGGGCGGCGGGGGAATCCAAGTACCCCCTGTTCAAGCTCATCCACCTCAACTTCGATCTGATGACCGGCTTTTCCATCGTGCCCCTGCAGGTGTTTTCGCTGGTGGGCATCGGCGTGGCCCTCGTCTCCTTCGTGTTCGTGATCTATCTGGCCGTGCGCCGCCTGATCGTCGGGCCGGAAGTGGAAGGCGTGTTCACCCTGTTCGCCATCGCCTTCTTCCTCATGGGCCTGCTGCTGTTCGGGATCGGCATCCTTGGCGAGTACATCGGCCGCATCTACGTGCAGGCCCGGGGGCGTCCCCGTTACCTGGTGCGGGCGGTGCTGGGGGCGCCGCAGGACGAGCAGGACAGGACATGAGCGAACGTCCGCGCGCCGTGGTCTTCGCCTACCACACGGTGGGGGCGCGCAGCCTGGAGATCCTGCTGCGCCAGGGCGTGGAGGTGTCCCTGGTGGTGACCCATGCCGACGATCCGGCCGAAAATGTCTGGTTCGAAAGCGTGCTGGAACTGGCGCAGCTGAACGATTTGGCCGTCATCACCCCGGCCGATCCCAATCACCCCGAAGTGCGGGCGCAGGTGGCGGCCTGCCGGCCCCAGTGGCTGTTCTCCTTCTACTATCGCCATCTGCTGGGGCCGGCATTGCTGGCCATTCCCGAACGTGGCGCGCTCAACCTGCATGGCTCCCTGCTGCCGAAATACCGCGGCCGGGTGCCCGTGAACTGGGCGGTGCTGCACGGGGAATCCGAGACCGGCGTCAGTCTCCACCGCATGGTGGAAAAACCCGATGCCGGCGAACTGCTGGCGCAGGAAGCCGTACCCATCCTGCCCAACGATACGGCGGCGCGGGTGTTCGAACGCATCGTCTGCGCCGGCGAACGGCTGCTGGTGCGCCACCTGCCCGACCTGCTGGCGGGCCGGCTTGCCGGCCGGCCCCTGGACCTGGCGGCCGGCAGCTACTTCGGCGGTCGGCGACCGGAAGACGGCCGGATCGACTGGCAGCAGCCGGCCTGGTCGGTGCACAACCTGATCCGGGCGGTGGCGCCTCCCTATCCCGGGGCCTTCTTCGAGCACCGGGGAAAGCGCCTGGCTGTCCTCGGCAGTTACTGGCAGGGGCAGACGGCCCGGGCGGCCGGGCCGCGGCTGTACCGGGAGCAGGAACGCTGGTATGCCGACTGCGTGGACGGCCGACGCATCCTGCTGACCCGCCTCGAACTGGATGGCGAACCCCTCACGGCGGCACGCTGTCAGGCCGCCTTCGGCGAGACGGTCATTCACCCCGACATCCCTTCATCTCAAGGAGTCTCTCTCACATGAACGTTCTGATCCTCGGTGTCAATGGCTTCATCGGCCATCACCTTTCCCGCCGTATCCTCGATACCACCGACTGGTCGGTCTATGGCATGGACATGCAGTCGGGGCGGCTTGACGATCTGCTCGACGAGGAGCGCTTCCACTTCTTCGAGGGCGACATCACCATCAACCACGAATGGGTGGAATACCACGTCAAGAAATGCGACGTGGTCCTGCCGCTGGTGGCCATCGCCACGCCGGCCACCTATGTCAAGAATCCCCTGGCCGTGTTCGAACTCGATTTCGAGGCCAACCTGCCCATCATCCGGGCCTGCGTGAAGTACGGCAAGCGGGTGCTGTTTCCGTCCACGTCGGAAGTCTATGGCATGTCCAGCGATGCCGAATTCCATCCCTACGAATCCAACCTGGTCCTGGGCCCCATCAACAAGCCCCGCTGGATCTATTCCTGTTCGAAGCAGTTGCTGGATCGGGTGATCGCGGCCTACGGCCAGCAGCAGGGGCTCGACTACACCCTGTTCCGGCCCTTCAACTGGATCGGCTCGGGGCTCGACAGCCTCAACGCGCCCAAGGAGGGTAGCTCGCGGGTGGTCACCCAGTTCCTCGGCCACATCGCCCGCGGCGAGCCCATCCAGCTGGTGGATGGCGGCCAGCAGCGGCGCAGCTTCACCGACGTCAGCGACGGCATCGATGCCCTGATGAAGATCATCGAGAACCCGCAGGGGCGCGCCTCCGGCCACATCTACAACATCGGCAATCCCGACAATGATCTGTCGATCCGCGAACTCGCGGAACTGATGCTGGAAATCGCCCGGGAGTTTCCCGAATACGCGCCTGGCGCCGAGCGGGTGCAACTGGTGGACGTGGATTCGGGCCGTTACTACGGTGAAGGCTATCAGGACATCCAGACCCGCGTGCCCTGGATCGGCAACACCCGCGAGGAACTGGACTGGGCGCCGCAGGTGCCCGTGCGTGAGGCGCTGCGCAACATCTTCGAGGCCTATCGCCACGAGGTGGCCGAGGCGCGCGCCCTGCTCGAGGACTGACAGGCCGTGCGCCTGGCTCTGAAGGTGGACGTGGATACCCTGCGCGGCACCCGCGAAGGGGTGCCGGCGCTGCTGCGCCTGTTCGACGAATTCGACGTGCGGGCCACGTTTCTCTTCAGCCTGGGGCCGGATCACACCGGCCGGGCCCTGAAGCGGATCTTTCGCCCCGGTTTCCTGCGCAAGGTCCGCCGCACCTCGGTGGCCAGTCACTACGGGATCCGCACGCTGCTCTACGGCACCCTGCTGCCCGGCCCGGTGATCGGCCGGCGCTGTGCCGACACCCTGCGGGCCGTGGCCGCCGCCGGTCATGAAACCGGCATCCACTGTTACGATCACGTGAAGTGGCAGGACTACGTGGCCCGCCGCGATGCCGCCTGGGCCGATGCGGAGCTGCGCAAGGCCATGGTCCTGTACCAGGACATCTTCGGTGAACCGGCCAGCGTGCACGGGGCCGCCGGCTGGCAGGTCAATCCGGCCACCTTTACCCTGGAGGAGAAGGCCGGTTTCCGTTACGCCAGCGACACCCGGGGCCGCAGTGCCTTTTTTCCGGTCATGGACGGGCGGCCGGCCCGTTGTCCGCAACTGCCCACCACCCTGCCGACCCTCGACGAACTGATCGGCGAGCACGGCGTCACTGCGCAGAATGTGCACGAAACGGTACTCGCGGCCAGCCGGCAACCCGCCGAGCATGGCCATGTCTATACCCTGCATGCGGAACTCGAAGGCATGCAGCTGCTGCCGGTGCTGCGCCGCCTGCTCGAGGCCTGGCGCCGTGAGGGTGTGGCGATGGGCACCATGGCGGCGAATCTGGCGGCCATCGACACGGCCGGACTGCCGTTGTGCGAAGTCCACTGGGGCACGGTGCCAGGGCGTTCGGGCGTGTTGGCGGTGCAGGGCGAGGCGCTGGCCTGATCCGGCGCGGGTTTGCGCCTGCCGGCCGGAGAGGGGCTCAGATGCGGGATGCGGTACGCGCCCGTTCGTACAAGGGCAACATCTTCGGCACCAGGGCCTGCAGGGCCCGGATGCGGTTCTCGGGGGCCGGGTGGGTGCTAAGAAATTCCGGGGGGCGTCCGCCGCCGAGTTTCGCCATCTTCTGCCACAGGCGGATCGCCGCGCGCGGATCGTAGCCGGCACGGGCCGCCAGCTCGATGCCGATCTGATCGGCCTCGGCCTCGGCGGTACGGCTGTTGGGCAGCTCGATCGCCAGCTTGGCGGCCAGGGCCGCGCCGGTCAGGGCGGCACCCCGGTGCTCCTCGCCGGCGGCCACGCCCACGGCGGTGACGCCGAGCAGGGTCGCCAGGGCCACCGACATTTTCTCCGCCGTGTGGTTGGCCAGGGCATGGGCGATTTCATGGCCCATCACCTGGGCCAGTTCGTCGTCGGTCGGCTTGATCTGCTGAATGAGGCCGGTATAGACGGCCATCCGGCCCCCGGCCATGCACCAGGCGTTGACCGTCTTCGGATCGTCGATCACCTTCACCGACCATTCCCAGTCGCGGGTCTGGGGGAACCTTTTCACGGCCACCGCCACCAACCGGTTGGTGATGCGCCGCACCCGGGCGGTGAGTTTGGGGTCGGTGTCGATCTTCCCTTCCTTCGCCAGCGGGGCCAGCATCTGCACGTAGGCCTGTTTCGAGGCGTTGACGGCCTGTTCTGGCGAGACCAGCATCAGTTGCCGGCGCCCGGTGGGGGAGGTGGCGCAGGCCGCGATCAGGGCCGCGACCAGCAGCGCGAGGAAGGGGCGGAACAGGGGGGCGTGGCGGCGCATGGCCAAAGTATACCCGCCCCGCGGGGAAGTGCCAGCCGATCCGCCCGCGGCGAATGGAGTACACTGGGCAGACACGAGAGGAGAGACGCAAGCCAATGGACGCAAACGAATCACGCCGCGGCAGCCGGCTGCAGCGCCTGGGACGGCAGTTGCTGGCGCTCTACCATCCCCGCAACTGGAAGGAGAGGGGGCTTTGGTGGAGCGCCGGCGTCGTGCTGCTGACGCTGCTGATCCTCAACCTGGTCCTCGGCTGGTACTGGAGCCGGGAGCCGGATCTGTTCGACGTGGCCACGGTGGCCCGCCAGGCGGTCGGGGGCGATGAGCAGCGCCTGGTGACCGGCGTGTACACGGTAGCCACCGCCATCCACGAGGCCGAGGTGCTGCTCGACAAGCCCGGCGGCTATCTGAGCAACGACGTGTTCCCGCCCGGCGTGCTGCTCGACAACATGCCCAACTGGGAATTCGGGGTGATCGTCCAGTTGCGCGACATGGCCCGGGTTCTGCGCAACGATTTCAGCCGTTCCCAGTCCCAGTCCATCGAAGACAAGGATCTCATCGTCGCCGAGCCCAAGTTCAACTTCGATACCGAGTCCTGGCTGTTTCCGCCCACCGAGCGGGAATACCGCAAGGGCATCGAGGCCCTGCGCAGCTATCTGCAGCGCCTGAGCGATCCGCAGCAGCCCAATGCCCAGTTCTATGCCCGCGCCGACAACCTGCGCGAATGGCTGGTTCTGGTGGAGAAGCGTCTCGGTTCCCTCTCCCAGCGTCTCTCGGCCAGTGTCGGCCAGTTGCGGGAGAACACGGATCTGGCCGGCGATCCGGCCGCCACCCAGTCCACCCGCACCGCCGGACGCCAGGTGGTGCGCACCCCCTGGTTGCAGATCGACGACGTGTTCTACGAGGCCCGCGGCGCCACCTGGGCCCTGATTCATCTCATGCAGGCGGTGGAAAGGGACTTCGACGGCGTACTGACCAAGAAGAACGCCCACGCCAGCCTGCGCCAGATCATCCGCGAACTGGAAGGCACCCAGCAGACCGTCTGGAGCCCGGTGATCCTCAACGGCAGCGGCTTCGGCTTCGTCGCCAACCACTCCCTGGTGATGGCCTCCTACATCTCCCGCGCCAACGCCGCCGTCATCGACCTGCGCAACCTGCTGGAACAGGGATAAAAGAGGCAAGATACTAGGGGCTTTCCTCTGCCTTTCAATTTGGTCGGCGTGGAGGGATTCGAACCCCCGACCCCTTCCTCCCGAAGGAAGTGCGCTACCAGACTGCGCTACACGCCGAAATCGGTTTGCCCGTGGTGGAATCGGCCCTGGCGGGAGGGGGGCGGTTCCGGGCGGGAATGAGGTGTCAGTAACTGCGGTCCACCGCGAAGCGGGCCAGACCGATGAGCGCGTCCCGGTACCGGGAACCGGGCAGATCGGCGATGGCCTCGATGGCCTGATCCGCCTCTGCCCGCGCGCAGCGCGCAGTG
The DNA here is from genome assembly GCA_026984045.1 of Chromatiales bacterium. Lineage (GTDB taxonomy): Bacteria > Pseudomonadota > Gammaproteobacteria > UBA6429 > Thiohalophilaceae > JALSSV01. The sequence continues at coordinate 10,666 of JALSSV010000043.1, read as the reverse complement.
TAGTCGATGGCTCCCGTGGATTCAATGGCCGCGAGGATCTCGTCGATCCGCTCCAGCCCGCCTTCCTCGATGGCCCCGCGGATCAGATCCCGCTGCGCGGGGCTGCCCTCGCGCATGGCGTGGATCAGCGGCAGGGTGGGCTTGCCCTCGGCCAGATCGTCGCCCACGTTCTTGCCCAGTTCGCTGCTCTCGGCGGTGTAGTCGAGCACGTCGTCGATGAGCTGGAAGGCGCAGCCCAGGTGCATGCCGTAGGCGGTCATGGCCGCTTCTTCCGCCTCGCCACGGCCGCTGATCACCGCGCCCAGCCGGGCCGCCGACTCGAACAGCTTGGCGGTCTTGTTGTGGATCACCTCCAGGTAGCGTGCCTCGGTGGTGTCCGGATCGTGGCAGTTGAGCAGTTGCAGCACCTCGCCCTCGGCGATGGTGTTGGTAGCGTCGGCGAGGATGTCCATGACCTTCATGCTGCCGATGTCCACCATCATCTGGAAAGCCCGGGAATAGAGGAAATCCCCCACCAGCACGCTGGCCTCGTTGCCCCACAGGTGGTTGGCGGTGGCCTCGCCCCGGCGCAGCTCGGAGGCGTCTACCACGTCGTCGTGGAGCAGGGTGGCGGTGTGGATGAACTCGACGATGGCGGCCAGGTCGATGTGCCGGTCCCCGTCGTAGTCGAAGGCCCGGGCGCTGATTAGGTGAATGATGGGCCGCAGGCGCTTGCCGCCGCTGTTGACGATGTAGGCCCCGATCTGGTTGATCAGCACCACCTCCGAGTGCAGCTTCTCCTGGATGCGGGCATTGACCCGGTCCATGTCGGGCTGGATGAGGCTGTAGATCTCGTCGGCGGTCATGGGGCGGGGGACGGCTCCGGCAAAGGGCTGTGAATGCTAGGGGCGCGGCGGGCCGCCTGTCAAGAAAAGGCCGGCCGAACCCCCTGATTTGCGTCAAAAAGCCTTTGACTGGGGGCGTCCGAGCGGCTAAAATTGCCGGCCTTTCACGCTATCAGCAGGTTCGTCGGCCGTGCCGGCGACCCGAATCTCGGAGAACACAGAACATGTACGCGGTTATCGAAACAGGCGGCAAGCAGTACCGGGTGGAGCCCGGCCAGCGCATCCGGGTCGAGAAGCTCGACGCCGAGGAGGGCGCCTCCCTGGATCTGGACAAGGTGCTGATGATCGCCGACGGCGAGGACATCAGGATCGGCCAGCCCTACGTGGAGGGCGGCAAGGTCACCGCCACCGTCAAGGCCCACGGCCGCGGCAGGAAGATCCGAATCATCAAGTTCCGCCGCCGCAAGCACCATCAGAAGGTCCAGGGCCACCGTCAGGCCTACACCGAACTGGAAATCACGGCGATCAACGCCTGATCGTCCCGGCACAGAGGGTACAGTCTCATGGCACACAAGAAGGCAGGCGGCAGCACGCGCAACGGCCGCGATTCCCATTCCAAGCGCCTCGGCGTCAAGCGCTACGGCGGCGAGCAGGTCCGCGCCGGCAACATCCTGGTCCGGCAGCGTGGCACCCACGTGCACCCCGGCGTCAACGTCGGCCGTGGCGGTGACGACACCCTGTTCGCCAAGGTGGACGGCACCGTGGTCTTCGAGGTCAAGGGCCCGAAGAAACGCAAGCAGGTGAGCGTGATTCCGGCGGCCTGACCCCGCCGGCCGCACTGCCTCACCGAAGCCCCGTCACCGACGGGGTTTTTCGTTTGTGGTGGTTGAAGCTTGGCCGCTCACACCTTATATATTGTCAACCCCGCGATTTCCCCGCCCCCTCGCTCCCATGAAATTCGTCGATGAAGCCACCATTCAGGTCCACGCCGGCAAGGGCGGCAACGGCTGCGTCAGCTTCCGGCGCGAGAAGTACATCGAGTTCGGCGGCCCCGACGGCGGCGACGGCGGCGACGGCGGCAGCGTCTGGCTGGTGGGCGACGGCAATCTCAACACCCTGGCCGATTTCCGCTTCACCCGCCGTTACCGGGCCGAGAACGGCGAGCCGGGCCGCGGCCGCAACCAGACCGGCAAGCGCGGGGCGGATCTGTTCGTGAAAGTGCCTTTGGGCACCACCGTGCACGACGTGGATACGGGCGAGCTGATCGGCGACGTGGTGGAGGACGGCCAGCGCCTGCTGGTGGCGAAGGGCGGCACGCACGGTGTCGGCAACACCCGTTTCAAGTCCAGCACCAACCGCACCCCGCGCCAGTCCACCCCCGGCACCCCCGGCGAGTCCCGCGAGCTGCGCCTGGAACTCAAGGTGCTGGCCGACGTGGGCCTGCTGGGCCTGCCCAACGCCGGCAAGTCCACCTTCATCCGGGCCGTCTCCGCCGCGCGGCCCAGGGTGGCCGACTACCCCTTCACCACCCTGCATCCCAACCTGGGCGTGGTGAGCGTGGAGTCCCACCGCAGTTTCGTGGTGGCCGACATTCCCGGCATCATCGAAGGCGCCGCCGAGGGGGCCGGTCTCGGCATCCGCTTCCTCAAGCACATCGCCCGCACCCGCCTGCTGCTGCATCTGGTGGACGCCGCGCCGCTGGACGAGAGCGCGGATCCGGTGGAAGATGTGCGCACCATCGAGCGGGAACTGGAGCGCTTCGACCCCGCGCTGCTGAACTACGAGCGCTGGCTGGTACTGAACAAGATCGACCTGCTGCCGGCGGCCGAGCGCGAGGCCCGCTGCGACGACATCGTGCGCCGGCTCGGCTGGGAAGGGCCAGTGTTCCGGATTAGCGCCATCCGCCAGGAAGGCACCCGCGAACTGTGCGGCCGGATCATGGATGCGCTCGATGAGCGAAGGGCCGGGGAACGGGAAGCGACTGACGAGGAGATCACCACATGAACAGACAACTGACGGCCATCATCGAAAAGGAAGACGGGGGCTACGTTGCCCTGTGTCCGGAAGTGGACGTGGCCAGCCAGGGCGCCACGGTGGACGAGGCCCGGAACAACCTCAAGGAAGCCCTGGAGCTGTTCTTCGAAACGGCGAGTCCCGAGGAAATCCGCCAGCGACTGCACGGCGAAATCTGGATCACCCAGGTGGAGGTCGCGATTGGGTAGGCTCGGTGTGCTCTCCGGAAAGGCGGTCTGCCGGATTCTGGAGAAACACGGTTTTCGAGAAGTCCGCCGCCGAGGCAGCCATGTGGTCATGCAGAAGAAATTGCCGGATACCACGATCACCGTGCCGGTTCCCGATCATGCCGAGCTGCGAACCGGCACGTTACTGTCCATCATCCGCCAATCGGGGTTGCCCCGTTCCGAGTTTGAATAGCCTCATCCGCAATGAGCAAACGCCAACGCCTCACCACCGCCAGACGCTGGGTCGTGAAGATCGGCAGCGCCCTGTTGACCAACGACGGGGTGGGGCTCGACCGCGACGCCATCGCCGCCTGGGTGGCGCAGATGGCCCGTTTGCGGGAGGAGGGCATGGAACTGTTGCTGGTCTCCTCGGGCGCGGTGGCCGAGGGCATGGCCCGACTCGGCTGGACGCAACGGCCCCATGCGCTGCACCAGCTCCAAGCGGCCGCCGCGGTGGGGCAGATGGGGCTGGTGGAGGCCTGGGAGTCGGCCTTCGGCCGGCACGGCCTGCACACCGCCCAGATCCTCCTCACCCATGAGGATCTCTCCGATCGCCAGCGCTACCTGAACGCCCGCAGCACCGTGCGCAGCCTCCTCGAGCTGGGCGTGGTGCCGGTGATCAACGAGAACGACACGGTGGTTACCGACGAGATCCGCTTCGGCGACAACGACACCCTGGCCGCCCTGGCCGCCAACCTGGTGGAGGCCGATCACCTGATCCTGCTCACCGATCAGGCCGGGCTCTACGAACGCGATCCCCGTCAGGATCCGAAGGCCCGCCTGATCCCGGAAGCCAACGCCGCCGATCGCGAACTGGATGCCATGGCCGCGGCCCGCGGCGGCGCCCTGGGCCGGGGGGGCATGGCCACCAAGATCCGTGCCGCGCGCCTGGCCGCCCGCTCCGGCACCTGCACCCTCATCGCCCCCGGCCGCGAGGCCGACGTGCTGCGGCGTCTGCGCCGGGGCGAGGAACTGGGCACCCTGCTCAGGGCCAACCAGGCCCCCATCGCCGCCCACAAGCAGTGGCTGGCCGGCCACCTGCAACTCAAGGGCCGGCTCACCTGTGATCCCGGCGCCGTACGGGCTCTACGGGAGCAGGGCAGAAGCCTCCTGCCGGTGGGCGTGAAGGCCGTGGCGGGCGAATTCCGCCGCGGCGAAGTGGTCGCCTGCGTGGACGAAGCCGGCCACGAAATCGCCCGCGGCCTGGTCAACTACAACGCCGACGAAGTCCGCCAGATCCTCGGCCAGCCCAGCGGCCGGATCGAGGAAATCCTCGGCTACGTGGCCGAACCGGAACTCATCCACCGGGATGACATGGTGGTGTTCTGAGGTTTTTTCAGAAGGTGGTGGAAGGGAACGCAGAGGGCGCAGAGACGCAGAGTCCGCAGAGAAAAAAGGGCATAAAGGAAAAATATGCGGCTTCAGCGATTTTGCCGCGCGGGATTTGGTCCTGCGGATTAATCATCAATAGCGATTTTGTGGCCTTCGGGTTGTCGAATCTCTTCCGATGCTGGTCATTCTTCCATCCAGACCTCTGCGTTTTTTCCACCATGGTTGGTCAAGCAGAGGCGCCACAAAAAAGCCGGCCCAGGGGCCGGCTTTTCGGTCTGGTCGCGAAGCGCGCCCTTACTGCATCGCGCGGATGCGGGCGTTGAGGCGGCTCTTGTGACGGGCGGCCTTGTTCTTGTGGATCAGGCCCTTGTTGGCCGTCTTGTCGATGATGGAGACGGCCTGCTGATACGCGCTCTGCGCCTTTTCCCTGTCGCCTTCGTTGATGGCGGCGATCACCTTCTTGATGAAGGTGCGGAACATGGAGCGGTAGCTGGCGTTGCGCTGGCGGTGCCGTTCCGCCTGGCGGGCGCGCTTGCGGGATTGAGCTGAGTTGGCCAAGTCGTTTCTCCTGACGGCGTGGATTCGGAAAGCCGCGTATAATCAGGCTTTCCGGCCCGTTTGTCAATATCCAGAGCGGTTTTCGCGCGGGGCCTGGCGGCTCGTGCTATGCTGCGCCTTTTCCGGGCAATAATCGAACAAAAACAAATGCTTGCAACTTGCGAGGCGAGGGCCGGATGGGCCTTTTGAGATCCACCGCCGTGGTCAGCGGCATGACCCTGGTGTCGCGGGTCTTCGGCCTGGTCCGCGACATGGTCTTCGCCTGGGTGTTTCCGGTGGGCGCGGGGACCGATGCCTTCTTCATCGCCTTCAAGCTGCCCAACTTCCTGCGCCGGCTGTTCGCCGAGGGGGCCTTCTCCCAGGCCTTCGTGCCGGTGCTGGCCGAGTACAAGGTCAAGGGCGATCCCGAGGCCACCGCCGCGCTGGTGGCGCGGGTGGCCGGCACCCTGGCCACCGTCCTGTTTTGTCTCACGCTGCTGGTGGTGGTGGCCACGCCGGCGTTCGTGATGCTCATCGCCTGGGGCTACATCGGCGAGCCGGAGAAGATCGCCCTGACCAGCGACATGCTGCGCATCACCTTTCCCTACATTCTGTTCATCTCCCTCACCGCCCTGGCCGGCGGCATCCTCAACACCTGGGGCCGGTTCGCGGTGCCGGCCTTCACCCCGGTGCTGCTCAACCTGAGCCTCATCGGCTGCGCCCTGTGGCTCTCGCCCCATCTGGAACGGCCGGTGATGGCCCTGGCCTGGGGGGTGTTCATCGCCGGCGTGGCGCAGCTCGCCTTCCAGTTGCCCTTCGTGGCCCGCCTGGGGCTGCTGCGCTGGCCCCGCTGGGGCTTTCGCGATCCGGGCGTGCGGCGCATCGGCCGGCTGATGCTGCCGGGGATCCTCGGCTCCTCGGCCATGCAGATCAATCTGCTGTTCGACATCGTCATCGCCTCCTTCCTGGCCGAGGGCAGCATCTCCTGGCTGTACTATTCGGATCGGCTGATGGAGTTTCCCCTCGGCGTGTTCGGCATCGCCCTGGCCACGGTGATCCTGCCGGGGCTCTCCGAGCAGCATGCCCGCACCCGCCCCGAGGCCTTCACCCGCATGCTCGACTGGGCGGTGCGCTGGGTGGTGATTATCGGCCTGCCGGCGGCGGTGGCCCTCGGGGTGCTGGCCGGCCCCCTGCTGGCGACCCTGTTCTATCGCGGCGCCTTCACCCCCACGGACGTGAGCATGGCCGGTTACAGCCTGTTCGCCTACGCTTTCGGCCTGCTCGGTTTCATGCTGGTGAAGGTGCTGGTGCCCGGTTATTTCGCCCGCCAGGATACGAAGACGCCGGTGCGCATCTCGCTGGTGGCCATGGCCGCCAACATGATCTTCAACGTCCTGGCGGTGCTGCTGCTTCTGGCCATCGACTTTCCCGGCCCCCACATGGGGCTGGCCATCGCCACGGCCCTGTCGTCCTTCGTCAATGCCCTGCTGCTGTGGCGGGGGCTGCGGCGCAGCGGCATCTACCGGCCCGCCCCGGGCTGGGGCGCGCTGCTGGCCCGGGTGATCCTTGCGGCCCTGGGCATGGGCCTGCTGCTGTGGTGGCTGGCCGGCGGCATCGAATCGTGGCTGGCCGCCGGCATCCTCGAGCGGGCCGCTCGCCTGGCCGGAGAGGTGGCCGCGGGGGTGAGCAGTTACTTCGGCCTGCTGGTGCTGCTGGGCTGGCGCTGGCGGCGCTTCGCCCGGCCTTCCTGATATACTGTCGTTTTTCGCCTCCGACAAACCCATGGAACTGATCCGCGGCCTGCACAACCTGCGCCCCGAGCATCACGGCTGCGTGGCCACCATCGGCAATTTCGACGGCGTGCATCTCGGCCACCAGGCGGTGCTCGGCCAGCTCAACGAGAAGGCGGATGCCCTCGGTCTGCCGGCGGTGGTGATTACCTTCGAGCCCCAGCCCCGGGAGTATTTCGCGTCCGACAGCGCCCCGCCGCGGCTGACCCGCTTCCGCGAGAAGCTCGAGGCCCTGCGCCGCTACGGCGTGCGCCGGGTGCTGGTGCTGCCCTTCAACGATCGGCTGGCCCGGATGCCGGCGGAGGAATTCGTGCAGCGGGTGCTGGTCCAGGGGCTGGGCGTGAAATACCTGGTGGTGGGCGACGATTTCCGTTTCGGCCGGGGCCGGGAAGGGGACTTCGGCACCCTTCGGGCCGCCGGCCAGGCCCACGGTTTTCAGGTGGCCCACATGCACACCTTCCACGTGGACGGCGAGCGGGTCAGCAGCACCCGCATCCGCCGGGCCCTGGAACAGGGTAAGATGGCCGAGGCCAGTCGCCTGCTGGGACGCGACTACCGCATGAGCGGCCGGGTGGCCCATGGCGAGAAGCTGGGCCGGCAACTGGGCTTCCCCACCGCCAACCTGTTCCTGCATCGCCGGGCCACGCCGCTGGAAGGGATCTTCGTGGTGGAGATTTACGGCCTGGACGAGGAACCCCTGCAGGGCGTGGCCAGCCTCGGCAACCGGCCCACGGTGGAGGGCACGCGCACCCTGCTGGAGGTGTATATTTTCGATTTCGACCGGCAGATCTACGGCCGTCATCTGCAGGTGAGTTTCCTGCACAAGCTGCGGGATCAGGCGAAGTTCGATTCCCTCGAGGCCCTGGTCGCGCAGATCGAACGGGACGTGGCCGACGCCCGCGCCTGGTTCGCCCGGGCCGCCTGAACCGCAACGAACGAACAACCAAGGGATCATCGTGGCAGACTACAAAGACACCCTCAATCTTCCCCATACCGAGTTCCCCATGCGCGGCAACCTGCCGAAGCGGGAGCCGGAGTTCCTCGCCCGCTGGGCGAAGCTGGATCTCTACGGAAAGCTGCGCAAGCTGGCCCGCAAGGAAGGGCGGCCGGTGTTCGAGCTGCACGACGGCCCGCCCTACGCCAACGGCGAGATCCACATCGGCCATGCGGTCAACAAGGTGCTCAAGGACTTCATCGTCAAGTCCAAGTGGCTGAGCGGGTTCGATGCCCCCTACATCCCCGGCTGGGACTGCCACGGCCTGCCCATCGAGCTGCAGGTGGAGAAGACCTTCGGCAAGCCGGGCGTGGATCTCACCCCGGCCGAGTTCCGCGCCCAGTGCCGCAAGTACGCCGCCAGCCAGGTGGAGGCCCAGAAGCAGGACTTCCTGCGCCTGGGCGTGCTGGGCGACTGGCAGCGGCCCTACCTGACCATGGACTTCCACTACGAGGCCGACATCGTGCGGGCCCTGGGGCGGATCATCGAGCGGGGCCATCTGCACAAGGGATCCAAGCCCGTGCACTGGTGCGTGGACTGCGGCTCGGCCCTGGCCGAGGCCGAAGTGGAATACGAGGACAAGACTTCCCCCGCCATCGACGTGCGCTTCACGGTGCTCGACGAAGAGGCCCTGATGGCCCGCTGCCATCACGTGGAAGGCCATGAAGGCAACGGCCCCGTTTCGGTGGTGATCTGGACCACCACCCCCTGGACCCTGCCGGCCAACCAGGCCGTGGCCGTCAATCCCAACCTGGAATATGCCGTGGTGCAGTGCGACGGGGTGGGCGATCACGTGCCCGAGCGCCTGATCCTGGCCGAAGCCCTCCTCGCCGATGCCATGAACCGCTGGGACGTGCAGGACTACCACGTGGTGGCCTACTGCAAGGGCGCCGATCTGGAAGGCCTGAAAGTACAGCATCCCTTCTACGAGCGGGAAGTGCCGATCATCCTCGGCGAGCACGTCACCACCGAGGCCGGCACCGGCGCCGTGCACACCGCCCCCGGCCACGGCCAGGAAGACTTCACGGTGGGCAACCGCTACCGCCTCAAGGTGGACAACCCGGTGGGGCCCGACGGCCGGTTCCTGCCCGACACCCCCCTGTTCGCCGGCATGAGCGTGTTCACCGCCAACGACGAAATCATCGACGTGCTCAAGGCCCGCAACCAGCTCGTGCATGCCGAGAGCATCCGCCACAGCTATCCTCACTGCTGGCGGCACAAGACGCCCATCATCTTCCGTGCCACTCCCCAGTGGTTCATCAGCATGGATCAGCAGGGGCTGCGCGACGCCGCCCTGCGCGAGGTCGGCCGCACCCGCTGGCTGCCCGAGTGGGGCGAGGCGCGGATCCGCGCCATGCTCGAGAACCGGCCCGACTGGTGCATCTCCCGCCAGCGCACCTGGGGCGTGCCCATTCCCCTGTTCGTGCACAAGGAAACCGGCAAGCTGCATCCGCGCACCGCGGAACTCGTCGAACAGGTGGCGCAGCGGATCGAGCAGGGCGGCGTGGATGCCTGGTTCGAGCTGGACCCGGCCGAACTGCTGGGCCCCGAGGCGCCGGACTACGACAAGATCACCGACACCCTCGACGTGTGGTTCGATTCGGGCGTCAGCCACTACGCGGTGCTGCACCGGCGCGAGGGCGTGGCGCACTACCCGGTGGCCAACCTCTACCTGGAAGGTTCCGATCAGCACCGGGGTTGGTTCCAGTCCTCCCTGCTGACCGCCGTGGCCATGTACGACCGCGCGCCCTACCGCTCCGTGCTCACCCACGGCTTCACCGTGGACGCCAGGGGGCAGAAGATGTCCAAGTCCCGCGGCAACGTGGTGGCGCCGCAGAAGGTGGTGGATCGCCTGGGCGCCGACATCCTGCGCCTGTGGGTGGCGGCCACCGACTACCGGGCCGAGATGGCCGTCTCCGACGAGATCCTCAAGCGCACCGCCGACGCCTACCGGCGGATCCGCAACACGGCCCGCTATCTGCTGGCCAACCTCAACGGCTTCGATCCCCGCAAGCACGCCGTGGCGCCCGCCGATCTGCTGGATCTGGATCGCTGGATCCTCGAGAAGACCCGCCGCCTGCAGGAGCGGATCGTCCTGGCCTATGCCGACTACGAGTTCCACGTCATCTACCAGGAGCTGCACAACTTCTGCGCCGTGGAACTCGGCAGCTTCTACCTGGACATCATCAAGGATCGCCAGTACACCACCCAGCGCGACAGCCGCGCCCGGCGCTCGGCCCAGACCGCCCTGTACCACGTGGCCGAGGCCCTGGTGCGCTGGCTGGCGCCCATCCTCAGCTTCACCGCCGAGGACATCTGGCAGTTCCTGCCCGGCAAGCGCAACGAATCGGTGCTGCTCAACACCTGGCACGACCTGCCCACGGTGTTCGCCGATGCCGGGCAGGCCGATCGGGCCCTGGCCGACTGGGACCGGATCATCGAAGTGCGCGACGCAGTGAACAAGGAACTGGAAGCCCTGCGGGTGGCCGGCGGCATCGGCTCCAGCCTCGACGCCGAAGTGGATCTGCACTGCGGCCGCGAAATCCTCGACCTGCTCGAAACCCTGGGGGACGAACTGCGCTTCGTGCTCATCACCTCCGACGTCCGCCTGTACCTGGTGGACACCCCGCCGCCGGAGGCCCAGCACTACACCCTCTCCAGCAACGACGAGATCTGGGTCGCCGTCGCCCCCTCGCCCCATCCCAAGTGCATCCGCTGCTGGCACCACCGCCCCGACGTCGGCGCCAACCCGAAGCACCCGGAACTGTGCGGCCGCTGCGTCGAGAACGTGGAAGGCCCGGGCGAAACCCGGCAACACGCCTGACGTGACGGCAGAGGAAAGCGGCGAGTGAAAAGAGCCAAGCCCGCGCCGGTAACCGGCACCCCCCCCGTAGGAGCGGCGCCCCCGCCGCGACTCCTGCTCGGCGCCCCCCCTGTAGGAGCGGCGCA